>CAZBDV010000004.1:0-118201 GCA_964490765.1 uncultured Candidatus Cloacimonadota bacterium | reverse complement strand
TTGGTTGCTTAGTTGCTTAGTTGCTTGGTTGCCTGGTTAAAAAAAACAAAGGGAGGAATAGCAAGAAAAGAACGTTTTGGAGTTGTGGAGTTGCTAAAGGGGGTTAAGCAAGTCCATCGGATGCAAAGCAAGTCCATTGGATGCCGAGCAAGGTCGTTGGGGGTGGAGCAAGGGGGTTGGTTGCTTAGTTGCTTAGTTGCTTGGTTGCCTGGTTAAAAAAAACAAAGGGAGGAATAGCAAGAAAAGAACGTTTTGGAGTTGTGGAGTTGCTAAAGGGGGTTAAGCAAGTCCATTGGATGCCGAGCAAGGTCGTTGGGGGTTGAGCAAGGGGGTTGGTTGCTTAGTTGCTTAGTTGCCTGGTTAAAAAACCAAAGGGAGGAGTAGCAAGGTCGTTGGGGGTGGAGCAGGGGGATTGGTTGCTTAGTTGCTTGGTTGCCTGGTTAAAAAACCAAAGGGAGGAGTAGCAGGGTCGTTGGGGGTTGAGCAAGGGGGGTTGGTTGCTTAGTTGCTTAGTTGCTTGGTTGCCTGGTTAAAAAACCAAAGGGAGCCAAGCAAGTCCATCGGATGCAAAGCAAGACCATTGGAAGCAAAGCAAGTCCATTGGATGCCAAGCAAGTCCATCGGGAAGAATAGCAGGGAGAGAAACTCTGGGGAGGGGTGTAGTCGGTTGGGTACCGACTCCGATGCTGAACAGTGGTTAAACTGTAATCTATGGATTATAGAGAGGAGATCTTTTCAGACCTGGAATTTTTTACCTTCCATATCTCCCGGTTTCAGATACTCGATCTCCTGGAATTCAATTTCGAGGAGGGTGTAGCCCGGGTCGTTAGTATCCTGCCAGTAGTTATGAAAATAGTCACAGTTTTCTGCTAATTTACGGCGTAGAGATTCCTCCTGGACGATGATTGCCTTACCCGAGATACGAACATATCCATTACTATTATCATTTTCGAGTGGCAGGCAGAGTTCTATGCGGGGATTCTGCTGCAGTTGTGACACCTTGTTATCATTCGTACCGGTCAGGATCCAGAAGCGGTCATCCTGGCAGAGCATAGTTACCGGCCGGACCCTTGGTTTATTCCCTTCTATAGTGGCAAAATATATTATCTGTTTTGGCTGGAATAGTTGCCATACTTCAATCCCGAGCTCATTTTTACAGATCATCTAATCTCCTGATAATCAAGGTTTACTTGATTTTTTATAAAAGGGGCAGGTGTCTGACCTGCCCCTGAATTGTTATATATCCGTAACTCCCCTCTGCGAGAAGTTTTGAATAATAGGCCTGTTATTTCAGCATCAGAGCCTTGCGGATCAGTGTCTGCTCGCTATTCTGCAGTTTGTAGAAATACACTCCGGAAGATTGAATTCTGTTGTCAGCGTCTCTTCCGTCCCACTCGATATGATGTTCACCAGCGGGCATAAATCCGTTCAGCAGTTCTCTGACGAGCTGTCCTTTGATATTATAGACAGCCAGGCTCACTTCCATCTCTGAAGGGAGAGAGAAGTGGATAGTAGTCGAGGGATTGAACGGGTTGGGATAATTACCCTTCAGATTGATTGGGTTGTTATATTCTGGCAAGTCGACCGAAGTAATCGAATAGATATCGTTTTCATCCCTGGAGGTGATAAAGTGTCCTTCAGAACGTGAATTGGGAAGCCCGGTCAGATCAATAGTCTCCATCGGTATGACCTCTCCGATATAATCGACATCGTAGAAGGTCGTTCTGAAGTCGATAGTATGGGTCCCATCGGTCAGTTCATAAACCTGTCCGTTGGCGAAAGTAAGTGAACCATCGGCTTCGCTGAAGGAGACATCTTCCAGTTTAACCAGCCGGGACTGATAGAGCATGAAATCGTCGAGGTAGTCCTGCATAGTAATGACAAGCGGTTCAACGGTATTATTGTGTGATGTTGCCGCCGGTGGATTCTGAACCGGAACGAACTGCTTCATATTACCGTATTCACCCAGGGTTCCAACGATACCAGTGATACCATCATATCTCTCATAATTAGTAGTAATGATCCCGGCATCATCATCGATAAGAATTCCGGCTGTATCGTCCTGGATATATTTCTGGTGTCGGAAGCTCTGCTGGAAGGTAAGGATCACTTCGTTCGTGAGCCTGTATATCTCACCATCAGTGCCGGCTCGCAGTTCTGCAACAGTAGCAACATCTATCGGCGTATTGATCGTATAATTAGCCGTGGAGACAATGCTCGGGTTATAATCGGGATGATATCCGCGAGCTTTCACTGTTGTTGTCTCAGCGATTTCAATAGGGTCGGTAAAGACGGGTGAACTCTGATCCGGGTCTTCACCATCGAGAGTATAGTGTATCGTAGCACCTTCGGTAGCAGTCGTGATATTAACCGTAACGGCACCGTAATAGGAACCACCCGGCGGGTTGAAGGCGGGTGGAGCTACAGACTCTTCATCGCCAAAATCGGTCAGCAGGATATCGTCAATATTGAATCTTCTACCGTCGGATCCCGATATAGAGCGAAATCTCACTCTAACGTTACCCTCGACGTTAACGGTCTGTGAGAATAAGGTAAGTTGATCTATCCCGTCAAGATTGATATCGTTACCGATCTGAGTCCAGCTACTCCCCTGGTCAAGACTATATTCAGCCACGAAGACCGGGGCAGCAGGTTGGTTATCATTTGAGAATCCTGATCGGGCATAATAGAAGGAGAGCGTCCCAAGTCCGTTAGCTTTGTCTTCCAGCATGGTCATTGTTGCAGCCAGATCATCTTCATGACGTAACCTGGCGGAACGTTCACCGAATTTACGGTCATTATCTGCCGTCCCGATGAGGGCATTGTCAAGATTCCAGTCCTTACCGCTGAGATTGACATTACCCGAGGCATAACTCGTCTTGGTCTCACCGGGCCCTTCGAAATCGACTAAATACTGTTCACGCAGATTATCTGCAGAGTATTCCTCTCCCTCTAACACCAGGGCAGAGGCAAATAAGAAGGGAATCAATCCGATTCCGATCAGAGTAAAAATAAGTTTCTTCATAGCTCTCTCCTTTGTTCGCTAAAATGTTACACATCAGCTTATAAGATCATACTAATACCTGAAACAGGATAAACCAGTTTGTTCCTGCTGTCAGGATTCAATTAAACCCACTCACTTCAAAGCCGTCAGTCAGCATCTGCTTATTTTCCTGACGACATCACTATTATAGTATTATATTTCAGTCAGTCAATGAATTATTTCAGTAATTCATCTCCCCTATTCGTCCAGTTCTTTAATGATATCATCATAGAGGGGGAATTGATGGCAGAATTCGTTAACCTCTTTTTTAATCTCCTGCAAGAGTTCTTCGTTGTCGTAGTTTTCGAAAACTCTTCTGATAAAGGCAGCAATCTTCTTCATCTCCGGTTCTTTCATATTCCTGGTTGTTACGGCAGGAGTTCCAAGTCTGATACCGGAGGCAACGAATGGAGTTCTTGTATCGAAGGGAACCGTATTCTTATTGGCCGTGATCGAGGCTTTATCGAGGGCACCTTCCATCGCTTTACCTGATGGTCCACCCTCCTCTTCTGTGCCGAGATTGATCAGCATAAGATGGGTATCAGTACCACCGGAAACGAGGTTGAATCCCTTCTCCTCAAGTTCTCTGGCGAGTGTAACAGCATTATTGACAACCTGTTTCTGATACTCTTTGAATTCGGGAGAGAGTGCTTCTTTAAAGGCTACTGCCTTGGCAGCTATGACGTGCATCAATGGCCCGCCCTGGATACCGGGAAAAACTTGCCGGTCAATCTCTCTGGCAATATGCTCTTTACAGAGAATCAGTCCGGAACGTGGCCCGCGAAGAGTCTTGTGAGTAGTTGTGGTAACAACATCGGCATAGGGTATCGGGCTCTGATGCAGTCCGGTAGCTACCAGTCCAGCGATATGCGCCATATCGACCATCAGAGAAGCTCCGACACTATCGGCAATTTCACGGAACCTGGCAAAGTCCATAGCACGGGGATAGGCACTTGCTCCGGCAAGGATCATCTTTGGTTTCACTTCCTGTGCTAATTTCTTCAGGTGGTCATAATCGAAGACCTCTGTCTTCTGATCGACACCGTAATGAACAATCTTGTAGAGATTGCCGGAGAAACTCAGAGGATGTCCGTGGGTAAGATGGCCACCGTGAGCGAGTTCCAGCGATAGCACTGTATCACCCGGCTTGACGAGTGAGAAATAGGCAGCCATATTAGCCTGAGAGCCTGAATGAGGCTGGACGTTGGCATGTTCGGCACCGAAGAGTTCTTTCGCTCTCTCTATGGCGATCTTCTCTACTACATCGACATGCTCACAACCACCGTAATATCTTCCGTAGAGTTTATAGTTTATCTGGCCGGTCTTCTTACTCCAGCGATAGGGATACCCCTCTGCATATTTATTGGTTAATACCGAACCAGCAGCTTCCAGAACCGCCCGGGAGACAAAGTTCTCTGAGGCGATCAGTTCCAGATTCTCAGTCTGTCTGTTAATCTCATTGAGAATGGCAGCGAAAATTTCCGGATCTCGATCCTTGATATGTTTCATAATTACTTCCTCTCTTCATATTCTTTTATTTGTCCAATTCTTCTGATATGTCGGTCTTCGCCGGTAAACTCGGTCCCGAGCCAGAGTCTGACAATATCGACAGCAAGATGGTTGGCTATGAATCTGCCGGGCAGGACGAGTACGTTAGCATTATTATGCAGGCGGCTTAACCTGGCAAAGTCAGTAGAGTGACAGAGAGCAGCTCTAATTCCTTTGACTTTATTTGCTGCGATAGAACTCCCTATTCCTGTTCCGCAGATTATGATCCCTTTCTGACAATTACCGCTTGCAACCTCTTCGGCAGCCTTTATCGACAGGGGTGCATAATCTGCCGGCTCTCTGTTGCCGGTGCCGAAATCGATAACTTGATGATCATCCTGCAGGCAGTTTTTTATAAATTCTTTCATCTCAAAACCTGCATGATCTGCAGCTAAAGCTATTTTCATCATTCCTCCGGTATATAATGTTATCAGGCCGGGAGATTGCTCTTAACTATAGAACGAATTTCCCGACCTGGCAATTTTATGTTAATTTTCTTCTCAGGCGTAAAGAGCCGAAAGTGCTATAGAATAGAGCTTACTCTTTTCGCAGTCACCACGTGATGGAAGGATTGCCGGAGATTTGGCACCGACAACATAAGCTCCAACCTCACCACCGGCCAGCTTGGTCATCGCTTTATAGAACACATTACCCGTTTCAATATTTGGGAAGAGAAGGCAATCTGCATCACCGGCAACCGGGCTGTCTATGCCCTTGATCTCGGCGCTCTCCCTGTCAATGGCAACATCGAGGGCAAACGGCCCGTCGATGAGAGCATCTTTGATCTGGCCTCGTTGAGCCATCTTCGATAATATCGCCCCGTCAACACAGGACTCCATCTTGTAGTTTACCTTCTCTGTGGCACTGATAACGGCAATTTTCGGTTTCTCGATCCCGAGTGACTTGGCAGCTCCTACCAGATAATTGGCAATGGCTATCTTCTGTTTCAGATCCGGAGCCGGTATGACAGCGACATCACTGGCAATGATAAGTTTATGATAATTAGGGACCTCGAAGACAGCTATATGGCTCAAAACTCCACCTGGTGGAAGTAATCCCCGCTCCTTATTGAGGATGGCGTGCATATACTTGTCAGTACTGATCAATCCTTTCATCAGGAAATCACCTTTACCCTCTATGATAAGATCTACTGAACGGACACCCGCTCTGGCTTCATTCTTCTCATTGACTATCTGAAAGACTGAATGGTCCAGTTCCTTTTTGTCACAGAGTTTTTTGATCTTGCTTTCGTCGCCGACAATCGTGGCGTCAATAAGGCCCATGGTGACTGCCAGATGGACCGCTCCAATCGTGTGGGGATCCTGGCCATAGGCTACTATGAGACGTTTTTTGGGGCGGGATTTGAGATGCTCGAACATGTCATCCAATTTGCTAATATTCACTCTACCTCCGTAAGATTTTTTTAAGGCAAAAATCTTCTTTTCTCATAGCAGGTCAAGAACTTTATGAACTATTCTGCCATAAAAGGGATTATCGTGGAAGAAAGCAGAAAATGAGAGAATTTACTGGAATAGTGATATATTACATCCTGATCAATGAGTCTTTCTATCTCCCGGTTCTTTCCTGTCAGCTATCTCTCCTGCTTACCCCAGAAGCCAAGCAGGACGTTCTTCAGGATTTCGGGTGATTTGACAACAACAGCATGCCGCCATTCATAGGGAAAGAGATCCCTGTAATCACGATAGGCGAATCTCTGGTCCATAAGGATAACAGCACCGTAATCCTTTTCTGACCTGATTACCCGTCCCGCAGCCTGGAGAACACGGTTCATACCGGGATACTGATAAGCATACTCGAATCCCTTACCGTTTTTCCGTTCGAAGAACTCCCTGATCAACTCCTGTTCCAGAGAGATCTGTGGCAGTCCAACTCCGACGATAATGGCACAAATAAGGTCATCCCCGATAAGATCGATCCCTTCACCGAATACCCCGCCCAGCACGGCAAAACCTAGCTGATGGGTATCGCCACCGTTCTGGAACTGATCCAGATAGTTCTCCCTCTCCTCTTCTGTCATATCCCGCTTCTGCACGATCTGCAGGGGAAGTTCACCATCCTCCTCTAAAGGAGAAAAATGATCTAAAACCTGGTTCATATACTCATAGGAAGAGAAATAGGTAATATAATTACCCTTCCTGGCAGATACAGCAGCCCTGATGTAAGCTGTGAGCTTATTGAGCGACTCCCTGCGCCGCTTGTAAAGGGTTACAACCTGGGGACAGATGATAACAGCCCGATTCTCCATCGGAAAGGGCGAATTGATGATCTTCTTGCTGTCCTTCTCTTCCCCACCAAGCAGTTCAGAAAAATACCTGATCGGGGTCATCGTAGCGGAGAAGAAAACCGCTGAACGGGCTCTTTTGATATTCTCCTTCATCACCTTCGAGGGATCGAGACAGAAGATTTTGACCCTGAGATCATCCTTACCCCGCTTTTCGTAATAGAAGACAAAACGCTCATCGAAGTATTCGGAGATCCGCATAAATGCCACCGTTTCGAAATAGAGATCGAGCAGTTCTTCTCTCTTTTCCAGCACTGCATCCTTTTCCAGCATTGCCTCTGCAATACTGCAGAATCTGCGAAGGAGTTTCAGCAACTCTTCCGGTATCCGCTGATGGACGATAGACTCCTCGTTCGTCTCGGTAAGTTCTTTTTTCAATGAGAGAAAGTAGCTGTTCAGCTTCGTCAGATGTCTGGCCATTTGAGGATACTTCTCCTTCATATCTCTCCGGAGCAGAAGATAATTCTTCTTGAATAGTTCTGCCGAATACATACTCCGGGAACGATCTACCAGGTTATGAGCCTCATCAATGAGAAAGGTATAGCTCTCCTGCTGCTCCATAAAGAACCGACGGAGATATACACGCGGATCGAAAGCGTAGTTATAGTCACAGATCACTATGTCTGCCCAGAGTGCTATATCGAGCGAGAATTCAAAGGGGCAAATCCTGTGTTTGCTTGCCAGGCCGATAATCCTTTGCCGGGTGAGAATGTTCTCCTTTAATCCCTCTCTGATAGCCTCAGAAACTCGATCATAGTACCCTTTCGCATATTCACATTCGTCTGGATGACAGGCTGCGTCAGGCTTGAAACAGACTTTATCCTTCGCTGTCAGCGTGACAGAAAGACAGTCCAGCCCCTGCTCTGTCAATAGATTGACACAACTCTCTGCTATCGTCTTGCCTATGGTTTTGGCCGTCAGGTAGAAGAGCTTGTCACAGAAGTTATTTCCCAGCGCTTTCATAGCCGGAAAAATAACAGCTACCGTCTTACCAATACCGGTCGCCGCCTGAAAGAAAAACCGTTTGTGCCGCTCAATGCTTTTATAGACCTCTATGGCGAGTTCTCTCTGCCCGGGACGATACTCCTGAAAGGGAAAGGTCATCGTTGCAGATGAGACATCACGCACCTGCTTGCGATTTTCGATAAGCCGGGCAAAATCGAGATAACGTCCGACCAGTTCGTTGAAGTTTTCCTCTGCCTCCTGCAACGTTAGCAGCTTGCGATACTCCTGCACCTCGTCACTGTCGATATTATAATAGGTGAGCTGTATCCTGACAGATTGCATACCCTGATTCAGCATAAATATATAAGCATAGGTCCTGACCTGAGCCCAGTGAAGAAAAAAACTGTCTTCAAGAATCTCCTTCAGGGGAAGGGTTGTGGTTTTGATCTCCTCCAGAACTATACCCTCTTCCGTTTCCCAGACACCGTCTATCCTGCCCCCTATAGCGAGTGACAGACCATCCAGCTCTACCGTATGTTCGAGTGAAACTTCCGCCTGATATCCCGCTCCCCTACTCTTCTGTATCCTCTGATGACCTCTGATGCCGGCTACATTGCGGGAACTGCCACTGAATTCATAAGAGATGTCTCCGGTGCGATAAACAAACTCTACCAGATTTCTCACTGAAATCTTCATTCTATCCTCACTTTTTGTGTATATTTCATAGCTGTTCATATTGCCTTGATGAAGTGCAGATAGTCAACTATTAATTTTTTCCGCACTTTGCCAGCAGGTTCTATACCGGCATCAGACGTCTCAAAATGTGTATGCTGAAAACCTTGATTACACCATAAAATCGCGCCTCAAAGCTCGAAGCCAGATATCGACACAGATAAATATTGACAGATATCGATATTGGGCTATCTTGGTATTAGATTAGAGAAAAGGGGTCACTTGTATGACACAATATGATAGTCTGGCAAAGTTATTCAAAGTACTGAGCGATCCAACCCGTTTACAGATACTCGAAATACTTTCCTGTGGAACGCTCTGTGCCTGCAAGATATTAGAGCGCTTATCTATCAACCAGTCGACCCTTTCTCATCATATGAAGATGCTCACAGGTTGTGGCCTTGTAAAGGGGAGGAAAGATGCGACCTGGATGTATTATACATTGAACCAGGACAGAGTTACTGAGTTGCATCAATTGATAGATTCTATAACAGTTCCCAAAGCTGAATGTATTTGTAAATAGTTATGAGCTCAGCCGATTAGCAAACGAAATGATTCAAGAAGGAGTTATGGGACGAGAAGCGAAGCAGGGCATCAGTTTTTTTGAGAGATATCTTACTCTCTGGGTAGCTGCCTGTATGGTAGCCGGTATTTTGATCGGGCAATATCTTCCATCTATTCCCGCTTTTCTGGGTAAATTCGAATATGCCCGCGTATCAATACCGATCGCGATATTGATCTGGTTAATGATCTATCCTATGATGATGAAGGTCGATTTTACGAGTATCAAGAACGTCGGTAAGAGTCCGCAGGGACTGTTTCTCACCTGGGTTGTCAATTGGCTTATCAAACCGTTCACTATGTATGGTATAGCTTATCTTTTCTTCTTCATCATCTTCGGGAATCTGATTCCTGAAGAGCTGGCACGAGACTATCTTGCAGGTGCGATTATTCTGGGTGCCGCCCCCTGTACGGCGATGGTCTTCGTCTGGAGTCATTTGACGAAAGGTAACCCAGCCTATACAGTCGTTCAGGTTGCCACGAACGACCTGATCATACTATTCGCCTTTACTCCAATAGTCGCATTTCTTTTAGGCATCAGCGGGATAACGATCCCCTGGGATACCCTGATTCTCTCTGTTGTGTTATTCGTAGTCATTCCTCTTGTTGGTGGTGTCATAACGCGAGTGAGTTTGATCAAAGCGAAAGGGATAGAGTACTTTACTGAAACCTTCCTTCCCAAATTTAACAATATAACGATAGGTGGATTGCTCCTCACTTTGATAATAATCTTCTCCTTTCAGGGGAGCGTCATAGTAGAGAATCCTCTGCATATTGTCCTGATTGCAATACCATTGACAATTCAGACCTTTCTGATCTTCTTTATCGCCTATATTGGAGCAATGAAACTGAGAATCAGACACTGTATTGCTGCACCAGCAGGGATGATTGGGGCTTCAAATTTCTTCGAACTGGCTGTAGCAGTTGCTATTGCTCTTTTCGGTGCGGCATCGCCGGTAGCACTTGCTACTATTGTCGGTGTCCTGGTGGAAGTGCCGGTTATGTTGACACTGGTAAGAATTGCCAACAAAACAGAACATCATTTCCCGGACGGAGTAACAGCAAAGTAGAGGTGAGTTTCTGATAAAGCAGCCCGGGTTAATACGCGAGATGACCCAGAGCTCGGCCTGTCAGATAATAGTCAGAGATCTATTGTCTATTGTCCAACGTATAATGACAGCCCATAGATATGGGTTAGGATATAGTACACTCCTGCACCAATGAAGATTATCCCCGTGGCAGTCCTGATCCATTTCTCAATTTGAGAAAGCCTGTCGAACACCTTTCCAACCAGTCTGGCAGCAAAAGCAAATAAGAAGGCAAAAACCAATACGGGTAATGCAGTACCTATACCATAGAGAGTAGGTAACAGCACCGGTGAAGAGTGCCGGGTTGCGAGGCCAATCAATCCGATAAAAAACAGGCTTGCTGAGACGGGACAGAAAGAGAGGGCAAAGACTATGCCCATCGGGAAAGCCCATATTATACTCCCATCTTTTGCTCTTTTCTGCAGGGAGTTACTCCCGATATTGAACGATGTGGCAGTTTGCAACAGCCCCAGAATGAACATCCCTGCCAGGACTAGTAAAGGACCCAAAATAATACCGACATTATTCTGTAACCAGCGAGACAATACAGAGACTATCGATGCTTCAGATGGAGATGATGTCTGCAAGAATATCAGGATTATGGAACCCAATCCGACATAAACGATCATTCGTCCCAGTGTATATAGCAAACCAGAAAGTAGAACCCTTCGGGTATTATTGAGAGAGCGACTTAAGAATGAGATTGCTGCAATATTCGTTGCCAGTGGACAGGGGCTTATTGATGTTATCACCCCGAGAATCAGGGCACTCCACATAAGCATTATCATAGTCATTTCAGTATTCCTTTCACGCGTTGAGACTTTTTACTATAGCCTCAGAGAGATAGCTCATAAACTCGTCCCGGTTGAGGACTTTTTCCATAACCTGATCGAGTCGTTCATGGCTGACCTCAACACCATCCTCAAACCTGGCGACTATAATCGTATTACCCGAAATGTTATAATGGTTCGCCAGCTCTTTATCTTGCAGGTAGTCTACTATTCTCCATTCCAGTAATCCGGCTTCAACATAGTCCGCAAACTCATTTCTTATCAACTCATCAGAATAGATCTCTATCATATTGCATTGCCAGCAGCGAAAAGTTGAACGAAGATAGTATACAAGAGTATAGCTGTCATTTCCGGCAGCAGAGGCCTGCTCCACCGGGGATCCGGTTGCAGCAAACTCTTTCCCTGCCGCAAAACCGATGCTGAAAACGACAAAAGCGAGCAGCAGATAGGTGATTATCTTCTTGAGAATTATGATTCGAGTATGCTGTTCAGCCATTCTTCCATTTCTTGCTGTTCCATTATTCCAACGTGTCTGTGTACTTCATTCCCGTCCTGATCGAAGAAAATCAGGGTTGGGATACTCTGAATCCCATAACGGGCTGAGAGAATCTGCTCTCTGTCGGTATGAACATAAACAACATCCGCTTTACCGTCAAATTTCTCTTTGACAGCTTCCCTTGCCGGTATCATCATCTGGCATGGAACGCAACTGTCAGAACCGAAGTTTACCATTGTCGGCCTGCCATTTTTACGGGCGTTATCCACCCCGTTATCCAGAGCTACAGCAATTCTCTCTGCACTCCAGATGGCAGATATTTCAATCTCCCGAACCTGCAGAATATTCCTGATGTAATCGTTTACGAACTCCTGTTGTTTTTGTTGCTGGAGAAACATCTCGATCTGCTCTTTTACTCTGTCGTAGGGCATCCCGCCCATTAATTCCCTGTTTGCTGCATAGAAATCGCTCATCTCCTCGGCAGTAGGTGTAATATCATCTACTAATTCAGCGATGAATATCTGAATTATCTCATTGTCAGGTAACTCTAATACATTGCGACCCTCCGCAGCGAGTGAATTACGGGCCTCACTGAATAATACTCGCTCGGTGAACTTCTGTTCCAGGATGAAGAATGCATTTTCTTCCAATTGACTTCTTATATTGGGGTTAGATTTTGCAATTTCTTCAGCGATATCCTGACTCGTGACAGTAACATCACCGGATCGGACAAGGATATCTTCCGGCAGGCTGGTAAATGTAGCTGAACCTAATGGTGATTCGGATAAGAGGGGATAGCGTTCGGCTATCTTACCCTGCAGTTTTTCTCCGGCCGGGCTGCTTTCTACTTCACTGCAGGCAACCAGCAGGGTTATTATGATAACGATCAAGATGGGGGTGTAACAGAACAAAGCTTTGAAGGTTTGGCCCACTCTTGCTGACCACGGTGATTTTCCCGGCATCTTCTAACCTCTCTTCAGTAGAGTCAATATCTTTTCCGGTGAGAGAACCTTTCCGGAAGATACTACCTTATCATCAATAACGAGAGCCGGAGTTAATGCCACCCCATATTCCATAATCCTGTTTATATCTGTTACTTTTTCCAGACTGTATTCAATGCCAGCTTCGCCAGCAGCTTTTCTGGCATTCTGCTCGAGCTTATTGCATTTATTGCAACCACTTCCCAGTATCTTTATTACCATTACTTACTCCTTTTGTTATTTATTAGCGTTATCAGTCGCTTGATCTCCTGCTGATCATAGTTAAAATCAGATTCCTTCCTGATTCCCATCTCGGTCAGGATTATATGCCGGAAATTACTTATCCCTTTCTTGGCAAACATTTGCTTCAAGCAGGATACTCCACATCCGTCAATAATGAGATTAGCAACTTCATTCCCCTCAGTTGCCTCCTTAAAACCGCAGATATCTGCCCCAACTCCTGATGCACAACCCATCCGGTAGCTATTGAGTTTGTGTAATTCTATCGCCAGATCTACAGAGAGCTTGCCCACATTACTTGCTCCTGCACAGGCAAAGACATTGCTTTGAGCTGTGTTAACAGCACAATTACCAGAACAACTGCACTTACATTCAGCCATTTTATCCTCCCGGTCTGTATTGCTTAACTACACATCTATCTATATCCATAAATACCCAGCCTGTGTAGCAATTTAGTCGTATCTATTCCGTATTTCCTATTGATTAGATCTTGTTTAAAACAGGTAGCCATAGGTGACTCCTGCAATTGTTGACATTACGACAACCAGTGAGACAAATACTACTGTTTTCTTACTTCCGATCACCGACCTGATAACCAGCATATTTGGCAGTGATAGTGCCGGGCCAGCAAGGAGCAGGGCTAACGCCGGTCCCTTACCCATACCGTTGCCAATAAGACCCTGTAAAATAGGCACCTCGGTCAGAGTGGCAAAATACATAAAGGCACCAGCAATAGAAGCAAAGAAGTTAGCCGAGAGGGAGTTACCACCAACAGCAAAGTAAACCCAGTGAGAGGGAATCAACCCCTCCTCTTCCGGCCTGCCAAGTAATACACCTGCTATGATAACCCCGAAAAAGAGTAACGGCAGGATCTGCTTGGCAAAGTCCCAGGTTGCGGTAAACCAGTCACCCAATTCATCTTCCTTACGGCTGATAAAGAAGGAGAGCCCTATGATTGCAACCGAAAAAGCGAGCATCGGCATAGCTGGAAAAAGTAAGGCAAAAAATAACGTTGCGACACCAACAGTAAAAACCTTCCATAATGACATTGAGTAAAGCTTTACCAGTACCGCCCCGAGCAGAATCCCTAAAATAGAAGTAATCAACCATTTGATCTGGTAGATGAAATTCCAGATACCTATACCGGCGACAGGTTTACCCCAGTTCGCAAAGATCAGGATCAATACCAGAAGTACCATCAGACTGATACTATGGCTTATTGGTTTTCCACTGTCAGGAATCAATAAACCACCATTGTCACTCTTCTCATTTCTGAAGATAAAGTGCATGATCAAACCGATTATGATGCTGAAGATGATTGCACCTGCTGCTCGTGCTATACCGAGCTGAAGCCCGAGTACTCTGGCGGTCAGTATTATCGCCATGATGTTGATTGCCGGCCCGGAATAAAGAAAGGTTACTGCCGGCCCTAAACCTGCTCCCCGTTTATGTATACCACTGAAAAGTGGAAGAACCGTACAGGAACAGACTGCCAGAATACTACCCGATACTGAAGCAACCGAATAGGCTACTATCTTTTTGGCCTGGCTGCCCAGATACTTCATTACAGCACCCTGGCTGATAAAAACCGAGATCGCTCCAGCAATGAAAAACGCCGGAATCAGACAGAGTAATACATGCTCTCGGGCATAATCCTTTAATAGAAACAGACCCTCCCTGAAAGCAAGGTCAAATCTAACCGTGCCTACCGGCATGAAATAGGCTCCCAAAAACAGGGCTACCATCAATAATAGTGTCTTCCACTCATCTTTCCAGTTCATAATCTACCTCATCCGTAAAAAAAATCTTTCTCCTTTATTAGACCTCTTTATACTTCTAATCTCCCTCTAATTCAGGTTACATTGCCGCTCCGGGAAGAACCCTCTTTACTGATGTCCTCTATGCAATCGAGAATATCATTGAGACAGGGTATATTCGATTCATAATAGATCATCTGCCCTTCCCTCCTGTTCCTTACCAGACCAGCACGCTTCAGGACATCAAGATGTTTGGATATCGTCGATATATCAAAATCGAGCAATTCTGTCAGCTCACAGACACAGCACTCCCCGTGTCTGTTCAAATACTCGATTATAAACAGGCGAGTCGGATGCCCTAATGCCTTGTATATATTTGCCCTTGTCTTTGTTTCCTGCATACTGGCCTCGGGAACATTTGGCTAAATGACCAAATATCTGTCAAGAAGTAATTTGGGCCTGATATCTCAATCTGGATTTCACCCTTTCTGGCGGGCTGGCCTGTTGCAGGAGATCGTATTACCCTGTAAGAATTATTCGTCTTTCATCTTTTTACGGTAGATCTTAATAATCACGATCATAACGATAGCGATCAGCATCAGCCATTGAAGAATAGTCCAGAAGTGACTCCTGCTTCCCACCACCGTTTCCGGTTCGTAGTTTAGCCTGCTCATTATGTGGTTCAGCCATTCGTGTTCCGGAACGAATTTATCAATGAAGAAATCTGGCTGGATGCCGATTTCATCAATAGGCATTTCGGGTAGCCTCAGCGATCTGGAAAGAGAATAACCCAATCTCAATTCGCCACAGGGTGAATCGACAAAATACATATTGGATATATCGAGATTCCCTGCGGTGGTTCTTCCGTAGAGTTTCACTTTCTTACTCTGCCTGGCAGCCAGGAGGAACTGTTCGGTTGTACTGCCGTTATTTTCATTGATGATGATAGCAACATTTTTGGGATATTTATATACCGTATCCAGTTCATCAGTCCGAACAGTATCGTTGAGGACAACAAACTCTCCGAGACTGGCATTGAGTTTATCAAGGCTTTCTTTGACCCAATCTCCGGCAGTTTCTGCAAATACAGGGTCTTCCAGCCAGTCTTCCATTCTTCTGTTGTTTAGAGTGGTGGAGAGAAACTCGACACCTACTGTTCGGATAGGATTTGTATAGAGATAAGGGATAAGATTGATGAAACTGATATCGGACCCTCCACCATTATTTCTGAGATCGATAATCAGGTTCTCTGTTCTAATGATCTGCTCCTGAAAGGCAGCCAGGAGGCTGTCTATTGCAGGCTTATGAGAGTGTTCGAAAGTCGGGATACGTAATATCAGAGTATCGTCTGATACCCTTTTGATCAGTGCCTCTTGAGCATTAAGCAGTTCAAAATGGATGGGGATATCATCAACTTCCTCAAACTCCGGATAGATTCTCCGCAGAGATATTCTCCCTACAGTCAGATAATTGTTCCCCACGAGTTGAACATCAGCAAAATAGCTCGGTGAATAGTCTTTCATAAACCAGACAGCACTAAATGAATCTTCCTTATCGTCAGGTGTTATTTTGAGTTTTACCTGATGTTCTCGCCAGTTAGAAGAATCATCCTTCAGGATCGTGCCGATATAGTTATCATTTTTTCTGAATATCCCTATAGTATAAGGCTCACTAAACCAGATCCCTGCAAAGCCGGGCTCTTGCTCTTTGCTGAGTTGTTCTCTCAACTCCTCTTCACTAATCTCGTAACTCTCCCAGTGATCGTAATCCTGAAGATACTCATTCTCACCTTTACTCTCAATAGCATCCCAGTTGATATTGATCGAGAGATGTCCAGTGCGGAAAAAGCTCAGCCATTCTTTGTATATCTCCAGAGCTGCTGTTAAATCATTAACATTGTGCAGCTCTCTCTCGATTCGGGCATTATGTTTCTGATATTCATCCTGACCTTTGCGGTCTATCACATACTGAAAACCGGCATCGTTAGCTTCGAAAGTCTCTCGCAACCAGTAGTATTTTTCCAGGTAGTTAAGCTCCTCTCCGTATAAAGGGAATGATTGAGTCAACATATAGGCACTCAGGACGATCACGTATCCGATACGGCAAAATCTGATTACTTTTACTAATTTACTCATACTCCACCTCTTCCTGATTCTCTTTCTTATCTGCTTATATTCTCATACCACTATCTCAGCTGCCAATATGTATCAAGATAAAACGGGAGTGGAAACAACGTCAATAACAAAACCGTTTCTCAATACACCTTTCTCTATAATTCAAGATGTTTCTACCGGTTTCAAGGTATGGAATAAGCTACTGTAACTCTCTGAAAGATGGCTGAGATCTGAGATGACATCTCGCACCCATTCTGCTAAGAACATAAAAAAAAGGGCAACAGTATGACTGTTGCCCCGGAGGTCTGGTTAGTCTATGAAGAAGAGTATGAAAAACTATTCGAATCTCAAAGCTTCGATCGGGTTCAACCTGGCAGCTTTCTGAGCAGGATAATACCCGAAGAAGACACCTACTATACCGGAGAAAAAGAAGGCGATGAATATTACCAGTGGCTCGATATGGGTAAAGACTCCAAAGAAATAATCAAGCCCCCAGGAGATCAGGAAGGCAAGCCCTATACCCATCATCCCGCCTATGAAACTGAGCACGATAGCTTCGATCAGGAACTGAACAAGTATATCTCTGCTTCGCGCTCCAACCGAACGCCTTATACCGATCTCTCTCGTTCGCTCGGTAACAGTAACAAGCATGATATTCATTATACCTATACCACCAACGAGAAGTGAGATAGCAGCAACAGCTCCGAGTAACATAGTCAGGGTTCTGGATGTAGCCGTGGCAAAATCGATTATTTCGGTCTGACTGCGGATGTTGAAGTATTCTTCAATATCCATCGGATTAAGTCTCCTCGTCCTCTGCAGTATCTCCCCTATCTCATATTGAGCCTGTTGCATAACATCTTCACTCGCTGCACTGGCAGTTATCATATGGATATTCGTTCCCCCTCGCAATCGGGAAATAACAGTCGTTGCAGGGGCTAAGACTATATCATCCTGATCACCACCCATGGCAGCCTGTCCCTTCTCTTCCAGGACTCCAACAACAGTAAAGGGAACATTACCGATCCTTACTCTCTGCCCAACCGGGTCCATATCGGGGAAGAGCTCATTGGTGACAGTGGTCCCGAGCATACAGACTCTTGCCCTGGTTGTCATATCACGTTCGGTGAAATAGTCGCCACTGATCACCTGACGGTTTCTGATCTCTCTGTAATCGGGAGAAACTCCCTCGACACTGGTATTCCAGTTTCCAACACCACCGATTATCTGGCCGTTGTAACGGACAGAGGGCGAAATGTGAGCAATATAATGTGACTGCTCTCTAATCGCCTGTACATCGTCCATTGTCAGCCTGTTATCAACTCCTGCCCCTCGCGATACGGGTCCTCTTGTCCAGCGGGCTGAAACCATAATCATATTGGTCCCCATTGACTGGATCTGTCCCTCAATCTGGCTCTGTGAACCTCTACCTACGGCTACCATGACGATAACGGAGCAGACGCCGATAATGATACCGAGTGAGGTGAGGAAACTGCGTAACTTATTTCTCGTCAGGCTTCTGACAGCTACCTTCTGCAAATTTATCATTCTCATTATTTAATTTCTCCTGAAGTGGCTAGCATCGGTTTAATTGGTAAAATCATCTTCAATCAGGCCATCACGTAAGATGATATTACGCCCGGCATAGGCGGCAATATCGCTTTCATGGGTCACCATTACGATTGTAACCCCCTGCTCGTTGAGTTGCTTGAAGAGCTCCATAATCTCATAAGAGGTTTTACTGTCGAGATTACCGGTCGGTTCATCTGCCAGTATCAGGGCTGGATTGTTGATCAGAGCCCTGGCTATCGTTACACGTTGTTGCTGTCCACCCGATAGCTGGCTCGGAATATGGTGCATCCTGTCAGCCAGACCGACCCTCTCCAGCGCTTCGGTCGCTGCTTCTCTCAGATTTCTTATCTTCCTGTGTCTGGTGTACATAAGTGGTAATTCCACATTTTCCAGGGCTGAAGTGCGGGCAAGAAGATTGTAGTTCTGGAAGACGAAGCCGATCTTCTGGTTTCTTATTTCAGCATACTCATCATCATCGAGTTTGCTGACATCCAGATCATCGAGCTTATACAACCCCTCGTCCGAGTAATCGAGACAGCCGATAATATTCATCAGAGTTGATTTACCAGAACCGGAAGCACCCATGATCGCAATAAACTCACCTTCATTTACTGCCATATCTATTCCGCGTAGCGCTCTGACGGTTATCTCTCCCATTCTATAGTTCCGGGTAATCTTATCCATCTCGATGATTTTTTTCATCTTAGAACCTCATTCTCGTCGGGCCACCAAATGCAGGTTGTGAAGAGTTAGCCTGACTCTGAGATGCTAATACCTTATTAACGATAACCTGCTTACCCTCCATATCCTCTTCGAGGCTGATGATCTCTGTTCTGATCCCGTCAGTATCAACTATCCTGACCCGATTCATCTTTAACTTTCCCGAGTCATCAAGCGACCATAGGATCCCGATATTAGTCCCTGCCTGCCGGGGAGTCTCTCTACGGTTTTCTGGTCTGGCAGGCTCAGTACCACTGGCAATCATCTCAGCTTCTCTTTCTGCCATTACACGCTGCATTTCCTCGTCTGAAGGACGCCATCTTAATGCTGTGGCAGGAACGAGTAGAACATCCTCCTTCTGGCTGACTATAAAATCTATGGTCGCTGTCATTCCGGGCATGAGTATGCCTTCCGGGTTTCTCGTGGAAATGACTACAGTATAGATCACGACGTTTGATATGACCTCCGGCTTGAGCCGGACATCCCTTACCACACCAGTAAAGGACTTGTCAGGATAACTGTCAACCGTATATCTTACCGTCTGGCCTGGTTTGATCAGGCCAATATCTGTCTCGTCGACCTGAGCCCTGATCTCCATATTCTCCAGATCGGCAGCTATAGTGAAGAGAACCGGTGCCGAAAGGCTGGCTGCTACTGTCTGCCCCTCTTCGACATTCCTGTCTATGATGATCCCGTCTATTGGGGAGCGAATAACTGCATAGTCGTAAAGGTTCAAATATGCCCTCTCCAGATTACTCTCGGCATTATGCACTGAGAGTTGGGCTAGTTTCATATCTGTCTCAGCTTTCCGGAATTCCAGCTCGGAAATAAAATTCCGTTCTAAAAGCCTCTGTTTATCGTTAAATTCGCGACTCATAAGATCGTATTGCAGCCGGGCACGTTCCAGGTCATTCTGGGCAGAGCGATAGTTAATGGCAAGCTGCAGTGTATCAAGTACTGCCAGAACCTGACCCTCTTTCACGATAGAATTATAATCGATATTAACCCGGTCAACCCTTCCCGAAACCTGAGTTCCTACATCTACCAGGCTGACAGGCTCCAGTGTCCCTGTGCTGGATGTGATTATCTCCAGATTACCCCTCTGCACTTCGGCAAAAACATAGCTCTCAACCCGGCCGGCCGAATCGCGTATAAATACCAGATATATCAACACAGCTATTACTACTAATAAAGGTAGAATTATCACTCTCTTCTTCAACTTCATTAAAAATCTCCTTACTCATCGACTTGTATCTATAGACAAAATATAATCCGAAAGCAGCCTTATCGATCTAACTTTCTTAATTGATAAGAGATATCACCTTACCTCTATTCTCTTTTACAACTATCCTTCAAACTTATAGTTTCCACTGTTTCACGTTTTTTTGCTTCATTTGAAAAAGAGAGATGCCGGTTGCGTGTCAATTAAGAGGATAATTCGGAACCAGCAGCTCTCCCTTTTTCCTGTGCAATATAACGTAATTGGAACTGATACTTGCTAAACTACACTGATACTGCTCAATCAATTCTAAGGGTGATTCTGTTCACCCAGAGGGCAGAACGATCCCTGTTCTTGATAAAATTCGCAGTCATAAACTGGCGATCAATCTGTACATAATCGTTAAATAGCTCTTCTCCATTTACATATACCCTGACCGGAATATCTAGATTGACCATCCCGGGATGGATATAAAGAGAGAGTTCAGATACCCGAGATGTTTCGATATCGAAAACATTACCCCGAAAAGTCCCTTTTACAGCACCACTTTTCCGCTTATAGTCAAAGTATCCATGATATGTGACAGGTGGGAAAGCTCCCTGTAATAGCAGTTCATCCTCATCTCTCAAAACGGTTAAGGAAAAACTGTCACCCCTGTTTTTCGCATTCCTTAAACTCAATAACTCGGCAATATCTTTTACCGGCTTTCTGTCCATGGCAATAATAATGTCGTCTTCCTGCAGACCTATCTCTTCTGCTGCTGATTGCTCGACGATACCTGTCACTCTGACACCGGAATCTTCATACTCTCTATCATCGTAAAAACCGAAAGAGAGAGTCTCATCAGGTAGAATCAAAACCTCATGATTATGCCAGTCTAACGGAGTTCTCAGTGTATCAATCTCAGTTATCTCTATCCAGTCACATCTCCCCCAGGTCAAATCGGTAGTTTCCCAATAAATCGCAGTTCTGGTAAACTCCCGCACTCTCTTTTTCATATCCTCGACCATCAGTGGAAAATCCTGCTCTGCATAACCATAGTCGTGACCGTATCCCCAGTATTCTCGAAAGAAAATGTTTGCCCCCATCTTCTGTGCGACTTCTATAATCAATCTCATCCTTTCCGCAGGATAGAGAGTGTCCTTATCAGTATTAACAGCCCTCAAGAACCTGTTACGCATGTTAGAAGTGTATACTGGTAATCCGGTTACTACTGAACCGACAATCAGATTGCTGCTCAGGGGATAAAAGGCAGCAAAATCATCAGGCTGCACCATGCTGAGATGATAAGAACCTGATCCTCCATCAGAAAAACCGGTGATAATGACTCGGTCATCATCTATGTTATACTGCGCTTTCAGAAAACGGATCTGATATGAGATATTCGCTATACCGGTCTCCGACCACCAAGTGGTATCAATATTGCCGAGCGGATAGAGCAATAGCCATCCGTTTTCATCTGCAAATTGTCGAAAGGGGCTAACTGCTATATTCGAACCGAGTTCCAGCAGAAACTCCTCCCGCGTTACACCTCCATGCAGATAGATCAGCAAGGGTGCTTTCTGTTCTGCATCATAATTTTCAGGTATATAATAATAAAATGGGGCTGTCAGACTGTCATTTATCACGTTATAATCTCTGACTACCCTGCCCGGCTCTTCAACTGTTTCATAATCATCCCAGTTCTTATAGATACTATATAGAGAATCAGCCTCTATCGATTCATCCCTGTACAATTCGTCGATTATTCTGCTGAAAGTAACCGGGAATAAAGGAAGAGCAGAAGAGAGCAACAACACGATCAATAATGTTCGAAAGAGATAAACTAACATACAACCTCCAGACAGGATAATATATTATTCTTTACAGGTCGAATATCCGGTCAACAAAAAGTTGGCAGAGAGAGGAAAATCCGCTTAACCACCTCTCTGGAGAAACCCAAACCTCATAACCATCTCCTGTCATTGAGCAGCGTATATGAGGCTCTAAAGGGTATAGAGAAACTGCGAGGAAAAAATCCTTGCTTAATATGATGAAATAATTTTGTTATCCTTCGTATAAAGTAACAACCCCGTTATGATTAAAGGAGACCTTATGTATAAGATTTATGAAGGCAAATTAGTCTCGGAAAAGGCGAAATATGGGATTATCGTCAGCCGTTTCAATGAGTTTATCAGTAACAAACTGCTCAGCGGTAGCCTGGACTGCCTGCAGCGCCATAATGTGAGCGAAAAGGAGATAGAGATAATCTGGGCTCCCGGAGCTTTCGAAATCCCGGCAGTAGCAAAAAAACTGGCAGAAACCAAAAAGTTTGATGCTTTGATTTGTTTGGGTACTGTCATTCGGGGCTCTACACCACATTTTGATTATATAGCAGCCGAGGTCAGCAAGGGTATAGCTCAACTCGGAATATCTTCCGGTATTCCTGTTATCTTTGGTGTTATTACCGCTGATACGATAGAGCAGGCGATAGAACGAGCCGGTACTAAATCGGGAAATAAAGGTTGGGATGCTGCCCTTTCTGCTATCGAGATGGTCAATTTATACAGGAGTATAAAATAGGAATGGGATTACGGCGTAAAGGGAGAGAGATAGTTCTGCAGGCACTTTACAATCTCGATGTCAATAAGGATTATATCCCGCCAGAAAGTGATTTAAGCTACCCCGAGGTCTATCTTCCGGTTTTACAGAACATTCTCCAGGCGAGTTCAATCAAAGCGGATCATAGTATCTCTACCTTCAGTGATAATCTGCTCAGAACCGTAGTAGAAAACCTGATCCCTATAGACGATATGATCAAAAACCGTCTAGAGCATTGGAGTATAGAACAATTAGCAGTTCTTGACAGAAACCTGCTTCGACTGGCATTAGCAGAGATTGTTTACCATAAAACACCCGCTCCGATTGTTATTGACGAAGCTCTGGAGATTGCCAAAAAGTTCTGCGGTGAACAGACCGGTAAACTTATAAATGGAATACTCGACGGAGTAGTCAAAGATCTCAAGCAAGAAGATGGATAGTAAGATAACTCAGAGAGTAAATAAGAGATTGAAATGTTCAATCGGCATACTTATTCATAACGAAGCTGGTAATATCGGTAAGCTGCTTGAAGCTCTCCTGAACCAGAAACTCAAGCAGGTCAAGATAGTCGAGATAATTGTTGTCTCAAGTGCTTCCACCGATGGTTCTGACGATATAGTCAAAGAATATGCCGAAAAAGAACCTCTGATCAAATTGATAACCGAACCGGAGAGGCGGGGAAAATCTGCTGCTATAAATACCTTTCTGGCAGAAGCTAAAGAGGAGATCGTCCTGATCAGCAGCGGAGACGTTATTCCGGAATATGATACTATTGAAAAGCTGATCTTCCCCTTCAGAGATAAAAAAGTTGGAATGACAGGAGGCAGGCCGGTACCTATTAACAGCCCGGATAGCTTTGTTGGCTACTGGGTTAACCTCCAGTGGAACCTTCATCACCGTATTGCTCTCCGCTCTCCCAAATTGGGCGAAATGGTCGCTTTCCGCAAGATTATGGATAGTATCCCTGCTGATAGTGCAGTTGATGAAGCCAGTATAGAAGCACTCGTTACCGGGCAAAACCTGAAGTTACTCTATATTCCAGCTGCTATTATACATAATAAAGGGCCTGAGAGTGTCAGAGAGTTTATCGTTCAACGCCGTCGCATTGCAGCAGGCCATCTCTGGTTAAAACAGAAAAACTCTTACCGGGTGAGTACCAATCAACCTGGATTACTCCTGACTGTACTATGGGAAGAGGTTAGAAATAAACCTGTAAAAATCCCTTATCTACTGGTAATATGTCTCCTGGAGGTATACTCCCGTTACCTGGGCTGGTTCGATTTGAAAATTAGAAAGAAAAACCCCTTTAAGTGGACGATGATAGGTTCAACTAAACAAGTTAATCAAAGGTTAAAGAAATGATCACATTACTGATAAAAGCAATTATCTATAGAATTTACAAGATCTTCAAATTTCCGAGGATATTACCGATCAGTTACACTATAAGTGTAACCAATAAATGTAATTCCCGATGTAAAACCTGCTTCATCTATAGCAAAAAGACTGACCAGATGAGTGTTACAGAATATAGAAAGATCTTCAAAAGTATCGGCAGGTCACCCTATTGGGTCACTATCAGTGGTGGCGAACCCTTTCTCCGAAAAGACCTGCCCGAGATAATATTTGCCCTGGATAAATACTGCCGGCCGAAGATCATCAATATCCCCACAAACGGCATCCTTACTCAGCGCATTTTCTACATGGTCAAACAGATCTGTAAAGCACTACCGAAAACCGAGATTATAATCAATCTCTCAATTGACGGGATCGATGAGGAACACGATAGAATTAGAAATGTTAGGGGTAACTATCAGAAAGTACTAAATACCTACAAACAGTTAAAGAAGTTGAAGTATGAGAACCTCTCACTCGGTATTCATACGGTCATTTCCCGATACAATCTGCATAGCTTCCCTGCCATTGCATCCACCATGCTGAAACTTTCACCCGATTCCTATATAACAGAGATCGCTGAAGAGCGCGCTGAACTGGCCAATATCGGTAAGGATATCACACCTAACGCCCTGGAATATAGAGCTGCAATAGATTTTCTGCTCCACAGGATAAAGAACACAGAATTCAGCGGTATGAGCCGTATTACCCAGGCTTTCCGCATAGAATACTACAACCTGGTAAAGAAGATTCTGCGCGACAGGGAACAGGTCATACCTTGTTATGCCGGAATAGCCTCCTGTCAGATTGCACCGGATGGTGAAGTCTGGTTCTGTTGTATAAAAGGGAAATCGGTTGGTAACTTGAGAGAAAGAAAATATAATTTCCGCTCTATCTGGTTCTCGAAAGAGGCTAAAAGGGAGCGAAAATCCATCAGCCGTAAGGAGTGCTATTGCCCGATGGCAAATGCCTCATATACGAATATTATGCTGAATATACCATCACTCTGGCGTGTGTTCTACAGAAGCTTTGTTAAGTGGGAAACGAGTAGACAGGAATAATCTAAAACAAAGTGGAGTTATGATGAGTATTAAGATTATCCATTCAGATAAGAATAAGAACAATCTCTATTTCTCAGATTTCTTTCAGAATCAGAATAGAAGTGTAATCCTCCTGACACACTATAGGGAGGAAAAATGGTATCACGAAAAAATAAACTCTTTGATACTGGAAAAACTGGTTCAGTTAGACCTGCAGAATATACACTGGGATAGAATTCCCGCCCTGCTGAAAGAATTCTTTCTAGATCTCAACTGGGAACTCTATGCTAATCTCAGAAAATATGAAACGGGGGATGAAGGGGTCTCTATTTTGCTCGCTGTTGTAGATGATAAGGATATCTGTTTCGTCACTGCTGGAAGATTCCTCACCGGGATAAAGAGTAATGAAGGATTAGAAGAACTGGGGATACAATGGGATAATTTTCATGTCAAAACCAAATCAGATTTAGGGCTGCTTGGTAGTGTAGGAAAGGATATAAAAGTCAGACCGATCATCTACACAATTCCTGAAAACTCCACCTTTGTTGCCCTCCCAGCCGAGGCAGAAAAAGAGCTCAATATCAAAGATACCAGCTTCTTCAATCTGCTCGAAAGCATAGAGAAGCTTTACGGTGTAAGTCCCTTCCCCTACTGTTTGATATATAATGAAAAGCCCAAAAGAGAAAAGCAGAGGTCAACATTTCAAAACAAAAAATACCTCATAATGGCTCCTCTTATGTTCCTGATGCTCATCTTCTCGATATACTATCTCTTCTTAGGAAGAGATGCTGTCGATGATAGATTGCATATAACCCGTGAGCAGTTTCAACTTACTATCAGAAACATCGATATTCTGAAACTGCAGGAGATTTTACCCTTAGATTATGGCATTCTGCTCGTTCCGCAAAGAAATATCGAGTTGACGGTTGACTGGGAGAGTTCTCTACCCTTTCCGGTTACATTGAGGCCATATTTCTGTATGCGTAACATCTATCTAATCTCACACGATCAATTGTATGCCTATGATAAACGGGATAAGAAAAATCACTGGAGAACTACACTGGGAGAGCCAATAATAGCACTGGAGATTCTTGATTCCAATCTGATGATTGCACTCACAAGCAATAATAAAAGCTATTGCCTGAAACGAGATACTGGAGAAATTGTCTGGTCGATGGAAGAAGATGATTTTAGACCTGTCTACTCACCCGCTCCAGCATATCGGCCAATACAGATATCTCTGGAGATGGACAGAAGATTGAATACAGGTATAATCCTCTTCCCACAAGAGTATGGACTTACCCTGATTAATATTCTCAACGGTGATACACTTACACACTATTCGACCAGAGAGAGGATCAGCTACGTAAGTGAGTTTGACCTGCTGGAAAAATCGATATATATGATCAAAGGAAATAAACTCTATAAAGTAAGATTCGATATCATTAGTTAAATCGGTATTGTACCATAAGCCTTAACCCGTTAACATTATCGTAATGATATTTTATCCTCCCCTTTTATATCATAATGATATTGAATCCAGCCATATTATTCTCTCGCCTATAGTCTTTTGCCTCCACTCTCCCTGATCCAGAATTTCTCTTGTAACCTCTATCTCGCTCTCAAACCGAATATTCTGGAATCAGCAAGCTCTCTTATCACTATCTGGCATCGCAATTGCTACATAATCTCAGCAGAAACTGATATTATAAGGAGGCTATAATGAAAAGAATTACAATTTTAATCGCAGTAATGCTGGCTGCTATGCTCAATCTGTCTGCTCTGTCGAATATCGACCTGTTAGCAGACGGGAATACTATGATTGTTATGGATTGTTTAAACGATAGTATCTGGGACAAGTTTTTCGTAGAAAATTATGAAGAAGAGCAGAGTGAAAAGGATCGGGATAAGAGCATTCATCTCGAATTCAATATACCCGAAAATGCTGGTGCAGTCGATATGGATGAAGTGAACCGCAAAATCGAAGAGGCATTGAAACGTGTAGATGAAGCTACAAGAGACCTGGATAACATGCCCGGCAGAAGTGTTATCTCGGTTGAATTGGGCGGGCATCGAACCGATTCAGCCTACATGGGTGTATATGCTGAAGATCTGACTCTTACCCAGGCTAGTGATCTGGGTTATAATAAGTTCTATGGAGTTGTGATTGTCAGAGTCGTACCCAATAGTCCGGCCCGGGCGCAGAAATTGCTACCTGACGATATCATAATGGAGATCAATGGCCACAAGGTTACCAACAAGAACATTTTCAATAATATTATCGATTCCTATAATATTGGTGACACGGTTAGAATGAAAATATTCCGTAATCGTCAGGAGTTTGAAATGAATTTTACTTTCGGTTCTAGACATGAATCTATCGAGTTTGACCCTGCAACCGAAACAGTAACCCGGAAAAAGACCAAAATAGATCTTGGAGATCTTGATGGTGGCTGGATTCCCGTCTGGTATATGCCCGATATTGATGATATTAATGATCTTATCTCCCGTCTCGGTTTTGCCGAGATTGATGATAATGGCCAGTTACTTCACGGTGGGGGCGGAAGACTCAATATCGGTAAGGGTCTTTTCCTTGGTGGTATGGGTGCCGGCTATAGCCTGGAAAGAAGGATAGCCTATACCGTTTCATCTGATAATCCGGAACTGAATCAAGATGTCATTCGCCGGCTGAAATACAGCATCTCCTATGGTGGTATAACACTGGATCATAAATTAGCTCTGACCAAAAGCCTATTTACCGGATTCGGAGCTATGCTCGGCTGGGGTAAGACATCCATTGAAGTTTCCCAGAATCAAGGTGGTTACAACTGGGATAATCTGCATGAAGATCTGGACAACTCGGCTAATAACTACCTGCAACTCTCAAAGAGTCATATATTCCTGCAACCAAAAGCTGAAATTATGTATAAACTCACTGACTGGCTTGCTATACGAGGTGAAGTCGGATATATACTATCTTACTCATATCATTCCGGTTGGAACATAGACGATTCTGGAGATAAATATCAGGTTACCGATTCCCCGGATACTACTTTTGACGGGCTGACATTGACTGTCGGACCCTGGTTTTGCTTCTAAAAATCCTCCCTAATAGCTTTAGGGCTATGCAAAACAAGCCCGGGCTGATTCTTTCGGTCCGGGCTTGTTGATTAAGGATGATTAAATTCTTGACAGTCGTAATTGATACCGAAAATATAAAATTGTAATCTTAAAGAGGGTTGATTAATGTTCAACTTTGCAGCTAAAGCACTTTCCGGAATTGTATCAGCAGCAATGATGCTCTTCTCATCCTATGAAGGGAATCATGTTGCTTTCTCCGAAGTTCTTGTCGGACACGATACCAACCTCATTAGAATCCGAACAGAACTCGTCAGTGCTTTTGAAAACGATTTCGAACAGATATTCCGATCAGGAAGCCCAATAACAATAACCTATACTCTCACAGTTGAGCGAGACGGTAACCTGATAGATGAAATAGAATATCAAAACACTATCATTTTCGACCCGATGAACCGTTATTTTCAGATTAATGCTGAAGCGGCTAATTACTATACATATACCGAGTCCTGTGAAGAACTGCGAGTTATCATTTCTCAAGTCGATATCTTCTACGATTATCTGGGTATAGAGGGGACATATAGCTTTTACCTGAAGGCTTATATGGACAGTGTAAACCTGGAATCTCTGGAGAGAGAATTCGATCCCATGTTGCTGTGGTATAACAGAGTACCAAAAGTATCATTCGATTATAAGGTGTTGAGCTATGAAAGTTAATTTGAGTCTCAGAACGATAGTAATCTTCCTTTTCATTTTTCTCTATCTCAGCAGCCTGTTGATCATAAACATTTTTTTCAACAGCCAGCAGAAAGAGATTGATAAGGCGTATAAAAACTTCCATATAGATGAGGCAATCGCCGAACTCAGCTTCAAGACGGTAGAGGATAGCCTGAAAGCTAAAGAGTTGGCAGTCAATATCAGACAATCTCTTATGGCTATCGATATGATCAGAGCTGAAACTCAGACATACTCCTCGTTATTTCTCTTCCTTCTGATGATAGTTTCTATCATCATCTTTATCTTTGTCTTCTATAAGATAACAAAACCTCTACAAGACTTACAGTCAGCAACTGCCAAGATCAGAGAGGGAGATTTCTCTGTCTATCTGCCCACCTCCGGGATCAAGGAACTCCGTGTATTACAACAATCTTTCAATGATATGTCACACGAACTAGATTATACTCAGAACAAGCTGCTTCATGCCGAAAAAGAGATGATCTGGAAAGAGCTCTCCAGAATGCTGGCTCATGAGATAAAAAATCCACTTACTCCGATTCAGCTATCGACACACCGCCTGGAAGAGAAATTCGTTACTGATGAAAAGAAATTTAGAGAGATCTTCCCTGAAGCGATCAATATCATCAATCAGGAAGTAAGCAACCTGCGTGAGCTGGTGCAATCGTTCTCTAACTTTGCCAAGATTTCCACACCAGATTTGACGGTCTTTGACCCGATCCCGGAAATAGAAAAGATCATCCAGCCTTATCTCCATAACTATCAGATCAAACTTAATCCCCTGCAGAATATCCAGATTATGTACGATAAAACACATTTCTACCAGATTATTACTAATATTCTGCAGAATGCCGTCGATGCCAGCCAGCCTGATGAACAGATCATTATCTCACTCAAACAGAGTAATAACTTCATCGTGATCGAGATACAGGACTTCGGCTCAGGTATTGGCCCTGAAGATCTGCCTCATAT
The DNA here is from genome assembly GCA_964490765.1 of uncultured Candidatus Cloacimonadota bacterium. GTDB lineage: Bacteria > Cloacimonadota > Cloacimonadia > Cloacimonadales > JAJBBL01 > CAZBDV01. Next base: position 88,296 of record CAZBDV010000004.1, on the reverse strand, counting down.
TTTTGACCCCTATTTCTCACGTAAGAAAAGGGGAACCGGGCTCGGACTGGCTGTGGTTAAAAGACTGTGTGAAGCTAATTCATCCCATATCCACGTCAAGAGCAAGAGAGATAAGGGAACAACATTCGAGATCATAATAGAGGAGTATAAATGAGAATCCTGATAATCGATGATGAAGAAAATATCTGTCTGTCACTGACCAACATCCTGGAAGATGAGGGATATGACTGTTATTCATATCAAGATCCACGCAAAGGATTGGAATTTGTGGCCGATGAGACCCCCGAGGTAGTTCTACTGGATGTGTCTATGCCTAATATTAACGGGCTGGAGGTTCTGGAACAGATAAAGAAGATAGATCCTGGTATTCAGGTCATAATGATCTCCGGACACAGCGGAATAGGTGAAGCGGTCAAAGCAATAAAGCTCGGTGCTTACGACTTTTTGGAAAAACCACTCAGTCTGCCTAAAGTTAAGATCAGTGTTAAGAAAGCCTTGGAATTCAGCAATATTACCAGAGAGTATGAAAGATTGAAATCCAGTTACTCGGCCCAGTTGAATCTTATCGGTAATAGTCAGGAGATCCAGGACTTAAGGAAATTGATCGAAAGAGTAGCACCCTCCAATTCCAAGGTCCTTATTCGTGGTGAAAGCGGAACCGGTAAAGAGCTCATTGCTTACGCCATACATAATAATAGCCAGCGTTCCAACAACCCCTTTATCAAGTTCAATTCCGCTGCTATACCCAATGAGCTCGTTGAGAGTGAACTTTTCGGTTTTGAAAAGGGGGCCTTCACAGGAGCCATTCGTAGTAAGAAGGGAAAACTAGAGGAAGCGAATAGAGGGACCCTCTTTCTTGATGAGATTGGGGATATGAGTCTTTCAGCCCAGGCAAAGATCCTGCGGGTAATACAGGAGGGTGAATTCGAAAGAGTGGGTAGCAATAGAAAAGAGAAGATAGATACCAGGATAATAGCAGCTACACATAAGAACCTAGAGGAGATGGTCAAAACTGGCCAGTTCAGGGAAGATCTATATTTCAGGCTGAATGTGATCCCGATAATCAGTCCACCTCTCCGAAATCATCCCGAAGATATACCTCTACTGATAGAACATTTCTCCCTTCTCTTCCATTCGGATATGAAAATTCCGGTTAAGGAATTCACCCGGGAAGCAATTAGTGAATTACAGTCCTGGCCATTCCCGGGAAATGTAAGAGAGCTGAAGAATCTTGTTGAACGTATTTATATTCTTGTCGACAGTCCCAGGGTTACTTCAAAAGATCTTCATCAGTATCACCTTCTTGATTCTCATCAGACGAGAAATGAGGAGCAGATGAGCGAATTCATATTCTGGAAGGAGACAACCGATTTCCAGTCAAAAAAAAGAGATTTTGAAACCCGGTATCTAAGTGAGCAGTTGAGAAAATTTAACAACAATATAACTCAGACATCTCAGGCTCTTGGCCTGCATCAGAGTAATCTATCACGAAAACTCAAAGAACTCAACATCTCTATTGATTAACAGAACTACCAACGACAAAAAGTTCTTTACTATTTTTGTGCTTTTGAAATATAGTTATCTCATATTCATAATTGGAGGCACAGATGGATAACAATGAACAACGAATTCCCAGTGATAATATCAAATCAGCTCAACAGAGAGAGTATCGTTCACTCCCCTCTCGAGGATATATAAAACAGAAATGGTTTGCCCTGGGTTGCCTGACAGCTATTTTACTTCTTATTATCTCTTCTATAATGGTCTTTTCAGGGCTTATGCTTCTGGGACGACAGAAAAAAGATCTGGTCAGGTCGGATTCTTATTTGAATTTACAGATGAGCGGTATGATAGAAGAGTATAGAGAGATCGATCAGGATTTCTTCTATTTCAGCAGAACCGATACTGCTCGTCAACTTATTGACAGGATCAATAACGCAGCTGATGATGATAGAATTGCCGGCATCATACTGGAGCCGAGTTTAGTTATCTCCGGTTATGCTACCTTGAATGAGATAATTGTAGCCCTGGAACGGTTCAAATCGCGAGGTAAACCGATTTATGCCTATCTGGAAACAGCCTCTAACAGTGATTACTATCTCGCCTCTATCGCTGATAAGATCTATCTTCACCCCTCTGCCTCCTCCGGTATTCTTCTTAACGGCGTTGGAATTTCTTCTCTTTACATGAGAGATTTATTGGATAAGCTCGGAATAAAAATGACTGTGCTGCATGCCGGGGATTATAAGAGTGCCGGTGAGAACTTCACTAGAATGGAGATGTCACCCGAATTCCGGGAGAGTGCTACTGTACTGGTAGACGATATATACGAAAACCTTCTGAACAACCTGACACGACAGAGAGGCTGGGAACTTACTCAGGTAAAAGAGATAATCGAAGAGCGAGAAGATCTTTTTATCAAAGGAGATTATGCCCTCGAATCTGGTGCTGTTGATCAGCTTGCTTCCAGAGAGGCAATGCTTGAGGAATTAGGAATAGGGAGTGACCAGTTACTCTCCTCTGGCAGGTATAGCAAGAAAACGTCTCTATCAGGTGAGAGAACACGGATTGCCGTTGTCTATCTACAGGGGATGATAATGTTACCAACAGGAGGCTTCAATCAGAATTTCATCTCATCCCAGAAGGTAGAAAGGATCTTCGAAAAGATCGAAAAAGACCGCAGAATAATGGCGGTAGTAATACGTGTCGATAGTCCAGGTGGTAGCGCACTGGAATCTGAAAAGATATACCAGCAAATTGAAAGATTGAATCTGACCAAGCCAATAGTGATATCTATGGGCAATACTGCTGCATCCGGCGGCTACTATATAGCTGCAGCTGGAGATCATATTGTTGCCGACCCCTTTACAATTACCGGTTCTATCGGAGTTGCCGCTATGATACCCAATCTGGAACAGATGGGTAAGAAGATCGGAGTCAGGCCCCAGACTATCAGCCGGGGCAAATACTCCAATCTGCTTAATCCCTGGGAAGAACCAGAACCGGCAGATATTGCTGCTCTGCAGAATGGCCTTGATGATACTTACATTGAGTTCAAAGAGAGGGTCTCCAAAGGTCGATCTATTCCCTTCAATGAGGTTGAATCGATAGCTCGTGGCAGGATATGGAGCAGTCAGAAGGCTCTGGAACACAACCTGATCGATGAGATAGGCAACCTTGACCGGGCAATCAGAAAAGCAGCTGAGCTGGCTATGATAGTAGATTATCAGACTATCTATCTTCCGGAAACAAAGACACTCTTTGAAATGCTTTTAGAGAGAAGATTCGATTTCAGAGTTGTAAACGATATCATCTTCAGTTCCGTTTATTTCGACGAGAAAATCCGCACTGCCGAACGTCTGTTACAGGCTGTAAAAAAAGAACCGTTGCAGATGCTCTCTCCGGTAGATTCGGCTGAATAATCAGTTCCGGTATAGAAGTTCTGTTGTAACTACCTTTATAAACTGGTGTTATCTGAATAGATATTACTCTGCTGCCGGGCTTATCTACTCTCCTGGATGCAGGAGCTAAATTATGAAAAAAACATACACTCTCTTGTTAGGGTTACTAGCTCTTCTTGCTCTGGTTTCCTGTGCAGAAGATGCAATCATGACCTTCTATAATGATACGGAAACCACAACAGACGTACAGGTTGAGAATGTTCTACATCAGCTTCCACCTTATTCTACTCTCGAAAGGAAATGGAATCTCAGCAGATCATTGTTCCAACTCGAAGAGATGATTGTATACGTAAATATCAGAGAGAAACCCTTCCTTTTTCCTACTCACTATTCAGTAAAACTGCAACCCGGTTCCAGGATACACAAGAAGATAAAATACAATGCCGGAACCCTGACGATTGTCAATTACACAAATCTTCCCATCTATGAAGTCTATATCACCCCCGCGGGCGAATCCTTCTGGGGCAGTAACAGATTAACAGAACCGATTCAGCCTGATAGAGATAAACGCTGGAATATTGCTCCCGGACTCTGGGATATCAAGGTGTTATATCACACTACACAGATTATGGATTATTACGATATGCGTTTCTATATTGGTCATTCCAATATCATCTACATTCCCGGCTCTAAAAAGACCAAAAATCCCAGCAGGGAGAAACTTGCTGGAGACTCACTCAGCAGCAATCAGGAACTCCTTATCTCCCCGCTCGATTAGATTCGTTCTATGCTCCATTATAGCGTAACTCTCAGGTGAGCAAAAAGATAACTCATTCCTGTTAGAGATAATCCTCCAGCTCTTCGACGCGAAAAGCATCCGTTATATGTTCAATTTAACTCCTCCGGTCTGAATCCCTGGCGATGATGCCAATAACATCGAAACGCATGCAATGCTCAGAAAACTCGGGATGTTCTACAAGAAAGTCGAGGGCGGTGCGGATCAACTTGAGCCGTTTTCTTATCGAGACACTGGAAAATGCGGCTGCAATGTCCTTGCTGCGAGCTTTCACCTCAACGAAAACAATGAACTCATCTTTGGTAACAATTATATCTATCTCTCCATAACGGCTGCGATAATTATGTGTAATTATGCGATACCCCTTATTCTGAAGATAGAGGAGAGATAACTCTTCTGCCTGTTCCCCTTTTAACTTGTTTTTATTAACCATCTTAACTAAAAAAGGCCGGATTTTACCGGCCCCAGATTTTATGATTATTACTGTCTGATTCTAATTATTGATTATAATCTCTTCTACCGCATATCTGTCAGAATAGAAGTGGAAGGCATTCGGGATACGATAAGCATTTTCGGGATCTGATACCCGGGGATACATCACCCTTAATACCTCCTGTTGATCCTCAAAGAATGTGAATAATCCCAGCATACCAATTATCTGATCGACAGTATAATAAGAATTCCTGGCCGATAACCGGATTGTTCTTATCTGATCATCCCAGAATCGTTCACCCCTGATAGAGTGATAGAGATTGAGATAATTCTCTTCTGTCATGGGGATTCTCGTCTGGATCAATTCCTGATCGAGAGGATCTGATAACGAAATCTCTTCTCTCACCTCACCTGCAGGAGTCTCTGTATTCATAACATCTGCTAACCATTCAGGTACTGATTCCTGATCGATTTCCAGTAATGTATTAAATGGAACCGCTGCCAGCATATCATATACTTCCTGGATAATACCCTGAGCCTCTTCCCTTTGTGCTCCTGATAACTCATTGAGGAATTGACGTTCCAACTCCTCCAGTTTAGTGATTACCTCTACCAATAATTGTTCGCTACCTGCCTGCTTCTCTTCAGTTACTGCTGTTCCGGAATTTCCGGCCTTCATCTCTTCGGGTGGAGTGGTGGAAATCTCACTCGTAACAACAGAGACAGAGAATATCAATAGTAATGCAGTTATTAGGTAGACTATCCTCATACAACCTCCTTGGGTTTTTTATAGGCTCTTACTTCTCTACTTTTTTATTAACGAATCTGCCATACAATTGCTTAACTCTTCTACTAACTTACCTTACAGCAAAATCTTGTGATCCTGAACCGAGCGTATCGGCCAGCTTCTCAAGCGATAAAATTGTAGGCCCGCTCTCTTGCAGATAGCTCGGGTCCAGCGTTTTCGTCGCTTCAAAATGCTGCAAAATGTATTTCTTACCTGGTGGAACCAGTTTGCCAATCTCTGCAACATCACTCTCTGTAAGAAGAGAGGTAAGGACAGTAGTTCTGAACTCCACCTCTATGGCGGCCTGTCCAAGAATCTCGATCGATCTTTTGATTGCCTCTGTATTACATGGAACACGAGTCACTTCCGAATACTTCTCTAATGGAGCTTTGAGATCCATCGCCACATAGTCCGCTAACTTCATATCCAGTACTCGCTTAAGCATATCCGGATTCGTCCCGTTCGTATCGAGTTTTATCTGATAACCGATCTTCTTGATCCTCTCCATAAAGAGAGGTAGGTCTTCGTAAATTGTTGGTTCTCCACCGGTTATTACCACTGCATCAAGCAAATTTTTCCTCTTATGTAAAAATGTCAAGAGTTCTTTTTCGGGAATAGTGTCAGTATATCTTTCCGGGTCAACGAGTTCCGGATTATGACAGTAGGGACACCCGAAGTTACAACCCTGAGTAAAAATCACAGCTGAGATCATCTTCGGGTATTCGATTAATGACGTTCTAAGCAAACCCCCTATTTTCATATCACCTTTTTTATCCTGAAATTAACCCTGTTTTTATACTCTTCCTGTTTGCCGGCATTCCATTGGGAGACGGGTCGCAGGTATCCTGTAACACGCGAGTAGATTTCTGTAATTGCCTGGCATTTGGGGCATTGTTTAACTTCACCGCTGATATATCCATGTTTAGGACAGATACTGAAGGTCGGTGTGAAGGTAAAGTAAGGTAAATGATAATTAGCACAGATCTTGTTAACAAGTTTTTTGACTATTTCCGGATCTTCGATCCTCTCTCCACCGTAAATATGGAGAACAGTCCCTCCTGTATACTTTATCTGAATAGGATCCTGTTTATCGAGAACCTCGAATATATCATCCGAATAGTTTACAGGGAGTTGTGTTGAATTTGTATAATACGGTTCCTGTTGTTCCGCCAGGGTTTTACCATTGGCAAAGATAATATTTTTATACCGCTCTCTATCGATTCTCGCCAGGCGGTAAGCTGTACTTTCAGCAGGAGTGGCTTCGAGGTTATAGTTGTTCCCTGTTTCTTCCTGAAAATCTACCAACCGATCTCTTATGTGGTCCATTACCTTAATGGCAAAAGCTTCACCGCTATCAGAAGCGATGTTTTCTCCCTTGAGATTGAGTACTGCTTCGTTCATCCCGACTATCCCGATCGTCGAGAAATGATTCTTCCAGTAGCTCCCGAACCTCTCTTTTATCATACGCAGATAGAATTTGGAATAGGGATACAACCCATTATCGGTAAGTTTCTCGAGTATTTTTCTTTTGATCTCCAGGGATCTCCGGGCCAGAGTGAGCATATCGTCAAGCTGGCCAAAAAATTCAGACTCATCATTTGCAAGATAACCAAGTCGGGGAAGATTCACCGTAACCACACCAACAGAGCCGGTCAGGGGATTGGCACCAAACAGGCCACCACCCCTGGCTGCCAGAGTTCTGGTATCGAGCCTAAGGCGGCAACACATGGAACGTGCATCTTCCGGTTTGAGGTCGGAATTGACAAAATTGGAGAAATAGGGGATCCCGTATTTTGCCGTTACTTCCCAGAGGTACTTCAGATTCTCGTTATCCCAGTCAAAATCTTTTGTTATACTGTAAGTTGGTATTGGGAAGGTAAAGACTCTACCCTTAGCATCCCCTTCGGTCATAACCTCGAGAAATGCTCTGTTAAGCATATCCATCTCTTTTTGAAAATCACTATATGTCCCCTCCTGTTGCTCACCACCGATGATAACTGGTGTTTCTGCAAAAGTTGAAGGAACGTTAAGATCAAGCGAGATATTGGTAAAAGGGGTCTGAAATCCAACTCTGGTCGGTACATTGATATTGAAGATAAACTCCTGCATTGCCTGTTTAACTTCTTTATAGCTCAGTTTATCGTAACGAATGAAGGGAGCAAGTAGAGTATCGAAATTGGAAAAGGCCTGAGCTCCGGCTGCCTCTCCCTGCAAAGTATAGAAAAAGTTTACCATCTGGCCCAAAACAGAACGGAAGTGCTTTGCCGGCTTGCTCTCTACCTTACCTTCGACACCCCTGAAACCGGTAACAAGTAAGTCCATCAAATCCCAGCCTACACAATATACTGAGATGATCCCGAGATCATGAATATGAAAATCTCCATCCTGATGAGCATTCCTGATCTCAGGTGGATAGATCTTATTCAACCAGTATGCCTTACTAACTTCAGAAGCAAGATAATTATTCAAGCCCTGAAGTGAATATGACATATTGCTATTCTCCTGAACCTGCCAATCTGCCCTATCTATATAATCATCAATCATATTGATACGGGCATTGGAAACTATATCCCGGATCTGGGAACGCTGTTCTCGAAAGAGAATGTAAGATTTTGCCGTCTTCTTATAAGGTGAGGTGAGTAATACCTCTTCAACTATATCCTGAAACTCCTCTACTGACGGAACTTTGTGTGATAAAATCTGCTGGGCAAGATTGATTACTCGACAGGTCAACTTCTCGGCCATCTCCTTGTCAAATTCTCCCGTTGCCTGACCCGCCTTAAACATAGCTTCTGTGATCTTCTCCGATTGAAACTCTACATACTGCCCGTTTCGCTTACGTATCTTTGTAAACATCGGCTCCCCCGTTTATATCAAATTATTGAATTTAATAAATAGCAACAGATTGGCGAGTCCTGATTGTAAGTTGTGTGTCACAAATAAGTTAACGTCTATTACCCTTCGCCCGCTATTTTTCCCTGTCACGCACTAATTGTATAAAATCCCTACTGCTTAACAAATGTCAAGGATTTTCATTTATTTCTGCTTTCTTTTTTTGCTAGCTGAGTACAGAGATAGAGACAATAGAGCTATAACCTGCTCCTGCACATCCCTTCAGGCCTCGGGGCTGGACACCTAAATTCGCAAACTTGTAGTATTGGACTGTAATTCAAACTGTTATTAAAGCTAGACGTGGCTACTTGAGCAATATAACAAGCGTATTGTCTTTTGTGAACTGCTCGATTTCCACATAATCCATTTCTGATGGCAATTATACCGAAATCAGTAGTAACAACTAATACAAAGCCCGGTTATATCAAGAAAGTTCAGTAAAAGGGTTGTTAAATGATAAAAATAAGAGAAATCTATTGACAAATAGGAGTAGTTTTTTTTTGCTTAGTTAGCTGGATTAATGGTCACTGTTTTTTATATAATAGATTGCAAAACGATCCGTCAGAGAAAGAGACACAGCAGTGAGAGGAAGATGATATGGATAGAGACGAAATTTTTAGATCTACTTCTGAACAGATTAACGAAATACTCATCGAAGCAAAGGGTGACATTTTTACTGATCCAGAGAAGACTATCCTTTATGCCAATACTGCTCTGATAACTGCCCGCGAAAACAAGATGCATGAGCAGGAGTTTGAGTGTCTGTTGTTACTCGCCGATTCTCACAAACGGCTGAAGCATTATAAAGAGGCGTTAGACTGTGCAGAGAGAGCAGAGGCTTTTGCCGGTTCCCATAACATCCCCCGTCAAGCGGAAGCATTGATATTGAAGGGTGATATTAAGAGATCCGGAGGAGACCACAGGCAGGCTTTAGACGACTATCAGAGAGCACTGGAGATCAGCAGGGAAACAGACAGAGATAGTAAGGTCGAAGGTTCATTATTACAGAATATAGCCTCACTATTCTACACTCTAAACGATCATAAGTCGTCAATCAAGCATTATACTGAGCTTCTCGACTGGTCAGAGAAGCATTCAGATAAACTCTTAACAGCTTCAACACTGATCAACCTTGGAAATCTCCTTAACAAATCTTCTTCATACGATCAGGCTCTCGATTATTTCCTCCGCTCTCTGACAATCTACCAGGATCTGGAAAATCTCGATGGGATGATCTATACCCAGATCAATCTCGGTCTCCTTTACTGGCGAAGATATCAATATGACCGGGCATTAGAGTACCTGAAAGAAGCAAAGACTAATGTATCGAGAACAGTTAATAAAGACCTGATGTATGAGGTCTTGAATGATCTGGGCATGATTTATCGTAATCTCAAACAATTCGATGAAGCCAGGAACTGCTATGCGGAAGCAATGAAGATCAGAGACGAAACGGTAGAATCCCCGAATGCTTTCGAAGAGAATAAGCAGACCATAACAACAGGAGACCGATTAAACTCCCTTTTGAATCTCATCACAGTATACATGAAACTCGACGCCAAAGAGGCTGCTGAGAAAGCAGTAGATGAAGTAATTATCATGCTGGATAATACTGACAACAAGGAATTAATCAAAGATGCCTACAAAACTATCTCTGATTATTACCATTATGTGAATGCCTATACCGAAGCTTATGATTATTACAAGAAATATATCAGGCTCAGTGAAGAGATTCATGCCGAGAGGGAGACGATCAAGTTTGCCAATGTCGAACGTGACCATGAATTGAAGAAGATCGAGCAGAAGGTTGAAAGCAGGTTGAAACTTGCCAAAACCAGTGCTGCTTTAGCTATGGCTATTACAGCCAGTCACGAGATAAATCAACCCCTGATGGTGATTGTCGGTAACCTCGAGCTTCTGCAAGAGAGTTTGAAAGATAAGGATATTAGCGAAAAACAGAAAAACTATATGCAGAACATCAAGCTCTCCGTAGAACGAGTAACCAGGATACTGGAAAAATTCCAGACCACTAAGGATGTTCAATTCCAGGATTACACGAAACCGGCCGATGAGATAGTCGTCTTTGATGAGGACGACAAACAATAAGCAACCCTTATCCGGTTAAAATGCCTCTCTGGCTACAAAGAGAATATTAACAGATTCCGAAGAAAACCCGATATCAAATCGCAGCAGCATACCCTCTCCTTCTATAAGGCGATATCTACCTCCAGCACCGAACGAAAATTTCTGCTTACCGGGTTCCCAATCTCCAAAACTATCAGACAGATTACCGGTTTCAGCGAATAATACGATACCTGTACGCCGGAGTAACCAGCTATCCCAGGGAAAAACTCGATACTCAGACCGGGCTATTATCACTGACTTATCGATATACCTGCTGGTTGGGAAAGCTCTCAGGTAGTCTCCAAGCTGAAACATATTCTGAAATGGGACACCATCAGACTGGTAACCTGTATATAATTGAAAAGAGATTGATTGCTTCTCAGTCAGAGGAAGATACTTTCTCAAATCGAGAGTGTAACGGTTGAAGGAGAAATCCCCCCCAATATTTTCATTATAGATAGTTCCACTCAACTGTATAAAATCACCACTCGTAGCAAAAAAACTACTGTTCCGCCTGTCTCTGGTTGCCACCAATCCAGTACCGGTCACCCTTCCTCCTGAACTCCCAGGAATTGTACCGGATAAGAGAAGAGGATTGTCAGGACCGAGCTTTAGCGAGTAGTCGGCAAAGCTAGCAATCAAGCCGAGGGTCCATTCACGATAAATCCGTTTGCCGATATTCCATTCAACCTCAAATTCTCTGGAGATATAACTCTCCTCAAAACTCTGCCGGGTAGTTATCCCGACCCCGTAAAAATCGTCTGGCCAGTACTTATAACCGAAGTCTATACCTGTATAGACCCCCTTCGCTCCAGAGAGATAATACTGATTAAGATTGACAGCGATCTGCTTTTTTTGTGTATATTGAACACTGGTCAGCAACCTGAGATTATCCTCTCTGAACAAAAGGTTATAGAGGTTCAGGCTGCTTAATAACCCACCAGAAAACCCGGTTTCAGAGGCATAGGAAAGATAAGGGAGAATTGCAATATCGTTTCTGCTTACCGCCTCCTCTTCCCCCTCGCTGGAGAAGAGAGAGATAACGGTGATAAAGCAGATAAACAGAGAGTAGAACAGTTTTCGAAAAATCATCTTACCTTTTTCTGACTTCTATTTGCTTAATCCTATCTTATGCACTTACAAAATAAGGTTTCAGTTGAAAATAGATATCTATTCCTACCAGATGTGGATTAACGTTGCCATCCAGCCGCTTGAGCATTTTCTCCAGATATGAGATTATTCCACTGACATCTTCTTCCAGAAGAGGATTGTTGTTGGCTATCTTCTCTATCAATTCCAGACGATCTATGTTAACTATCTCATCAGGGCTGATATTGAAGCAGGCAATATCGCACAACCAGATGATGAGGTTCTGAATCACCTCTTTCAGTTCACTGACATTCTTGAGAGTCTTATATTTATCTATATAGGCGATGAAGCTCGTATCATCTCCTTGCATTAGTATTCCAATAAGATTGAGAACGCTCTGTCTCGATTCGGTCTTCTGTTCATCACCCAGGCTCAAGGCCCGCTTCATATTACCATCAGCAATACGCGCGATGGTTTTAGCGGTTATCAACTCACAACCCCGGTTATCGATCAACTCTTTCTCTATCACTTGACGTGAGAGTTTGTGAAAACCGATCTTCTGGCAGCGAGAAATGATCGTCGGTAGTAACGATTCCGGCTTAGTTGTTATCAGAATAATAATGACATCGTCTGGTGGCTCTTCCAGTGTTTTGAGAAAGGAATTGGCAGCACTGGAATTCATCATATCAGCTCGTTCTATCAAAAAAACCTTGTTCCGGGCTTCACTTCTAGATAAATTCAATCTGTGCTGCAGCATTTTTATGCTATCCATACGGAGTTCTATATTACCACTGAAAAAGAAATCTTCCCACGGCTTTTCCCGCTTGGCCTGAAGATAGTTCTCATATTCATTAAGTTGCTTGTTATCCTTAATCTCACCCTCCGGGCTCATATTGTAATTAGGTGTGGGAAAGAGATAGAGGAAATCGGGATGATTGAACTTGCTGATCTTCGTGCAGGCTGTACATACCCCGCAGGGACGCTTTTCAGGTTCAGCAAGACAGTTCACTGCCATAGCTGAGAGAAGTGCCGTGGTGAACTTGCCAACCCCTTCCGGACCATAGAACAGATAACTGTGAGCTATCTTCTCTTCCCTGATAGCCCGTTTCAACATCTCAATGATCTGATCCTGACCCTGAATTCTGTCAAATAACGACATCGACCCTCTCCAACTGAATCAAAAAGATAACCTGAATTGGCAGATTCTACTTATCGGCCAGCTCCAGTTTTTTGGGTTTTCGTGATTTCTCATACTGTTCAGAGAATAGTTCCTTTATCCTGGAATTCTTGAAATCCTGACTCAGCAGATCCATATAGATTACATCGCAATACTTACCGGCTATTCTATAAGCCTGACGCCTTCTTCCTATCTCCTTGAACCCTATCTTCTTGTAACATCTCTCTGCCCGACAGTTATAATCGATAACCAATAACATTATATTATTCATATTCAGTATATTGAAGCCGTAATCGAGTAATAGGCGTGATGCTTCCTCACCATATCCCTGGTTCCAGTAATCTGGATCCCCGATAAAAAGACCAAACTCACAGGTATTATCTATATGATTGATCTCGTGCAGACCGGCAATCCCGATCAATTTATTCAATTCCTGATCAATAATTGCGTAGTGCTCACCCCGTGAGAGTTTCTCCAGTATCTCTCGTTCCCTCTCCAGCGAGATCTGCTGTCTGATAAGTGTCAGATACTTGGTCAGATGAAAATTATTTACCCATTCGGTAAAGTTCTCGACATCTTCTAAATTTATCGGAGATAGATAGCACTTTTTCCCCGTCAGCTTCTTGAAATATTTCATCGGTTAACCTCCGGTATGTTCTTTTTTTACCAGTCAAATTTAGCAGGGCAAAATGTAAATGAAAATCTTCCTCCCGTCTTCGGAATTATCACCTCATTAACCAGTGTCCACTATAGGAGCCGGCCGTATCCGACTCGTATACTCCCCATTATTAACCCTAAAGTAACTTACAATTATTACTGCATCACAGATGGTGAAACATTGTGTAATTGTTGTTCTCTGTGGCAAATATAAGGGGATTTCATTCATTTTTATAACAATTTCATTGACAAAGAGTTCTGTTCTGAGAAAGAATTCAACTTGTCAAAAATCCCTGAAAGAACCTATAGTGATTCAGGAAAGGCAGAACTGAAAGATAAAAATAACACGATAGATAATGGAGAACTGATGATTGAAGTAATAATTAACAAGTGTACAGGATGTGGACTCTGCTTGAAAGCGTGTGCCTATGATGCAATAGTAATCGAAGATAAGACTGCTGAGATCAACACAGACAAATGTACGCTATGTGGTGCCTGTGTCTCTGCCTGCCCTTTTGAAGCGATTTTTATTAGAAAAGAGCAGAAAGAGATGATTGATAAGAAGGACTATAAAGGTGTCTGGGTTTATGCAGAGCAGCGTGAAGGGGTGCTAGCCCCGGTAGTGTTTGAACTGCTTGGTAAAGGGAGTGAACTGGCGGCAATCCGGGAATGCGAGTTAACAGCAGTTTTACTCGGATATCAGGTTGACCATCTTACCGAAGAACTTATCGAACATGGTGCAGATAAGGTCATTATAGTTGACGATGCAGAACTGCAACACTTTGTTGATCAGACATACACCAGGGCCTTTACTACCCTGGCTGAAAAATACAAACCTGAAATTATCCTGGCGGGAGCCAGTGTGATCGGAAGATCATTCATACCGAGAGTTGCTGTAGAGCTCAAGACTGGATTAACTGCTGACTGCACGGGACTCGATATCGATGAAGAGACTGGCAATTTATTGCAGACCAGACCTGCCTTCGGGGGTAATATTATGGCCACTATTCTGACACCTAATCACAGACCGCAGATGGCTACTGTCAGGCATAAGGTGATGAATCCACTACCCCGTAACAGTGAAAGATCCGGTACAGTCATCAGCGAGACGATTGCCTTTGAAGATTTTGATACAGAGACCGATTTCCTATCATTTACGAAAGATATAACACAGACCCTCAACCTGGTCGAGGCAAATTTTGTCGTCTCAGGCGGGAGAGGATTGAAAGAAAAGAAGAACTTCGCAATCATCGAAGAGCTGGCGAAAACATTAGGAGCTGCTGTTGGTGCTTCCAGGGCAGCAGTTGATGCCGAATGGATCACCTATCCGCATCAGGTTGGTCAGACGGGCAAGACCATAAAACCGCGTATCTATATAGCAGCAGGGATCTCTGGTGCCATCCAGCACCTGGCTGGAATGCAGTCCTCCGATTATATTATAGCTATCAATAAGGATAGAGATGCCCCTATCTTCAAGATAGCCGATTTCGGGATAGTTGGTGATCTGTTCGAGATTATACCACTATTAACCAAGAAATTACAGGCTAATGAGTAAGAATACATGAAATTCATTGTTGATACGGCTCTGTTAGATGCTGATACCATCAGAAATCGGGCTGTTATTGAACTCCGAAGCAGACTTCTGAACGATATTAACAGCACGGTGCTACTGAAGGACTGTCATGCATTGAGACCGTTTATCAACTCCCACGATCACCTGATTGGCAACTGGTATCCTCCAGCGATCGAGCATACTTTCAAAAATGCCAATATCTGGGTTAAGGAAATGCGCGATACCGCTCCGGTAAAAGAGCGGGATCAAGTATTTCGCAATACTCTTCCGATGGATTTCATGAAAGGTAAGGGGAAACTACTCTCTCTGCTCGGTGGTTACAAAAACCTCTTCTCTGGTGTAAGCATAGTTCAGGATCATGCTCCCCAGCAGAAGAAGAGTTACTATGAAATGTTCCCCATCGAAATAATTCGCAATTATAGACAGTGTCATTCCATAAGTCTCGGCAATTTCTGGGGTGGTGAAGACCCTGTAGAGGAATGGAAAGCTACCGGTGGTACCGAACCCTTCATCGTTCATATTGGCGAAGGAACTGACCGAGAGTCGAGTAGTGAATTCTCAAAGTTGAAAGAACTCGGGTTGCTTCAACCCAACACTCTTATCATCCACGGAATATCTTTGACCAGGGAAGAGATCAGGGATTGTGCAGAGGCCGGTGTCTCGATTTGCTGGGCATTGACCTCCAATCTGCAACTGATAGGCGAGACAATCGATATCAATACCTGCCTGAGCGAAGGGGTCAATGTGGTTATCGGAACCGATTCCACGTTCTCTGGCTCGATCAACCTGCTGCAGGAAATTCAGTCCGTTCACAACAAATTCCCCCTTATCCCAATCCAGACGATTTACCGCATGATCAGCGAAAATGCAGTCCGGGCGCTTCAACTACCGCAAAAAAACAGTAAACTGACAGAAAAGAGTAATGACTCGCTGTTACTGCTGAGAGCACATAAGAAAGATCCTTTCGAAAACCTTATGACTGTCACTAATGATGATGTCCTCTTACTCGTTCATAAAGGTATCCCTCTCTATGGTCTCCGGGATCTTCTTGCTCATTTTGACATCTACGATGAAGATTATTACTTCTACTCAAAAGATGGTATCAAACGATTCGTTATCGGTCATCCGGAAAAGATTATAGAAGAAATAGAGAATATCCTCGGATACTCTAAAAGGCTACCCTACCTCCCTTTTCAACAATGATAGATCTCAGTGAAATATTTCTCTCCATACAGGGAGAATCTACCCGGGCAGGCCTTCCCTGCATCTTTATCCGTTTTGCCGGCTGTAACCTCCGCTGTTCATACTGTGACACACAATATAGTTACGAAAAATCCTTTTCACTTCCACCTGATAAAATAGTCAAGGAGATAACACGCTTCCAGCCTGTCAGGCTGGTTGAAATCACCGGAGGCGAACCACTCCTGCAGGAAGGTATATACCAGCTTTTCCATCTTATACACAGAGAGGGATATAGTATACTGCTGGAGACCAACGGATCCCTACTTTTAGCAGAGGTACCGGAATTCGTGGTGAAGATTGTCGATATTAAATGTCCGGGCAGCTTGCAGGCAAGCTCTTTTTTGCAAGATAATATCCAATACCTTACACCACGTGATGAACTTAAATTCGTTCTCTCTGACCACGAGGACTATCATTTCGCAAAAAAAATTCTGCAAGACAACCAGCTACCGGAAATGCCAATACTCTTCTCTCCCGTTACTTCGAGATTGAATCCTGACCTGCTGGCTGATTGGATAATCAAAGACAGGTTACCTGTGAGATTACAACTCCAGCTCCATAAATATATCTGGCCTCCAGACCAACCGGAAGGAGAACGATAGCGAGCTCGTATCCATCCTGTTCATTATCAGTTTACGAGCTGATTAGCTTTTGAGTTCTTGCAGACTGGAAATAATATGAGGAGTCCGTTACGCAGGGGTGATAGAGTAGAATACCCCAGAAAAAAGGAATGGGGTCCTGGCCTGGTTCTCAATGATGACCTTGAAGGGAAAGTGAATGTTTACTTCTGCTGGGCGGGGAAAAAACTACTCTTTACTCAATACGTAGAGTTGTTAAGGGTAAAGAAGGGTAAAATCCGTAACAGGATACTCGATTTCCTGGAACGGGAACTTCTTATCTACAACAGGCTCCCAGCAGGACATCATAATGTCTATGTCATCGAACTCAACCCGGTTGTCCTCAAAAACCGGAAGTTCCAGAAAGCTAATCCGCAGTATATCCCTGCAAAACCGTGTGTCTATGTAGGGCTGACAGGACTCACACCAGAAATACGGTTCGAAAACCACCAGAAAGGATACAAGTCATCCTACTTCCCACATAAATATGGAATGAGACTACTCTATGAAGAGTTCCAACACTACAACCCCATGCCATATGAACTGGCAGCACTGATGGAAACAGAACTGGCCTCCCATCTGAAAAAACTCGGTTTTGGTGTTTGGCAGAACTGATCCACTGGTCGTGAATACCACTTTGAGAGATCAATCTACAATTATATTACCCAATCCTCTGCGCGAGAGGAAGGGGAATTTTGCACCAGCACACGGAGAAATTTTGTCCCGTGTCCATTTTTTTATAGACAATCAGCAGTCGGCATTCTTTTTTGCACAAACGATTATGGAGAGAAAAGGACAAAAAATTTGAATAGAGTAGAGACCATTATTTCCGGAGTTGATATCAGTAAAAGGTATACTGAACGTTTCATACTTAAGGATGTGACTTTCGGTATATCAGCTGGTGAACGTATCGGCCTGATCGGGAACAACGGAACTGGTAAGACTACACTATTGAATCTGATTGCCGGTATTGAAGATCCCGACAGTGGTACTATCTCCCGGAAACGAGAACTTACAAGCGATTATCTTCCTCAGGAACCTGACATCGACCCTGAGACAACTCTCTTCGGGCATATCTATAATAGCGATAATCCCGAATTCTCACTCTTACGCAAATACCACACATTATCGGAGAATCTGGCGAAAGATTACGACAGAGAATTATTACAGGAACAACAGCAGCTCTATGGAGAGATAGAACGGAAGGGTGTCTGGTCGGTAGAACACAGAGCAACAGCAATTCTCAATAAGCTCGGTTTCGATCGCTACGATATCAGGACTGCTATCCTCTCAGGAGGCCAGGCCAGAAAGATCGATCTGGCCAGAACTCTGACCAGTAATCCGCATTTGCTGCTTCTTGATGAACCAACTAATCATCTCGATACTGATATTATCGAATGGTTACAGGACTATCTGATTAACTATCCGGGAACCGTGATCTTTGTAACACATGATCGCTATTTCCTTGATACCGTCAGTACGCGAATCATTGAGATCGAGGAGGGAAAGCTTCATAATTACAAAGGAAATTATAGCTTTTATCTGCAGCAGAAAGAGTTACGGATCAAGGAGAGAGAGAAACAGGAAGAACGACGTACCGTCCAACTGAGAAAGGAATTGAAATGGCTGTCAAGGGGAGCAAAGGCGAGAACATCGAAACCTAAAGATCATGTTGACCGGGTAATGGAACTTCTCGACAAGTCCTACCTGACCGATGACAGGGATATCGAATTAACCTTCCCCACACACAGGCTCGGGAAAAAGATACTGGAAATCGGAAATATTTCTAAAAGTTATGATAAACCGCTCTTTCAGAATTTCTCCCATGTCTTTCAAAAGCAGGAGAGAATCGGGATTATCGGTAATAACGGAAGCGGAAAGACAACACTGCTCAGAATCCTTTCCGGGCAGATTAAGCCGGATAACGGCTCTGTCAAAATCGGGGTTAACACCCGCTTTGCCCTCTTTGAACAGCAACCGAAAGAAATACCCAGTACTATTACCGTGGCCGACTACATCAAGAGTATGTGTGAGAATATCAGAACTTCTGACGGAAAGGTTCATCATGTCAGTGAAATACTGGAACGTTTTAATTTCAGTGGTAAAGAACAGCAACGGAAGGTATCAACCCTCTCCGGAGGCGAGAAAAAAAGGTTACAACTCCTTAAATCGCTAATCTTCGGTGCGAATTTCATCATTCTCGATGAACCTACTAACGATCTTGATATCAGAACACTAGAGATTCTGGAAGATTATCTCGACTCTTTTGATGGATGTCTGCTCGTCGTTTCGCACGATCGCTTCTTTCTTGACCGAACTGTAGATTACCTCTTCATTTTTGATGGCTCTAAGATAAGAAAATTTGCCGGAAGTTATTCCGATTATCTACTGGTTAAGAAATATTTTACCGAGATGAATAAAGAACCGGTAACCCCGGTTAGCGGAACAAAGAGCAACAGACGAGCAGAGAAAAATAAGACCAAACCTTCTTATAAAGATGTGCGGGAGATGGGATTACTGGAAAAGAGTTTGACAGAACTGGAGAATAGAAAACAGGAATTGGACGACAGGATATCCAGTGAAGCAGCTGAACTCAAACCTGAAGATTTCCTCAAGATCTCACAGGAATTAATGGAAATAGAGAAAAAATATCTTGAAAATCTCGAACGCTGGGAAAATTTATCTTCCCTGATGAACGATAATAAGGAGCAGAGATGAAAGAGAGAGGCAATATCGATGCTATTATTGACAAATATGGATCCGGCAAGGGTATTCTAATACCGCTTCTGCAAGAGATCCAGGAATTGGAGGGGTATCTCTCCAGAGATACAATGCAATATGTCGCAGATAAAACCGGAGTCAGTGCTGCCGAGATCTTTGGTGTGGCCACCTTCTATACGATGTTCCGGCTTAAACCGCAGGGAAAACACACGATCCGTGTCTGCAAGGGTACAGCCTGCCACGTTTCTGGAGCGAATACTCTTATGAATGCACTGAGAAACGAACTGAAACTCGCTGCAGGAGAAGATACAACTGAAGACAACAAATTTACTGTCCTGGAAGTTGCCTGTCTCGGTTGTTGCAGCCTCGCACCAGTCATCATGGTCGATAAGACTACCTATGGAAAACTCAATCCCGACAGGATCGCAGAAATTATCTCTTCTTATTAATATCAGGTTATTGCCATTTCATGTTCTGAATACCTGTGGGAAATGAACAGTGAAGGCGATAAGTAATAGCAAATCGTACAGCTAAAGTTTTTTGGAGGAAAAATTGAGCAAGATAACAGTGAAAGTGGGAATGGCTAGCTGTGGACTGGCTGCCGGTGCTGATGCAGTTTATGAAGCATTAAAAAAATCACCTGCCGTAATAGAGGGCAAAATAGAATTGAAGAAGACCGGTTGTATCGGTTATTGCGCTATGGAACCACTCGTCGAACTCATTGAAGATGATAAAAGGTTCACTCTCTACGGTGGAGTAGAACCGGATAAGGTGAACGATATAATCGATTCCTTCCTGACTGACAGAGAGATGCCTGAACACACAATATTGAATTCGAAAAAAACCGGACTAGAAGATAATAACTACACCAGACAGAAGAGGATCGTGCTTCGAAATGCTGGAATAATAGACCCTGTATCAATAGATGACTACATCAGCAGAGAGGGATATAAAGCTCTGGAAAAAGTATTGAATGAAATGAGCCCGGAAAAAGTTATTGAGAATATAAAGAGTTCGGGCCTTCGCGGAAGAGGTGGTGCTGGATTCCCTACCGGCCTGAAGTGGGAGTTCGCTCGCCGGGCAGCGGGAGATAAAAAATATGTCGTCTGTAATGCGGATGAAGGAGATCCAGGTGCTTTCATGGACAGGAGCATACTGGAGGGCGACCCGCATAGTATTCTGGAGGGTCTTCTTATTGCCGCCTTTACCATCGGTGCAGATGAGGGATACATATATGTCAGGGCAGAATATCCTCTGGCAATCAAGCATTTGCGAATTGCAATCAGGGCTGCAGAAGAGAGAGGATATCTCGGAAAAAATATACTCGGTAAACCTTTCAACTTTACCCTTCATATCAAAGAGGGTGCAGGTGCCTTCGTCTGTGGTGAGGAAACTGCACTGATGGCCTCAGTGGAAGGGAAAAGAGGAATGCCCAATATCCGTCCTCCGTTCCCGGCTCAGTCAGGACTCTGGGGTAAACCTACCAATATTAATAATGTCGAAACATATGCTAATATACCATGGATCATACTGAACGGTGCCGATACTTTTGCCGCTTACGGGACGGAGAAGAGTAAGGGGACAAAGGTCTTTGCCCTGGCGGGAAAGATTAAAAACAGCGGATTGATAGAGGTCCCGATGGGTATGTCACTCAGGGAAGTCATCTATGAGGTAGGTGGTGGAATGAAGACTGACAAGCCTTTTAAAGCAGTACAGATGGGTGGCCCCTCTGGGGGTTGTATCCCCTCTTCTCTGCTCGATACACTCGTAGATTACGATTCTATCAATAAGACCGGAGCTATTATGGGCTCTGGTGGGATGGTCGTTATGGATCAGGGAACCTGCATGGTAGATGTAGCACGATTCTTCCTTAATTTTACCCAGAACGAATCCTGTGGTAAATGTACATTCTGCCGGATCGGAACCAAAAGAATGCTGGAAATTTTGACCAAGATTTGCGAAGGTAAAGGAGAACTGCAGGACCTTGATCTTCTGGAAGAGCTGGCAGAAAATATTATCAGCAGTTCTCTTTGCGGACTGGGACAGACTGCACCTAACCCCGTTCTAACAACCATCCGCTACTTCCGTGATGAATACCTGGCTCATATCGAAGAGAAAAGATGCCCTGCCGGTGTCTGTACAGCTATGATTAAATATGAAATCATTCCCGAAAAATGTGTAGGTTGCACTGTGTGTGCCCGTAAGTGTCCTGTCGATGCCATCAGTGGTGAGGTAAAAAAAGTTCATTATATAGACATTGATAAATGTATCAAATGCGGCGTTTGTCTCGATTCCTGTAAATTCAACGCCATCATCAAGAAATAAGCTTTGGGAGAGTTACGTAATGTTAAAAATTATACTCAACGGTAAAGAAATTGAGGTAGAAAAGGGAAAAACTATCCTGGAAGTGGCCAGAGAAAATGGTATTGATATTCCTACTCTCTGTCACGATGAAGAGTTAAAACCATTCGGTTCCTGCTGGGTCTGCTCAGTTCAGGTTAAGGGAAGACGAGGGTTCGTTACTTCCTGTGGAACTGAAGTAATAGAAGGGATGGAGATCATAACCGATTCTCCAGAGATTCATCGAGCACGTAAAATGGCTCTTGAACTACTGCTGTCTGATCATTACGCGGATTGTGAAGCACCTTGCAAGCTGGCCTGCCCCAATCAAGTCGATGTACAGTCCTATATTGCGCTGATAGCCAATAATCAACAGCACGAAGCGGTCAAAGTAATCAAAGAAACTCTCCCTCTACCCCTCTCAATCGGGAGGGTATGTCCCGCTTTTTGTGAAAAGGAATGCAGGAGAAGCCTTGTTGACGAACCCCTGGCTATACGACAGTTAAAGCGATATTGTGCTGATGAAGATCTCAATGATTACTGGTCCTATGTCCCTCCGAAAGAAGATCCAAAAGGAAAGAAGATCGCTATAGTTGGTGCCGGTCCCTCGGGATTGACCTGCGGTTATTATCTGAGTAATAAAGGATATGATGTCACCCTTTTCGAAGCAGCTCCGGAACCGGGTGGCTGGCTCCGTTACGGAATTCCGGAATACCGTCTTCCTAAGGATATACTAAGGAAAGAGATAGAACTCATGTGCAGTAACGGAATGATGATTCAAACCGGGCAAAAACTCGGAGTTGATTTTTCACTCTCTCAATTGAGTAAAGATTATGACGCAGTTTACCTCGCTATTGGTGCTCAGAAAGCAGTACCAATGAAAGTCAAGGGAAGCGATTTACACGGTTGTTATCTCGGAGTAGATTATCTGAGAGATTTTGCTCTCGGTAAAGATATAAAAACCGGTAAGAGAGTAGCTGTAGTCGGGGGTGGTAATACAGCCATAGACTGTGCCCGGACAGCAAGAAGGCTCGGTGCAGAGGTAACTATTGTTTATCGGCGAACCCGTAAAGAGATGCCAGCAGAGAGTTATGAAATCGATGCTGCTGAGGAAGAGGGGATCAATTTACATCTCCTTACCAATCCGGTCGAGTATATAGGTGATGATCAGGGAGTGAAAGAGGTAGTTTTAGAAAAGATGAAGCTGGGACAACCCGATACCAGTGGAAGAAGGCGACCTGAACCAACCGGTGAATTCTTTAAAGAAGAGTTCGATACAGTTATTGCTGCAATTTCTCAGATTCCAGATATTGATTGCTTTGCCGATGAGGAGAATAAAATCGGGGGGAAAACCCTTCCGCTCACTCGCTGGTCAACAGCTGAAGTTGATGAGAAACTTTTTTTTACAGGACTGCATAATGTCTTTGCTGGTGGTGATTTCCGATTAGGGCCGTCAACAGCAATTGAAGCTATAGCAGATGGTCGGTTTGCTGCAGAAAACATAGATATCTTCCTGGAAAAGGGCTATATTGACAGTTCTCTCCTCAGTTCTCCACTTTTCACATCGAAGAGGGCAGACAAACTTTCTCAGATGGAAGACCTCCTTTATAAGCTCTATCCCAAAGCTTCCCGAGTCAATATGCCCGAACTGGACCCGACCGAGAGGAGTAAGAACTTTGCCGAGGTCGAGACCGGTTTTACAGAAGAAGAGGCAATCACAGAAGCAGAGAGATGTCTGGAATGTGGCTGTATGGTTAACTATCGTTGTGCTCTGCGAGATAGAGCTACAGAATACGGGGTCGATGATAGACTCTTCTTCGGCGATAAGAACCAGCATCCTATCGACGAAACCCATCCCTTCATACTTCGTGACCCGAACAAATGTATCAAATGTGGCCGTTGTGTCAGGATCTGTGCAGAGGTTCAGGGAGCAGGAGTCTTAGGCTATATCTATCGTGGTTTTGTAGCAGAAGTTGCACCGGAGTTCGGTGACAGTCTGACTAAAACAGGATGTGAAGCTTGTGGCAAATGTATCACAGTATGCCCTGTTGGTGCACTGACAGAGAAGAACAAAACTATAAAACCTTATCCCCGTGAAGATGATGTCGTAGAGCAGAGTTGTGGCCTTTGTGGTACCGGATGCAGCATCAGTGTTCATCAATCCCTCGGAAATGTTTCCTATATAAGTCATCCGGAAGAGCAGGACTTCAACAGAAGGAATATCTGTTTCTACGGTAAGTTTGGCTGGCAGGCAATCGCAGCACCGCAGAAGGTCAATGAACCAATGTTGAAGACCGATAAAGGTTGGGAAATAATCAGCTGGACAACCGCTTCTGCTATCATAAAAGAGAAGCTCAAGGAAGCAAAGAAGAAAAGATTTCTCGTTTCACCGCACAATACCAACGAAGAGCTATTATTGATGAAAGAACTGGCTGATAAATATGAGTCAACACTCGTTTCATCTTCTTATAAGCGTATATTTAGCGATGACATTCTGCAAGAGAGGAGAAATAATATATCCTATGAGGACCTGAGCAAGACAGAAAATATCGTTATCGTGGGTGAGATAAGCCATACATTGAGAACCGTCTGCCGTTATCATCAGAGAGAGAACAAGAGATTGATCTTGATTAATGACAATGACAACAGGTTCAACCAATTTGCTGATCAACTTTACAACAGCCAGAATCTGCTGCAGGGGTTACAAAAGTTTCATGATGAAAGTAGCGGAAAGCTCTCTCCCAGAACCCTATTCATCTACAATCGGAATCATCTCGATGAGAATATTATTAAAGCAATCTGGGACTTCGGGGTCGAGGTTTGTGATTTTTCGGAAGGATCCGGAATACTGGAAACGTCTGACTGGAATAATCTGCATGGCTTCCGAATACTAGATGTTAAAGAGTTAGATGCTCCAGTAGAGAGCGATTTCCTCTTTGTTTATAGCGATTCTATACCAGAACTGAGCATCCGGAGCCGTTCCTGTTTCATCGTTGCTCTTGATACACATCTCGATAAAAATCTCCCGGCTAATCTAATATTACCGAAGCCGACCTATCTGGAAATAGATGGATCTATCTTCTCTGATGACGGAATGAAGAGACTGCTCAAAAATCCGACCAAATCCTTGACTTTCCCCGCTATGTTACAAATTCTCTTCGAAGCTGGCCTCATCTCTATGGAGAGGGTTGAACCTTCTATCTGGAAAAACCGGGTAGAAAATCTGCTTGAGAGTATCCCTAAAAAACAGAACTTCGATAAGGATTATCTACATAACTCTCTGCAAAAATCTAAGATAAGGGGAGTTAAGGCAACTCCAGTCAATCTCCCTATCTGGAAATACCTCAGAGAATTACATGAAACCTGTAAGATAGATCATACCGAAGATGATGCCGTTGGGCTCTAAGCTTCATTAATCAGGAATAAAGAATAAAAGCCTGTATGTTCACAATAGAAAAAGATATAGAGTATTCGGAACAGATAAGAAAATCCCATTTCATAGGGCATCTGGCACCTGTTGAATGCCCTGAAGAGGTAAAAGAATTCGTCAATACCATCAATACACGATATAAAGACGCTACACATAACTGCTGGGCGTATGTTATCGGTATTAATGGTGAAACAAGTCATTGTTCTGATGCCGGTGAACCCTCCGGGACAGCAGGAAAACCGATTCTGGGTGCCTTACAGAAATACCGGCTTTCCAATGTCATATGTGTAGTAACACGGTATTTCGGAGGAACCAAATTAGGTATCAGGGGGCTTATTGAGGCCTACAGACATATTACAGAGGAAACTATCAAACGAACCCGATTAAAAGAGATGATCCTCCAAGATTATTTCGAGATCATCACCGATTATAATCAAGCAGACAAATTGAAGCATACCCTGCTCGAACTGGATGCAGCTATATTATCTGCCGACTATCAAGCAGATGTTACCTTGATGATATCAGCATTGCCAGAAAGCAATGTGAAGGAACTACTGGACAACTCTCAGAATGCCGGTATCTTGAAGTATAGATACCTGAAAACAGAGTACTGATACAGGAAACGGGACAGTATAATTTTACTGTCCCGTTTTTTAGTGATTTTATATCTTTATCTAATTCTCAGATCAGAGAACGGCATTGATCTTATCAATCAGGGCCTTTTTCGATACTACTCCAACAGCTGAACTCATTGCTTTGCCATCCTTGAATATTATCAAAGTCGGAATACTCATAACATTGAACTTCACAGCCAGCTCCTGATTATCGTCGATATTCAATTTACCAACCTTGATGTTATCCATCTCTTCTGCTATCTCTTCAACAACAGGTCCAATAATACGGCAAGGACCACACCATGGAGCCCAGAAGTCAACCAGAGTTACTCCCGAACCGGTCTCTTTGTCAAAATTATCTTTGTTCAATTCTAATACTGCCATCTTTCCTCCATTGTTTTATGATTCTGCAGACAAGATAATCAGAATAAACCTGAATGGCAATTTTTTTTCCTCTTATTCTCTTCAGTTATTGATTGACATGTCAATTGGATTGAACTAAAAGTAATCAATGCCTACGAGGAATGTTCCGTTGTGAAGATGTAGTGAGAAATGTAATAGTATATAATGGAGGAACTTATCATGCAGCTCGAATTTCGAGAAAACAATCAGCTTACCGCTTCTGCGGTAATCAGCGTATTCAATAGTGTTGGATGGCAAAAGTCGAAATCTGACATAATCTATGCTTTTCGTAACTCCTGGTATATCACTGCTTATGATGGAGAAAAGCTGATAGGCTTTGCACGGGCTATCTCTGATGGTCATTACTACACCAGCATTTTCGACGTTGTTGTCAGGCCGGAATACCAGAAGAGAGGCATAGCAAAAAGGATGCTGCTTCGAATTCTTGATGAGTTTGCAGGTACATACTTCTTTCTAACTTATACGGAAGGAAATCGAGATTTCTATGAGATCTGCGGATTTAAAGATAATCTACGCGCAATGTGGATCCCCAAAACCACTCTTAAACCGAAATCTATTTCTGGTATAGAATAAAACAGACTTTTAAAGCAGGAGGTGAAATATGAAAAAAATGATGATTGTTTTGAGCCTGGTATTGGTTACTCTGTTACTTATAACTGCCTGTGCTCCTGGCACAACAGGCCATTCGGAAAACAGGAAGGCAGGATTTCTCTGGGGTATATGGCATGGCTGGATAGCTCCAATCTCTCTGATTTGGCAGATTTTCAATCCGAGTGTGCGGATTTATGAAGCCAACAATATCGGCTGGTGGTATGACTTTGGCTTCTATTTGGCCATTCTCGGAGGCTTTGGAGGACTATCATTAACCCGCAAAAAAAGAAGATAAGATATTAGCTTTCACAAGCTAATAACCTGAGTGGATTTGCTCCGCGAGTCTGATTATTAAACAGAGAGAGACGGGAAATTTCCCGTCTCTCTTCTCCTCGATACTTACTTGCACCTCAATGAAATTCTTTCAGCATTGATTATTGTATTAACATCATCTTCTTTACTGTTTCATAATCCTCAGCAGTCATCCTGTAGAAATAGATTCCACTTCTCACAGGATTTCCCTGTTCATCTCTTCCGTTCCATATAACGGAATGATTGCCTGCCTCTCGCCATTCCCGGACAAGGGTCCTGATCTTCTGACCGCGAGCATTGAAGAGTTCTAGAGTAACCATACCCTCATCAGCCAGAGAGAAGGAGATCGTCGTTGAGGGATTAAAAGGATTGGGGAAGGCTGGATACAGGCCTGTAACAGGAGCTATCTCTGAAGTATCCTCTGCTGAAACTACGATAGTGTATTCCGCTTCGAGCATCTCACTCGGGAGATAGAGCGATTTATAGGCGCGGGCCTTAATTACTGTATCCTCTGTCAGTTCCAGGGGTTCTTCATAGAGCATTGATCCTTCATCAGGGTCTTCTCCATTGAGTGTAAATCTGATCTCAGCCTCTTCGGTATCGCAGAGTAACTCTACAGTTACCGAATCTTCATATTCCCCTGGTTCCGGGCTGGCAGTAGGCTGTGCTACCTGCTGAGCGTCAGGGATATTGATCTCTATACTATTCGAAGGTTCTGATTCTCCTTCAGTGTAAACAGCTGTCACATAATAAGCATAATCTTCACCGAAGTCTACATCCTCATCTGTATAGTAGAGAGCAGAGACGATTTCAGTATTGATAAGGTCAAAATCACCCTCAGGCAGAATCTGTCGATATACATTATATCCCAGTAGCTCACGGGAACGGAATGCTCTGTTTCTTCCATTTACTGGAACATCCCAGGAGAGATCAACAGTATAGTAATAAGGTTCCCAGACGTAAAGACCTTCCAGATTCTGGGGTGGATTGAGGACAAGAGCCTCTACATGAAGGTTGACTACTACGTTAACCTCCATATCGAAGTAGTTATCACTGACTATTAGAGTAGCAGAATAATCCTCATCTCCTTCCAAGCCTGTTGAATCAATAAGGAGTTCTAATTCGATAGATCCACCAGGTTCTATAGTTCCTGTTGGTTCTGATACTGTTAACCAACCGGCAGGTTCCAGAATGTCGATCTCATACTCCAGATCATCTGTGCCGACATTACCGATCGTTAATATCTCAACAGTGCTTTCTCCTTCGAGTAGAACGACATTAAATTCCAGAGGGGTTACCTCCATAATCGGATAGATATGATCGAAGACTTCTACCAGATCAATACAGACACCATATCCCCCTCCAGAAACAGCTTCAAAACCGATATAACAGAGATCATCAACATCTGGTAGCTCTATTTCTCTCTCTGTCCATTCCGGTACATCGCTATCATAGCTCTCCAATAGTATCCAATCTCCTTCTTCACCAATTTTATAATAGACATTCAACTCATCCTGTGACCCGGCCCAGGCTGCCTGTGCATGCTGGAATCTGAGCAATGGGTTGACAGCATTACTGATCAGGAGAGGAGGTGTAATCAGAACCGTGCTGTCACCAACAACATCAGAGCGGTAGAAAGCATTGAAATCACCTTCAAAAGCGGATGAAGGATTACCCATATGTCCACCATCCTGATATGACCAGTCAATACTACCCTCTATATGTTCCTGCTCCCAATCTTCCGGAAGCGAACCATCCTCAAAATCCTCTTCAAATGGAATACCATATCCTATACTCGGTCCGACAAAGGAGATAAAGCGGGCATTGACACCAGTTATCTTTGTATCGACTATCGTATTATTTCTGTCAATCTCATAAACTCCCGAGCCGTTGGTAACCAGAATATTGCCATTCCCCAGTTCATAGACACCTCTCAAGCCGGTAACTACTCCATAATACCCGATCTGAGTTCCCGAACTATCGTATTCATAAACACCGCTCGGAGTACTGAAAGTAGCAGCGAGAATATTACCTTCGGAAGTTTCGTATAACTGTTCGGGGAAATTCAGGGATGGAACAAAATAACCTAACGATATCCCATCGGAGTCAAATCGGTGGATAGCATTACTGGTGCTGGTACTGACCAGATAATCATCAAAATCCGGGCGGTATATTATTGACCACGGTCCGGCCATGCCCCCGGCATTATTGTCGATGAAGTTACCGAGATAGTTACCATCGGTATCGAATTCCGCTATGGCGTGTGCATTACCCCCACTGGCAACTGTGACCAGAGCATGGCCATCATCTCTGATATACATACCCCGAATATTATCAAGAATGTTGTTATTTACACCGCCAATAGGTGCAAAGATACCCTCATAGACACCATCAAAACTGAATTTCTGAACCAGATCTGCTAACTGGTCAGTTATCAACAGACCAGTTCCTTCAGCATTCATGACAATATGAATAGGTGTTGAAAGATAATCAGAGTGGGGTGGGATAAAATTGGCATCAATCAGATCGCCGGAAATCGGGTCGAAGCCCATAACTCTGTCTCCTGAACTATCAGGAATAAGAAGAATACCCCCTTCGGGTATCTCTCTCATCGTTCTTGATCCTGTATGAGGTATTTCCCTAATTTCTGTCTCTGATACCAATCCTCTCTCTTCATACCATTCTGGAGTTCTCTCTGCTGCCAGAAGAGAAGAAGATAGGAGAAATAATGCAATTATTAGATGCGTTAGCACAACATGTACCTTCATAATTTGCCTCCTGTAGTTTAATAATTATTTAATGAGATGTAATGCGATTTTTGTCAAGGAGATTAGTCCTCAGATTTTTCCTGGCTTGTTTCCTTTAGTTTTCAGTAATACTTTCCTTTCCCCTATTGGTCAGTTTGATCTCTCCTCATAGTTCCTGTACTCAAGAATTTTTTCAACCTTCCGTTACAGCCTGTCCTGAAGAGAGTTTTGAGTTTTTTTTGCGAAATAGTTGACAAAAAAGGGGTATATGTTGCGTTACATAACTTGAGGTACTCAAAACTATGAAGAAAATGAATAAACAAATTGTAGTGATATCAGTTCTGGCATTGCTTATATTGCTCTCCGCCTGTACAAGCAGGCCGTCAGAATACGTAGGAAAGGTCAACAATCGTCCAATAACCCAGGAAGAGTATATGATAGCACAGCGAAATCAATTCGAGTCTTATGTGCTAAGAACAGGCCTTCCACCAGACGACATTGCCAGGAAAGAGATCAGTGACAGGGCTTTTCACAATCTTGTAGAGGGAATAATTTTTCAGGAGCAGTTAAGAGAACACAGGATTACAGTAAGTCAGCGAGAAGTACTTGATACTCTTCTGTCTAACGTACCTGATGTGATCCTTGATTCAAGACATTTCCAGGAAGATGGGCGTTTCGATCATCAGAAGTATCGCAGTTCATTACTGGATAACGATCCGATTGATCTCTCCTGGCTGATAGAATATTACAGCGATATTTATGTCCCGATGGAGAAGTTGAAACAGAGAGTAATCGATAATCACGAGATAATAGACCGGGAATTAGAGAATGAATATCTGGTCTATAATTCAGTTGCAAATGTTTCCATTATCTGGATCCAACCGGAGTCTTTCAAAGATTTCATTATCCATGACCGGGAGATCAGGGAGTACTATAATGAACACCGAATAGATTTTCTTGCTCAACCTTATACTAAAATCGATTATATAATCTTTCCACTCCTCCCGAGCTCTACAGATTCGCTGACAACAAAAACAAAAATCGACTCAGTCTACACTGAGTTGCAAGATAGCACTTCTTTCCCTATTCTTGCCGGAATCGTCTCGGATTCACAGACTTCAGTCAATAGAGGTGAGATGCCCTTTGTAGAACTCAATGAATTCCCATCACGGATTAGAGCTGCTCTGGATAGTTTGAACGAAGATGAATATACCAGGCCCTTTGCTGTGCAAGATGGATGGGTAATATACCAACTAATGACGAGAACGAGAAACCTGGTCAAACTAAGAGAGATATTCATTCAGCATAAAGCTTCTGAGAGAACCCGTGACCAGCTATACGAGAGAATCGTCAATATGCGGGAACTTGCTACAGAGATAGGACTTCCTAACACTGCTTACGAATATGACCTGCAACTTCATACTTCTGATATCATCACCCCTGATGATCCCTATTTACCAATCCTGGGTAAGAGTGATAGAATAATAGAAAGAGCAATTAATTCTGAACCGGGCACCATATTCGAGCCTGTGTTCCATAATCAGTTACAGGCCTTTGTATTGATCTCTGTCGTAGAGAGCCAGAGCCTTGATTATAAACCTCTGCACGATGTTTATGATGAGATAAAAGAGATCATAATCAGAGAGAGACAGAGAGAATTAGCGAGGATCATAGGAGATACGTACTACAAAGATCATAGTTATAACAGAATCATTCAAGAGGCTGAACGTGAAGGTTTCCCTGTCTTTCATTTCGATAGATTCAACCATAGTACCTATTTCTCACCCACTGACCCGATCAATATAGCCAGAGCGATATTCATTTCAGGCAAGGACAGGTCAGTAGCCAGGCCGGTAGAGACTGATGAGGGAGTATTCATCCCGGTTGTTCATCAACTATACCCGGCGAATGTCAGAGCTATGACTCCAGCAGACAGGGAAGAATTAAGAGAGAGAATTCTACGGGAACAGAAAGAGGAACTGTTTATAGACTGGTTAAACGATAAGATAGATAATGCCAGAGTGAGGGATTGGCGTCATAGACTCTGATCTTTTTCAGAAATTGATCCTTAAGCCTACCCCCTGGTGTCCGAAGAGAATATTCACCCTCTCCTTCTCTTGATTATAGTTGTATAGGTTGGCATCGACAAAAGCATCGACTACAGAGAGAAAGACAATGGTACCGAGCCACCAGTAGTCGTTCTGCCTTCTCCTGTAATAACGATTATACTCTTCCATATAGAAATCATGCTCTTCCCCGACAGTAGAGTCAGCCATATCGTGGTAGTGTTGAACCCGGTCGTGATGATAAATGGTGCGTCCGATAAAATACCCCTCGAGAGCGAGAACGAAAGCCGCTTTATAATAAGATTCATTGTAGAACTGTCCCCCTCCGGGTATGATAAGGGATAGAGCCATTGCCTTAAAAGGTTTCTTACCCGTATCGTATCCGCAGAGGCCGGAAACCAATAGAATAAGCATCAGAAACAATATGATCTTACGCATCTTTCATCAGCCTTTCTTTAAGTGCTCCGAAGAAGAGCGGGATCAATATCTCATGGTGCCCGACGAAATAGTAACCCTTCCCACTATTACCGGTCGGCCTTTCAACTATATTCACCCTTGGCCGGTAGTGAGAATTCATATCGAAAACAGCTGTATAAAAACCTTCTAACGGGAACCCGAGATTTCGGACAACGGTAACAGCTTTGAGGAAAACTTCGGGCATAATGACAGCAGAGCCGAAATTCAGAAAAACACCGCCCCCATTCAAACCCTTCAACTGCTCGGCAAAGATGCGGAAATCACGAAGCGAACAGTCACCTATCGCAGCACCGTCAGCACTGTCATGCTGGTGAACAATATCGGTTCCCATAGCTACGTGCAGGGTGAAGGGGATTTCTTTCCTGTAGGCAGCAGCAAGGAGTGAGAGTTGTCTATAGGGTGGATTAGCTGCCTCGATATATCTGCCAATACCTTCTCCATAACCGAGCTGTTCAGAAGAAGCTTCAATTATCGCCCTGTTTATCTGATCTCCAGTCTCTCTGGCCATCCCGAATGTGCCGTCTTCCAGTGCTTTCTGGACGTCTTCGGATGTCTGCCCGGTAAGAGCAATCTCGAAATCGTGAATGACAACAGAACCATTCCCGGCCAGACATTTTATAACACCCAGTTCCATCATCTCGATCAGGAGTGGTGACAGCCCACACTTTATGACATGTCCACCGAGAGCAGTAATGACCGGTTTATCGTCTTTCACAGCTTGATAAGTGCGATCAATCAGTTCTTTGAACTCACTAGCCTGCAGGATATCGGGGAGGCTGTTGAGCAGGCCTGATATTGTTCCCTGCTCTCCGGTTTTGTAGAAAAGCCGCTCGTTGACCTTACTCTCTCTCTCTTTCAGTGAATATTTCTTCTGCCCCTGCAGATCGATCTCTTTGTATTTACTCATCTCTGATCCTCTATACCTGTGTGCTTAAATTACTGATCCTGCCTGATACAAATATATCCTCAGGGTTTATTCTTGCAGTATCTCTCTTTTTCGCTGTATAGGCAGCCACAATAAGGCTGACGGTACATATTTTCCTCTTTTGACAGGGTTATCCCCTCTTGCCAGAGTTCTCGAAAATCACGATAATAGAAAGGAATACCGATACGCTCTGCCATCTCTTCCCCTATCCTTATGATCAGATCGTGTTTCTGATAAATACTGTAAAGCAGAGTGGTGGAAAAGGCGTCATACCCTTCTTGTCTGGCCATCACCGCGACCTTTTGTAACCGGTAATAATAGCAGAAGAAACATCGCTCCGCCTCCCGGTTAACTACCCGGCGGAAAAAAGGTTCCGGCCGATATGCCTCTTCTAATATTGTGTTAACTCCTTCCCGTTCACTCCACTCCAGAAAGGTATCGAGCCGCCGCCTGTATTCTTTATAGGGGTGAATATTATCGTTAAACCAGAAACCGGTTATCTCGTATCTTCCCTCCTCCTTCAGTGTCCTGTAAGGGGCAATGAAACAGGGTGCACAGCAGACGTGCATTAATAACCGGCTTTTTCTCTCTCTGACCATAATGAAGAAGTATTAATCATTATTCGTGCATACCCGTCAAGAGAAAAGACAAAACCTGGCTGTCGGCCGTTATCTTAAGCTGCATAATCCTTAACAAGTGTTCATCAGCCTTTTGCAGCATCTCTGCTGTCAACCAGGCCTGTCATTAAACAGAATAGTAACAGAAAGCAGAATACCTCTCGATGTTAATTATTTGTAAATACTGCCAAAATATCTTGACAGTATCATTATAATTATTAAATACAGATCATTAACAGGAGGGGGGGGTGATGTATGAAAACCTTTAACTATCGCTGTATTCTATTTTGTATTCCGATCCTTACCGTCATCTTACTTTTTGCTGCCGGTTGTTCACGAGAGTCCACTTTCGAGCCCGAGGCTAAAACTTTCCGCATCACATCATTCACGGGTGAGATGATCTCCATACCGGGAAGCGATGAGTTTCACTACACACAGACCATCAGCTGGCAGGGCCCTTATGAGCAGGATGTCCTTTATGCAATCAGTTTCGAGATGAGTAATGATGAATTGGATGGTTATCTTTTTGATCCAGATGGGTGGTTATATTTTGCCCTTCCCCCGGAAGAGACCATCTGGGATGATCGGAGGAGTTTTTCTTTGTCATTTACATCTCGGAACGGTGTTCTTGAACATATAATCACCCAGGTTTGTGTCAAATACCTTTATGAAGGAGAAGAGAGCGACCCGGTCTGCAAAACTTTTTCTCTGAATGAGATAGGCACGAGGATCATCATGCCCTGGGGCAGAACAGACCAGATAGATGATGAGACCAGTCTGATCAGGAATACCGGCCAGGGCTTAAAGATAAGATTCGAAGAGGATGCGGAGGATATCTTCCTTCAGGGCCTCAAGGCTGATAGTTTCAATTACCGGCTCAATATTATCAGCGAAGATACCGCAGAGGTAATCAGTTCCACCGACTGGTACAACACCCTGGAGAGTTACGACATCCGGGAGATAGTCCTCAATCAAAATACCGACCCACCGTTGCTGGTCAATAATCCCGGTCAGCTAACCCAGATAGAGGCTTATATGATCAGCAACTATACCGGAATCGACAACGGGCCGGTAGCGAGGCATTTCCGGGTGCTGGACAGCTTTCAACCGGAGGCTCTCATCTATACCCGAAACACTAATCTGCTGGGAGAAAACCATTTCACCACATTCAGGCATCCTGGTATAGAGCAGGAGATACCGTACAATAATACCCCGGGAGGGAGGCAATACGCCCTGCCTTTCTTTATTGATAGTGCAGGTGACCTTGCTGCACTCTATTCTGAAGATCTGGAGATCTACTTCAGTTGGGGATGGAAGGGACAATATGTTAACAATGATCCCGGATCCGGATTAATCAATGAAGTGCACGACAGATACACCGGCATACACTATCACAGTGAGATAGTAGCCTTCGACCTGCGGCTGAACGGCAACCCCTTTCCCCACAGCTTCTACGATAACCATCCCGAATATCCTGACAGCTTTATACATTCAGATGCCGACGGAAGCCAGTGGTTACGAATTCCTGTAAATGACTATGTTCCTGCCAATCCACCGGTAACTTCGGAGTATCTGAATCCCGGCACTAATAACCTGCAGATCAGGGTTATCGACAATCAGATGGTCATTTCGGAAGTCAAAACAATGAATTTCCATCTGCAGCAAAGGGTACCGGCCGGGCAGAAGAGCGGTATAATAGTAGTCGATAATGAAGATTTCCCTGCTATGGACGATTATATAGATAACTTTTATGAGGAGATCCTGGAAAATTATACAGGTGTCAAAGAGAGACTGGATCGCCGCTGGATAAAAGATAATCTCTGGGATAACCATTTGCATCAAGGGAGGAACGTCATTGCACCGACCGATCTGGAATCATTTAGATTGATCATCTGGCATTGCGATGATCCTTTAAACGTAGGTGCCAACGCTACGAACTTCCACGAAGATTTTGACACTCTCAATCTCTATATGCGTGGCGGTGGAAACATACTCCTCAGTGCCGGACAGAACCTGAAGAATATTCATCAGGAGGCCTATAGTCAGCCATTCGACAACTTTTTGCTGGAAAGATATTTTGGTATACCTACTATAGCATTTGATGCCATTCGCAGATTATCATCCAACTATTCTACTAACTACTTCTTCATCGGAGCAGACAGGCATCCTGATACAACACTTCTGTTACCCGACCTGGATCTCTATACGGGAAACAATGCCTTTCCGCTTATCCAGCAGTTTGGAGCTATGGGGCCAGTAGCCTATTTTGACCTCGGTCTGATAACTGATCCCCAGGTCACACCTATCTATACAATGCGAACCACTCCGGAAGGGATTGAGTTTGCAGGCGAGCCTGTCGCTTTGAGACGGGAAAGTGCATCAAACAAAACCTATCTTTTTGGCTTTCCTCTCTCCTTTATGGAAGTCGATCAGGTAAGAGATATGATGGACATCATTATCGCTGATGTTTTTGCTAATTAAGGAGGGTAACGATGAAACAGATATACACAGTTCTGATCGCACTCTTTCTTACTGTTTCTCTCTTCTCTGCCAGTCTAGAACAGATACCGGAGAGAAAACTCGATGTAACCCGATACCACGATTCCAGCAATGTTCTTCTCCGGGTAAGTAACTTCGGCTTTTTCGGTTCCGGAAATTACAGGCCTCAATGGCCCTCCCTGGAGTATCCGGCCGGCAGCGGTATAGATTATCTCTATCAGGGTGCCGTCTGGATCGGTGCCAGGCTGCAGCGTCGTGATATTCAAGGGAGAAGACTATATTGGCTTAACTGGCCACCCGCTAACGAGAATGACGTTATCCCTGAAGGTTCTGATCTATTCGATCCGGACATACATACAATAGCAGTTATCGATACCCTCACTTCGGTCGGCTTTGACGGCGATTACTCATTTTATCAGTTACTGCCCGCCTATTTCCCCTTTGAAGCCAACTATCTCGGCTTGCAGTATCAGGAATACAACTATTCAGATGTGGTGATGCGGAGTATTCTCGGTTACCCCTCACCCTCAGACGAAACATTTCCTCTTGATCCCGAAGGTATTTACGGGTTCTTCCTCCCCTCGGGTGAGACCGGAGACTTCCCCGGCCTGGAAACGATGACCTCCTTCTATTACGATTACAGCCCCTTTACAACTGTCTGGGATCCACGACACAGGGAGAGAAAAGAGGGTATCTCGGCAGGTGCTTTTGAGCACCACCCACTCTACCTGGCGGTCAGGCAGCGGAGCTTTACCTGGACATATCAGGATCTCTACGAGATGATATTCTTTTCCTTTGATATTCATAATACCAATCCGGCAGATACCCTCTTTGATGTCGCCGTTGCGATGTTTATGGACTGCGATGCCGGCCCGCAGAGCTGGGACCCTGATGCCCGTTCGATGGACGATGTCAGCGGCTACTATGCCGGCGAGGGTTATGAATTCGCCTATACCCGTGATTATGATGGAGATGGTGGACTCACACCCCACTGGGCAGCACTGAAACTCTTTCCCGACGAGAATTATAACTTCTCGTGCTGGAACTGGACCAGAGGTGACGGGCCGGATCACCGCCGGCCAAGGAGAATACCTCCGCTGGCCGGATTGATAACCTCGAACGAGAAATACTGGCTGATGACAGGAAGAAACCCCAACGAGAATAAATTCCACCCCCTGCGGCCCGAAGGGTGGACTCCTGGAATGGAACCACATTTCGAAGAAGCAATACCGAATGATACGAGGTTTCTCTACTCAATGTACGGCGATATGCAGGGTTATAACGATCCCACCCCGCAATCGCTGAACATCCCGCCGGGTGAGAGCATTTCACTTCACGGGGTGATCTTTATGGGAACCGATCTCGACGATCTAAAGAACAAGAGCCTGATTGCCCGGGCTTTCTATGAATCGGGGTACGATCTCTCGCTCTATGATGATGTCCCGGCCATTCCCTTCATTACTTCGGCAAGCCATTATATGCAGGATATCACAGTCAACTGGTTCCGCTCTGCCGGGGCCGATGAGCAGTACCTTTATTATAAAAAATCCCACCAGCCCGCTTCGGAATGGATAGAGATCGAAATAGACCCTGCCCTGGAGTATTATGTGATCGAAAATATCGACCTCTATTATATCTACGATATCAAGATCCTCAATGTCTTCGACGAACTCTATCTGGAATCTCCCGTTCACTCTGTCCTGGCCTGCCCGACATCTGTCGACGAGATCTTCGTTATCGAACGGCCGCAAGATTCGTTACTGGTCGGAAACTTCCCCAACCCCTTCAATCCGGAGACGCAGATCGTATTCCACCTGCCGGGAGCAGAAGAGGTTACACTGGAAATCTTCAATGTCAGAGGACAACTGGTTACAAGATTGCTCGATGATGAATTTCTGCCCGAAGGGCTGCATACAGTCCGCTGGGACAGCAGATGCCGTAACGGTTTCCCTCTTGCCAGTGGAGTATATTTCTACAGATTGAGAACCTCTGACACATTAGAGCAACGTAAGATGCTGCTCTTGAAATAATATACTGGATTTATTCTTAAAAGGTGATAATTCCTGCTGACAGGGCTGCAGCTACCGTCAAAAAAGAGTATAGCTTTTAGTAACTTAACCGCAGGATTGGAGTCGGCACCCGGCCGACTCTAGTCCTACCCAATGTTTTAAGGAAAGAATCCCTGACCTGAGCAAGTATTCTAACTATCATACCAGCAACTATCCCTGTCTCTTAACAAAAAATATCATTGACACCCGCTCTGCTGATTGTAGTGATGTAACATAATAATAAACTACACAGGGTGTGTAAATACCCGAAGAAGAGATGTTGATAGAGGAGTTTTAGACGATAATGAAGTTAAAGATATATCAAACTGTTTTGCTTGTTAGTATATTTTTCCTAGCGCTCTCCTGTTCTCGTGATCGTCAGAGGCCGGGAGAGATATTCAGCTGGGGAAGTAACGATCCGGCTATGCTGGATATTCCTGAGGGAGATGATTACCTGGTTGTCTCTGCGGGGATGAGAAATAATCTTGCCCTGCGAAAGGATGGCAGCCTTACACTCTGGGGAACTGACGATTCGGAAGAGGTACCGATCGGCTTCGATTTTTTGGCCATCGATGCTGGCTGGCAGAATCATCTCGCTCTGAAAGCTGACAGTACACTTGTTGCCTGGAGTAATGATGCTGGTAACGGCCAGCTTGAGGTTCCTGAGGAGAGGGTTTTTAAGGCTATTGCTGTTGGTGATGGACATAGTCTTGCTTTGAGATATGATGGTAGCATCGCCGCCTGGGGTGCCAATTTTTTCAATCAATTACACCTCCCGGATGGCAATGATTTCAAGGCTATTACTGCCGGGAGATATCACAGCCTCGCTTTGAAGAAGGACGGCTCTCTCGTAGCCTGGGGATTGAATAATGTAGGGCAGTGCGATGTTCCTGAGGGTAATAATTACGTCGCCATCGCAGCAGGTGAACACCACTCTCTGGCTCTAAGAAAAGATGGAACACTAATAGCCTGGGGCGATAACGAACACGGGCAGCTCGATATCCCATCAGGTAACGGTTTTCGACAGATTGCTGCCGGGAGATTCCACAGTATTGCCCTGAAGCGAGACGGTACTGTCTCGCTCTGGGGAGACAACCGTCAGGGACAAGCAGGAACGATGCAGGGAGATGATTTCCTTGCCGTATCGGCAGCTGAGAGTCATAATCTGGCCATTAGAGTTCCCCGTAACTAAAATCTGAAGACTGAGAGTTAAATCTGTTTATCTTTAAAATTTATTGACTGGTAGCTGATAACCCTGGTGCATTTTAAGAACATTGTCCTGCAAGAACAATAGTAACAGTGCCACCCCCTGTTATCACCTGCATCATACGGGTACTTCCCCGTAAAAAAAATACAGACTGGAGGTATTTTGTCAAACAGCGTTATTGTTGGAGGAGGAAGCTGGGGACTCGCTTTTGCATCCCTTATGAGGTCTAACGGTATAGATGTCTCCCTCTGGGAATATAATCAGGAATATGTAGATGAGATCAGAAAGACCGGTTTTAACTCCCGATTGCTGCCCGGTATCAGGATCAATGAGAATATAGCTATCACTTCTGATATGGAAGAAGCCTTTCAAGTAGATCCAGATATCCTGATAATGGCTGTGCCGTCTCATACCATGCGTTCTGTAATGAAACTGGTAGTTCCCTGTATAAGTGAAGTTAAAAATTTGAAGAGCATAGTCAACCTGGCCAAAGGAATAGAAGAAGAGACACTGATGCGTATGTCAGAGGTGATCAGCTCTCAGCTATCGGAGCGGTTAACCTGTCTTGTCTCCTCCCTATCCGGTCCCAGTCATGCAGAAGAGGTAGCGAGAAAGATCCCGTCTGCTGTTGTACTGGCAGGAAGTAATGATGAGAGCCTGACTTATACACAGGAATTGATCAGTAACGAGTATTTCAGAATTTATCGCAGTTTAGATATTATCGGTGTTGAATTGGGTGGAGCGGTCAAGAATATCATTGCCATTGCCTCCGGTATTGTAAGTGGACTTGGCCTTGGTGACAATACTCAGGGTGCTCTCTTAACCCGTGGCCTGTCAGAGATCAGAAGACTGGGTGATGCCCTGGGTGCCGATCCGAACACGTTCAATGGCCTTTCAGGTATCGGTGATCTGATCACCACCGCCTTCAGCCAGCATAGCCGGAACAGGTATGTCGGTTATCAGCTTGGCCGGGGCAAGAGGCTGAATGACATTCTCGCTTCGATGCATATGGTTGCCGAAGGGGTCAAGACAACCCGTTCGATCTATCATCTGAAAGAGAAGAAGGGTGTCACAATGCCGATTACCGAGCAGATCTACCGGGTACTCTTTAACGACAAGTCGCCTGAAGAGGCAATTCGTGACCTGATGACCCGGGAGTTGAAAGAAGAGGATTGATGCGCAAGCGACTGGAAGAACGGGTCAACACCTACGGCAGTTATTTGAAGAGACGTTACGGGGTACGAACTTTCCGCATAGGGCTCTCAATCAACCGTGACTGCCCACACAGGAAGAAGAGTGGCGGTTGCATCTTCTGTTCTCCCGAGAGCTTTACCGACAGGCGCCTGGCAGGGAATCTCGAAGTTAAGCAGCAGATCGAAACACTCCTCCCCGATATCCGGCAGGGGTGTGGCAGAGTTGCTCTGCTGGCCTATTTCCATAACGAAACCTCGACTGCCGGCGAGCTCGACTATCTGAAACATATCTTTTCTGAGACGTTAAAACATAATGAAATCAAAGGTTTGATAATATCAACCAGACCTGATTATTTGAACAAAGATATTATGGAGATGCTCAAAGAGCTGAAAGGAGACATTTTTTTGGAAATTGGACTACAGTCTATCCATCAAGAGAGCCTCGATTTCCTAAAAAGAGGCCATACAGTGCAAGATTTCGCTGCCGCAGCTGAGCTCTGTTCCAGATACGATATCGAGACCGGTGTTCATCTGATCATCGGCATTCCCGGTGAAACAAGAGAACATCTGATCAGGACAGTGAACTATCTTAACAATCTGGAGATAGTGAGGCAGATCAAGTTCCACAACCTGGTAGTCTATAAAAATACCGAGCTGTCAGGATATTCCAGAGAAGTTCTCGATTCCATTCCCGATATCGAAGAATATATCGCCACCCTTGCCATCGTCCTGCAGCATACCCGTAGTGATAAGGTGATCAGCCGTCTCTTTACCTCCAATGTCAATCGCGATGGGAGAGCACTCAACAGCTTTCCAGGGCTGAAACGATCCTGGCTGAACAGGTTGTCTGGCTATCTGAACGAGAATGACATTATTCAGGGAACAGCAACCGGAGTTCCCTATAACCCTGTCAATTGAGAGAAACAAGAGTAATGCAGAGATTCCAGAAAATTATTATCAAATACCGCAATAAATTCAACCTCTATCTGGTTACGAGAAACTTGCTTCTCCTGCTCGCTCTCTATCTCGTGCTCGTCAATCTATTTTATCTGTTCCACAGCTTTACCTCGGAACGGATTTTCGAACTCTTCCTCTTCGCTATCAGCCTGAAGATCTTTCTCGCTCTCATGGCTGTCTATTTCGTTCTGCAGACCAACAATCAATGGTTGACTCAAAATAGAGCTGCAAGGCTTCTCGATAATTATAATGAAGATCAGAGTGACACCTACCAGAACGCCCTTGAACTCTCTTCAACAAGAGAAGACAAGGATAGTGACATCCTTGAATTACTCTATAACAATGCCAATCAAAGAGCAGCCAACCAGAAGATAGAACCGGAAAGAAGCAGGCTCAAGCAGGCCTTCACTCCCTTTCTGATCGCCCTGTTGATAACCATCATATTTACAGCTTTTAGTCCCGGTATATATCTCGACTCCTGGAGATTCTTCACCTCCAACAGCATTCCACAACCTACCTATCGGGATTATGTGCTTGTCTCACCGGGAAACATATCCATCTCCCGTAATACTCCGCTAACAATCGAAGTAATCGATCCGGAACCGGATATGACCCACACACTCTATTTCAGGCAGAACGATACCTGGCGTACCGAGGTACTATATCAGAACCGTAAAGTCTTCAATAATCCAGACTTTTCATTTCACTATTATGTTGCTACAACCCAGGCCTCATCAGATACCTTCTTCGTTCAGGTCTATGAAGAACCGTCGGTTCGCAATCTTACACTTCGCTATACCTATCCAGAATATACCGGTTTGGTACCGGAGACGGAATATGAGAGCAGTGGAAACATCAGAGGTATCATCAATACAGAAGTACGGGTAGAGATCGAAACAAATAATCCACTGGAAGAAGCACTACTCATCTTCTCGGACGGCTCCCTGCTCGAGATGGAAAGAATGGGGCGAAACGTTTTCGAAACCGGTTTCAGGCTGAGTAAGAGCGGTAGTTATCACTTCAAACTGACCGATTTTCTTGGTAATGAGGCAAGACGGCTGGAGAGACAGATTACCGTCATTCCCGATAAGATTCCGGAAATCAAGATCGTTTACCCCGGCAGGGATACTATCTTCACCCAGAATATGATGCAACAGATGAAGTTTTTTGCTACGGACGATTTTGGCTTACAGGATCTCAAGCTCTATTATCAGATAAACGAGAACGAAGTTATTGCTGAAACACTCCAGGAACGGATTACTCAGAAGACTTTTGAATACGATTACATCTTCGACCTGTCAGGAACCTATATGTTACCGGGAGACAGAGTCATCTACTGGGCAGAGATAACCGATAACGCCCCGACTCCCCAAACAGCTACAAGCCAGCGGTATATCCTTCGCTTTCCCTCGATAGAGGAGATCTTTGCCGAAATAGAACGGGAAGAGGAGATGAAGATGGAATCCTTCCAGCGCTCTATCGATCAGTCTCGCGAACTACAGGACGAATTCGAGCAAAAGAGGCGTGAGATGATGAAAAGAGAAGAATTTGACTGGGAAGACAGGCAGGAACTGGAACAATTTTTACACCGTCAGGAGGATCTCAACCAGCAGATAGACAGCATCGCCGACGAATATCAGCAACTACTGGAGAAATTTCAGGATAACCCCTCCCTGTCACAGGAGACACTCGAGAAGATGGAGAGG
Source organism: uncultured Candidatus Cloacimonadota bacterium (assembly GCA_964490765.1). Lineage (GTDB taxonomy): Bacteria > Cloacimonadota > Cloacimonadia > Cloacimonadales > JAJBBL01 > CAZBDV01. The sequence goes on along the minus strand of CAZBDV010000004.1, from coordinate 44,636 downwards.
ATCAAGGAGTTGATGGAGGAGATCGCTGATGAACGTATGCAGGAGATGATGGAACAGATGAGGGCTGCAATGGAAGATATGGACCGGGAGGAACTCCTGAAAGCGATGGAAGACTTCAAGTTCTCGATGGAGGAATTCGACCGTAAACTGCAGAACACACTCGACCTGCTAGAAAATATCAAAAAAGAACAGAGTATCCAGAAGGCACTTGCTATCTCTAAAGAGATGGAACAGATGCAACAGGATCTTATGGAGCGGACAGAGCAGGAGAGTGCCGACGGTGAAGCTCTGGCAGGAGAACAGGATAAGATAAAAGAGAAGCTCGACGCCCTGCGTGACCAGTTAGAAGAGGCGACCGAAATGATGGACGACGAGAAGGACAGGGATCTCAAGGAAGCTCTTCAAGAACTGCAGGAGCAGATTGAAGCTGAAGATCTCGACCAGGATCTGGAAGAGAGCTCTCAACATCTACAAAATCAGAATATGAGTGAAGCTGTCTCCAGCCAGGAACAGGCTCTTCAGAAGATGCAGAGAATGACACAGAAGTTAGACGAGATGACTGAATCTATGATGTCCAGCAGTATGTCCAATATGGCAGAAGTAATACAGGCTACGATCAGAAGATTGCTCGCCCTGTCTCAGGAACATCAGGTAACATCAAACAGGCTCGCTCAGGACCCCTTCCCCATCTATCCCGATCTCATCGCCGGATTCGATGCCCTGCAACTTGCCCTGCAGAAACTCTATAGTTCTCCTCAAATCATTCTTTACATCACCCCGAAGTTTATTATGGATGCCGATATGACTCTGACCGCCTACCGTGAGATGTTCAATCAAATAATGAATACGAGAAACCCCAATATTCGTAATCATCTCAACAATGTCCAAAAGGGGATCAATCTGATGATCTTCAATCTGATGCAGACCCGTGACAATATGCAACAGGGACCTGGTGGTGCGATGGAAAGTATGATGCAGGCTATGCAGCAGATGGGTCAGGAGCAGATGACAATGAATATGCTCACTCAGCAATTACTCGATATGCTGGGTGGCTCTGAGGGTTACAGTCAGGAAGCACGGCAACAGATGCAGCGCCTGGCTCGTGATGAGGAGAGGCTTGCAGAAAATCTAAGACGTCTGATGGAGACCAACCCGGAAGCACAGAGACAGGCCAATGCTCTCAATCAGTTGATCGAGGAACTGGAATCGGTGTCACGACAGTTACGACAGAACAGGCTCGATGATGACCTTATCAGGCAACAGGAGAGAATCCTTTCCCGCCTGCTGGATATCAACAAATCGGTCCATCAGAGAGAATATTCCGAACAGAGAAGGGGTGAAACAAGGGAAGAGGAAGAATGGTCACTCCCACCCGATGTGCAGCAGGAGTTCCAGAGATTGAGACAGCGGGCATTACTCGAGGAAAACTATCAGAACTTTCCACAGGAATACCAGGAACTAATAAGAGAGTATCTCAGATTGATTAATATTAGAGCAATGGAACGGGAGTAGGTGAATGAATTTGTTCAGAACGAAAATTGTCCTTTTACTGCTGGGAATAATGATCATCAGTATAGGTATATCCGGCCAGTACGACCATAAACAGGTAATGATGAATCAGATACGTAGACTGGAAGCTCGAAGAGAATTCGCTCAGGTACTCCAGATCTATGAAGATCTTATCGAGAGATATTCTGAAGATCAGGAGATCGTAACAGGTTATTTCAATACACTGCTCAACCTGAACAGGGTCGAGGCTGCTGCTCAGATACTGGAAGATTATGAAGATATCTTTGCACCCGATGTCTATACTCAAATGAATATATCAATACTGATAAGAAAAGGAGAAACCTCGCAGGCAAGGAAAACCGGAATGGATTATCTTCGTGATAATCCCGGTAACATTGCACAATACAGGAATTTCGCTCTCGTTTATGAAAGGGAACGACAGTCCGAAATCGCGATCGATGTGCTCAAACAGGCCCGCAGAACTACCGGTGACGATCATATCTTTGCCGTGGAATTAGCCAGAAACTACGAACAGATCAATGATTATCCTGAAGCTATCGGAGAATATATCAATCATCTGGAGAGGAATCCAGGTTATCTCTTTTTCGTAACAAACAGGATCAAGGGGATACTTGATGAAGACGAAAAAGGAATCAGTACTCTCGAGAACAGGCTTGCCGATTCAGAAGAGCAGATTCTCCTGGAACTCTATGCCCTGTCTCTCGCTCACATTGGTAATTTGGAGGATGCTTTTCTGGTCTATCAGAGACTGGAACCGGAAAAACTGTTTAGATTCGCTGATGAGTTGTTTGTAGCCGGCAATATCGACCTCGCCAGACAGGCATACGAGAAATACCGGGAGAGCATAACAGACCCGGTCAAATCGGCTGAAGTCGGAATAAAAATCGCACAACTCCATATAAGTAAGAACCAGCTTCGGCAGGCACAGGAAGTGCTGCGAGAGATTACTGAGGACACAAGAATCCAGGACCGGCAGGTGAGATTCAGAACCAGGGCAAACAGGCAGGCGAGGGAACTTCTGGCAGACATAGCAATCCGGCTTGATGAGCCACAGGATGATGTGATCATCCATTTTGAAGAGGCTAAGAACTTCGCCTTCAACCGAAATGAACAGAAAGAACTCGATCTGAAAGTTGCCCATTATCTGGTTATGAGTGAGAATTATAACCAGGCTGGAAACCTGCTGGAGAGCATACTGAGAAACGAACCGTCCGGATCACAGATCAACAATCTGGGCCACTACTACAGGTTCATGCTTGTACTGATGGAATATGGTAACCCCTCAGATTCTCTCCTCACTGAAATGATTATCGGTATGCCGGGAAACGAACTGACGGGAGAAGCACTCTTTCTGACCGTTATCTTCCACGAAATGAAATCCCAGGTCAGAAACACCTTTCTGGAAGCTTACAGACTGAAGAGTATATATAAAGAAGATGAAGCCTTAGACCGCTTACTGGCGATAGATAAGAATACAAACGATGAAGAGATTATTATGATTAGTGGCTTATGGGCAATGGAGGCGGGAAAGTATGATATTGCTGAAGATATCTTTTCTCACCCCTTCCAGAATGAAACCCTGCTCGGCTATGCGACCCTGAAACTGGCTGAACTCAAAAAAAACAAGCAACAGGAATATGAGAACATGCTGACAGAATTCCTAACAGAATATCCAACCCATATCTTCTCACCAAAATTCAGGCTGCTGCTGACTGCAAAACAACCCTCTACGGTCAGAAGACCGGACTGATAGCTAGAGATCTAACTGATTTATAGCGAACATTTACTATCTACTTAAGGGTAAACAAATCGTATTGTTTGCCGGATCGTTTCTGCTGTTTGCTTCTCCAGGATAATCTGTTAGACCGAAATAACCTCTTTGACCTCCGGAATCTTTTCTTTCAAAACCCTTTCTATCCCGGCTTTTAACGTATAGGTAGCCATGGGGCAAGTCCCACAAGCACCCTTCAACCTGACTTCGATTACATTATCTTCTCTTACCTTTATCAGTTCGACATCTCCCCCATCTGACTGGATCGAAGGCCGTACAAGATCAAGTACTTTTTCCACCTGCTCTTTATCAATCATAACTCCTCCTCAGATTTTATAGTTACCACTCTTTTCTTCTTATCTAATTAGTAAAGAAATTTCAAAAAAACCGCAAGGGAGGAAATATCCCACCTTGCGGTTACGAGAATACATTTGAGAAGAATTAACCGATCTTGATCTCTTTAGCTGGTGAAGGCTCTCTCTTCGGGACTCGTAATGTCAATACTCCATCCTCCAGCTTGGCCTCTATCTTATCGATATCACAGACATCGGGCATAGAGATCGTGCGTCGGTAATCACCCTTGTACCTCTCAAATCGGTAAACTGTCTCGTTCTTCTCGCTCTTCTCTTCTTCCTGCTTACCTTCGATAGTTAACTCATTGTTGCTGGATACAGATATCTTGATGTTCTCCTTCCTGATGCCGGGCATATTGGCTCGGATCACATAATCCTTCTCGCGCTCGGATACATCCATCGGCATCATCTTGTTGGCTTCCGTCTGTTCGTCATTGAAGGCATTACTGAGAAAATCGTCGAACAGAGAAGACATCATGGGAAACAAATCCCTGCTCGTTCTCGTTGTTAAAAAGTTCATAATTGCCTCCTTTCTCAATTTTACGAGATATTGATCTCCTTCTTCGGTTTTATCTCTCGCTTTGGTACATTGATCAGTAAAACACCATCTTCCAGCCTGGCTTTTATGTTGTCCAGATCGACCGGTATATGGAACGATATCATACGATGGTAGTCACCCTTGTAGCGCTCATCTCGATAGACAGTCCCTTCTAACTTGTCTCTCTTCTCATTACTCTTACCACTTATGGTCAGAGTATTCTTATCAACGGATACCTTCAAATCCTCGCGCTTCATACCAGGTAGATCTGCCTTCAGTATGAATTCCTTTTCTGTCTCAATAAGATCTATCGGCATCATTAAACCCTCTTTCTCGCTTCTTGCTGGAAAGGCGTTATCAACAAAATCACTCAACATCGATGAGATTTCAGGAAACAAATCCTGACTGGGCTTGATTATTGGTGGTAACATAGCAACCTCCTTATCAATGTTTTATCACAATTTTGCCTTAATGTTCTACTCTCATTTAACGGTAATCTCTTTTTCAGGCTTGACTTCTTTCTTGGGAACCGTTAAATTCAAGACTCCATTATCATAATTCGCCTTGATATTCTCATAATCCCAATCTTCGGGTATGGTGAATACACGGCGATAATCACCCCGGTATCGTTCACATCTATACATGGTTTCACTCTTCTCTTCCTTCTCCTCAGAACGCTTCGCTTCAAGAACTAGATTCTCGCCCTCTATATATACCTTGATATCCTTCTTCTTGATGCCAGGTAAATTGGCCTTCAGAACATACTCACTATCTCGTTCTATAACATCCATTGCCATTAGCTTCGATTCCTCTTCTTCCGGCTCGAAAAAAGCGTTCTTAAGAAAATCATCAATCAGAGAACGTACCGGCCTGCTGTCTAACTGACGTTCCTCGCGCCTCATTATCGGTAGTCTCATTGTTCTAACCTCCTTATTAAGTCTTTCTATATACATATATAATCGCTTTCGACAAAAAAGCAAGAAAAAATTAGCAATCTACACAAAAGAGTGCTAAATATATCAAAATGGCCTCTTCTGACTCCTGTGAGCATGATTTTTTCTCATTTTTTTTATTCCTGGTTAACGGGGTGGGATTGGGGTGTTTGCAATTAATTGACCCACAACAAGTTAGCACACTTTCCTTTCGGCTGTTTTTTTCGGACAAATAAGGACAATAAGAGACAGAAAATTAAGGGTTTATAAGCGTATCTTTCTATTGACAAGATAGGGGCCTTATAATTGTTTGAATAGAAATATACATAATAAATGCAACGGGGGAATTAATGATGAGTAATGACATGAAGCAGATCCGGAATATTGCCTTTGTAGGGGCAAGCGGAGCTGGTAAGACGACTCTGGCCGAGCACTTGTTACATCAGGCCAGGGCGACGAGTAGAATTGGAAAAGTAGAAGAAGGTAACACAATCATGGATTTCGATCCGGAAGAGATAAATAAAGGTATGTCTCTAACCTTGAGCATAGCTCATTTTAACTGGAAGAATCACAAGATAAACCTCATTGATACACCTGGTTTAGCTGATTTCGTGGGCGACCAGATAGCCGGTGCCACAGCTGCTGACACTGTTTTTATCGTAGCCAATGCCGCAGCGGGGTTTGAGGTAGGTCTGGAACAGACTCTGGAGCAGTTATCAGACCGTGACAATCTTTCAACGGCTATTATCGTCAATCGTATGGATAACGAGCATGCTGATTTTGACAAGACATTGGGACTAATCAAAGAAAATCTGGGTATCACTCCAGTACCGGTAATTATTCCCATTGGCAAAGAGAATACTTTTGAAGGAGTAATCGACCTTGTTAAAGAGAAGGCTCATCTGCAGGGGAGTTATACCAGTATTCCCGACGATATGAAGGAGCAGGCTGATACCTTGAGGTTGCAACTGCTGGAAGCAATTGCCGAGACAGATGAAGGCCTTCTGAACAAATATCTCGATGCCGGTACTCTCAGTAACGAAGATATCTTGACCGGACTTCAGAAAGGTCTGGCAGCAGGTATGTTAATCCCTGCTTTTTGCTGTTCAGCAGGAACAGAGGTCGGTATCACTCCGTTATTGGACGGTATTGTCGAGTATCTTCCTTCACCCGCTGACAAAAAGGAAGTAAAAATAAAAGATAATGAAGAAACAAAGATTCTCACCTGCAGTGAAGATGGACCTCTTCTTGCCTACCTTTTTAAATCTGTAGCAGATCCGATAACTGGTGATATTGGTTACGTTCGTGTTTTATCCGGAACCTTGAAATCCGGAATGGATGTTTTTATCCCCGAGAAGGATAATAAAGATAAGATCGGTTCTATGTATTATCTGTTGGGCAAGACCCGTAAAGATGCTTCAGAATTGAAGGCTGGAGAGATTGGCGCACTGGTGAAACTGAAGGTGGCACGTGGGTTCAATACCATAACAGAACCAAACAGCAAGAGGAGTTACATTCATCCGGATCTACCTACTCCTGTTTACTGGAAAACCATCAAAGCGGTTAACCAGAGTGACGAGGACAAGATAGGTAGTGGCTTAACTAGATTGATCGATGAAGATCCAACACTCCGTCTCGAAATGAACAAAGAGACAATGGAGAATGTGCTTTCAGGAATCGGAGAGCTTCAGATCGGAATGGTCCAGAAAAAGCTCAAGAGCCGTTATAAGATCGACACTGTATTGAACGACCCCAAGATACCTTATAAAGAGACTATCATGGGTAATGCCGATGTTCAATACAAGCATAAGAAGCAGTCAGGTGGCAGAGGCCAGTACGGACATGTCCATTTCAAGATCGGCCCCAGAGAACGTGGAGAGGGGTTCGAATTCATCAACTCTATTGTTGGTGGCACTATACCGAGCAAATTCATACCAGCAGTAGAAAAGGGTGTAGTCGAAACAATGCAGAAGGGAATCATTGCCGGTTACCCTGTAGTCGATATTTACATCGATTGCTATTTTGGCAGTTATCACGATGTAGATTCTTCTGAGCTGGCATTCAAACTGGCAGCATCACAGGCACTAAAAAAGGGATTCCAGGAAGCAAGGCCAATAATCCTGGAACCGATCCACGAAGTTCAGATAATTATTCCGCAGGAGTATATGGGGGATGTAATGGGGGATGTTTCTACCCGTAGAGGGAAGATACTCGGTATGGAACAGAAGGGTAAGAAGCAGATACTAAATGCCCAACTACCTCTCTCGGAACTCTTCTCATATTTCCCGAACCTGAAATCCCTTACACAGGGAAGGGGAAGATTCAATCAGAAATTCTCTCACTATGAGAAGTTGCCTGAAGAAGAAGCTGCCAAGATTATCGCTGCTTATCAGGAGAGTGAATAATAAACGATGTTTGTTCAGAGGCGAGGTTAGACCAGAGGAACTTTAACACTCCTGATCATTGGGAAAGTTTCGCTGGAACAGGAAAATCGAGCATTGATCAGTAAGGAGACCAGGAGAATATGTCAGGACATAATAAATGGAGCACGATAAAGCATAAGAAGAGTGCAGCCGATGCCAAGCGTGGTAAACTCTTCACCCGTTATACGAGAGAGATCATTACCGCTGCCAGAAGTGGAGGTGATATCAATACCAATCCCCGTTTAAGAGCAGCAGTTTCAGCAGCCAGGGGTGTTAATATGCCCAATGCCAATATAGAAAAGGCAATAAAACGAGGTACGGGTGAAATAGAGGGTGTTACTTACGAAGAATACACCTACGAAGGGTATGGACACAATGGAGTAGCAATATTGGTCGAAGTGATGACCGACAACAAAAAGCGAACAGTGGCAGAAGTCCGGCATACATTTTCCAAGTATGGTGGCACAATGGCTGAGAGCGGAGCTGTATCCTGGGTATTCCAACAGAAGGGGTATATCGAGGTAGAAGCGCCTGAGATGACAGAAGATGATGCCATCATGGCCGCTCTTGATGCCGGCGCTGAAGATGCCGAATTTGCTGATGGAATACTATCTATTTATACCAGCCCGACAGATCTGCATACAGTTTCTGGATACCTGGAGAAGAACGGATTTCAGGTCAAAACTGTCGAGTTGACCCGCCTTCCGACTAATACAGTAGAAGCAGATGATGTAGCAGAGAAACTACTCAAACTGATCGATAAGCTGGAAGATCTTGATGATGTCCAGAAAGTATTTGCCAATTATAAGATTTCAGATTCGATACTGGAAAAATTGGCTAACGAATAGTGATAATTTATAAAGACCCCTTCTAGATAGGTCAAGGAATAGAGAAGATTGATATTCTTGGGTATTGACCCCGGTAGCCGGATCTGTGGTTATGGGTTATTAGAGACAGAGAAGCGGAAGATTGTAGCTGTCGGTTATGACGTGATAAAGCTGAACCCTGCTTCTACCCTGGCCGACAGGATAGAGATCATCTACAACAGGATTAAGGAAGTAATAAAGGATAACAAACCGGACAGAATCGGTATCGAGACGATCTTTTATGGTCAGAACTTCCAATCAGCCTTGACGTTGGGTCATGTAAGGGGAGCAATACTACTGGCAGTTGCTCAGGAGAAGGTTCCTCTGCAGGAATACTCTCCCAGGGCGGTGAAAAAGGCTGTAACTGGTAACGGTAATGCCTCTAAACAACAGGTTCAGTATATGTTACCCAAACTGCTGAATGTTAAGATTGATAATCTGGTAACAGATGCGGCAGATGCTCTGGCAGTAGCCTATGCACTCTATAATAACGAGAGATTCAGGAATTAGAGATGTTCTCATACATAAAAGGTAAGCTGGTCGAAAAAAACCCAATGACCGTAGTCATTGACTCTGGGGGCATTGGTTATGAAATCCATATTCCGCTCAGTACATACGAGAAACTCGGCCCTCTCGAGAAGGAATCGAGGCTTCTTATCCATCTTGTAGTAAGCGAAGACGATATGAAACTTTACGGATTTCATTCTCCGGAAGAAAGAGAGCTCTTCCGACTGCTAATTTCTATCAGTGGAATAGGCCCCAAGATAGCTCTATCAGTCCTTTCGGCATTAACTGTAGCCAGTTTCGTTAAATCTGTCAGAACAGAGAATGACAAAGCACTGACAATAGTCCCCGGATTGGGTAAGAAAACCGCGCAACGTCTTATTCTGGAATTAAAAGATAAACTCGGCTCACTTACTGCTCTCTCTTTAGCAGAAAGTTCGGTTTCGGGAATAGACAGACTAATCTCAGAAGCAGAAACAGCCCTGATAACTCTCGGATACAAGCAGCCCGATATTGGCTTTGCCCTTGACGAACTGATCAAAGAGGAAAAAGAAATTAACTCTTCCGAGAAATTAATCAAAATGGCAATTCAACATATATATAAAAACCGTTATACAGGCAAAAAACAGAGATAATAGTGGATTTATTAAGAAGAGAAGCATACAATATCATTTACAAAGTTCTGAAGGATCATCATCATTCCGACAGGCTACTGGAGCAGAAAGTAAAAAAACTGAACGACCAGGACAGGAATTTTCTCTTTTATCTTGTCAAGGGAACAATCAAGATGCATCATAATCTTGATTATCTCGCTTCTACACTGACCGATAGAGAGAAATATCAGCATACCAACTTGAAGATCAAGAGCTTGCTCTATCTCGGACTGTATCAAATTATCTACTGCGGCTCTGTGCCAGACCATTCAGCAGTAGATGAAACTGTAGAACTGGCCAAAAACCTGTTTGACTCAAGAGTAGCCGACTTCATAAACGCCCTGCTCAGAAATTATCTCAGACAACCAGAGATAGAATATCCTGGAGAGATTGCACAGAGATTGTCACTAAAGTATTCCTTTCCCCTCGAATTGATCAACAAATGGCTGGAATACTGGGGAGAAGAGGAGACTGAAGAGCTCTGTATCTACTTCAACCGCAATCCTAAACTCGCATTACGAATCAATGTAATGGCTACCAACAGAGAGCGCTTCAAGAAGTACTTTGCCCGCAAGGGTTGGAATCTGGAAGAATCAGGAGCTTCACCAAATACATTCCTGACAGAATATGGACAGGGTATACTCAACGATGTATCGTTTGAAGAGGGGTATTTCTCCATACAAGACCCCTCATCAGCAATGATCGTTGAGTTACTTGATCCGCAGGAAGATGAAAATATCCTCGACCTGTTCGCAGGACCTGGCGGGAAGTGTACCTATATCTCGGAGTTGATGAATAACACCGGTGAAGTAGTAGCGGTTGATAAATTCCCACAGAAAAGCAAAAAGATAAAAAAGGCAGTTCACAGACTACAGGTCAACAATATGATCATAGTCACTGAAGATGCCCTGAAATTCGGTCCGAGAGCTCCAGCATACGACAGGGTGATTCTTGACGTCCCCTGTTCCGGATGGGGAGTCTTACAGAAGAAGGCCGAACTACGCTGGCAGTTCAATCAGGATATGAAATCACTCCTCAAGCTGCAGGAAAACGCTCTCGATAACGGAGCTCAGTTTGTTAAAGAAGGTGGTTATCTGGTATACAGCACCTGTACAATGAATATAGCAGAGAATGAAGAGCAGGTGGAACGTTTTTTGAGCAAGAACAAGAACTTTGAGTTAATAAAAAACCCGCAGATCATTTCGCAAAAATTCTTGCAGAACGGTTTCTTAAAGACACTTCCGCATCGTGATAAGATAGACGGTGTCTTTGCAGCTAAAATGCATAAAAGGGGGAAGAACTAAAGTATGATGGTCAAGATAAAGGCATTGCTGGCCGCTATTGGAATATTGATATTACTCTTTATCGTCGGTTTCTTCGGTGTGAATATACTACTGACTCTGGTGGTAGGGACCGGTAATGAGGTTACCGTCCCTGATATTGTTGGACAACCTTTTGACGTAGCACGCAAGACCTGTATGGAACTGGATCTTTATGTTCAGCAGGTCGATATGCGTCATGATGATGATATCCCGCAGAACAGTATTATTTCCCAATCACCTGAAGCTGATAAGACAACCAAGATCAACCGGACAGTAGAGGTTGTTGTAAGTAAAGGACCGGAGCTTGTTAGGGTACCATATCTCGAAAATATCACCGAATTAGAAGCCAAGATCAGGCTGGAGAATATTGGACTTCAACTCGGGGAGAAGATATATAGATACTCCCATGAAGTTGCCAGAGACAGGATAATGTATTCTCAGCCTATTGCCGACGAATTTGTTCCCCGGGGTAGTAAGATCGATATCATCGTCAGCCTGGGTGACTTACCAGATGCATCTCAACGGCGAGATCGCTATCGCGATATTCTGGAGGGAATTGATGAATAGTATGTTACTAAATAATTTTATACAAGTGGAGAAAAGAAGGAGCTATTATGAGCGCACAAGATTACACAGCAACCAGTATTAAGGTCCTTAAAGGACTGGAAGCAGTCCGTAAACGACCTACAATGTACATCGGTGGCATCGGAGAGAGAGGTTTACACCATCTGGTTTATGAGGTTGTCGACAATAGTATCGATGAAGCTCTGGCCGGATTTTGCGATAAGATTGAAATCAGTTTAAACAGCGATGGTTCAGTAACTATCGAAGATAATGGTAGGGGTATACCAGTCGATATACACAAAGAATCGAATGTTTCTGCTCTACAGGTAGTAATGACCGTCTTGCATGCCGGTGGTAAATTCGACCATAAAACATACAAGGTTTCCGGTGGTCTGCACGGTGTTGGTGTTTCAGTAGTAAACGCCCTCTCTGATTTCATGGAGGTCAAGGTTTTCAAGAATGGTAATATCTATCATCAGACTTACTCTTGCGGTATACCGACCAAGGACGTTGAAATTATTGGCCAGACTAACAAGACTGGAACGACAACAACATTCAAACCAGATCCTGCAATCTTCGAAACTGTCGAATTCAATTTCGATTATCTTGCTGTAAGGCTGAGAGAACTTGCCTTCCTCAACAAGGGAATCAGAATAGTATTGAGGGAAGAGAAGACAGAAAAACGCCATAATTTTCAGTACGAAGGCGGAATTGTATCGTTTGTCAAATACCTCAACGAGGGAAAGAAAAACCTCTTCAAAGATCCGGTTTATATTTTCGGTGAGAAGGAAGGAATAGCTTTTGAAGTCTCACTACAATATAATGACAGTTATCAGGAGAATATTCTTAGTTTTGCCAATAATATAAACACGATAGAGGGTGGAACCCACCTCAGCGGTTTCAAAACTGCTTTGACCAGAGCCGTCAATAACTATATAAAGAATCTCAATCTTCTGAAGAATGAGAAGATCAATCCGCAGGGTAGTGATATCAGGGAAGGTCTGACCGCAATTGTCAGTGTTAAGCTGCCCAATCCTCAATTCGAGGGCCAGACGAAGACTAAGCTGCAAAACTCTGAAGTGGATGGCCTTATAAACTCGATTGTGGGTGAAAAATTGATGGAATACTTCGAGGAACATCCCAATGAGGCAAAAAGTATTGCTATGAAAGCTATCCTCGGTGCCCGTTCTCGAGAAGCCGCCAGGAAAGCACGTGAGTTGACCAGGCGTAAGACAGTGTTGGAGAGTGGTAATCTACCCGGTAAACTGGCTGACTGTAGTTCCCGTGACCCGGAAAAAACTGAGATTTTACTGGTTGAGGGTGATTCTGCAGGTGGCTCGGCCAAGCAGGGTCGTGACAGAACCTTTCAGGCTGTTCTCCCATTATGGGGTAAGATGCTCAATACGGAAAAGGCAAGAATTGACAGGGTTCTCAATAACGATAAGATTCAACCCATAATAATGGCACTTGGAGCTGGAATTGGTGATGATTTCGATATCAGCAGACTGAGATACCACAGAATCATTATCATGGCCGATGCTGATGTTGACGGAGCACATATTTCTACTCTGCTCCTCACTTTTTTCTTCCGTTATATGCGGCCTCTGGTTGAAAATGGACATATCTATATTGCCAAGCCACCCCTTTATCTGATCCGTAAGGGAAAGATGAAAAAGTATGCCTATAGTGATAAAGAGCGTGACGAGATCCTTTCCGAAATAGAAAGAAAAGGGGTTGTTATCCAGAGATACAAAGGTCTTGGTGAGATGAATCCCGAACAGTTGTGGGATACTACACTCAACCCTGACACCCGCATCCTGATTTCGGTCAAGATCGACGATGCAATCGAAGCGGACAGAATGTTTACTACCCTGATGGGCGATGAAGTGCAACCACGTAGAGAGTTTATCCAGAAGAATGCACACTATGTGCAGAATCTAGACCTCATCTAAAAAACCGGGAAAAAGGAAATGAGAATAAATTGGAGGCTTAATGACTGTTGACAGATCAAGAATTATTGACATAGAGATTGAAGACCAGCTGAAAAATGCATACTTGGAATACTCGATGAGTGTTATTGTATCAAGAGCTCTTCCTGATGTTCGTGATGGGCTGAAACCTTCTCAAAGACGTATCCTCTATGCTATGAATGAGCTCAACCTCACTCCTGATAAAGGATTCAGGAAATGTGCCAAGATAGCAGGTGATACATCAGGTAATTACCACCCTCACGGTGAGCAGGTTATTTACCCTACTCTTGTGCGCCTTGCGCAACCCTGGAATATGAGATATCCTGTAATCAATGGACAGGGTAATTTTGGTTCGATAGATGGAGATCCACCAGCAGCAATGCGATATACAGAAGCAAAATTAGAGAAAATTGCTATCGACTTGATGACCGATTTGGATAAAGATACTGTCGATTTCCGCCCCAACTATGATGAGACAAGAGAAGAACCGGTTATATTTCCCACCCGAATTCCCAACTTGTTAGTCAATGGTTGCTCCGGTATCGCTGTCGGTATGGCTACCAATATGCCACCGCATAATATCGGAGAGATTTGTGATGGTATAATAGCCATGATAGACAATAATGATTTGACTCCGCTGGAATTAATGGATTTTATTAAAGGTCCCGACTTCCCGACGGGAGGCTATATACTCGGTAGAGCCGGAATAATTAGTTATTTCCAGACAGGTTATGGAAAGATCAGGATTCGAGGTAAAGCTGATGTGGAGAAGAAATCTTCAGGTGGTGAATCGATCATAATATCAGAGATACCCTATCAGGTAAACAAAACACTCATGATCGAGAGGATAGTTAATCTGGTCAAAGATAAGAAGATCGAAGGGATAAGCGATATACGTGACGAGTCTGGAAGAGATGGAATGCGTCTGGTAATTGAAGTCAAGAGAAACGAAGATGCCCAGATCGTTTTGAACCAGCTGTATAAATATTCTCAGCTTCAGGAGTCTTTCGGAGTTATCAATCTTACTCTCGTAGACGGAATTCCCAGAGTACTCAATATCGCCGAATTGATAAAGCAGTATATCAACTTCCGTCATGAGGTAGTTATTCGCCGTACTAAGCATGAACTCGATAATGCAGAGAAACGATTACACATACTGGAAGGTCTGAGAATTGCACTGCAGAATATCGATGAGATAATCAAGACTATAAAATCATCTAATAATACGCAGGAAGCGAGTGAAAGACTACAGACAGACTTCAAACTGACCGAGATACAGGCTAAGGCGATTCTGGATATGAGATTACAGAAACTGACCGGCCTAGAGAGAGAGAAGATCGAAGATGAGTACAACGAGATACTGAAGACTGTTAAGCGACTGAAAGAGATTCTGGAACACGAGCCTTTGAGAATGAAGATCATCAAGGACGAAGTCAAAGAGATAAAGAAAAAATATGCAGATGAACGCCGTTCCACGATTATCGATCATGTAACTGATCTGGAAACCGAGGATCTTATTGCCGATGAAGAGATGGTCGTAACTATTTCCCATGAAGGTTATATAAAGAGATTACCGATAGATACCTACAGACAACAAAGACGTGGTGGCAAGGGACTTTCTGGTGCCAATATGAAGGATAATGATTTCGTAGAGAAGATATTCGTTGCCTCTACTCATGCTTATATCCTTTTCTTCACTAACTTCGGCAAATGTTATTGGCTGAAAGTCTATCAAATACCGATGGTAGGACGTCTGGCAAGAGGTAAGGCAATAGTGAACCTTATCCCTATGGTAAAGGGTGATAGCCTGAAAGCTCATGTAATTGTCCGTGATTTCCAGCAGCCACATTATCTGACAATGGTCACCAGGCAGGGCACCATTAAGAAAACTGCCCTTGAAGCCTATTCACGACCACGTTCTACCGGTATCATCGCCATCAAATTATCTGAAGGTGATGAGCTGATAGATGCTCAGATTACCGAAGGTGTAAACGACATTATCCTTGCAACCAGGAACGGTTACGCCAATCGCTTCAATGAATCAAAGGTCAGAACAGTCAGTAGAAACTCCAAAGGTGTTAGGGGTATCAGACTGAGAGAGGATGATTATGTAGTTTCTATGGTAGTCCTCAAACGACAGGGTACCCTACTGGCTATCTGTGAAAATGGTTACGGTAAAAGAACCGGTTCGGACTCCTACCCGACAAAGAATCGTGGGACTAAAGGTGTAATTACTATCAAAACATCAGCGAGAAACGGTTATCTGGTAAGTCTGCTGGAAGTTATCGACTCTGACGATTTGATGATCGTAACGAGAGAAGGGATGATTCTACGACACTCTGTCAAAGAGATGAAGGTTATCGGTCGTAACACCCAGGGGGTTAGACTTGTTTCCCTGAAGAAGAATGATAAGGTGTTTGACGTAGCGTGCATCGTCTCTGATAAAGAGGTCAATGCTGATGACAGTACGATAGAAGCAGAGAAACAACCCACTCAGGGAAAGGAGAAAAAACCTGCTGAAGAAAGGAAAGAAACAACCGGGAAGAAGCAGGATAACAAGGAAACAAACGAGCAACAGGTAACACTCGAATTCAATAATAATAACAAGAATGATAAAACATAATACCGGCTCATTTGATGAGAAACAGAACATATTGACAGATGGTAACAGAAGATTCTACTCTTCTGTTATCATTCTGTTGATAATGTTCATTATTGCTCTCTTCTCACTGCTATTTACAGGTTGTACTACCAGATACTACCCGCAGCCGGGAGATAGGATTACTGTAATCGATAAATACGCTATACTGGAAACAGAAGATATCGCTTTTGCCATAAGTCCGAGATTCTGGACAAGAGACCCGCAGAATATCTCCGATTTCTTTACTACCTTTCATCTGGTAATCAGAAATACCTCAGAGCATCCGGTCACCATACTGCCTGGAGATATCTATCTACTTGATGAGGAGATGAACCAGTATGAGGCAATGACAGTGGCAGAGGTTGCTGATATAATTTTTTATAATGATTTCATGCGGGATAAGTACAGGCCATTCCCCGATAGCTTCGAACCTATCACTGGAGATAGGATGACTGCTCGCGCCAATTTGATGCATGATGCTTTTCATTACGGAGAGATTTTCCCCGGAGCAAGAAAATCGGGTTATATATTCTTCCGGAGACTCCCGTCAAGAAACAGCAGAAGCATCATTCTTTTCAAGGGAGAAGAGATCCTGTTTCTCAGAAGATAGTAACTCTATTCGTAACTATCTGACCCGTCGTCCTCAATCTTCTGTCTGTAGATTTTTTCCAGTTCATCCTCGAAGAAGAATTTCTCTTCACCAAACGCAGGCTTCATTCGGTCTATCCAGGTAACCTTCTCATCATATTTTGCAAAGAACGGCCTGTGAACCCAATCCGGGTTCCTTCCCTGTAGCATACGCATTACTATGACTTTCTCTCCGCTAATCTCCGCTTCACCCAATATCTGAACCTTACCAGGGATACAGGACATACTCGGACCTCTTACCGTACGAGCAAGCCCACTGACACGGCTGTAGGCATCTCTGAAAATTTTCCAGCACTCTAGAAGCGGAACACCAAAATAGTGTTGCGCTCCCGTATCCCTCACGACAAACATATAATAAGGAATGATACCCAGGTTGACCTGTTTTTGCCACATTCTTACCCATACCTCGGCATCAGCATTTATGTGTCGCAGTATCGGTGATTGAGATCGGAAAACGACCCCTATATCTCTCAACCTGGCCATTGCCTTTTCAACCACTTCAGTTTCCATTTCACGATAGTGATTAAAGTGCACCATAAAGGCCAGATGCTTACCGGCTTTCACTATCTTTTCCAGAATCCTGAGCAGGTCATCACTGTCAGGATCGCTAAGAAATCGGTAAGGCCAGTAGGTGAGAGATTTTGTTCCGATCCTGAAATTGGTCAGATGTTCATGTTCCGGTGTCAGTAACTTTTCAACATAGGTATTAAGATAGTCTGCCTTCATAACCATGGGATCACCACCAGTAAAGAGAATATCACTGACCTCCTTATGCTGCCTGAGATAAGTGGCCAGTTTTTCTGCTTCCCGGGTAGCAAAGCGTAGATTTTTCCATCCTACAAACTGAGGCCAACGGAAACAGAATGTGCAGTAGGAGTGACAGGTCTGCCCCTCGCTGGGGAAGAAAAGCGCAGTTTCTCTATATTTATGCTGAACACCATACAGTTTTTCTTTTCCGAGTACCGGTACATTAAAGTCCATTTGACCAGCCGGGTGAGGATTGAGCTCTTCTCGTATCTCTCTGATACCCTGGTTGAGTTCCTCCTTCGACACTCCCTTCCTGATCATTGTATCTACTTTGTCATAGTGCTCGGATAATAGCATCTCCTTGCGAGGAAATGTCAGGGTAAAGATCGGATCATCGGGAACATTATCCCAATCAATCAACTCATTGATAACGTAATTATTAACTTTGAACGGGAGTACATGTCCAACCGTTTCTATATGATTTATTATATCATCAGGTAGTTTCCTGATCTGATCAATATCTCGAAAATTATGCAAAAAATATGTCTTATACATAATACTCCTCTTGTTTATGTTAAGCTTAATGGATAGTAACTGAGTTACGTATTGTTATATAGTCTTAACTATATGTCTGCCTTTTTATTACAAATCTCTCAGTGAGCGGTATTTGTCAAATACTAATTTAATGAACGGGGCTGTTAAAACAGTGTTATGGGGTTGATATTTCACCGTATTCTTAAGAGATCATTCATAAACTCGATAGTTGACCTTAAGCTTCTTGAGGTAGAGGATCTCGCAAGATCCATCACCTCTATCGTCTCGTGAAAGGCTGGTATTCCAGTTATATGTGTTACCCTTGACATTAGCATATACATCTACCAGATATCCTTCCATTTCTATCCTGTCGTTAGTTCTGATAGAAGCTACACCCTGTCTGATGTTATCGTTAGCAGGAACAATATGGTGATTAGCCGAGTTAAGGAAGATCCAATCAATCGACAATTGTGATCCTCTCTTAGGCCTGAAGAAGTAACGTCTCCCCCCCCTGATAGATCTTTACCTGTTTGTAGAAATGCTCGTCAGAAAGAAATCCCCAGACGAGGGACAGATCATAGGGAGATATCTCGGAAAACTGGTCTGACCTGTAAGCTTTCTTGCTTCTAACTACTGCCCCTATACGATAACTTGCTCTTGGACGGATTGTGAAGTGAGAATTCTTATCACTCAGGAATATCTCAGGTTCATTGCTCAACATCTGTTGTTCCGGATATGTAGTATCAATTGGAAGAAAATCTTCGTAAGAAGGTTCTGATCTTGCACAGCCCGGGTTCAAGAGTATAATTAATAAAGCGATCAAGAGTCTCTCTGAAAAAAATCTGCTCCTGATCATGTACTCACTTCCCTATCTTGTAAGCAGGGTGACGTTTTCTATATGATAGGTGTGTGGGAACATATCGAAAGGTTTGATACTGGCTAACTGGAAACCGCGCTCTATTAACAGACTCAGATCTCTCTTCTGAGTAGCGATATCACAACTGATATAGATAACCTTTCTGATACTGCCTGCAGATATTGAGTCTATGATATTTCTATCAATCCCTTTACGGGGTGGATCCAGCACTATGGTACTGGGAGCGATCTTCCTGATGATCCTGTCAATCTCGTCTTCAACTTTACAGCTAACAAAGAAACAATTACTGAGGTTGTTGATCCGGCAATTCTCTTCTCCATCTTCGACAGCCGGTTCATACTGTTCCAGAAAGTACACTTTCTTCACTCTTTCGGCCAGATAAATCCCTACAGTTCCTATCCCGCTATAAGCATCTATAACGACTTCATCAGGTTTCACCAGCTCTCTGATATGATTCAGCATCGCTTCTGTCTGAGCAGTATTGACCTGGAAGAAGGAGGAATAGTGGATCCTGTATGAATACTCTCCGATCTTTTCTGTCAGGTATTCGCTCCTGTATAACAATTTTGTCTCATCTGCCAGAATTCTGTTGGTCAAATTGCGGTTAATGTTCTGCACGATACCACTGATTCGAGGATAGTGTTTGAGCAATTCATTACAGATTACATTAGAAAATGGGAGTTTACTTCCGCTGGTAACCAATATCAAGAGATATCTATCCTCGGCAAAAGAATAACGAAGACCGATATGCTTCAGAAGCCCTCTCCTGCTTTTCTCATCATAAGCGGTTATCTTCGCTTTGTTCATCAAGCGGAGTGCTGTTTTCACTATTTCGTCAGACTTTCCTGGTTGAAGATAGCAGTTGTCATGAGGAATGATATCGTGACTTCTTCTGGCATACATACCGGCAATCAGTCCTTCATGCGATTGCTTTACCGGGAGAAGGACCTTATTTCTGTAATTATTGATTCGTGTTGAAGGGTTGATCTTGTCTATATTACAGCCGTTAGAACAGAGAGGACGAAAGAATTCCTCTACTATAGACTGTTTGAATTTCAATTGCTGCTCGTAACTGATATGTAGCCAGTCACAACCTCCACAAACATCGAAAACCGGACATTCAACAGTGATCTGATAGTCAGATCGGGTTTTATACGCTATGATCTCAGCGAAAAAGACATTTCCCCTCTTGTGGATCACTTTTGCCGTGACTTCATCGCCTGGTATTCCCTGATAGACGAAGATAGGTGAGCTGTTATAATATCCTAACCCCATCCCCTTATGAACTATCTTTTCTATTTTTAGTTCTGGAAGAATACTGTTTTGCTCTATCTTCATAGCTTACCAATCAGAGCGAGGAATCTCAACCGCCATATCATCCAGATAGCTTCATATACTATCTTTCGGGACATCTTTGAATGGCCACTCACCCGGTCGTAAAATATTATTGGAATCTCTTTTATACGGTATTTCTTCCGCCAGATTCTATACTTTACCTCGACTTGAAATGCGTAGCCATCCGACATGATCCTGTTCAGGTCCAGATCCTGTAAAACCTCTTTCCGGTAGCATTTGAATCCGCTCGTCGGATCCTTAATCGGCATACCGGTAATAAGCCTGACATACCTGGAAGCAAGATAGCTCAGAAGTAATCTTCTTATTGGCCAGTTTAATACAGAACCTCCTGGAATATATCTTGATCCAATTACGAGATCGTTATTTTCTATCTCCTTGAGCATAACCGGGAGTATCCCGGGATCGTGCGATAAATCACCATCCATTTCGAAGATATAATCATAATCGTTCTTCAGTGCAAACTTGAAACCAGTGATATAAGCAGATCCGAGCCCGAGTTTTCCAGGACGCTTGATGATGTGTAATCGTGGTTCTTTCTCTCTGATCTCTTCGACTATAGCTGCTGTACCGTCGGGTGAATTATCATCGATTATCAATAACTCCAGTGAAGTATCTTTGGATAACACCTCATCAACCAGACGGTTTATATTCTCTGCCTCATTATAAGTGGGGGTAATTACCAGTGCTTTCATCTCTCGACCCGTTCTCTTTTCCTTCATATACTTATTTCTTAACGGGATCGAGGTTGTTTTCTTTCAACTGCTTTTCATCTACCTCTCTGAAATAGCGTGCCGGATTCCCTGCCCAGATCTCTCTCGCCGGTAGATCTCTGGTTAAAACCGCTCCTCCTGCTACCATCCCATCCTCTTCGACCGTCTTACCAGGAAGTATTGTTGCATTAACTCCTATACGACCCCCCGATTTAACCTTTATACCCTTGAAGTGTTTGAACCGCTCTTTATCTCGGCCCATATAATTATCATTACTCGTTGCCACGCAGGGTGCGATAAAGCAATAATCTCCCAGCTCCGAATAAGCGGTGATATAACTGTTAGTCTCGATTTTATTCCGGCTACCTATTTTAACAAAGTTTTCAATAGTAACGTTTCTACCAATAATATTGTAATCGGCAATTTCCGAATTTTCTCTGACTGTGGCCATATCGGCTATCAGATTCCGCTTACCTATAACCGATTGGACATATATGATAACATTTGCTCCGATCAGGCAATTGTCTCCGATTTTTGCCGGTTGAAATACCGTCTCGTCCTGAAAGATACTTCGTGGAGAGCGCATCGGTTTCTTACCGATAATTGTATTATCATCTATCCTGACACCGTCTCCGATTACCGTTCCTTCATAGATTATAACATTGTGCCCGATCTGGCAGTTTTTCCCGATGATCACGTCATCTAAAATAATAGAGTTAATACCTATCAGTGTATCTTCACCAATTTTTGCTGACTCCTGGATATGATTATTCATCTCAACTCCCATTTCTTTATCAAACCACTTTTCACAGATAACTCATATTAGCAATAAAAAAAGGCTGCTCTCAGGCAGCCCCTTAATTTAACTGTATTATAACTGTACTTCAGCTCTCAAGAAGAGCTATCGTTCCTTCTCCATCTTAGCTTATATGACACCCTGGTCAACCATGGCATTGGCAACCTTCAGGAATCCTGCTATATTAGCCCCCTTGATGTAATCGATATACCCGTCTGATCGCTTACCATATTCTAAACACTGATCATGGATCGAGGTCATTATTCTCTGCAGCTTCTCATCAACCTCTTCACGGAGCCATTTGAGTCTCATACTGTTCTGAGTCATCTCCAGTCCAGAAGTAGCAACACCCCCTGCATTGGCTGCTTTACCCGGTGCGAAGAGAACCTTGTTCTCCTGTAATAACTCTATAGCTTCCGGTGTACACGGCATGTTAGCACCTTCTACGAGAGCTTTAACGTTATTCTTTACCAGATTCTTGGCATCGTCCAGATTAAGTTCGTTCTGAATAGCACAAGGCATAGCTATATCAACAGGGACCTCCCATGGCCGCTTTCCGGGGAAGAATTCACATTTGAACTTATCGGCATAGTCAGAAACTCGGTCATTATTGGATGCTCTTAATTCGACCATATAATCGATCTTCTCGCTGCAGATACCATCTTTATCATAGATATAACCGTCGGGACCGGACAGGGTTACGACCTTTCCTCCAAGCTCATTAACCTTCTGGCAGGCACCCCAGGAGACATTACCAAATCCAGATAGAGCTACAGTCTTACCCTCTATGGAATCACCCTGAGCTTTTAATAACTGCTCGGTGAAATACACGACACCAAAACCGGTAGCTTCCGGACGGATAAGGCTTCCACCCCAGTTCTGGCCTTTGCCTGTAAATACACCCGTAAATTCGTTTTTCAGCTTTTTATACATACCAAACATAAATCCGATCTCTCTTCCACCAACACCGATATCACCGGCAGGTACGTCAAGATCGGGGCCGATATGACGATAAAGCTCTGTCATAAAAGCCTGGCAGAAACGCATGATCTCCTGTTCTGATTTTCCCTTGGCATCGAAATCTGCTCCACCTTTTCCACCACCCATAGGCAGGGTTGTCAGGCTGTTTTTAAAGATCTGCTCGAAACCGAGAAACTTCAAGCTGGAGAGATTTACACTCGGATGGAAACGGCATCCCCCTTTATATGGGCCAATAGCACTGTTGAACTGAACCCTGATACCACGATTCACCTGAACTTCACCCTTGTCATTAACCCAGGGAACACGAAACATGATTACCCTTTCAGGTTCTACAATGCGTTCTAAAATGTTTGCTTTAACGAGACGTGGTTCCGAGTTATATACATCCCAAATCGTCTCTACTACCTCTTCTACTGCCTGCAAGAATTCCGGTTCGGCCGGATTTCGAGCTGCAACCTTGGCCATGAAATCCTTAAACGTCATTACTTCCTCCGTAGTTTGTCTTTATACACTCTTAATTTAATTCTAAGGTTTTCTTGTCAAGATAAGTCGGAACAGTTTTCGTATTTATTAAATACTACCGCTTAAAGTATTTTGACGATGGCAATATGACTCACTCACAAAGCCATTCCTGTCCCCTTTCAGTTCAACAGTGAAATTGCACCTAAATGTATTTTTGTTTTATCACAAGAATTTTGACAAAGGGATTAAAGTATAGAAAAAGGGAAAGAGAGGGTATATACAGAGAAGACACATTACGAAGTAATGTGTCTTCTCATCTATAGCTCTTATATCTCTATTAGTCTTTCAGCAGATGTGACGCTACGATAGAGCGTTGTATCTGGTTTGTTCCTTCATAGATCTGAGTGATCTTGGCATCACGCATCATCTTCTCTACAGGGTACTCTTTCATATATCCGTATCCCCCGAGGATCTGGACTGCATCGGTAGTGACTCTCATAGCCATATCGGAAGCGTAATACTTACACATAGCCGACTCTTTACTGAATTTTTTACTGCCGCTATCGATCATTCTCGCAGTGGAGTAAACCAGTGCTCTTGCTGCTTCTATCTGAGTTGCCATATCTGCCAGCATGAACTGAAGTGCCTGGAAAGAGGAGATCGGTTTGCCGAATTGTTTTCTCTCTTTGGAATATCTGACAGCCTCTTCGTAAGCTCCCTGGGCAATTCCAACTGCCTGAGCAGCTACCATGGGGCGTGATTTGTCGAAAGTCTTCATAGCAATCATAAAGCCCAACCCCTCTCTCGAGATCAGGTTCTCTTTGGGAATGCGGCAATCTTCAAAAATCAATTCTCTAGTAGCAGAGGCTCTGATACCCATCTTATTCTCCTTCTTACCGAAAGAGAATCCCGGTGTTCCTTTTTCTACTATAAAACAGGAAGCACCACGAGCACCCTTTGTTTTGTCGGTGATAGCAAACACTGTGTAGATCTCAGCCTCTCCCCCGTTTGTGATCCACTGTTTTGTCCCATTGAGGATGTAGTGGTCACCATCGAGTGTAGCTGTCGTTTCGATAGCACCGACATCGGATCCGGCGTTAGCTTCTGTCACGGCAAAGGCTGCCAGTCTCTTACCGTCAGCAATTGCAGGGAGATATTTCTGTTTCTGCTCTTCGGATCCGGAGAGGAGAATGGGATAAAGTCCCAGTCCTGTAGCACCCATAGCCATAGAAATGCCTGCACAGACTCGGCAGAGCTCTTCTGTAACGATACATAAGTCCATAACTTTACCACTGATACCGCCATATTCTTCCGGGACCAGTACGGCGAATAGATCAGTCTGGGCAAAAACTTCGACCATATCCCAGGGAAATATTCCCTCTTCGTCATATTTTTCACGTAAAGGTTTGACCTTCTCTTCAGCAACCTTCCTGCTGATCTCTTTAATCTCCAACTGCTCTTCAGTTAAGAAATAGTCCATAAATCCTCCAATATATTGTTATCTGTATATTCCTGTTTATTCTCTTCCGGAAAAGAGAATCTCGATCCTCTGAAACATCCTGTCCAGAAAACGTAAATCCTCGTCACCGGTATAGTTTCGTAACAGAATACTCTGTAACCTTTTCTCCACCTTTTTCGGTTCTCCCGTCTTGAAATAACCAATAGAGGTTAGCATCCTGATTATCCTGCCAACGCTCTTATCTATGCTACTCTGTTCGGCAAGCTTTCCCTTCGGATTATCCTGCCGGTTAGCCCTGAAGAGTTCATAAGCTACAATTGCCACTGCCTGAGCAAGGTTCAAAGAACCAAATCCTTCATCAGTCGGGATCTCACACCTAATCGGACACAAAGCTATCTCATCATCCTTCAGGCCGTATGCTTCTCGGCCAAAAACGAGAGCAGTCTTCCCTCTCGGCAGGCCGATTATGAATTCTCTTAACTCTCTGACTTCCAGATCGGTCTTCTTCTTTCTTCCCGACCTTCGTGTCAGGGCAATTGCCACACCAGTATCTTGCAGGGCAGAATTCAGATCGTCAAAGACCTCTATACTCTTCATTATCTCTTCTGAATGGAAAGCCAGGTAGTGATCCTCTTTTTGAGGAACCGCTCCGACCAACCGGAGTTGAGAGAAACCGAAATTATTGATTACTCTCGCTGCTGCTCCGATATTACCCCGATAGGCAGGTTCGACAAGGATAAACACTATCTCTGTTTTACGATTCATTTCAAACTCATCTTCCTGGTTCTATCGGTTATCAGAGCATTTATGCTCAGCGCAAAACCTCTTTCAGTGCGGCTTCTACCTCAGAGCAGATCGACCCTATCTTCTCGACCAGACGCTCGGCCTTGGTGGAAACTTCTTCTACAAATGTTTCATCGGTTATACCGGGCATATTGATCTTGATGTTATAGAATGCTCCTTTGGCAGCAGCGTGAGCTGTAATAGCAGCAACACCGGCATCAGAGAGCGCATTTTCGTTACCTATCTTCATAATCCTAGCAGAGAGCTCCACTGCCTGCAAAGAGAGTTCCAGAGTTTCGAGCGGGACATAGATCGCCTGCTTGGTTGCTTCCTGGATTGCC
This sequence comes from uncultured Candidatus Cloacimonadota bacterium, assembly GCA_964490765.1. Lineage (GTDB taxonomy): Bacteria > Cloacimonadota > Cloacimonadia > Cloacimonadales > JAJBBL01 > CAZBDV01. The sequence goes on along the minus strand of CAZBDV010000004.1, from coordinate 18,875 downwards.
TTATCTCTTTGAGCCTTATCTTCTTCGCTCTTTTTGGGAAGACGCATGGCATCCATCAACATATTAAAGCTGTCGGTATCTTTATCAATAGCAGCCAGAGCACGATTCTTGACCTCCTGTCCTTTAACGGCGAGTTCTTTAACCTCCGGCCAGTGCTTCTCGTAACCCTTTTTCCCGAAGGTCAGATTGGCAACCATTGCCGTCAGAGCACCCGAAATGGTAGTACATAATGCTGCAACACTTCCACCACCGGGAGCCGGTTCATCAGTTGAGAGGAGATCCACGAAATCCTTTATCTTCAGATTGACCAGATTATCTTTCCTGGCAATACTATATTCTATCACCTTCTTATCGAGCTCAATCGGAGCTAACTCTGCCAGCCCCATCGATTGGATGGCGGATTCAATGATCATCTCGTCGGGGATACCATCAGTTTCTCCCATCTTATCGAGATAAAATCTACCGGCTTTGATCAATGCATCCTTGGGAATAAGACCGACAAGTTCACTTCCAGTAACGACAATGCCGTCCTCCTGTGCGATTTCCCTGACCTTTTCCAGAACAATATGAGGGGGTGTAACTTTATAGTTGGTCAGATTCATACTGATCTGAGCCCTGTTATATTCGTCAATATACCAACCTACAGCTTTACAGTGAGAAAAGATTCCTGGCTCCATAACCTTTTTGCCATCCTTATCTCTTACCAGTTTCCCGTTTTCATCACGCTTGGGATATCCTCGTTCTCTGATTTTCTTGGCTATATTGGTCGCTTTCTTCTTGTCTCTTGTGTTCAGATTGATATTATAAGCGATGAGAAACTCTCTGGCACCAATCGCCGTTGCTCCCGCTCTGACATTGAATTCTGCCGGCCCGAAATCGGGTTTCCAGTATGAATCCTTCAGCTTCTCTGGAAGTGCTTCATATTCTCCTTTTCTCACTTCGGCAAGGTTTCGCCACTCCTCTTTTGTAGCGGCATATTCATAGAGATATACCGGAATATTCAATTCCTCACCTACTCGTCTGGCAAGTTTTTTGGAATACTCCACTGTCTCTTCCATTGTTATATCACTAACCGGAACCAGGGGGCAGACATCGGTGGCTCCCATCCGGGGATGAGCTCCTTCGTGCTTCGACATATCGATCAGTTCTGCTGCTTTTTTTATCGCCTGAAATGCGGCTTCTATTACTGCTTCAGGTTCACCAACAAAGGTATATACAGTTCTGTTAGTATCAGCTCCGGGATCAACGTCGAGAAGAGTAACATTGTTGAACTTTTTGATCTCTCCCGATATTGCATCCAAAACCTTATGATCACGTCCTTCACTGAAGTTCGGAACACATTCTACTAACTTCATCACATTACCTCCACTATCGTAGTTTTTTTTATTTTCTCTTACTGACTTTATCCGTCAATATATTTAATCCTGATACCCTTATAGGCCACTACAGGGCTGTTTCAGTGTATTCAATACAATTATCTCTTTTACCAGCATTATACTATCCTCAGCTATATACATATTTCTGCATTACATAAATCTTCTTTCTTGAGAGAGGAATATAGCCGGCCACCTTCCGACTATATTTCTACCCGGAGGTTTTCCAGCTATATCAGCTACTTATTTCACCTCGTTGATTACCCTCTGGTGGAAGATGAAAGCTTCCCAGACTTTTAATAATTCTACTGCCATCCTTCTCCGTGCTGCTGCTGTATAGGCTCCTGTATGCGGGGTCATATAGACATTATCGAAATCTCCGAAAGGGATCTGAGGATCGGGTTCGTCTTCAAACACATCTAATCCGGCACCGAGTATCATTCCCTCTTTCAAGCCTTTGAGGAGTGCCTGTTCATTGACTATACCTCCACGAGCCGTGTTTATCAACCAGACAGGATGTGTAAGCTGCTTCAGTGTCGCTTCTGAGAAGTAGTCCTCAGTCTCAGCTTTCAGGGGACAGTGATAAGTTATGAGATTACAGAGTTTTAATCCTTCCTGGTAGTTAACGTGATGTGCTTCACGTTCCCTCCATTCATCAGTAGTGAGGTAAGGATCGACCCCGTAAACCTCTGCACCGAACTCTCGCAGAAATCTGGCTACTCTGCTACCAATTCTTCCCACACCAACGATTAGTGCCTTCAGATCTCCGATCTCCAGATTGAGGCAATGTCCCTCTTTCCATCTCCGTTTCTGTAGATTAGCTTTACCTAACTGATGCTGTTTTAACAGGGCAAAAACAAAGGAGAGAGTCTGCTCGAAGGCAGCCATAACATTTGCTTCCGGAGTGTTACAGACAACAACCCCCCTCTTTCCTGCCTCTTCCAGGTCGATATTGTCATAACCCGTCCCGGCCCTGATAATCATCTTGAGACGCGGATATTTCTTTAGTAATGCACTGTCGACCTTTGTAAATGTTTTGACAATTATAATCCCTATATCATCCGGATTTGGAATATCCCGATAGAAATAATCGCTTAATCCTCTCTCTATTACGAGATTATCAAAGTATTCAGAGAGTTCATCAATGATCAGAGTCTTCAGCTTCATCGTTCCTCACCTCAGGTAGCGAAAAGATACATAGCAGTCAGGGCAAAGACTATTCCTACAGCATTTTTAAAGCTCAAAGGTTCACGAAGAAAGATAAAAGCGAGAAAGATAGTTATCAGTGGATAGAGGGCCGTCAGAGTGACGACCACATATGTCTTACCAATGGCGAGCGATTTGAGAAAGAATAGTGTTCCGATCAAACCGGCAGCACCGCCTAATATGGCAAAGATCAATCCGGGTGCATTGTACTGCATTTTGTCTTTCGAAGTGATCATGATAATCGATCCGACGATCAGAACACCAATGATCTGATAGATTACGATATCTCTGGCTGGCAGGTGTAATGATGCCAATTTGGGGAAAAACGCCCAGAGTCCGTAGAATAACATTGAGATAATCGCATAGAGTAACCAGCTGGGTATCAATGTCATAAAGTCTCCTCATTATATAGCAGCTTTGTTTTAATCTTATCGTAGTTCTTGAAGTGAATTTTGGCAACCTCATTGAGCCTCTTGACACTGTACTTCTTAACGAATTCAATCCCCGTGATAAGGCTCTGTTCGCCGGAACCGGACCGGAAATCAATCCGGAATTTACTCTTTAACTGCTTCAAGGAAGCGAGATAGTGATATCTGGCAATTATAGAAGCGGCTGCAACTGCCAGGTCCTGTTCCGCTTTCGGAACCTGTAATAGCTCGATTTTTTCCAGTCCCTGCAATGATCTGATGAGTTTGCTATCGGTCGTGAATTTATCCACAAGCACCCTTTTCTCACCCGTCCTCTTCTGCAGGTCTAGAATAATCCTGCCGTGCATCCAGGCCATCAGTTCGTTAAGTTTCTTTCCCTTAGCTCTGAAATCTCTGTAAAGTTTGTTATAGGTTTCCGGTTTCAGTACTATAACACATATTCTGTCATTGAATGCCTTATAGAGTTTATGGGCTAATTTTTCAATCTGGGGAGGCATTAACTTCTTACTGTCTTTTACCCCGATCCTCTGCAGGTCTGGAACAATATCCCTCCCGGCAAAAAAACCTGCAACAACAAGAGCACCGAAGAAGTCACCCTTACCCGCTTCATCTGTTCCCAGCCAGCTCTCCCAGGAATGGATATTGGCAGGATTCAGATTGTTATCTAATTCACCGATAATTCCGGTCAGGACTGGTCTTAAGGGATTTGTTTCCGCACCGCCGATCACACTTGATACACCTTTTTTTTGCGAATAATAGATGTTGAGCGTAATGGTATTCTCACCATCACTGACCTGCAGTTGCTTTCCGTAGTTTATTTCCCGTTCGGCGAGTGTTTCCAATCTCCGTGCGGAGAGTGCGTTTTTGACCTCATCGACATAGGTATTGAGCTGTAATTGACTGCTCATAGCACTAAAGCATTTTCCCAGAGATCATAAAGCTCAATTATATCACAATCGATCAACTCATTTATTCTTAACCGCTCTCCCCCGGTTCTACCGATTACGTGGAAAGGGAAACCAGTATCGCGACAGATCTTCTCCAGTCGTGATAGATTTTCTGGGGCAAGCGAACAGACTATTCTTGAATGTTCTTCCCCGAAAAGTTCAGCATCGGGTCGGTAGATTAATGGTATATCGATCTCTGCTCCAATCGGTTCCCTGATCCAGCAGGATTCGGCAATAGCAATGGCCAGTCCGCCATCCGAGCAGTCGTGTGCAGATTTAATGAGTTTCTCTCCCGCCAGTTTCAGAAATGTATCGTGTAATTTTCTCTCTTTATCCAGATCCACCGGGGGTGGATTACCCCTGATAAGACTATGACAGGTTTTGATATATTCCGTACCACCAAGATGACTGCAATTATCGCCGAGCAGAACGATCAAGTCACCTTCATCCTGAAATCCCGCTTTGATTGCATTGTGATAGTCTTCCATAATACCGATCATACCTATCGTTGGAGTTGGGTATATTGCACCTCTGGGATTCTCATTATAGAATGAGACGTTGCCACCTGTTACCGGTGTATGGAGGGCAAGGCAGGCATCACTTATACCTCTGATCGCTTCTGTAAATGTCCAGTACATCTCCGGTTTATAAGGATTTCCAAAATTAAGGCAGTTGGTAACAGCGAGTGGCCTAGCTCCGGTACAGACAAGATTACGGGCAGCCTCAGCTACAGCACCTTTGGCCCCCTCATAGGGGTTGAGATAACAATGCCTTCCGTTACAATCGACCGCGGCAGCCAGACCCTGGCCTGTCTCTTTGATCCTGACAACTGCTGCATCCGATCCCGGTTCGACAACCGTGTTGATCTGAACCATATGGTCGTACTGGCGATAGACCCCTCTCTTTGAACATATATTGGGAGCAGAAAGCAATTTTTTCAATATATCATTATAATCGCTCGGTTCTTCAATCTCATCTTCATCGAACCGTGATGTTTTCTTTAAGTATTCAGGATATTTGATATCTCTGTCATAAACCGGTGCATCACCTCCGAGTATGAGCATCCTGGCAGGGAGTTCGGCCTTCAATTCACCGTTATCTCTGACCTGGAGCATACCGGTAGCATTAACGACTCCGATTTTGACCGCGTGCAGATCCCATTTATCAAAAACCTCTTTCACTCTCTCGAAATTCTCCGGTTTAACGATCAGAAGCATTCTCTCCTGCGATTCTGAGAGCATAACCTCATAAGCGGACATTCCCTTTTCCCGCCGGGGAACGAGAGCAACGTCAATCTCCAGTCCAGTTCCCGCTTTACCTGCCATCTCACTCGATGAACAGGTCAGGCCGGCGGCACCCATATCCTGTATTCCCTCTACCAAACCGAGTTCTATCACCTCAAGACTCGCTTCCAGCAGGAGTTTTTCCATGAAGGGATCCCCTACCTGAACTGCAGTCCTGTTCTCTTCCGACTCTTCACTCAATTCCAGTGAGGCGAAAGTGGTCCCGTGAATCCCATCTCTACCAGTATCGGAACCGACATAGACAACATAATTCCCCACCCCTTCGGCACTCGCCTTCATCAGATTCTCGTGTTTAAGAAGACCGATTGCCATCGCATTGACCAGTGGATTACCCTCATAACTATCTTCGAATTGGGTTTCGCCACCCACAGTAGGGACACCGAAGCAGTTACCGTAATCTGCTATACCAGAGACAACACCTTTCAAAAGATACTTAACTTTGGGATTTTCGATATTACCGAATCGCAGAGAGTCAAGAACCGCTATCGGCCTTGCTCCCATGGTGAAAATATCACGTAGAATACCACCAACACCGGTAGCTGCGCCGTGATAGGGCTCGAGTGCTGAGGGATGATTGTGGCTCTCGATCTTGAACGATATGCCGAGCCCGTTACCTATATCAACTACTCCGGCATTCTCCTCGCCAGTTTTGGTCAAGAGCTGACTACCTTCCCGGGGCAGCTTTTTCACATATTTGATCGAATTTTTGTAACTCGCATGTTCAGACCACATCACCGAGAAAATTCCAAGCTCGGTAAATGTAGGTTCCCTCCCTAACGTCTTGAGGATCAATCCGTATTCCTCTTCGTTCAGGCCGTGTGATTTAATCAAGTCAGCAGTAATTTTCGGTTCTCTCATATTTCTATACTCTCGGGTTTGATTTTTGCCAGTTCATAGGTGGTTATAAGCTTCCTTGTCCTCAACTCCAGTTTGTCTGCCAGAATATCTATATACTGTTTGATCAGCTGATAAGTATTTATGTATTTATCCATATCCTGGCGGAAGGGGTCCTCCACGTCGCCCTGGAGGCCACAGAACCCGGATAGGGTGTAAACCTTGTGCTTACTGGCCGGATAGGCCTTTAAGATAACATCCCTGTGATCCTTCTCCATCGTCAGTATCAGCCAGGATTTACGGATCAATTCTTCATGCAGGTGTTGTGAATAGTGTTCTCCAGCTTGAATACCCTCATTATTGAGCACGGAAAAGGAGTGAGATGAGATTGCGGTACTGACCGGGATGAAACCTGCCGAAGCCGTCCTGAAAGGTAGATGTCTGGTATGGAACACGTGACGGGCATAGTATTCAGCCAGAGGGCTGCGACAGATATTACCCGTGCAGATGAATAGTATCTGAGGATGATAATAGGATTCTTTTACCTCTGCAAAGGGAATAAATCCTTCTCGGTGACAGACCAGCTTTCCTTCTTGAACATCTACGATCGTAGATGGCTCAGAACGGTGTCTCAGATCTATTGAAGAGAGAAGGGCAAAATCGAACCAGTCGAGTTTACTAATAGTCTTGAAATTCTTCAATGGTTCTTCACCGGCCCGGTTTATACTCGTACTGATTACCGGCCTGTTAAGAATTCTGATAAAATAGCGTAGATACTGGCTTTCAGGAATTCTGACGGCAAGACGCCCATTCATCATCAAAGATTCGTATTCGGGGCAGTTGATAACTGGAAGACAGGTAGTCAGGTTACCCGGTTGATACTGTTCAATGAGATAGAGGATCTTTCTGTCGATCAGAACCTCTATTGGCCTGAATTCGTTTCCGGGCATACGAACGGCATTCTCACCATCGGTAATAGAGAGAGCCGATACACTCGGGAGCAGGATGACAAACCCCTTATTGTCGGAACGCCCTTTTAGTGTTCTGATCTTTTCTATCGCCTCTCTGTCATCCGCCTTGCATCCGATCCCATACATATAGGCAGTATGATGCAGAAAAGTAAAACTCCTGTTTCTGTATTTTGCCACCAGTTCATTCAATTCCTGGCGGGTGTTATCGTGATACATCTCCATTCTGATTACCGTATATTTCTACATTATGGTATATTGATTCTATCTATGAGCAGCATAAAAATAAAAGGGGCTTCTCTGTAAACAAAAACCTTTGTTTCGTATGGGTAAAATGCCTTATTCCAGATAAGCTAGAGGATCTACCGGTTTACTATGGCGCCGCAATTCAAAATGTAACAGATAACTATCTGAACCATTATTCCTGCCTGCAACCCCTATCGTCTGTCCTAACGATACTACCTCATCTCTGGTGACGAGCAGATTGCCATTATTACCGTAGAGCGAGAAATATCCGTTTTGATGGTCGATGATGATCAGTTTCCCATAATTCTTGAAAGCTTCAGCAAACACAACTACTCCAAAATCTACCGCCCTTACCTCATCTGCTTCCGATGACTGTATGTCGATACCGTTGTTCAATATTGATATATTATGATACTCGTCGTGAACCTCGCCGAAAGAACTAATTACCTCACCTCTCAATGGCCAGATCAGCCTGTCGGTAGTGAACTCGTAACTGAGAGCTGCTCCACTCCCTTCCGCCTGAAAGTGTGCTATCATCGTCTCCAGGTTCCTGCGGCTCTCTTCCAGACTCTGAAACTCCCGATAAATCTCCTGTTCATCCTCTGTTAGTGCAGTTATTCTGTTATCAAGCCGACTGATCTCATCTACATATTCATTCGCTATCCGACTTTCTCGATTCCTTTGCTCTCTAATACGCTGCTGTGATACTCTGTTCTTTTCAATATTTTGTAATACGGCATCGAGAAATTCCTGGTTCTCATCTATCTTCTCCTTTGTCTGGACTATGATCAGGGGTAAATATTGCTTATCGATGATGTCTTCACGACTGGCATTGGAAGTGTGTTGCGAGATAATATATTGACGAAACTGATTGCACCACAGGTCACTCATCTGGTCTAACTCAGCTTTTGAGAGTTCCATCCTCTGTTCTGATTCCCGGAGCGTCCTGGTAATAACCTGCTCTTCAGCCTGCAGTATTTCCAGGTCGTTCAATTTCTGCTCATAATCTGCTTCATAACTCTCTCTGTCACGACTGAGATCCTCCAGTTCTTCCTGCATTGCTTCTATTTGTTGTCGCTTCTGATCCAGCAAAGACTGAATATACTCCAGTCTCCGCATCTTCAGATCTACACTCTGACCTGAGATCAGAACGTATAGCAGCAACATAAACCCTGTACAAAAGTACCTTATCATCCTTATAACCCCTCATACCATTCCCGGATATGTTAATTAAATAGGATGAGATTGTCTAAATGATGTCAAGGAGAAAGATTGAAGATATCAGGCCCGGCCTGACTTTTTTCGATTCACCATTCCCGGTCAACCAACATCTCTGATACAGAACCCTGATGCTGTGGTCTGTTAAGGTGAAATCAATCAACTAAACAATATATTTCCAGCCATAAAGGATTATTACATACTGATTTCCCTCGCGACCAGTTAATTACATTGATAACAGACTTGACAGTCAGAAATATTGAGAAATTCTTAGTTCAATAATACTCGGAAAAGAGATCGATGAAGGGAATGGATTTTATCTCGGTGGCAGGTTACCAGTAATCAAGAACAGAACAAACATAGATAAACTAATAATCTCGGGAGGAGAGTATGAGCTTGCTCAATCAACAAAAATCGGGGTGGTTGATTTTAATTGCCCTGTTTCTGGCCTGCAGCAGTATTGTTGTATCGGATCTTAATGCCCAGGTTGCTACCATAGGGACCGGCACAGATACTAATGCAACAACAGGTGCAGCACCTATCAATATCTGGTACAAAAGTATAAGAACTCAGACGGTATATACAATGGCAGAACTCAATGCTGCCGGTATGATCGGCCCCAGTACTATAACCGATCTCGCATTCTATATCGAATCGTCTCCATTATACGCTTTACCCAACTTCAGGATAAGGATGCGTCATACGACAGCTACCAATGCTTCGGCACATATCGACGGGCCTTATGAGGAAGTTTATCTGGTAGCTACTTATGCACCGGTTGCCGGTGGCTGGGATCTATTAACATTAAGTCTGCCGTTTGAATGGAACGGTGTGGATAATATCCTTATCGATACAGCTTTTGATTTACTGGATTCATATGACCAATCAGGACAACAGAGGATATTCGTCTCCCCTGATGGAATGAGATATACTCGTTCAGACTCATCAAACCAGTGGGACGTCCCAACCACAACTATTGTTGATTATAAACCTCAGGTCCAACTTCATTTTACCCCTGCAGGATTATATGACGACGATATGGCAGCCTATGCCATCTCCGGACCACCTAATCTTTCTCCCGGAACTGAGGGTACTTTCACCATCTCTGTCCGTAATATGGGAACCAACAGTCAGGACAATTATACCATCCGTTTGATGAGAGATGGAGATATCGAGTTGGATTCTGTTGTGGGAACGCTTTCTCTTGAGCAGTTCGAGACAGCTACTTACGATTTGAACTGGACTCCTACCGTGGCAGATGAGGGTAATGTGACCCTCTGGGGTGAAGTAGTTCTAGCGGGTGATGAAAATCCAGATAATGACACAACCCCTGCTATGAGTTTATTAGTGGCCGAATCCTTTTCGGGAACCTACACGATCAATTCTGATGGAACTGGAGATTTTGAAACACTCGGCGAAGCTGTCAATGGAATGGCTCTGGTCGGTGTCGATGGCCCGACAGTCTTCGAGATTGCACCTGGCACCTACAATGAGCAGATCGAGATCGAAGATATTATGGGTACCTCTGAGATCAATACAATTACATTTATCGGCACCGGAAACGATCCAGATGATGTAATAATCAGCTATTCGCCCTCCGATTCGAATAACCGCCAGATAATCAAGCTGACGGGAGCAAAACATCTAAGGTTCAGTAATCTGAGCCTGCAGATCGGTACTGATGCAACATATGGCTATCCTCTACATATAATGAGTTATTCGGAAGATATCGAGATCTCCAACTGCCATATTGTCACTATCGACGACAGTTCATCCTCTAATTTTCTGGGAATTGTAGTATCAGGCAGTGATTCCTCTTATTCTTCAGGCTCTACAGGCGTCAGCAATATCCGCATAGAAGATAGCACGATAGTCGGTGGTTATTACAATATCGGCTTCCGAGGTTCTTCATCCACTAATACAGTTAATGGAATAGAGGTAATCAATAATGAACTGCTTGAAGGTTATTATGGTGGTATATATTCCTACTACACTTATACACCTCTCTATAAATCGAATGTCATAGATCTCCGTTCAGAAGGTACAACCACAACAAATTCCAGAGGTATCTATCTCTATTATACCTACGGCCCCTTTGAATTCAGCCATAACAGAATATATAATCCCGGCCAGTATGGGATGTATATCTATAACACCAATAATGCCGAGACAGAACCATCCCTGATCTATAACAACTCAATTGGTGGTGGTTTCACTAATACAGGAACCGCTGCCTCCGGTATTTATATCTCATCCAGTTCGAATATTGGTGTCTATTTCAATAGCATCAACAACGACAGTCAAAGCGGAAGGGGAATCTCTACATTCTCATCTGCCGACAATCTCTCAATAATGAACAACTCTTTTGCTTTCACCGGCTCCGGCGACGGATATGCAGTATATCATTCCGATCCATCGAGCCTGATCGCTAATGATTATAATGATTATCACCCGGGAACAAGCAGTAACTTCGTCTATTATGGCTCTGCCATCAGCAATCTTACTGCTCTTCAGAATGTCAATCAACCAGCGGGTAACGACCTTAATTCACTGGCAGAAGATCCACAATATGTCGGGCCTTTCGATCTTGATATCCTGGATACATCACCCCTGATATTTGCCGGCTATCCGGTTCCCGGTATCGAAACGGATATCAATGGTAACCCCAGAAACCCCACCAGCCCCTCTATTGGTGCTTATGAGATCGACCTCGATGGTTATGGCTCTCTCAATGGTTATGTTTACGATACGGCCGGTGATGAGCCGCTGAGTGGTGTATCTGTCTTCATTGAGGATACAAATTATAACGTTTTAACTGACGATAATGGCTTTTTCGAGATGCCTTATGTTTACAACGGAACATACGATGTGACTGCTTCCCTTTTCGGTTATCACGAGCAGATAATTGAAGGTGTCGTAATCGTGGAAGATGAGACGACCAGTATCACCTTCAATCTGATTCAACTAACCAATATCACAGTATCTGGACAGGTGGTCGGTAGTGACTATCCGACTATTGGCCTGGCAGATGCTGTTGTCAACTTGACAGGTTACGAGAATTACTACACAGAGACTGATGCTGGCGGGTTTTTCAGCATTCCGGGTGTCTATATTGAACAGACATACAATCTTTCGATCATAGCAGAGGGTTATACTCCTTATCAGGATGAGGTTCAGGTTGGTAATAATAATCTTGACCTCGGTGTAATCATCGTCGATGAAATAGCATATCCACCACATTCGGTTATTGCCACTCAATCTACCGATGAAAGTCAGGTAGATCTGATCTGGAACTCACCACTTGCAATTGATTACTATTTTTACGACTTTGAAGATGGGGATCAGGACTGGACAAGTGGAGCTATCAGCGGAGCAGATCACTGGGAACTCGGAACCCCTGCTCAGACAAATATCAATACCGCATACAGTGGTGATAATGCCTGGATGATAAGGCTAACTCAGAATTACGATAACAATGCTGATACCTGGCTTATGTCACCGGAATTGAACCTGAGTGGATATCAGGAGGTCTATTTCTCTGTTTATCTCAACATCTGGACAGAGAATAACTACGATGGAATGATACTGGAATCCTCTACAGACGGTGGTAATACCTGGACACATGTCAGGTCGGATGATACAGCACTGGAGTTTTATAATAACAGCTCTACTTATGGTCCTATGGATCCACCTAAATGGTCGGGACAGGTAACAGGAGAGTGGAATGAATATTCAACCTGGATCCCTGAACTCGCTGGAGAAGATAGTGTGTATCTCCGTTTCCGTTTCGCTTCTGACGGTTCAGTTCAATACGAAGGGATAGCAGTTGATGATGTTTATATTGGAACAGATCCTCCTGAAAGATTGATTACGGCTTCAAAGTATAGAACTCCAGATGCTATTACTCAAATATCACTTAATAATAGCCAGTCTAACCTCCGGTTACTCGAGAACTATAATGTTTACCGCCTGAATGAAGACGACCTTGAGAATGAGGATGATTGGCTCTTCCTCGCTACGGTAACAGATACTACTTACACAGATCTCACCTGGCCTGATGCTCCTAGTGGTTATTACTATTATGCTGTAAAGGGGGTATATACCAACGACGTCCTTTCTGAGCCAGCTATATCTAATATGGTGGAGAGAGATGTATTTGTTACTGTTAGCGGACAGGTAGTGGGAAGTGACTTCCCTGCCATCGGCCTGGAGAATGCGCTCGTGAGTCTCACCGGTGAACATAATTATCAGGTCGAGACTGACCAGAACGGCTATTTCACTATTCCTCTTGTTTACATCTATAATACCTACACTCTGACAATCGATGCAGAAGGTTATGCTACTTATTCCGAGCAACTTGAAGTGTTGAATGAAAGTATTGACCTCGGCACCATAGTAGTCAACGAAACAGCTTATCCGCCACATACTCTGGTGGCCACCCAGGCACAGGACGAGAGTCAGGTAGATCTGATCTGGAACTCGCCCCTGGCCATTGATTATTACTTCTACGACTTCGAAGATGGAGATCAGGACTGGACGAGTGGAGCTATCAGCGGAACAGATCACTGGGAATTAGGCACTCCTAACCAGGCTCAGATCAACTCTGCCCATAGCGGAGAAAATGCCTGGATGACGAGACTGAATCAGAACTATACACATAGTGCCAATACCTGGTTGATGTCTCCAGAACTGAATCTGAGCAGCTATAATGAGGTCCATTTCTCAGCCTTCCTTAACATCTGGTGTGAAGCTAACTTCGATGCAATGATCCTCGAATCTTCCATAGATGGGGGCTCAACCTGGCAGCACGTCCGTGCTGACGATACCGATCTGGAGTTTTATAACCACGCAGGCACATTAGGACCTATCCCTCCACCAAAATGGTCGGGTCGTACTGCTGGTACTCACGGTATATGGATGGAATTTGCTACCGAATTACCTGAACTGGCACACGAGCCGAGTGTATACCTGAGATTCCGCTTCGGAACAGACGGTTCTGTCGATGGTGAAGGAATAGCAGTAGATGATGTCTATATAGGCCCACAACCAGCCGAAAGAGTGGTGAACCTTGCTCAAACCAGATTGCAGAACAATGAACTAAGTTCTTCAACCCCGATCAATGTGAACCGGCAGAGTCTTCGTGACAATATTCGTGTTCTGGAGAGTTATAATATCTACCGTTTTTTGGAAGAGGATATGGAGAATGAAGATAATTGGCTCTTCCTGAATACGGTAAACGATACGACCTACATTGACCTGACCTGGCCTGATGCTCCAAGCGGTTATTACCACTATGCTGTTAAGGGGGTATATACAAACGACGTCCTTTCTGAGCCAGCAATATCAAATAGAGTTGATCGTGATGTCTTTGTTACGATTACCGGTCAGGTAGTTGGAAGTGATTACCCGTCTATCGGTCTGGAAGATGCTCTTGTTAACCTCAGTGGTGTGAACGATTATACTGTAGAGACCGACGAAGACGGCCATTTCACTATCTATCTGGTCTATATATTCAATACTTATGACTTGAGAATCGATGCCGAGGGTTATACCTCCTATCAGGATGAGCTCGTAGTCGGTGATAACGATATCGACCTGGGTGTCATAGTTCTGGATGAGGTTGCCTATCCTCCCCACAACGTCATTGCCACTCAGAGTCCTGACGATACATACGTTGACCTGATCTGGAATACACCCTTACCTGTTACCTACTATTTCTCTGATTTCGAGGATGATGATGGTGGTTGGGAACCTTCAGCAGACTGGGATACTATCGGTGACTGGGAATGGTCAAATGAGTATGATGTCAATGATTGGGTGAATACCGGATCTACTTCAGCCACTCCACCGCCATATGCTCAGTCCGGAACAGGGATGTGGGGAACTGTAATGTTCACCAATCATACTAACTCTGGTGGTTCGAGCTTCCTCTCTCAGACCTTTGACTTCACGACCTTTAACGATGCTACATTAGCCTTCTGGAGCTGGAACGACTCTTTCGGTAATTGGGATTACGGGCAGATCTGGGTTAATGATGTGCTTGTATGGGGACCGGAATGGGATTATACCGGCACCACCTGGCAGGAAGTTATTATCGATCTTTCAGCCTGGGATGGAGAATCGGAAGTGGAGATAGTGTTTGAGCACTATGCAACAACAACCGTTAATTATGCAGGCTGGTATATTGACGATATTTATATCGGTCCTGAACCTCCGGAAAGAACGATCCGGACTGTCAGCAATAATCAAATCCGCTCTAATCAATACAATCGCAGCAGACAACTCCTCTTCTCCAACAGATTCAACCGTAACAATGAGAGATTAATCGAAGGCTACGTAGTCTATCGCTTCCTGCATGAAGATCTGGGAAATGAAGATAACTGGCTGGAACTGGCAACTGTAGCCGATACGACCTATACAGATCTCTCCTGGGATACTGTTGCCACCGGATTCTATCGTTATGCTGTTAAAGCGGAATATACCAATGATGTTCTCTCTGAGCCCGCAGTCTCTAATTATGTCGGCAAAAACATGACTACCAACGTAACGGTCAATGTTACAACCGATACTGGTGATCTGGCAACAGGTGCTGAGGTGAAACTCTACTATCTCGAAGAAGATCCTGACGGTAACAGCCCTGTCTATACTCAGTACGCTGTGGAGGATGAGGGGACAGTATCTGCCCAATTCTTTAATGTTCTGCGTGGGCTCTACGATCTTGAGGTCTCCTATCCCGGATATGAGACATATACCCAGAGTGGAGTAGACATCCAGACCTATACAGAGTTCAATGTCGAGATCAGTGAAATCCCCTATCCCCCGGTGAATTTGAGATACAACGCTGCAAGTGAGATAGTAAATCTGATTTGGGATCCTCCTGTTTTCGCAACTCGTGAAGCCGAATTGGATGAAATAATCGCCGAATATGAAGGGTTCCTGGCCAGAGGCTTGATCAGCAAAGAAGAAGCTTCAGAAGGCATAGAAGAGGCAATGAACAGCAGAGAACATAATTCTCGCAACAGAAGCCACTCGAGAAGAACCAGCCGTGCTCTACTTGGTTACAATGTCTATCGTGACGGTGATCAGATCAATACAGAGCTGATAACCTCAACTAACTATTCAGATACAGATGTAATCGATAATGAAACCTATGTCTACTATGTTACGGCAGTTTATACTCTTGCAGAATCTGAACCTTCAAATTCAGTGACGGTAGTTCCCGGTCCACAGCAGGTTGTGATAATTGGTGAAGATACGACAACTGCTAATACCCTGCCTCTGAATTTCTTCTATAATAACAGTATGAGCCAGACTATATATATGCCAACCGAGATCAATGCTGCAGGCCTGATCTCAGAGATACAATACTTCACAAGTTTCACCCAGACTCTGGAGAATATGCCGGTCAAGATCTGGATTGGCGAGACAGAGCAGAATGACCTTTCTGCCGGCTGGATCCCGGCAGGTGAACTGCAGCTGGTTTATGACAACTTTATGACCTTCCCGGAAGGTGAACATACTATCGTTTTTGATCTCGACGAGTTCTATCTCTATACCGGAGACAGCAACCTGGTCATCATGGCTAACAGACCGATGGATACTCAGTATTACAGTTCGTCCAATCATTTCTACTATTCGGTCACTCCTGATCATCCTGACAGATCAAGGAACGTGCAGGCAGATGGGACGGAGTATGACCCCTATGAACCACCAACAACAGGCTCATTGACTAACCGTGTCCCGAACACCGGTTTGAGTATCATCAGCGGTGGACTGGGTATGTTGGAAGGGCACGTTTATTATGAGAATGGCGACCCAGTGGAAGGTGCTACAGTTACGGTAGATAATACACCTTTCAGCGTTGAGACCGACAGTCAGGGATACTATTTCTTCCCCGTCGTATTTGAAGGGCCTCAAACAGTAATAGCCTCAAAGTTCGGATATTACGATGATGTGGTGGAAGATCTGATGATCATAGAAAACCAGCTTGTAACACAGGACTTCACTCTCTATCAGTTACCTAATGTTAATGTTTCCGGTAGGGTGGTCGGTAGTGATAACCCGAATATCGGTCTTGATGAAGCTCTGATTATTCTTGAAGGTTATGACTACTACGAAACGAACGGTGATGAAGATGGGTACTTTACTATACCTGGAGTATATGCTGATCATACCTATACAATGACGGTCCAGAGAAGTGGATATGCCATTCTGACCCAGCAGGTCGATGTGGGTGATACGGATCTCGATCTCGGTGATGTAATAGTCAACGAGCTTGCCTTCCCACCATTCGAGGTTAATGCTGAAATTACACCCGATAATACAGCAGCGATAATCAACTGGATTTCTCCAGACGCTTATGATCTGGTCGAGTTCCGCTATGACGATGGAGTGCCTACCATGGCAATCGGTATAAATGAGGGTACTAATAACACAATCCTGGGTGCAGCGCACCATAGATCGGCCATTCTGAGCTCTGTTTCCTGGTATCTATCAGGAGCCACCACCCATAATACGGTCAATCTCTTTATCTTCGGATTGAACAACCAGGGAACTCCAAACAGTAACGTTGTCCTCTACCATGAAGAGAATGTTCCCAATACACATCAACAGTGGACAACTTATGAACTGCCCGAGGATATAGAAGCACCGAACGGTTTCCTGATAGGATTGAGTGTTACAGGAAATCTCGGCCTGGCAGCCGATGATGGAGTGGGAGATCCCTATCAGTTCCAGAACAATACCCATTTCTATACATCTAACTATACCACCGGTAACTGGTCCACTATGGAGTCTTCTGGTTATACGAACAACTTCCTGCTCCGGGCTTACGGATTTGATCTCGGTCCGGCACGCGCAGGCGAACCACTCCAAGCTCCTGGAAGGATAGGGCTACAATCAGGTTATGGAGAGTTAGAGCTGACAGTCACGAAACTGCAGAATCGTAACACGACAAAACCCGAGTTACAACTAAGACCCGCTAAAACACCGATAAGAACGAACCGTGTCCTGGAAGGGTTCATTATCTATCGTCTCGAAGAGGGTGAGGAACAGAATCCTAATGTCTGGACAGAGATTGGAATGGTTACTTCCGAAAATACAACCTTTACCGACACCGGCTTATCTGAACTGCTCAACGGCTTCTACAGGTATGCTGTCCGTTCCGTATACACCAACAATGTTATGTCGGTCGCTTCTCTCTCCAATACCATCGAGTATGAAGAAAATATTCAGGATATCACCAATCTGCAGTCTGAAGTGATAGAGGGTAATGTCCATCTCAGCTGGGAATGGGTAAGAAGCCTGGCGATGACTCGCCAACCGGAAGTAAAGACAGAATCCAGGACAGAGAGTGATTCTCGTATCCTTGATAGAGCATTCCTCGGATTCCAGATTACCCGAAACGGACCGGTCATCGAAGAGGGATGGATGGATACGACATATATAGATGAGAATCTCAATCCAGGCCAGTACTTCTATACCATCATCGGTATCTTTACTAATGGTGATACTAATATGCTGGAAACAATGGCAGTAGTTCCGGTCGATGTGGGTGACGAAGTCACTGTCGAACCTGTCGTTACAGAACTGCTCGGTAACTATCCCAATCCCTTCAACCCTGATACGACAATAAGGTACTCTCTGAAGAATGATACGAGAGTAAGAATAGAGATATTCAATATCCGTGGCCAGATGGTAAGAACACTGACCGATTCCTATCAGACTGCCGGACACTATTCAGTTGTCTGGGATGGAAGGGACGATAACGGTAACGATGCCGGCACCGGTATCTTTTTCTACCGTATGAAATCCGGGAAATATACATCTACCAGAAAGATGATCATGATGAAGTAAGCAGCGAAAGCAGTTGTATCAGATATCAAAGAGCAAGGGGGGTCACACTCCCTTGCTCTTTGTATTGCATCTAAATAATACCGATTATATTTACCGCAGGGAATAAACTACTCACGTGAATCGGGTTACTTAATACTTGACAGTTTGATACATGAGAAGCCTGCTGCTTTTATTATAATAATCATTCACCCTGGAGAGAATTTAATGAGATACTTAGACATTACTTTCCTTACATTTTTATTACTGATGACGTCTCTGAATATCAGTGCTCAGACCTATATCTGGGAAGAGGATTTTACCACTGCACCTGCCGGATGGGACTTGCAGGCTAACTGGTCATTCTCCGGTGGATATATGGAACTCTATTACTCACCTACCATAGAAAACTATGACCTCTCAGCAACCTCACCCGAGATATATATTCCGGAAAATGCCGGTGATCTTCACATTACCCAGTGGGTAAACTACTTCTCATATCAGAATGAAGCTTTCGAGA
>CAZBDV010000003.1:12717-118745 GCA_964490765.1 uncultured Candidatus Cloacimonadota bacterium | reverse complement strand
CAGCTTATCGAGAGAATAAGCAAGATAATCGATCCTCACAAAATCGATGTAATCATTCAGAACCATGTCGAGATGGACCATTCAGGATCTTTACCAGAACTGCTGAAACTGAATCCCGGTGTAGAAATCATTACCTCTCCGAATGGAGAAAAAGGACTCCAGTTTCATTATAAAGAGAACTGGAATTTCCGGGCAGTTAAGAATGATGAAAGGATCAACATTGGGGGCAAGAATTATCAGTTTGTCCTCACACCAATGGTTCATTGGCCCGATAATATGGTAACCTACTCCCATGATGACAAGATACTCTTTTCCAACGATGCTTTCGGCCAGCATATCGCTTCTTCCGAGAGATTCGATGAAGATTATCCATTTGATATTATGATGGAAGAGGCCAGAAAATACTACGCAAACATTGTATTACCTTACGGCGAACAGGTGAAAAAAGTGCTTCCTGCTGTCGAATCTCTAGGCCCAGATATCATTGCACCAAGCCATGGCCTTATCTGGAAAAAACACATCCCCGACATTATCAGAGAATATAAAAGATGGTCTGCTAACGTAACGGAGAAGAAGGGGGTTATTGTTTATGATACGATGTGGAAATCGACCGAAATGATTGCCTATGCCATCTTGAAGGCTTTCGAACTTACCGGTATACCAGTTAAGATGCTCAATCTTCAGCACAATCATATCTCTGATATTATGACAGATTTGATTGATTCTGAATATATCTGTGTTGGATCACCTACGCTAAATAACAACATTCTCCCCTCTATTGCTGCGTTTTTAACTTATATGAAGGGACTGGCACCCAAAGAGAGAACAGGACTCGCTTTTGGC
Organism: uncultured Candidatus Cloacimonadota bacterium; assembly: GCA_964490765.1. GTDB lineage: Bacteria > Cloacimonadota > Cloacimonadia > Cloacimonadales > JAJBBL01 > CAZBDV01. Next base: position 117,902 of record CAZBDV010000003.1, on the reverse strand, counting down.
TCCTACGGTTGGGGTGGTCAGAGTGTTGCTATTCTTGAGCAATATATGAAAGAGTGTAAATTCGAGCTTCTCCCCTCTATCAGAGAGCAATACATACCCGGAAAGGAGAGGCTTGCAGAGATAACTGATGATTTGAAAGATATGTTACAACAAGAAAAATGATTAAGGAGGAATAATGTTCAGTAAACGAATGGAGAAAGAGTTAAACCTGCAGATAAACAAGGAATTCAATGCCCAATACATATATCTATCTATGTCTGCTTATGCAGAATCAATAGGGCTGAATGGTATTGCACACTGGTTTCGTCTGCAATCAGAAGAGGAATACACCCACGCGATGAAGATCTATGATTTTGTAAATGAACGTGGCGGCAGAGTTGTTCTGGATGAGATCAAAAAACCAAAACAGGATTTTAAATCGGCCAAACAGCTCTTTGAACTGGCACTGGAGCATGAAGAGTATGTAACTGATTCGATCAATAAATTAGTTGACCTGGCAAACAAAGAAAAAGATCATGCTACTATCAGTTTTCTAAATTGGTTCGTCGATGAACAGGTCGAAGAAGAATCGAGTGTAAACAATATTCTAAACAAGTTTCAATACATTGACGAAAATCGTAGCGGTTTATATATGCTTGATAGAGAATTGGCAAATAGAGAATAATTGGAGGATTATATGACGGTTTTGAGGGAATTGTATTACTGTGAGATTTGTCACAATCTGGTTGAGATTGTCCAGGAAGGGCAAACAGCACTTGTCTGTTGCGGTCAGGATATGACTAAACTGGTTGCCAAAACAGAAGACCAGGGATTGGAAAAACACGTACCGGTTGTCGAAGAGATAGACTCAGGTGTATTGGTGAAGGTGGGTTCTGTTGATCACCCAATGGAAGAGAAACACCATATTAAATTCATAGAAGTATTGACCCCAAAAGAGGTTTATCGCAGTGAATTGAAACCTGGTGACAAGCCACAGGCAGAGTTTCCGGTGAAAGCTGGTGATATAGTGGACGTACGTGAGTTCTGCAACGTTCATATGCTATGGAAGAAATAAACTAAATAAAGGAGTAAAGAGAATGTTACCATTTAAGGATTCCAAAACAGCGTCTAATTTGATGAAAGCCTTTGCAGGTGAATCACAGGCAAAAATGAGATATACTTACTATGCTAAAGTTGCAACCAAGCAGGGCTATTTGCAAATCGCCAACATCTTTCTTGAAACGGCTGCAAACGAACAGGAGCATGCCAAGTTGTTTATGAAACAATTGATTAAAAACGGCCTAGAAGGCCTTCCGGTTGAGATTGAGGCTGCATATCCAGCTGCTCTGTCAGAAGAAACACATAAGAATCTGGCCTATGCTGCAGCAGGAGAAAATGAAGAATGGTCTCAATTATATTCCGGGTTCGCATCTACTGCTGATGAAGAGGGATACAAAGAAGTTGCAGACACTTTCCGTATGGTAGCCCTCGTTGAGAAGAAGCACGAAGCCCGCTATTTAAAACTGCATAAGAATATTCAGAACGACAGGGTATTTAAAAGAGATGAAAAGGTTCAATGGATATGCACTAACTGCGGGCATGTTTTAGAAGCAGCAGAAGCTCCTGAAGAGTGTCCTGTTTGTAAACACCCCCAGAAGTATTTTCAGCTCTTTGTTGAGAATTATTAAACCAAAAGATTGGAGGAATCATGAAAAAGTATATCTGTGATGCATGTGGTTTTGTCTACGATCCGGCTGAGAACGATAATGTTCCTTTTGAGAAATTACCCGAAGATTGGGTCTGTCCGGTTTGTGGAGTTGGAAAGGATATGTTCAGTCCATTAGAAGACTGATATAAAATCAAGAGCTGCCTTGATTGATAAGGCAGCTCTTTTTTATTAATAAAGGGGATACCGTATGGATGACATAAACTTTAACAAGATCATAGATTTTGCCGTCGAGAAAGAAAGGGAAGCTGTAGATTTCTACCATGACCTTCAGAAATCAGCTAAATTCTCTGCCCAGAGAACAATGTTGCAGGAGCTTGAAAACATGGAAGAGAACCACATACTGATTCTGGAGAAAATGCGTAAACGGAATGGTGAAATTCATAAGAATGCTCCTATAAAGGATCTGAAGATAGCTGATTATACAACTGCCGACGATCTGGAACCTGACAGCTACCAGAATATCCTCCTAATTGCTATGAAACGAGAAGATAAGGCTAAAACTCTCTATCTGGATCTTGCCAATCGTTATACAGAGAAAGATCCGGAACTGAGTCGCCTATTCCACAGACTGGCGGCTGAAGAAGCTGGACACAAGTTAAAATTCGAGAAACTTTATGACGAATATGTTCTGAAAGATAACTGATAGCAACGATCAAAGTAATATAAAACAAAAGGGGTTCTTAGCCAAGAACCCCTTTTGTTTATTATCTTGCATCGTTATTTCAATAACATCATCTTGCGGGTTGCTCTGTAATCCTCTGTGTGTAACGTATAGAAGTAAAGCCCGCTACTTACAGCTTTTCCCCTATCATCTTTACCATTCCAGACAACTGTATGCTCACCGGCAGCCATTCGTTCTGAAAGCAAACTTTTCACCAGCTGACCACGAATATTGTAGATGTTAACTTTCACATCACTCTCTCCAGCAAGACTAAACCCGATTCTGGTATCAGGATTGAAAGGATTGGGATAGTTTCCGTGTAACTCTGTAATCATTACAATATCGTCACCCGGAATCTCTTCCACTGAAGTTAGATCGAAGTAATTTCCCGTACGTCTGATAGTACCTTTGAAATAACCCCAGGCGATAGTTCCGATTGAACGTTTATAATCGATAAAGTTATAACCGTTTGAGTTCGGAACCAGAATATCGGGATCTCCGTCACGATCAACATAACCGATAGCGGGGCTGACAGTAATGCTTCCATCCAGATCTATCGGGAAGTTAGCTGTCTCTTCACCTGATATGTTAATAGAATGCAGATAACCGGCATTATCTCCATAGAGAATATCCAGATTCCCATCCATATTCATATCGGCTAGTACTGGTGTTGATTCAATAGGAGAACCTGTATTGATCGGGAATACTCCCCAGTTATCTCCATTGCCGTCTAATACGTGTAAATTACCACCCATATCACCTAACACAATCTCGCTGTTCCCATCATAATTCAGGTCAGTGACAACCAATCCTGATCTTACCTGACTACCGGCTGAGTGGGTAAAAATCTCGTTACCCTGTCTGTCAAAAACTTGAACCAAGCCGAGAACATTCACTACTACGACATCGGGCTGGTTATCACCTGTTACATCACCAACAACCGGTCCGTTCCAGGAAGCGCCACCAATTGTCTTTGGCCAGCCACTGATATCCTGCCCGGTTGCACTGGAAATGGCATGTAATGAGCCACCACTCGTTGTGAAGATTATCTCTTTATTACCGTCTCCATTCAGGTCTGCTGAAGCGGGTGAGGATAGAACCTGGCCACTTATTCCAACCGGGAAGCCGGAAAATTCTGTCCCATCGTGATTGAGTATAATCAATCGTGGATTGGTGAAGGTCAGAACAACTATTTCAAAATTACCATCTCCATTAATATCGACTATCATTGGATTAGAACGTATCTGGCCTTCGACATCATATTGAAAGAGTATATTACCTTCGGCATCCACACAGTTAATAAGTCCATTCTGTGTATTGGCAATAATCTCCGAGCTTCCGCTATCATTCAGGTCATGTACAGCTACTGCCGCATTGATACCGGAACCCAGATTAACGGGGAAACCGGATAACGGTGTCCTATTATGTTTTACGACACGCAGATTTCCTTGAGGATCACCAAAAATTATCTCTTTTCTTCCACTATCGTCCATATCTACTAACGCAGCAGAAGAGGTTGATGTTCCTGTCAGCTCTATTGGCCAGCCAGATTGCTGTAATGATAGTGTAACCTCATAATCAAATGATGCTTCATAAGGTATTTCATTCCCCTGATTGGCACTGATTGTCAATGTCAGGGGTATCGTCAGATCGGACAGGGTCTCGTCAGTTACAAAGCGGAAAGGATTGTTGGTGTTGAATACTATTGAGCCTCCGTCAATATTGGGAAACTCTGCCGATTCTACCAGAATATCTACACCGGGGGTATCAGTCGAAATAGTTCCGGTAACACCAGTAGCGGTTAACCAGTACAACTCATTGAAGAGGCTGAAGATCAGGTTAACCTCTTCGCCCGGATTGGGAACTCCATCACCATCTCCTGAATATTCATGCAGAGCATGATTATATATACTGAGATTGGGAACAACATCATGCATTGCGGCACTGAAAGCATTAACTCTTCCAGCACCTAACAATCCTGCATAATTGGGATTGAGATCGTCTATGTAATCAGCAGTATACATTATTCTATCTTTGATCTCCAGGGGTCCGAGGTCAGGATGAAGTGTCTTGACCAGAGCTGCAACACCAGCAACTAACGGAGAAGACATCGATGTACCCTGCTGTGCTGTATATGAATCCTGCCCCTGATTATCATAGTAAGTTGCGCGGATATTGACGCCAGGAGCAGAGATATCTATAGGCTCTCCATAGTCAGAAAAATAGGTTTTAATATCATTCTGATCGGTAGAAGCAACACAGAAGGCGTTCTCTGCATCAGCGGGATAATCCTGATAAGTTCCCCCATGCTCGAGGTCACTGTTACCAGCTGCAGCAACGACCAGAGCACCGAGAGAGGTGGCATAATTTATCACTGAATTCGGATATGTTCCCGAACCGGGACCACCCCAGCTACAGTTAATCACATCAGCACCTGTCTGGGCTGCATACTGGATCATGGTGTAACCGTGTTGAATACCACCACTGGGAGCATTTGAAGGAGCACCCTTGCAACTCATCAGAGAGACGTTTATCGCTGTTCCGCTTACCCCGATATTGTTATCCCCTACAGCTCCGGCACAACCGGCTACATGAGTTCCATGAGTATTACCGGGATAGACCTGATAAGGATTATTGTTACCATGAACAAAATCCCAGCCGATAACATCATCTACATAACCATTCCCATCGTTATCGATACCATCACCACCCAAAATCAATCCATTTGACCAATCTATAGTAATTCCTGGTAATTCAGCTTCATTAATCCAGATATTATCTGCCAGATCCTCATGGTTCCATTTAACACCAGTATCGGTTATAGCAACAACAACCTCCGAGCTTCCCTGAACATAATTCCAGGCCTCAGGCATCTTCATCTTGGGATGATGCCACTGCAGATAATACTCAGGATCATTTGGAATATGAACCTCTCGAGTTCTATTGATTGTCTCATATTCAGCAAATATTACATCTTTGTATCTGGAGAGTGCTGACTGGGCATCTTCGATGTTATCATTATGTTCCAGAACTAATCTATAGATATTCTGGAGATAGATACCGTTATCGTTCCAGTCTAGATGAGTCACATTCTCATGCATCTGGACCAGATCAACTATGCTGTATTCCGCTGCCAGGCGATCAAAATCAGCAATACCGGTTTTGATGACTCCGTCTTCTCTGTATTCCAAATCTATCTCGCCATAACGGTTGCCAATAACATCCTGTGTGAAGGCAACTATTATAGAGCGTGGATAGAAATATTCTTCAATAAAGGGTAACTCGCTTGCTGAAAGTATGCCGATTATCAAAGTCAGTACAATTATTGATATTACTCTATTAAACATTAATTTCTCCTTGAGTCCTGATTATGACAAAAAACCGGAGTATCTCCGGTTTTTTGTCTAATCATCTATGTTATTATCGTTATTTCAATAGTAACATTCTTCTGTTAATAACCTGACCTTCGCTTTCTACTCTGTAGAAATAGAGGCCGCTGGCTGACTGGTTACCCCGGCTATCTGTTCCGTCCCAAACATATTGGTAGACACCAGCTTCGAGGTGTTCATTAACCAGAGATCTTACTAACTGACCTTTGAGGTTATAGACTGACAATCGAACCTGAGATGCCTGAGGGATATTCATCTCTATTGTAGTTTCCGGGTTAAACGGATTGGGGTAATTTGTGGCAGTCAGATTTTCACTGACAGGTTCAAGTATCGTCTCAACTCCCGTATTTCCATCCAGTATCGCTCTGATCATGAAGTTTCCATTGTTGAAACTCGACCAGGGATTGGTGCCAATCTTAGTATAACTGCTTCCGACGTTATCTTCATCAACACCGATCGCAGAAGAATTAGCAGCTTCCAGAATACCTATGAAGAAGTATCCTTCGGTAAAGTGGACAGGGTTGGATGCAGGGATCGGTATGTAGTTCCAACCCTCTCTAATCTGGTTAGCCGGATACATGAATTGTGCTAAAGCGATTTCGCCAGGAACACCATCGACATCTTCCCAGACCTTGAGGATCATTGGGGCTGTACGGACTGTATGTACGTATACCTTTACGTGTGTCAGTTGAACCTCATCGACAATAGTAGGTATAAATTTTACTGCAACATGATTATTGTTTCCGGCATTATAACCCGCTTCAGCAGTTCCGTCATCGTATGCGAATTCGTGCGAAGTTTCGGGTATCACGAAAGCTGCTGCTTCGTTGGAATAACCTGACTCAGACATATCGTATAGGGCAGTAGCAACATAGTAATTAGTTGCACCGGTAACAGGAGCATCATGTATAAACTCTGTCACATCTTCATTCACAGTACCGATCAGATCATATCCAGAACCGGAAGTTGTCGAATGGTAGATGTTGAAACCAGTAATCTCATCCTGTCTGAGATTATGAACTGTCGACTCTCCTGTACGATTATCAAGAATCTCTACTAATGCCTGGATATTCCAGTTAACATCAATAGATCCCTGTGAATTGTCATAAAGACTGCTCCAGCCTGCTCCCGTTCGAATCATATCACCACGAGCTGGTACATGAGGTCCGGAATCACATCCGGCAGGGAATTGGCCTGCAGTGTGTTCGACATTGTAGCCAATCCAGTAATCGGTACCAAGGCTGATCAAAACAGGGTCAGCCAGTACTATCTCGTTCCAATCATTAGCTACAACACCAGTCAATACTTCAGAATATTCGACTGTATTTCCACTGGCACCTGACCAGATATTTAGAGTATAGCTTGCTGTTGCTTCACGAGGAAAGAACTTAACTGTTGTTATATAGCCATTAACATAGGGATCCATATCTTCTGGTGAGAAACGGGCAGCTACGTCCATATCTCCACCATCTGTCAGGCCTATACCGTCATTGTTAACACCATCATCCCAGTGAATCCAGCCTTCTGAGCCACCGCTGCCCGGGGCAGTCCAGTTCAAGAGAACAGATTGCTCGTCAACTTCAGCTGTCAGATTACTTGGAGGTGGCAGATATTCTGAATGATATACTGTGTAATTATCAAACATAAGGCCTTCACCGACAGGATTATGATCCTCAGATTTCAGGTAAATTCTGAATCTTACTGTGTGACCGGCATATTCAGAGATGTAACCGTCAAGTGAATAAGATGCTGTCATCGAACTCCATAACTCCGGTACATCTGAATAGACATAATTATCTCCATTGGGATCATTATACGGATTGCTCATATAGTACCAGGTTGTTCCTGCGTCTGGTGAAATTTCCCAACCCCAGAAGTCTGTATTGGGGAAAACTCCGCTTTCGTCAATCTCACCTCGAACCATAAAATCAACCCTGATATCTCCACTGGAGGGAAGGGGAATCGGCGGTGATACTATATAGTTGTACATGTTGGGATTATAAGTTCCCTGATCATTCTGGCAAACTGCAGCGTGAGGAGCTGAAGGGGGTGTCGGGGTAGGTGCCCCGATGTGCCACAGGTCTCCACCAACTGGAACAACACTGATAGCTTCCATACCCTGTTCCTCGCCATCATTGAAATCATGATCGAAATCACCCAGAGAGATGTTATCGACCATCATACCGAATAATTCGGGATCATCCTGAGTAGAGTAAGCAGGGTCTGAAGCAAAGGCAAATCTAATTCTGACATTCTGTCCGACATAGTCTGACAGGTCAAAGGATGCATCTACCCAGCCGTCAGAACTTCCGCCCCAACCGGGTACTCCCGGACCTTCACCATGCTCAGCACCAAAACTGTACATAGAAGTACAATTATAAGCTGGTAATCCCTCAATCACGTTCCAGGTATCTCCACCATCAGTAGAAATCCTGATGTTACTGCCATCCCAGCCGTCATAATCTTCATGAACACCCGGCTCTTCGACATTGTAGTTCAGTTTGAAAGTTAAGGTACTGTTGGCAGATGTTACCGTTATCTCCGGAGTATCGAGAGCGAGATACATATGGTTATAGTATCCGCCAATCTCCGGATCGCCCATCCACCAGGAATAACCGGTATCACCGTAGGCATTCCAGTCCGTAAGATGCCACATGGCATCAGGGATAGTTCCATCGAAAGAATACCAGTCTCCCCAGCCATCTTCAAAATCTTCCTGATAAAAAATGACCTCGTCTCGAGTTCCCCTCGTATCATCTTCCGTGTTATTAAGTGGCCTGCTCATTTCTACTGAAAGGCCGGATTGAGTTGCAATAACTTCATTTTCTAATGATTGCTTGGGTGTGTAATTCATAGTAGTGCTGGCAAAAACCAGGCTGAAAGACACAACAATCAGTGTCGCTAAAAGTAGGTACTTTTTCATATCTCTTATCCTCCACATTGTTTATTCATTATAGGTATATTGTTTAACTATATGGCCTGAAATTTTTTGTCAAACCTTTTTTTCCTCCTCGCTTCAACCTTCTGATACTTTGTCAGATACGAATCTGAAAAAATACTGCTACCATAGTCCAATTATACAGTCGGAACCCAGCCGACTATATTCCTGCTCAATAGCCTGTCTAAAGCAGCATAACAGCTCCCGACCTTAATTTCGATACATTCTAATTGCTAACATAGTCTCTCCTGCTGAGAGTTGACTTGACTGTTAAGTTTTGAGTTTTTTCTTCTCTGCTGCAGGAAACAGAATGTTGTTAAGGATCAGGCGGTAACCAGGCGAGTTCTTATGCAGCGAGAGATTTGTTTCCGGATCACCGATGCGGTGAGCATAATCTTCCGGATCGTGGCCGCCGTAGAAAGTAAATGTTCCATTCCCGAAGTTACCGTGGATATACTTTGCCTCTTCATCACCTGGTGATTCTCCGAGAATGATAACCGAATTTTTAATAAACTCCATATGATATGATGTTGTCTGACCAAGAAAACCATTGATCGTATTGGTATGATTCTGTGTCAACATGGTGGGGACTGGATCGAATTTTGCCGAAAAATCAAAGAGTACGAAATAGTCCTGTTCCGGTCCTCTCAATCTGGCATAGTCACTGGCATCGATACTGGAATGTTCATAGATATATGGGTTTTTGGTAAGGCTAAAATTTTCGAAAGCGAATGTGCGGGAGAAATCGAGTTTACTCTGATAATCAGGATCTACTCCGTCCCCGTCGATCTGGCTCTCTACAATATCTATCCCGTAGGCAGCAAGAGCAATGTCGAGCGTCTCGGTAGCTGCACACATGGCAAAGAGGAATCCACCGTTTTCCACATACTCCCTGATCTTGAAAGCAACATCATGCTTCAATTGCCAGACTTTGTCATATCCCAGGCGGGCAGCCATCGCTTCATTGATTCTGACATCTTCCTGATACCAGGGTGCATTTCGATAACTACCATAGAATTTCCCATACTGACCGGTAAAGTCCTCATGATGAAGGTGTAACCAGTCATAGCTGTCGAGCATCCCGGCCAGAACCTCTTCGTCCCAGAGTGTGTCATAATCTATCTCAGCATAGGTAAGCGCCAGTGTTACAGCATCATCCCAGGGAAGGGAGTTTGGAGGTGTGTAGATTGCAATGTCAGGCTCTCTCTCCAGCATGATAATGTCCATATTCGCTTCGTTGATAACAGAATAGATAGAGGCAACCTCTGACGATGTTATCCTCTCATAATGCACTCCCCTGATATTAGAGATATTCTCGATATCGCGAGAATCGGGAATGAGGAATGAGCCACCACGAAAGTTGAGGAGCCACTGCACATTGACATCCCTTGTAAGGGCATAGAAAGCAACTCCGTAGGCTTTCAGGTGGTCAGTCTGGGTGGAATCCATAGGGATCATTATCTCTGCAGATAGAGATGCAGATGATACGATCAGTAACACTATGATTATACCGATATATGCTCTCATACTAAACCTCTCATCAAATAAAATCCATAATGATCTCGTTCGAGACGAAATAGGCAATCGGTTTCAACTTGAGAAATCCATTTTCTATATCAAGGAATTTCTCGTGTTTCTGTATACTATCCCGGTAAATCCGGCAGAAATCGGTGTTAAAAAGCCGGTTAAACCTGTTAACATCTAACCCTTCGGTAAGGCGTAGAGCTTGAATGATAAACTCCTTGCGCTGTTCCGATATAGCAAGATCTTCCCTGGCGGGAAACATTTCTTTGTTCTGCAGAAGAGAGTAGTATTCTCTCATGTTTGAGGGATTATGATATCTGAAATTACCCATATTGCTGTGCGCACTGCATCCGAAACCGATAAACTCCGAGTCGTGCCAGTAGTTCAGATTGTGCTGTGACATATATCCCCTCCGGGAAAAGTTAGAAATCTCATACTGTTCATACCCTTCATCCTGTAATCTTTCTCTAATATAACGATAGAAACAGGCAGTAATTTCATCAGCAGGTAACTTAATCCTCTTTCTGGCAAAGGGGGTTCCATCTTCTATACTCAGACAATAAGTCGAGATATGTTCCGGATTGAGTTCTATAATGGCGTTAATACTGGTAATCAGATCATCCAAATGCTGGCTGGGTAGCCCGTACATCAGATCGACCGATATATTGTCAAAGCCGGCATCTCTGGCAGCCTTGAATACCCGATAATTATCTTCACAATTATGTACACGTCCGAGGTATTGCAGTTCACTATCGAGAAATGATTGGAAACCGATACTGAGACGGTTTACATCAAGATTCTGCAAAGCAGAAAGTTTACCCCTTTCGATAGTTGCCGGATTGGCTTCCAGTGTAAATTCTGACAGTTCAGAAAGATCGAAGAGCTTTATTATCTCTTCAATCTGATCTATCTCTATAAGACTGGGGGTTCCTCCCCCGAAATACAGGGTTTGTGGAATGATCTCCAAAATTCGTGAGTAGGCGTTAATTTCATCAGAAAGATACCTGATGTATTCTTCTGATACATCACGCGTATATTTTTGAGAAAAGAAACTGCAGTATCCACACTTCCTGAGACAGAAAGGGAAATGCAGATAGACATTATGTATCATTTAATTCTTTTGAATACTCTCTCCCAGCGGATACCATCGTTTCCGACAGACCAGAAAATGAATATTGGAGTACCTGTTATATCAACTTCATCTAGATATCCCCAATAACGGCTGTCGGCACTGTAATCACGATTATCACCCAGGACAAAATACTTCCCCTCCGGGACAGTAATGGGGCCAAAATTATCTCTGCCTGGAATGATTCGTCGATCCAGATACTGCTCATACCCACCCTGATGTAGTTCTCCATTAATATAGAGCTCTTTATCTATCATCTGAACTGTATCGCCGGGAAGACCAAGTACTCTTTTAACAACATTTTTCCGTTCATAATAGGTAAAGAAATTGCTGTCTTTATTCCAGTATATGGGTGGGATCAGTTTTACATATCGCTCACGTGGTTCTGGTTCTTCAGGATCTGCCGGATAGCGGAAAGTTACAATATCTTCTAACTGCGGATCGGTAAAATAGTATTTCAGCTTGTCAGCAACAAGATAGTCACCAACCAGGAGGGTTGATTCCATGGAACCCGTAGGGATCTTGAAATTCTGAAATGTATAGTTACGTATGATCATCGCAACTACAAAGGCAAAAAGAAGAGCTTCAAACCAGTCCTGAGCCCAGTGTTTCTTCCTTACTATTTTCTTCTTCTTTTTCTTCATATGTAGAATTCCTTTTCTAAGCCAAATCGCCATCTATCCGTCTACTGTCAAGGAAATTGAATTTTTCAGTTCAGTTAGAGCTTTATACTCACTGCAAAATCCAGCCAGACAGTCGGTCCGTAACCTTCATTACTCAAATAGAAAGGGATAAAACTTGACATCAATCGACGAAGGGCTTTTATACACTGAAAAAAAAAGTTGCCTGTTTTGCAATGAATATTTATATGGCAGTTGCTGTGTGTTCAGGCATAAATATAGAAAAGTGGAGTTGCGATGTTAATGATATGGAGTCCTCCCTGTAGTGGAGAGTTGCTTTGTGACGCATACATCGGATCTACAATGGAGTATTTTCCGGTGCAGTCGGTCGTAAAAACTCAACTTAGAAACAGTAATAACCGAAGGCATGAACTGTCGACTACCCGGATAATGAAGGGTATTATTTCATAACCAACCGAGAAAAAAATGAAAACAAATACAAGGATATTTTTATGAGTAAAATCAGAACGCTTAAAGGATTAGTAAAGCATCGTTTCTCCTTTCGTTCCAGGGGATTTTTTTTTGCCGGGGCTTTAATTCTATTACTTCTATTGAGTATTAACATCTCTCTAATAAACTGGTCGTTAACCGATTTCGTGAATCAGAAAAACAAGCTCGATAGCCTTATTGGCAATAATGAATACAGTCAGGGATTATACGATCAGGCTAGCCTGTTGATCACAGAGCCAGATAGATTGATGACGGTGAGTATTAACACCGATGATTATCTGTTCTCTATAGGATCTGCCGGCGTTATGGTCTATTTTGTCTGGCTTGTACTGCTAGCTGTTATTATACTACTGGCCATCAAGATGTTCAAGTACAGAGCAACAGCCATAGAAGTGGAAAAAGATATGTCTATCAAGGCCAGAGAACAGAAGGAGAGCGATAGCAATTCACCCTGCATCATCATCCGTTACGATCGTGGAGGACATCATACCTTCATCAATCCGGTATTCGAAAAATTTACTGGTCTCTCTGCAGATGAAATTCAGGGTAAAACTATTAAAGAAGTGAGTGATATCTTCAGTGGTTTTGCTACCGATTCCCAAACCTGGTCGAAGAAAATAGAATCGGTTATGGCTACCGGGGTGGCAGAAGAGTGGACCTCGAACTACAAAGGTAAATCCGGCTCTTATCATTTCCTCATCTCTCTTACAAAGGAATTCGATTATGAAAAGAGAGAAGACTCCGTCCTGGTGACAGTTAAAGATATCACATCCGAGAAGCAACAGGAAGAGACTACTGAAGAATGTGAAAAGAGATTCATCGATTTAGTAATCAATAACCCCGGAATTGCAGTTACAGGGTTTGATGAAGAAGGGAAGATCATTTTCTGGAATAAAGCATCTGCCAGGCTCTATGGCTATTCTGATAAAGAAGCTTTGGACAAAAATATCACTGACCTCATAATACATCCAGATGACAAAGATCGTTTCCTGAAAGATTTCCAGAAGTTGAAAGAAAAGGGTAAAGCAAAAAAAGGAGAGAAAGCAACCCGCTGTGATAAGAAGGGCTCGGAACTGGAAGTATATACAGAGTATCTTAAAACGGAAGGTATTAATGGAAAAGCCGAATTCTATGCTTTTGACCTCAATCTGTCGAGTTTAAAAGACAGCTCTGACTTTAACAAGAAGAATATAATTAGACTTTTCGACCACATCGAAGAGATTATCTTTGTCTCCGACCCTAAGACCGGAAAGATTTTCTATAAAAACGATTATACCAATAAACTCGTAGAAAGCAGTAAAGAGAAAAGCAGTTGGTACAAATCCCTGAAAGAGGATAAAGACCCTCTGATAACAAAGAACAAAAAAGTAACTCTTCCCACCGAAGGATCACCCCTGAAGTGGGAACACACTGACAAGGAGTTGAACAGACATTTTCTAATAGTCGAGAAGCTTATCGATTGGGATGGAGATAAGAAGGAAAAGCTGACAATGATAATGGATATATCCCCTATAAAGAAATCCGAGACTTCTCTAGAAGAAGAAGGCTTTCTCTATTCGACCCTTGAAAGTATCGGAGAGGGTGTAATTGCTTCCGATACAAACGGTAAGGTTACGCTGATGAATAAAGCTGCAGAGGAACTTACTGGTTGGACTGCTACCGAAGCCGAAGGAAAACCAATAGAGGAAGTCATGGTTATTATCGACGAAAAGAGCGGTGAACCGGCAGATAAATCTATACTACAAATGATCGAGACGAATACCGCTATCGGAATAGTCAACAATCCTGTTATGGTGGCTAAAGACGGAATCAAAAAGTCGCTCTACATCAATGGTGCACCTATTTATAGCAAAAAGAATGAGATACTGGGAGATATAATAGTCTTCCACGATATCACTCCCAAGAAGAGAATGGAAGATGAATTGATCAAATCCCAGAAGTTAGAATCACTCGGAACACTGGCAGCTGGAATAGCCTATGATTTCAATAATCTACTCAGCAGCCTCTTTGGATATATAGAGATGGCAATGGTATTCCACAACTCTAAGGAGAAAGTTGCTCAATATCTATCCCGAGCACTTGGAATCTACGAAAGAGCAACTGGCTTGACCGATAAATTGATAACTTTCTCTCGTCGAGGAACACCGGAGACCAAGACAACTTCTATCGAAGAAATTCTTGATGAAGCTGCTCAATATGCCCTGAGCGGTTCTAAAGTCCGTTATAAACTGGAATTAGATCCAGAACTCTGGCTCTGCGATGTAGATAAATCACAGATTATGCAGGTGTTTAACAATCTGATGTTAAATGCTGTGCAGGCAATGCCGGATGGCGGCATCATAACGATCAAGGGAGAAAATGTTCCCGGTTCTGATGCACCGGAATGGACAGGGAAGACATCTAATTATATTAAGATTAGTATAATAGATAAGGGAACAGGAATACCAGAAACTTATCTCGAGAGGATATTTGATCCGTTCTTCACTACAAAACAACAGGGAAGCGGTTTAGGCCTGCCAATCGCCTATTCTATAGTTAACAAACACAGAGGTAATATAGATGTATCATCTATAGCGGGTGAAGGATCAACTTTCATCGTTTATCTCCCTGCTTCCAAATCAGCAATACAGGACATGGATTCGGAAGAAGAGGAAGTGGAAGTTTTTGATAGCAAAATACTGATTATGGATGACGATCCAATTATAGTGGATACCGTTAAAGTCGCACTTGAAGAGCTGGGATACACAGTTATAAACTGTTCCAATGGATCAAAGGCACTCCTTATATATGAAGAAGAGTATTTGAAAGGAGAACCGTTCGACCTCGTTATCTTCGATCTGACTGTTCCGGGAGAATTGGGTGGCCTGGAAACACTGCAGATTCTGAGAGAGAAGTATCCTGATATACTGGCATTAGCTTCCAGTGGCTATCTAGATAATCCCGTTATGGGTGATCCACAAAAATTCGGTTTCTGTGATAAGATCGAAAAACCGTATAGCATTGATGATTTTATCGAGACAGTTCATAAGATTCTCAAAGATTCAGAATAATTGTAAAGAATATCATGGATGTCTTTGCGGGACTGGATCTGGGAGGTTCTTCATTAAAGTTCGGTTTCGGCAATAAGGGAACAGGTTTTCTTTCATTCAAAAGACGAAAACATGGAAATAGCGGCAGAGAAGAGATATATGACCTCCTGAAATATGCTGTCACTGATATCCTTGAAAACTGTTCAGGCAAGTATTCACTCAGAGCAATAGCTCTCGGAAGCCCTGGAAACATACAAAATACTACCGGAGAAGTTCTATACAATTCTCCAAATCTGAAAAACTGGGTTGGTGCCAACCCGGTCAGATTCCTCTCTCAGAAATTCAATCTTCCAGTACTCATCGAAAATGATGCAAATCTTATGACTTTCGGTGAATCACAGGCCAAATCGCGAGATAAGGTTTCATTACTCGGAATTACTATTGGAACAGGTATAGGAAGCGGTTTTGTATTAAATAACAGTATTTATCACGGTGATTCTTATGCTGCTCTTGAACTTGGTCATACGATAGTCGTGCCTGGTGGGAAAAAGTGTGTATGCGGAAAACTCGGTTGTCTGGAAGCTTACACTGCCATACCTGCTCTGGAAAAAGAGGCTGAATCAGTAACCGGTGAGAAAAGAAATATTGCCCAGATGCTGAAAATCTATCAGCATAATAATGATATTGCCAGAATTATCAATAACGCGTATGATAAAATTGGATTGGTCATTGCCAATGCGATAACTGTACTTGACCCGAAATATGTAATAATAGGAGGTGGAGTAACAGAATGTTCTGCCTTTGATATCTGCCCTTTATCTGACTCAATCAGTAAATACCTCAATAGTTATCAGAACGGGCAGATCCATATTGAGAAAGCTGTTTTGAAAAATCGGGCCGGTGTCTGGGGAGCTATAACTCTGGCAGAGGATAGCCTGACAAAAAAGCTATTCTGAATCGCGCAGATAGGATAATAAAAGGGGAGAAATGCTTCTCCCCTCTTTTGTCAATCCATAGATCTCATATCTTCATTACTCATATCTTATTGACGAAACTGATCAAACTTTCTATAAAACCTTCCGTAAAGGGAAGTTCAGGGTCACCATAAGTTTTCATATTCTCCTGTAGCTCGGTTGAAGAGGTACGGAACATATGGTTCATACCCTCGATAATCACCAGTTCAGCAGATTCATTCGATTCTGCAAGTTTCTGGGCATCATCTACTGAAATCTGTATATCGTTAGTTCCTTGTATTATTAGAATCGGGATGTTCAGTTTACTGATCTCTACAGCCGGATCATACTGCATACAGGAGATGAGGTAGGGCTGGATAGAGGGACGAAAAGCACTATGTAGCTCTTCACTGATATCGGAAACCATATTCCCCTCTCTCAATGAACTTATGATCTCTTCTCCTTCAGCTCTATAAGGTTCCGGCTGTCGTGAAAACTGTTCCATCAGGACATCAGCCATATTACGCCCTGCACCTGCTGCCGAAATCAATCCATCTACCTCAGTCTGACCTGCTGCCAGTATCCCTAATAATGAACCTTCACTGTGACCCAGAATCAAGATCTTGTTAAATCGTTCATCTTCTTGAAATAACTCTATCCAGCTTATCACATCCTGCACAAAGTAGTCGAATCTAATGTCTTCCTCTCTCTGTAATGAATCACTACTCTTACCTATTCCCCTTTTATCATATCTCAGGGTTGCTATCCCGAACTCTCTTAACTTTTCTGCGATCTGCCGATAGACATAACCTTTTCCAGCAATCAGAGGATTATTACCGTCCCGATCTGTGGGGCCGGAACCGGCTACGATTATTACTAAAGGATAACGTTCACCACTATTGGGGAGAACCAGGCTGCCCGAAAGGATACCGTATGTAGTCGGGACCTCTATCTCCTGTTCACCCTTGAGAGGGCTTAACTCAACAGGTTCGCGGCGTAGTCTCTCTTTTTCGCCTCTGACGAGATGAAACAATCCGTTTATTCCTGACTGAGAAAAATTTCCACTTATATACCCATCTTTCATACTACCCTGAAAAGTAGCCCTGGAACCAGCTTCCAGTACGAATGATATCTCGGGATAATCGACCTCAAGATCTGATAATTCCAGATCATACTGAAACTGCTCCGGTATAGAGATCAGCCCGCTATACCGGCTATCTTGCTCTTCTATTTCGATATGAATCTCCATCTCTGTATCCATGACTCTGATTGTTCCGATCCAATAATCTATAAATACCTGATTGTCTGCGACAATATTACCTGCTGTCAGAAACATGAAAGCTATCATAAAGATGACAAAAAATCCTCTTCTCATCTCTCCTCCTTTTCTCTATTTTTCTTCTCCTTTAAGAAAAAAATGTATGAATACAGTATGGGATACACCAATAGAAATCCTAGTAACAGAGTTGTGTGGATCAATGACAGTGTACTCCCCAACTCGAAAAAGCCCCTCAACATCATAAAAATACCACCGATAACAAAAACATAGCCACTTACTCTGTGCGTCTTGTACCAGTTCTTCTCCGATGTCAATGTCCAGGGTGTTCTGACACCGGCAAAGTAGTTCGATGGTATCTTTGGTAATATGTTCCCCAGAAAGATGAAAAGCAGCCCTATCAACACGAAGATGAAATCATCTCCTCTGATATAAGGAATACCTGATGCCCATAACAACATATAGAGATGAATAACAAGAAGGAAAAAACTAATAATTAACGATAGTCGAGGTAGTATCTGCTCAAATCGGTTGCGATCACGTTTATAACGGGGTGAAATTAAAGGAAAAAGAATAAAGGCAGCAACCAAAATTACATTCATTCCCCATAAAAACCATAAACCTGCTTCCCGACTCGAATAACTCCCTATCTCTCCCCGATAATCCCACTGTCGCGGTATCTTCTCTTCTGGACCCAATATCGCGTTGAAATAAAGTACTACCACAAGATGAATTATTACTAGTAATATCGACCACTTGAAATGTCTGATCCTATCCATCTCTTCTCCCCCTTATATCTTTAGCATTAAGATAATCCATAGCAAACTCCAATATCTCCTGAAAGATTGTTGTGTTCAATGAATATTCGACAAACTGCCCCCTCTTTCTCGAAAAAACAAGGCCCGCATTCTTCAATATTTTCAAATGTTCACTTATCGCTGGCTTGGAGATATCAAACTCTTCGGCTATCATACCGGCTGTCATCTCCTCATGCTTCCGGAGTAGCCTGATTATCTTTCGTCGATTCTCATCTGCTAACGCCTTGAAAACAGTGTTATTGTTCATCCTGACCTTCCATAGGTATTTAATTAAATATCTAAATAATTAAACGGCCGGGGCTGTCAAGTTATATCGGATAATTTGGGATAAAGTTCTTTGATACTGTATAGACAGAGAACAAAAGAATCCCATTTAGCAGCCTTAAACCTATTTATACTTGACTAAACAACGATGATTATAGGTTATTATATATGGTCTTTAACGTATAATATGATCAGGATAGGAGGTTTCGATGATAATGGAGTACTGGATCAGTCCTGAAGGGGTTATAATAGACATCGAAATCCATCCTGTTAAGACTATAGTGAAAGAACCGCACACTTTTGGCTACACACTGGACGAGATGAAGATTATCTATGCAAAGTACAGTGATGAGAACGAGATGGAGGGTGAAGCCACCAAGACGATTATTTCCGACCTTATAGAGAAGGGTTGGATTTACTGTCACCGTCGCAATTCTGAGAGTGACTGGTTAGCAGATGTCAACAAACTTGATAAGAAGACCCGTTTTAACCTTCAACTCTGGGCTCAGTTTCTTCTTCGTAAGGGTTTAACATCAGAAGATCAGACTATTCGTATTTATCGGCGATATAGAGATTTGAAGACCAAGCGAAACTTTCAGCAGGTATTGGAGGGAAACTTTTTCGACCAGTAATCCTTATTTTTATTATCCCTCTCCTCTGAATTTTTCTTATATCTGCTTGTCGACATAGCAATGATTTTTGAAAGGCTGTACTTTGCATATTTTTATTCCAATATTGAGTTTTCGCATATACATTCCTTAGATACTATAAGAGGGCTTTTAAGAACCGAAACTTCAGGCAAGAATAGTCGTCCTACCATACTCTTACCGTGAGCTGTAACGATATGCTTGGCAGGAAGAAGTTACAAGTTGATATTATGTTTCAGCGAAATACTTCTCCCAATAATTAAATATTTTCTTGACGGGCTCAAGGAAATCAGAACAGTTCAACTGAGGTTTGCTGATGAGAGAGAGAGTTATCTTATTACAGGGAGGTTTTTCCGAAGAAAGAGATATATCTCTAAGCTCTTCAACTGCTATACACAAAGCACTGATAGAACTCGACTACGAAACTATTATTCTTGATCCCGTTGATTTTACTTCCTATCTGCATCTTGGAGAGAAAATCATTTCTCTGCAGCCATATATCGTCTTTATAGGTCTACATGGCGGTGATGGAGAAAATGGGTCCATCCAGGCTTTATTACAACTACTCAATATACCCTACACAGGTTCGGATATGAGATCGAGCGCGCTCTCCATGGATAAGCAGGTGAGTTTCGCTTTCGCCTCCTCTCTTGGAGTCAAGGTCCCCGAATACACAATCATCACAGAAAGAACAAAGCAGATCACTGATCAGATTATTGATAACTTCGAAATACCGTTGGTAGTAAAACCTAACTATTCGGGGTCATCTGTCGGGATAACAATAGTTAGAGAACCTTCTGAGTTGAATCCCGCTATTGATCTTGCTTTCAAGTATAGTAGCAGGATTATTGTGCAGAGATATATAGCCGGTTCTGAACTCACGGTATCCCTGCTGGGTGAATCTCCCCTTCCGGTAGTTGAAATCAAGGTCAAGCAAGGATGGTATGACTACCGGAACAAATATACAAAAGGATGTACTATGTACGAAGTACCGGCATCTCTATCCGAAAGGGAGACGAAGGAGATACAGGAATTGAGTCTGTCAATTTTCAGAGAGTTCGGCTGTCGGGCCTATGCCCGTGTCGACTATCGATATGATGGCAATGATTTTTTCTTTCTCGAAGTCAATACTCTACCCGGGATGACCTCTCTCAGCCTGACACCTATGGCAGCCAGAGAACAAGGAATATCATTTTCTCAGCTCATAGAACGGATAATTCAATATTCACTCTGACAAGTAGTAAAAATTTACCTGACTGAAAGAAATATACGGGTATTGTTAAACAAGATATCATCAACTTTCATTCGAGCAGATAACGGAGATATAACTTATGAAGATGAAAGAGCTTAATTACTATTACAACAAATTCAAATTTGGCGAAGATATATTCCATAACCTGATGCAGAAGCAGATCAAAGAAATACTGCTGGTCTCAACCTTCTATGATGCTTTTATCTTCGAACAGGATGGGAGGCTTTCGGAACAGATCTTCGGCGAATACAGGCAACTCAATCTCAGTACTGCACCACGAGTTACCAGTGTTCCTTCGGGTAAAGATGCCTTGAATAAATTAGAGGATAACGTTTATGATCTAGTAATTCTGATGATGCGGATCGGTGAAATCGGGCCATTTGATTTAAGTAAGTTGATTAAGAAAGAGCATCCCGATTTACCGGTACTTCTCTTACTAAATGTGCAATCAGATCTGGCAATTATCGAGAACCATGCTGAGGAGATGGATTGTATCGATGATGTCTTTATATGGAATGGAGACACAAAACTCTTTCTGGCAATGGTTAAAAGTGTGGAAGATAAGATCAATGTTGCATATGATACAGAGATAGGGCTCGTTAGAGTTATCCTTCTTGTTGAAGATTCTGTACACTATTATTCTATCTTCCTCCCTTTGCTCTATTCAGTTATAATGAGGCAGACACAGAGATTAATCCAGGAAGAATTGACCGATATCAACAAAAGGTTACGTATGAGAGCTCGCCCGAAGGTTCTGCTCGTTCATTCCTATGAGGAAGCAATAGAGATTTACGAGAAGTATAAAGAGTATATTGTCGGTGTGATTTCAGATGTGAAGTACTCATATAATGGAAGAATTGCCAATGATGCGGGCATAAGGTTGATAAAGACAATCAATAAGGATCAACAGGATATACCGATAATTTTACAATCTTCAGAAACAGAGAACGAAAAGAAGGCGAAGGAATTAGGAGTCTATTTTATCGATAAGAACTCCAAGAAGTTGCTGCACAATCTGCGGGAATTTGTTATCAAGAATCTCGGTTTCGGTGATCTGATCTTTCGCGATAAAGATAATAAAGAGATAGCTCGTATAGCATCACTTAATGATATAAAAAAGGTACTTGAAACACTTCCTGACGAATCACTATTATATCATAGTAACAGTAATCACTTTTCTAACTGGCTGGTGGCGCATGGAGAAGTTGTCCTCGCCAAGAAGATCAGACCTATGAAGGTAACAGACTTCCCTACTGTTGATGACCTACGCTCTTTCCTGCTCAAGATCTTCGAAGATGTACGAAGAGAGAAGAGTAGAGGAAAAATTATCAATTTTGATGCAGCTAGCCTGACAGAGGTCGATCAGATAATTCGCCTCGCTGAAGGGTCTCTCGGTGGTAAAGGACGTGGTTTGGGTTTTTTGAATGCCCTCTTTGTCACGATGGATTTCGACAAAAAGTACCCCGATGTACGAATATCCTTACCGAGTACTGCTATTATCGGAACAAATGAATACGATACTTTCATTGATCATCTCGATATTGATGAGAGCATCTCCAGCATGACGGATCGGGATATCGATGAGACATTTCTCAAAGGTGAACTGACACCGGAGTTGATCTCTAAGCTGGAAATCTATATCGATAATATCGATTTCCCGATAGCAGTTCGTTCTTCAGGCTTACTTGAAGATTCGCAGTCCCAACCCTTTGCCGGAGTCTATAGGACATTTATGCTGCCAAATAATAATCCCGACAAGCAGGTAAGGTTAAAACAATTAATTGATGCTATTAAACTCGTTTTTTCTTCCGTATATTTACGTAATGCCCGTAGCTACATAGAAAGTTTGAACTATAAGTCTGAAGAGGAGAAGATGGCTGTGATAATTCAGGAGATTGTCGGTAGCAGCTTCAACGACACTCATTACTACCCGCACATCTCAGGTTCGGCTCAGTCTTATAACTTCTACCCCACCTCTTACATGGAAAACTCGGATGGAATTGCCTCTATAGCATTAGGATTGGGCAAATCGGTAGTTGAGGGGAAAGAGAACTATCGTTTCTGCCCGAAATACCCCAAACTCGAACCACTGCAACCGGAAGAACGGATAAAAAACTCTCAGAAAGATTATTACGCCCTCAGTTTGGAGCAGAACAGTTTCGACTTGAAGGAGGGAGAAGATGCAACCCTTGTCCGTCTTGACCTGAAAACAGCTGAAAAAGAGGGTGCTTTGACCAATCTAGCTACTGTCTGGGATTATCAAAACAATCGTTTTGTCGATTCCCTGACAACACCGGGAATTCGGGTATTGACCTTTCCAGGTATCCTGAAATACAATCAATTCCCTCTCGCCGAGATTCTGCAAGAGATACTTGAGATCGGCGAGATTGCTCTTGGAACTCCAGTAGAGATCGAATTTGCCGTCAATCTGCATCAGAACAAATCTCGAGGAATCCTTCCAACCTTCTATATACTGCAGATCAGGCCACTCTCGATTGCTATTGAGAGTTATAATATTGATACTGACAACCTCGACAGGGAACATCTGCTACTCTATACAGAAAAGGGTATGGGAAATGGAATAATAGATAGTATCTATGACATAGTCTATATTGATCATAGTAAATTCGACAAGACCAGAACGATAAAGATTCAGAGTGAGATAGAAGAGCTGAACAGAGAAATGCAGGATAATGATCGTGACTATATACTTTTAGGGCCAGGCAGATGGGGATCAAGAGACCGGTTTTTAGGCATACCTGTCAGATGGGCACAGATCAACAGAGCCAAAGTAATAGTGGAAACAGGTTTGGAAGATTTTCTAATAGAGGCCTCACAGGGAACTCATTTCTTCCACAATATTGTTGCCATGCAAGTTGGCTATTTCACCATCCCTTATGTTTCTGATAACGATTTTATCGATTGGGACTGGTTGAAAGAGCAGAAAGAAGTAAAGAGGACTGAATTTCTGGTTCATGTCCGTGTTGACCATCCACTGTTAGTCAGGATGGATGGAAAGAAGGGTATAGCACTGATAGAAAAATGATGGCTTCAGAAGTTTACACCAATTTCAATTTCTGAGAGGAAGATGAAGAAGATCGAGATCAAAGATTTGAACTATTATTATAACAAGTTCAAATATGGAGATGACACCTTTCACAGTCTGATGCAATACCGCATCAGGGATATTCTTCTGGTATCAACCTTTTATGATGCTTTTATCCTGGAACAGGATGGACATCTCTCTGTCAGATTGTTCGGTGAATATCAACAGCTTGACCTCTCTAATTATCCGAGAATAGTAACAACCCCGTCAGCCGAAGAGGCTCTTAGATTAATTGGTGAAGAGCATTTCGACCTTGTTATTACCCTTGAGAATGTCGGACGGATTTCTTCATTAGACCTGGCACGTAAGATCAAGACTCTCGACAGAGATTTACCGATCCTGCTCCTGCTCAATAAGACAACCAATCCGCTACACTTCGAGAACAATGCAGAATATGCCGAATACTTCGATGATATATTTTACTGGGATGGTGATGCAAAGATATTCCTGACTATGGTAAAACTTATTGAGGACAGCCGCAATCTCCGGCATGATACAGAAGTAGGATTGACCCGCGTTATTCTCCTATATGAAAAGTCGATCAAGTATTATTCGAAATTCCTCCCTCTGATATACTATGAACTCGTTCAGCAGACTCAAAGACTGATCAAAGAGGAGTTAAATGACGTTAATAAGCGTCTTAGGATGCGGGCCAGGCCTAAAGTCATCCTTGTACACAACCTGCAGGAAGCCCTCGCTATATTCGATCAGTACAGGGAGTATATTACCTGTGTAATCTCTGCAGAGAATTCGGTGGTCGACAAGAAGCCCCACCTTTGCTATAAAATAGATGGCCTGTCTCTCTTTAAAAGAATCAGAGAGCTGGATCAACGAACCGCCCTGATGCTTCACTCTTCTGATCAGAGTATTATAAAGGATGCCCTTGATCAGAGTATCTATTACCTCTATGAGAATTCACCATCATTCTGGCGAAATTTCCGTGATTTTTTACACACGAGCCAGGGATTCGGAGATTTCATCTTCCGCGACCAGAGTGGCAAGATGATTGATTCAGCAGACTCAATGCGGCAATTTGAAGCTAAACTTAAGGTAATCCCTGATGAGTCACTGAAATACCATGCCGAATTAAATCATTTCTCTACCTGGCTGATAGCTCATGGAGAGTTTCAGGTCGCTAGAGTGATAGCACCCAAAAAAATTGATGATTTCCACGATATTCCAGCATTGAGAGAGTATCTCATCACCGTTTTTCAGTATGTCAATCAGCAGAAAAACCGGGGTAAACTCGTTCAATTCAATGAAGATAGCCTGACCGACCCGAAGCAGATCGTAAGGCTTGCCGAAGGCTCTCTGGGCGGCAAGGGCCGTGGTCTCGCCTTCCTCAATGCACTCTCCGAGACCATGGAGTTAGATGAACTTTTCCCCGATATTGATATCAGACTCCCCTGCACAGGGATCATAGGAACCGATGAGTTTGACTCTTTTATTGAGAGAAACAAGCTCAATCTCGATTTCTCCAAGTATACTGATGATGAGATCGACAAAATGTTTCTTGCCGGCAGACTCTCCGATACTCTTCTGGAGAGGCTGAAGATCTATCTCAATAAAATGCGGAAACCGATTGCGGTCAGGTCTTCCGGCCTGCTGGAGGATTCACAGTCTCAGCCTTTTGCTGGAGTTTATCGGACTTTTATGCTACCCAACAACGATTCGAACGATACTATCCGTCTTCGGAAGCTATGTGAAGCTATAAAACTCATCTTCGCGTCGATATATCTGAAGAATACCAGAGATTACATCGAGGGGATCAATTTCAAGATCGAAGAAGAGAAGATGGGAGTGATTCTACAGGAGGTTGTGGGAGAACAATACGATACCCTCTACTATCCACATTTCTCTGGAGTTGCTGAATCTTATAACTATTATCCAACTTCCTATATCAAGCACAGTGATGGTATTGCCTCCCTGGCTGCCGGCTTGGGCAAATCGGTCGTGGATCGGGAGAAGAGTTACAGCTTCTGTCCCAGTTATCCCCGTATCGAGTTTATGCAACCATTCAGAGTAGTGGAATATAGTCAGAATCATATGTATGCCATTGATCTTTCGCGAAAGGATTTCCAGCTCTCTGCAGGCGAGGATGAGACACTGGTCAAAATGAAAATCAGTAACAAAGAGAAAGATGGCCCTCTCGTAAATCTTACCTCTGTCTGGGATTATGAGAATAATGCCTTCATAGAGGGGACCTATATCAAAGGACCGCGTGTAATTACTTTCCGGTCTGTTACCCATTTCAATATCATTCCCCTGGCTGATGTTCTCAACCTTATTCTTGATATAGGTGAAAAGGCGATGGGCATACCTGTCGAGATTGAATTTGCAGTAAAACTGTACGATAATAGTAGTGAAGACCACAACGAAAAGAAGGCTTCATTCTATCTCTTACAGATCAGGCCATTGAATGTAAGCAAAGAGAGAGTCAGTATCGATCTTAATTCTATTGACAGGAATAATCTTCTTCTATTATCTACCTGTGCACTGGGAAACGGTGCTATGGAAGAGATACACGATCTTGTATTCCTGGTTCCGGAATGCTTCGATAACAGCAGAACCCTGTTAATGAGAGATGAGATTGATATTCTGAACGAAACTATGCGAAAAGAAAACAGAGATTATATCCTGATCGGACCCGGTAGATGGGGATCTAGTGACCCCTATCTCGGTATTCCTGTTAAATGGGCTCAGATAAATAGAGCCAGAGTGATTGTGGAAGTAGGATTGAAGAATTTTAATGTTGAAGCGTCTCAGGGTAGCCATTTTTTCCAGAATGTTCTCGCAATGGAAGTTGGCTATTTTACAGTGCCCTATGGGACCGAGAATGATTTTATTTCCTGGGATTACCTCAACGACCAGACCGCATATAATAAAACAGAGCACTTTGTGCATCTGCGGAGTAAGAAGCCTTTTATCATAAAAATAGATGGTAGAAAGGGTTGTGCTGTCATAATGAAACCAGATAAGGTGATTTGAGATACAAAAATGAAGAATAGGTTTTTATATGTTTGAGCCATAAGGCAGTCAATAGTAATATACTACTCAGTTAGTATAAATCGTAAGCAAAAAACGTTGGAGGTGTCAATGAGTTTACAAGAATTCATGTACAAAATCAAGGCAAGGAATCCGAATGAACCAGAATTTATTCAGTCCGTTGCCGAAGTAATCGAAAGTATCTGGCCAGTATATCAGGCCAATCCTCAATTTCAACAAGCAAATATTCTCGATCGTCTTGTCGAGCCGGAAAGAATCATCATGTTCAGAGTTCCCTGGGTAGCAGATAATGGAGAGATAGAGGTCAACAGGGGTTACAGGGTAGAGTTCAATAGTGCTATAGGCCCATATAAAGGTGGTCTACGTTTCCATCCCAGTGTCAATCTCTCTATCCTGAAGTTTCTTGGATTTGAGCAGATATTTAAAAACAGCCTTACAACACTACCCATTGGTGGTGGCAAAGGTGGTTCCGATTTCAACCCAAGAGGCAGGTCTGATGGCGAAGTAATGCGTTTCTGTCAGTCTTTTATGCTCGAACTATTCAGGCATATCGGCCCTAACACAGATGTCCCGGCAGGAGACATTGGTGTCGGCAAGAGGGAGATCGGTTACCTCTTTGGTATGTATAAGAAAATCAAGAATGAATTTACTGGTGTCTTTACCGGTAAGGCTCTCGGTTGGGGTGGCAGTTTGATCCGTCCCGAAGCAACAGGTTATGGAGCAGTCTATTTCGCTCAAGAGATGTTAAAGACCCGTAATGAGAGTTTTGATGGAAAAACCGTAGTAGTTTCAGGCTCCGGTAATGTCGCCCAGTATGCTATTGCCAAAGTCAATATGCTCGGTGGCAAGGTAGTTACGATTTCCGATTCCGACGGTTTTATTCATGACCCGGATGGCATTAAAGGTGAGAAGTGGGATTACCTGATGGATTTGAAGAATGTTCGTCGCGGCCGCGTTAAAGAATATGCTGAGGAGTTCAAGGTAGATTATCATCAGGGTAAACGTCCCTGGGGAATCAAATGTGATGTCGCCCTGCCCTGTGCCACCCAAAACGAGATCAGTGCCGAAGAGGCTGCTACCCTCGTTAAAAATGGTTGCAAATGTGTATCCGAAGGAGCAAATATGCCAACCGTACCGGAAGGGGTCAAAATCTTTATCGACAATAAAATTCTCTATGGCCCTGGTAAAGCAGCAAATGCTGGTGGTGTGGCCACTTCAGCCCTGGAGATGACCCAGAACAGTATGCGGTTGAGCTGGAGTCGTGATGAGGTAGATCAAAAGCTGCAGACGATAATGCGTTCTATCCATAATCAGTGTGTAGAATACGGTAAAGAAAATAACTCCGTGAATTACGTTAAAGGGAGCAATATTGCCGGCTTTATGAAAGTCGCTACTGCTATGCTTGACCACGGTGTTTTATAGATCAATGATAATGGTGCCGTTCCCTGGAACGGCACCATTAAACATTCTATCACTTTTCGAACTAATAAAAACAGGTGATATAACAACCGGGAAGGTTAATCATGTTAAAGAGAATCTGTGAGATCTCAAACCGTATCCTCCGCTGTGCCAGTGGAGATTTGAAGCGACTCGACTTCATCAGGGGTATAGCAACTATCTTCGATGAGTTTTCCCGAGCCAATGCAGTCGCTATCTATCTCGGTGATCGAGAAAAATTCAATGTTTTCGAATATTACCCTCCCCATAAGTTCACCGTTAAGAAACTCAAGAAGATCGAATTCCCTTTCGACTTCTTTAATGAGAGAGATCTCCTTGATTTCGGAAATAAAGAGAATTATATTCGCTGGATAGAGGATTTCTTCCGTCAGCAGGAATTAAAGGGGAGGAAGAAAAAAGATAATATCACTTTCTTCAGGAAAGAGACCGAGGAGGGAATTTGCTTTTACCACAACAATATAGAGTTACAGGGAACTGAACCGGATAGTAAAAAGAATTTCACTTCCTTTTGTCTGATTCCCTTTATAATCGATTCTCACTACTTTGCTATTCTGACGATGCGAGCCTTTAAGAGTAAAGCTTTCGACAATGCTCAGGTAAGTTTCTTCTCTAAACTCATCCACGTTCTTTCTGAAGGATTTGCTCATCAGTTTGCCCAGGATGCCCTGAAAGAGAGAGTCAAGGAACTCTATTGCCTTTACCGGATCACTCAGATAGCAAATAAGCCTAATCTGTCCATCCATCAGGTCTTGCAACAGATAGCCGATATACTACCTGCTGCCATGCAGTACCCTGAGATAGCCTACGCACGTATTTTTGTCGATGATCAGTACTATAAAAGTTCCGGGTTCAGGGAGAGCAAGATCAAGCTCAGCACAAAAATTTCTTCCAAATACGAGCAGAGGGGATTGTTAGAGGTTTTTTACCGTGAAAGAGATATTCCAACCTATGGCCAGATATTCCTCCAGGAGGAGGAGAACCTGCTCGAGACCGTCTCCAAACAGATAGCACTGATAATAGAAAGAAAACAGGTTGAGGAACTAAACACCAAGCTGCAGGAGCAACTCAGGCACGCAGACAGGCTGGCTACAATCGGACAACTTTCTGCAGGCATTGCTCATGAGATCAACGAACCGTTAGCCACCATTCTGGGATTTGCTCAACTCATAGAGAAGAGTGATGATGTCCCACAGGAGAGTGTAGATGATGCCAGAAAGATCATCAATGCCACACTACACAGCAGAGAGATAGTCCGTAAACTGATGCTCTTCTCTCGCCAGATGCCACCCAAAAAAGGGAAAGTAAACCTCAATCAGATTATAGAAGAGGGGCTCTATTTTCTGGAGAGCCGTTGCCTGAAATCCGGCATAGAGATAATCAGGTCTTTAGAATCAGATATCCCGGAGATTGATGCCGATCCCAACCAGATACATCAGATATTGGTCAATCTGATTGTCAATGCCATTCATGCAATGCCCGAAGGGGGTAAACTGATCCTATCCACGACCAACAATGGAGATAACACTGTCTCGTTCTCTGTAGAAGATACCGGGAAGGGAATCAAGGATGAGATAAAGGAGAAGATATTCATACCCTTCTTCACCACAAAAGATATCAATCAGGGAACTGGCCTGGGGCTTTCTGTGGTCCATGGTATCGTCTCATCACATAATGGTCAGATAAATGTTAACAGTAAGCTCGGTAAAGGTAGCATCTTCGAAATCAGATTACCGGTTTACGGTAAAATTAGAGACTAATAAACACAGGAAGAGTATAAGTATGCCAGAAAAACAAATGTCAATCCTTGTAGTAGATGATTCCATTGATACACTCGAGATGCTCAGCAGAAAGCTCAGGAAACGGGATTTCACTGTCTATACTGCAGGTAATGTCCCCGATGCCCTGCAAACATTGGAAAGAGCAGATATCGACCTTGTAATTACCGACTTCAAAATGCCGAAATTGAGCGGACTGGAACTGATCAGACATATAACCGAAAATTATCGGCAGTTAAAGGTTATAATGATTACTGGATACCCTACGATTGACGGTGCTGTGGAAGCAGTCAAATCAGGAGCTGAAGAATACCTTATCAAACCGTTTACCGATGATGAGCTATATAATGCTATCGACGAGGTAATCGAAAAAATTCAGGCTGAGAAGATCAGTAAAAAGACGAACATTCCTGAAAGTTACGAAAACTATGGTATCATCGGACAATCACAATCTATGAATACTGTCTTCCATTCTATTGAGAAATCGATCGCTATATCCGCTACCGTTCTCATTACCGGTGAAAGTGGAACCGGCAAGGAACTGGTCGCCAGAGCCATACACTATCATAGCCCACGCTCTTCCGCACCATTCATTGCCGTAAATTGCGGAGCCATACCAGAAAATCTCCTGGAGAGTGAACTTTTTGGTTTCGTTAAAGGGGCCTTCACCGGTGCTAATGAGACAAGAGCCGGTTTCTTCCTCGTTGCAGACGGAGGATCACTGTTTCTCGATGAAATCAGCGAGACCTCTCTCTCTATGCAGGTTAAACTACTCAGAGTATTGCAGGACCAACAGATCACAATGATAGGGGCAAAACAATCCCGAAAAGTCGATGTCAGAATAATTGCCGCTACAAACAAAAACCTGGAAAGCCTCGTGCAACAGGGACACTTCAGAGAAGACCTCTTCTACAGGCTTAATGTCATTACCATCGAACTGCCACCCCTGAGAGAGAGAAACGGAGACCTGATAATACTCACTAAACATTTCCTCGATAAATACTCCAAAGAGCTCGGTAAAAGTGCACCTTCCATAACTGATAATGCGCTCCAAGCTATGAAAAAATACCCCTGGCCCGGTAATGTCAGAGAACTCGAGAATACAATTCACAGACTGCTGATTATGACAGACCATCCGGTTATCGATGTCCCCGACCTCCCGGAAACCATGCGTTTCTCCATCCAGCAAGAAAAGGGCTTTGATAAGCCATTGAAGGATATGGAGATCGAATATATCAAAAATGTCCTCGCATCTGTCGACGGAAATAAGAGCAAAGCAGCTAAGATCCTTGAGATAGACAGAAAAACACTCAGGACAAAACTCAGAGAAGTAGAAAAGAAAAGCAGAGAATAAAGCGGGTAATATTTCCCCATACCCTGCATTTTTCCCCACTTTTGGTCTCTTCTTTTCTCTCTCTTTTTTATCCCCGCGACTCTGATCCGGTATAACATAACCACCAGCCTGCCATATAGTTAGCGACCCACATCGTCTCTCGGTATTACCCTTTTTCTGCTTTGGCACGCACCTTGCATCTAATATAGAGCAGATGAATCAAATTAACTGGGAGGTTAATATGTCTACAAAGCATAATTACAAACAGGATATACAGAAGAGTTTTAAAGAAGAGTTGAAGGTCGAATTACATTCACGCAAGAACAAACGAGGCGGGCTTTGTGCTGACTGTATAAGAGCAGAGAGCTGCATATTGAGTCATAATAGTGACGCAACAATCTGGAATTGTGAAGATTACCAGAATGAAGAAGTAGCTCCGGTAGCAGCAGAGAGCAGAAAGGAAGAAACATTTAAAGTCGAAGCAGCCGGTGAGAAGGCTTCCAGCAATCCGGGTATATGTGCCCACTGTATTCACCGGGATAACTGTAGTCTTAAGAGTTTAGAAGGTGGCATCTGGCATTGTGAAGATTATGCCTGATTCGTTCTCTGAAGAAGAGTCTACCTTAAGAGTTGCATAAGAAATATTGCTTACGATACCCCAACGTCGTAGAGGAACCGGGTCAACGCTCGGTTCCTCATTTTTTATTTATCTCTTGTTATAGTCAGGCTTAATATCGGATAATTTGATGAATTGCTTCCTGATCAGTCTGTAGTGCGGGTTGTATTCTCTTCTGAATCTTTCAGAATGTCTCGGATGATTGACTTTTCTCGTACCCAGGACAGCAGAAAGGATCTTTCTCTCCATAATGAATGCAGGACCGAAAATATTCAGTTCTTTTATCTTACTTTCAATAGTCGGCCAGAGTTCAGGGAACTCAGCAGGTTCTATTTTATTGGGAACGCTTTTGATAAAGGCAAAGAAGAACTCCTTTTCAGTGATCAGGCCGTTCTGTATAACCTTTAGATCTACCCGACAATAGTCGTTCTCTCCCAGAGAAATATCCTGTACCAGAGGTTCGTGATTATCTAAAGTTTCTTGCAGTTCCTCATGCAGAAATCTTGATGCCCTATCTCTGTTCTCGACCAGATGTCCAGGTCCACAACTGGCCTGAAAAAAGAGTTTATAAAAATCAATCAATTCGGCTACTGGATGCAGTTCATGCTCTTCTCTGATCAGTTTTTCAATTCTTTCTTCCATTTCTTGCTCCTTTACTCTTGCATTATTTTGTCATGATAAAGGAATCAGAATTCGTGTGAATAGATAACCTTACCCCGTTTTACTGTTTTGTTCACCCTGATGGTGGCTATACTGTTACTCTCCAGTGGATTCTCTTCGAGACAGACCAGGTCTGCCTGCTTGCCAGCTACCAGCTCTCCAGACCTCTCCTCATATCCTATCAGTCTGGCGGCATTGCTGGTATATAGTTTAACAGCCTGATACGGCTCTAACCTCTCCATAGCATTACGATGATTAACTGCTGCATCTATACCAGCGAGGGCATTCAGGGGTGTAATATACCAGTCAGATCCCCCTGTAACCAATACTCCTGCAGAGAGGAGTGAGCGGAACCTGTTACATTTCAAAACGCGTTCTCTACCAAGCAGCGAGGCATAAAAACCATTCTCTCCACCCCATAACCTGTCAAACATAGGTTGCATAACCGCTGCAATCCTGTATCTGCTCATGAGTTCCAGAACTGCATCGTCTTCTATCAGTTCAGAGTGGATGATCTGATGTCGCATGCCCTGCCAATTACCTCTTTCTGCTTTGACATAAGCAGAAAGTATCTGTTTGATAGCTGCATCGCCTATACAGTGCACAGCAACCTGAAGTCCATTATTATGAGCATCCTGAACGAATCTTTCCCACTCATCGTCACTCTTATATAAACGGCCGTAATTACTTCGATCGTCGTGGTAGGGTCTCGTTAGCGCTGCTGTATGAGAACCAAATGACCCGTCGGCTAGAATACATCCTCCCACACGGGTTGCTTTGAGTTTCAGTGCTGTTCCTACATCGAAAATCTGCGGATAGAGAATAAAATCGAGAGGGAAATCTTCTTTCAACTCTGCTATGAGTTGATAGTGAAGCGGATTATTACCGGCATCACCTATCATGGTATGAATCGTTGTATGCCCGCTCTTCATTCCCGTTTGAGCTGCTTTTTGATAGGCTTTTACAATCCAATCTTCGGTTAAATTCCGGTGAAACTGATGACAGATATAATCGTTCCATTCACCCCTGAAAGGCTCATCATCAGGAAGAGGAATTTTACCCCACTCTCCCAGTCTTGACTTCATCCTGCTGTTGATCTGGACTGTATGCCCGTCAATACGTCTTAGTAAGACGGGAATTTGAGGGAAGTGAGCATCGAGTTCTTCTCTTGAGGGGAATCTCTTTTCTCCGGTCAAGTTCTCATCAAAATTATATCCGACGAGTATATCATCTATCGGTTCAGAATTTTTCAAATCGATAAAGAGGTCACGGAGAGAGCGGCAGTTGCCCAGATTGGCCGCATGGGAGTAGAGCCCCCCTTCAAAAGAATGGGTGTGAGTATCTGTAAAGCCGGGAAAAACATAACTCCCCTGAAGATCGATTTTATCACCCTGAAAACTCTCCGGAATGTCGGTAAGTGTATCGACAATAACTCCCTCTTCGTTAACCAGAAGTTTCGAGAAAGTCTCCAGAGGATCTCTCATAGTGTGGAATATAGCATTATAGAAGAGTTTCATATATTATTTCCCCGGGCTTCTATAATCAGGTGTGATTAACAAATACCTTACACCTCAGTAATTCATAAAATTTGGCTACCGGAAACCCCATTACATTGAAATAACAACCTACTACCTTCGTGATAAACTGGCTGCCATAACCCTGTATCCCGTAAGCTCCCGCTTTATCAACAGGTTCCCGGGTTTCGATATAGTCACTGATCTCCTGAGCTTTGAGTTCTTTGAAAGTAACTGCAGTCCGGCCATAATCAGTAAAACATCTTCCCCGGTAATGAACTGCCAGCCCTGTATAGACGTAATGGGTCTGGCCGGAAAGTAGCGAAAGGTAGTATGCTGCCTGATAATCATTCTCCGGTTTATTAAGAATCTCATTTTCGATATAGACTACAGTATCAGCAGCAACCACCACACAGTCAGGATCCATCTCTTTTGCAACATAAACTGCCTTTCGTCTGGCAAGTTTCATAACATACTGTCGTGGATTTTTGGCATCTATACTCTCATCGATATTTGCCGGTTTGTATAAAACTTTCAGTCCCAACTGCCCAAATATCTCCTTTCTGCGTGGAGATAACGATGCCAGAACAACCCTCTTATTCTGCAGAATTTTATGGATCATGCAAAAACTCCTCTTCTATCGGAATGCCATATCTGCCTGTAAAGCATAACACTCTCTCCACATTCCATATAAAAGCAAATCGAGAATATGTAAAGCTTTTTCACTGATTATCACCTTTCCGCACTTCATAGCCGGGAATGAGATCTTTCGATATATCTTGAGGAATGTAAAACGGGTTCTAGCATCAACCCTTAGGTGCCCTACGAGCCGGCCGGTTCCGACTCGTAGGGCACCTAAGGGTTATTCGGAACTTACTCTACTGCATCATTCGTAATGTCTAAGCAGAAAGGAATCAAAACAATTGACAATGAATGAATCTTTCTTTGAATAGGATATACTAAGAGTTGGGGGGAGGATATTATTATGAAACTGTATATCTCTATCGATATGGAAGGTATGCCGGGGACCTGGAACTGGCAGCAGGAGAAGCGAGACCGGGATTCAGTTAAATCGGCATTTTATAATCATGTCAAAGATGTCCTCGATGCTCTACTTGAAGGAGAGGAGGATAAGAAGATCAGAGAAGTAGTAATTGCAGATTCTCACGGGATGTGTGATAATCTCAGTTATGATATAACAGCCCTCGATAAGAGAATAAGCCTTGTATCCGGAGAACCACGCCCATTTTATATGATGCCGGCCTTCGACAAAGAATATGATGGGGTCCTCTTTCTGGGTTATCATGCCGGTACGGGAGCGTTACATGCCAGTATGGATCATACCTACTCCAACAGTAGGGTTCATCAACTCTGGATTAATGACCAGCCGATGAATGAAGCTCTGATCAATGCTGCTTACGCTGCTTATTATGAGATCCCTGTCATCTTAATAACCGGAGACCTGGCACTGAAGCAGGAGCTCAGGCATACACCTCTGGAAAATATCGAATTTGTTGTAACAAAGGAGGCTGTTGCCAAATTTGCTGCCCGGAACTTTTCCCGCTTACTGGTTCAGGAAGAGACGAAGAGCAAGGTAAAGCAAGCAGTGAAGAATCTCTCCAAAGATCAGGAGTTACTGACATTCTCCCGTCCGATAACACTCAAGATAGTCTACAACAGTACCTCTATGGCCGATGCAGCATCTCTCATCCCCCATACGAGAAGACTCGACGGCAGGACAGTTTCTTTCACAGACAGAGACTACAAGATAATTTTCGAAACAATTATGGCAATGACAATGATCACCTATACGGTAGATCCTTAATGAATAATATACAGTGGAAATTTCGTTTCTACATTCCCTGTAGTTATGATATCAGCACTACGCTATGAAAAAAGTCGGAGCAGAATAACAGGAGTTCAATCTATATGTGGAAAATGATCAGCAGAATTCTTTTTTTTCTCTCTCTATTTGTACTCTACATCATCTTTCGTGAGTTGATCGCAATTATTGCCTATACAAAATCAATACACCCCTATCTGATGTATGCAACTCTGACTCTGATTTCATTGCTGTTTATCTTACTTGTCGTACTTCCTCTGATCAGAATTTTCTCTATCTCTCGCATCTATGATGTAACCAATAACGAGAAGAAGGTTCCGGAGTTAAGGAAGAAACGGATCAACAATTTTCGCAAGAACCGCTATCTACAGCAGATAGGATTCGATGTTGATAAGCTTGAAGATAGTGATGAAAGTTATGAACAGGTGATTACAGTATTGAGCAAACAGTGTGAACTGATCCGCCGCAAATATGTGATCAGGATCTTTCTCTCTACCGGTCTGGCCCAGAATGGTTTTCTCGATGCCTTCTTTATCCTGTCCGGTTCTGTCGGAATGATTAAAGAGATTTTTGTACTCTACCATGGAAGAGTACCCGACCGGGAGCTGTTCAGCATATTGAAGAAAGTCTATATCTCAATGGCGATAGGTGGTTCTGGTCTGGTAGAATTTGCTGTAGAAGAATTTATGAGCAAGATGGCAGGTGATTTTTTGAAGAGTGTCCCGTTCGTTAACAAGATCTTTACCTCCCTGGCAGATGGATATGTCAATGCAGCAATCTTCACCTGGATCTCTCTCATAACCGAAAACTATTGCCAGAAGATCTATCTCTCCTCAGACAGGGATCTTTATCCCTCATCATCATTCTTCTACAAGACATTCAGGAATATCGTATCCGAAGCAACGGGTGTGGTCTTCAAGAGAGTATTCAGCGGTAAACCTTCTGCTGAAGAACAATTCGTAAAGAGACGAAGGAATATCTTCCATAAAATTTTCGGCATTGATCCTTCTGTTTAAGGAATCAAGCCGTGAATCATAATATCCAGCATCTTGTTCTTGTTATAGGTCATGTCGAAATCGTAGTCGTGTAGTATCCACCTTCCGACCAGATAATCGATTATGGCATGGGTGTGGAAAGCCAGGATCTCGCTGTTGACTTCCCGAAGAAAACCCTTGTCGATAGCCTCCTGGCAGATATCTTTCAGGTAAGAGAAGTATTTCTGGAAACCGGAAAACACCGGATCATTGATATTTATATGTCTTATACGGAAAAGCTCAACAACAATCAGGCGAGCCAGATCACTGTGATTGCTAAAGACGGTTATATTGGCATCAAAGAAAGCGTAGAATTTTCCGAGCGGATTCTGTTCTTTCTCAAGAATAGATATAATTTCTTCTGTCAGTGTTTCCAGTGCTTCATTAATAGCGTGTATCAGAAGATCCTCTTTGTTATGAAAATAGAGATACAGAGTTCCATCAGCAATATTAGCTCTCTCGGATATATCGGATATTGCAGTGCGAAAATAACCATATCTGGCAAATAAATATTGTGCCGCTTCCAGAATCTTTGACCTGACCTTCTTCCTTTTCGGCGTCAGGAACTCATCGGGTAGTACCATAATAGCAGGTCGCTCCCTCCTTAAACTCAGAATGATTGCCTGAACTGACGATTATACTAACAACCAAATTGTCAAGTAATGAGAGATTCCTTTCCCTATCTGGCAGTTATTTGATTATATTAATAACAAGCGTATTTGGTTAACAGCAATAATCTCTAAAGGAGGTAGTATGATTGTCCCTGATCCTCAAAACGAAAAGGTCTTGAGTTATGACGTAGGAAGTGAAGAGCGGAAAATTCTGCAGGTAGAATTAAAGAGAATTGTAACTGATAACATAGATATACCGGCTATTATTGATGGCAAAGAGGTAAGAACAAAAAAGATTTCACCTCTGATTCAGCCTCACGCGCATCAACATAGCATCGGCCAGTTTCATCTGGTCAGCCGTAAGGAGATCGACGAGGCTATTGTTGCTGCTAACAGGGCGTGGGAGAAGTGGTCGAGTCTTCCTTATCAGCACCGGGCTGCGATCTTTCTGAGAGCTGCAGAACTTCTAAGTGTCAAGTATCGCCATACCTTTAATGCTATAGTCATGTTGAATCTGAGCAAGAACGTTCACCAGGCAGAGATCGATACTGCCGAACTGATCGATTTCTGGAGATTCAATCCCTATTTCGTAGAGCAGATATGGCGTAAACATACTCTTATCTCTCCCAAAGGTGAATGGAACTATCTTGATCCCCGTCCGCTCGAAGGTTTTATCTTCGCTATTACCCCTTTCAACTTTGCCTCCATAGCCGGTAATCTACCTACAGCTCCCGCAATTGCCGGTAATACCGTCATTTGGAAACCGGCCAGTACAGCAGTCTATCCTGCTCATTTCATAATGAAGATCCTTCAGGAGGCAGGTCTGCCAGATGGGGTTATCAATATGCTCCCCGGCTCCGGGAAGGAGGTAGGTGACCCGATCCTCTCAGACCAATCACTGACAGGTGTTCATTTTACCGGCAGCACAGAAGTCTTTCAGCATATCTGGCGAACAATAGGGAACAATATCGCCTCCTACAGAAGTTATCCCCGTATAGTAGGTGAAACCGGCGGCAAGGATTTTATTTTCGTTCATAGATCTGCTGATCTCGATGCTCTGACAGCTGCAACTATACGGGGTGCCTTTGAATACCAGGGACAGAAATGTTCTGCTGCTTCACGAATGTATCTACCGGAGAGTATAGCAGATAGCTTTCTACAAAAGTTATCAGGAGAGTTAAAGGGAGTAAAAACCGGGAATCCTGCTGACCTCAGCAACTTTCATAATGCTGTGATCGATAAGAAGAGTTTTCAAAAGGTCGTCAAGTATATCGAGAATGTAAAAACTTCCGAACAGGCCAGAATTGTTTACGGTGGAAACTATGATGATAGTAAAGGATATTTTATCGAACCGACGGTCGTTTTGACAGATGATCCTGCCTATACAACAATGCAGGAAGAGATTTTCGGACCTTTACTGACGATCTATATCTATCCCGATGAAAAGTTTAGTGAAACGTTGAAACTTTGTAATGCTACTTCAATATATGGTC
Source organism: uncultured Candidatus Cloacimonadota bacterium (assembly GCA_964490765.1). Taxonomy (GTDB): domain Bacteria; phylum Cloacimonadota; class Cloacimonadia; order Cloacimonadales; family JAJBBL01; genus CAZBDV01. Next base: position 78,735 of record CAZBDV010000003.1, on the reverse strand, counting down.
TTACCGGTTCGATATTTTCCTCTGAACAGGAGAGTATCCTGGAAGCGGAGAGAACTCTCCGACATAGTGCTGGAAACTTCTATATCAACGACAAGCCTACGGGAGCTGTAGTGGGTCAGCAGCCATTTGGCGGTGGGAGAAAATCGGGGACGAATGACAAGGCGGGTTCCATAGCCAACCTGCTTCGCTGGATTTCAATGAGATCTATCAAAGTCAACTTCCTGCCACCGGGTGATTATCGTTACCCATTCATGAGATCAGAAGAAGAAAGATAGATAACGGGTAAGTCATAAGTCGATATTAAGAGACTCTTAGATCACTCAAACGCTGCTATGTATTGCTTTATAAAAGCGATCTCGGACTCTCGATCTGGAAGTTCATCATCTACTTTTCGTTTCCAGAGTTCTTTAAGAATTCTGCCGATAATCTTCCCTTCCGGTAAGCCCAGGGAGAGAAGATCTTTACCGTTCAGTTCGGTTTCGATGTATCTCGTTTTAGTCAGATAGCGAGTGAGTTTCTCTTTCATAGAATCACTCTCGATATAGGCTATCAGAAAGATGATAGATTCCACGTTTAGAGGACGCATCTCCAAACCAATTTCACCTTCATCATCGGTCTTTTCGAGTCTCGGCAATATTTCTTCACTAAATCGGGTTGTTTTTTCAACACTGGAGATAAACGAATTTGAGTACTTCAACTGTCTGGCTATTTTCAGTTTGATTCTGAGACTTATATCAGCGAGGAGAGCTAAATGATAGCATATCCAGCTCTCCAGTCTCTCGGATGGAAAGCTGTTTTTGAACCAGATAACAAGTTCACTGATCTTCCGGCAGACCTCTCTCTTTCTTGTTGAAAATACTAGATTGATATTTATCTCCCTGAGAATTCCCAATTCTTCAAGCCGCATAAAGAAGCCTTCTGCTGCGCCCTTCTTACAGGATACTATCAACTCGCTTCTGATCCTCTCGGCTGAGACTTTCTTGAGACTCTTTAACTTCAGACTGCCGTGCAGAAGATGTAATGTCCGTTCATCGATTTTGAAACCGAATCTCTGTTCGAAACGGATAGCTCTCAATATCCTGATCGGGTCTTCGATAAAACTCATATTGTTGAGTACCTTGATAACACCCAGGCGGATATCTCGTCGGCCACCGAAATAATCGTGAAGGATTCCAAACTGCTTAGGGTTGATACAGACAGCCAGGCTGTTGATGGTGAAATCTCGCCGGTAGAGATCATTTCTGATACTGGAGAAAGCCACTTCTGGCAGGCTCCCTGCCCCTGCATAGAACTCTGTTCTCGCCGTTGCTACATCTATCTTACGACCGTTTTTCAAAACCACATAAGCGGTACCAAACTGTGGAAAGGGACGGAACTTTCTGCCGAATTTCCGTGTAAACTCCTGAGAAAAAAGTAACCCGTCACCCTCGATTACCAGATCGACATCATAGTTGTATCGTTGCATGATAAGATCTCGAACAAAGCCACCCACGACATAGGCCTTCATATCCATTGTTTCGGCTACATGCCCGGCTTGTTTCAACAACTCAATTATCTCCTCAGAGAGATTCCTCTGCATCACTCCTTTAACATTATCGAAATCGGCTGCGATCTCATCCTGCTTGAAGAGAAAATGAAAATGATAGTGCAGCAGATCACTTCTGGTTATGATACCCTGTACTCTATTATCATGATCGACTACCGGTATCCGTCCGATATTGAAATCTACCATCTTCTTATATACCGTATTAATAGATTCGTTCTCTTTCACTGTTACCACATCGGTCGACATACAACTATCGACAGGGGTCTCCTCCATCTTGTGATGTAATGCCCGGCTGATATCCTTCTTTGTAAGAATACCTACAACACGGCTCTCCCTCCCTATCACCAGCGTGCTGTAATGCTTGGTAATAAGAAACTCCCGAGCCTCAGTCAGCTTCATCTCTGGTGGAACGATGTCTACAGGGATGGTCATTATATCTGACGCTGTACCATACTCAAGAACCTGCTGTTCGAGCATATCTATTATTTTCTGTTTGATATCGCGATACTCGTTTTTACTGAAAGAGGCAAACGCTGCCGATTTATGCCCTCCCCCACCGAGTGCCTGCATCAACTTGTCGAGGTAGAGAAAATCATAGTCATTACGGGCAATGACCTGCACTTTATTATCCCGGTAACAGATGCAGAAGAGAAGCTTGAGATTGCGGCTTGCTTTAACAGTCTGAAGGAGGTAGGCGATATCCTCCTGATACCCCTCTGTTTTCAGTTCAATAAAAGAAACCTCTATACCTCTAATCGATATCGTTTCACAGATAGAGAGCATCTCATTGATCAGTTTAAGCTGATTCGGAGTAAACTCCCTGGGCATATACTCTCTAATCATATTCAGAGAAGCACCGATGGAAAAGAGATAAGATGCGGCTGCAAAATCTCGTGCTGTAACGCTGGCATTCATAAAATTACCGGTATCTTCGTAGATACCAAGAGCAAAGATAGAAGCATAAAAAGGACTGATCTGAATCCCGGCATTGTTAAGAAAATCGAGCATCACCGTAGTGCAGGCACCGGTAAGATCGACATGGGTATAGTCAGCCACTATATCGGCCTTAGAATCGGGATGGTGGTCATAACAAATTATCGATATATCTTTTTGTCTTTCAGGATTATTGATCAGATAATGACCCACTTTACCCAGACGGGTAATATCTCTATTATCTACCGCTATTATCCTCGTTACTTCTTCCAGCTTGAGACTCTTCTCTTTCAGAAGATCGAACTTGTTATGATAACGTTCCAGAAAATTCTTCAGATTACCTTCGACCGAACCAGTGATACATAACCTTGCTTGAGGATATAGTAGTGATGCAGCCAGCATAGAGGCAAAGCCATCAAAATCACAGTTTGAGTGGCTGATGATTATCTCCATCCTTTATATCCTCCTTATATTATCACATGGTGTTTGATCCGGGTCCTAGTTTATTTTCTTAGATAATCAGAAGATATGGATTTCGTCAAGAAAGTTAAATATAGCGTTTCCTGAAGAATGAGAGAAACAATCCTGAAAGGACTCTGCTTATCGTACAGCAGGAATCGGACAATTCTCTGAAGAGATGTATAGGCCTCCGATATTCTGTTTCAACTCATGTAATCTTTCAAACTGTTGAGGTGGAACGGTTTGTTAAAGTGATTGGCCAGATGGATCAGCAGAATGTTCTTTATCTCTTCGACACTCGTCCGGTTTATCTGCTTCTCATCTAAAGCAGAGAGATTAAAGATATTCTGTATCAGATCGGCAGTATCATCCTGTAAACGAAGAAGATTATCGGAAAGTATCGGCCTGAAGCACTTGGAACAGAGAAATCCATCCTCTTGAGGGAAGAAATAGTTGAATTCTCTGCAGTGACATTTTACACAGGCAGCATCATAGGGAATTCCTAACAGTATGAGAAATCTATTGATGTAACGCAGAAAGATCAGGAAGGGATGATAATCTGTTTTCTGCAGATAGTTTACATATTCTGAGAGAAGTAAAAAGAATTCTTCACCCTCTCCAATGGCGAAATCTGTCTGGAGCAGTAATTCACTGGCAGCATTCACAAGGAGTTTTTTTTGATAATTCATCCGGATATTGCTCTTGTCTGTCAGTTGAGCAGAACGGAGGTTAAAGATCTGCCCTCTGGGAGTCCGGTAGAGATCGAGTTGCAGTCTATTGAAAGGCTCCAGCAAACCGGTAAAGCTACTCTTCTCTTTGAGAGCTCCGGTAGCGATGATACTGATAAGACCGAAATCTCTGGTCAGAACGCGGCAGAGAAGAGAACTCTCTTTATAGTGCTGACGTTTGAGAAGGATCCCCTCTGTATAGAAATAGTTACCCGCTTCGGCTTTCATAGCTACCATAATATCGATGTCATTACCTTTTCAGCTTTCCGGTTATTCAACAGTAACACTCTTGGCCAGATTGCGTGGTTGATCGACATTCAAACCTCTCTGATCTGCTACATAGTAAGCCAATAGTTGCAGGGGGATGACCGAGAGTAAGGGTTGCAGAAGTTCTATTGTATCAGGTATATAGATGATGTCATCACTGAGACTCCTGATATCTTCATCACCTTCAGTAGCGAGAATAACCAACTTGCCACTTCTGGCCTTCACTTCCATTAGATTGGATACCACCTTGTCGTATATGCTGTCTCTGTTGGCTATTGCTATAACCGGCATCTGTTCATCTATCAGGGCAATGGGTCCATGTTTCATCTCCGCTGCGGGATAACCCTCTGCATGAATGTAGGAGATCTCTTTTAACTTCAGGGCACCCTCGAGAGCAACGGGATAGTTCACACCCCGTCCCAGATAGAGAGCATTTTCTGCTTCCTTTAATTTGTGTGCGATCTCTTCTATATGATCACTCTTATCAAGGATTGTTCTGATCTTATCAGGTATCTGCTTCAACTCCTCGATAATAGTCGCACCAAAGGTTGGTGATATACTCTTCATCCTGCCAAGCAGTACAGCAAGTAGAGTCAAGATTGTCACCTGGGAAGTAAAGGCTTTCGTTGAGGCGACACCAATCTCTGCTCCGGAATACATATATACTCCACCATCTGATTCGCGGGCTATTGTGCTCCCTATTACATTGGTGATACCAAGGACTCTGGCACCCCGAGCCTGGGCTTCCCTTAAAGCTGCTAGGCTGTCGGCCGTTTCGCCTGACTGACTGATCACCAGAACCAGAGTATCTTCCGGTATGATGGGATTCCGGTAACGATACTCACTCGCATATTCTACACTGACAGGTATGCGGGCCAGATTTTCGATGTTATATTTACCGATCATTCCGGCATGCCAGGAGGTACCACAGGCTATGATCTGAATTCCCTTGATCTTCCGTAATTCCTCATTGGTCATATTCAGACCGCCCAGTCTGGCAGTAGAAAGTCGATCGATCAGCCTACCTCGAAAGGCATTAAAGACAGAGGTCGGCTGCTCGAAGATCTCCTTGAGCATAAAATGCCGGAATTCACCTTTATCGATGGAGGAGACATCCCAGTCTACAATTGATATCTTTGCTTCGACCAGTTCATTCTCCAGAGTTGAAATCTCGAATCCCTCTCTGTTTACCGTTACCAGTTCGTTGTCCTCCAGAAAGATCACCCTCTTCGTATGTATTATGATAGCATTTACATCAGAGGTAATAAAGAACTCATTCTTGCCTATACCCAATACTATTGGACTACCTCGCCTGGCTGCAATGATCTGGTCTGGGTGATCCTGTGAAATCAGTGCTATACCAAACGAACCTTCTACCAGTTTAAGCGCTTCCTGTACTCCCTGTTGTAAATTACCGGTCTCATCATAAAGATGCCCGATCAAATGGGTAAGGATTTCTGTATCGGTCTCACTTTCAAAGGTGTGTCCCATCTTCTCCAGCTTATCCTTCAGGATCTTGAAGTTTTCTATAATACCATTATGGACGAGTGCTATTCTCTTTCCGGCATCAGTATGTGGATGGGCATTGACAGCAGAAGGCTGCCCATGAGTAGCCCATCTCGTATGGGCTATAGCTATATTCGATTTCAAACTCGAGGGGGGTGGGAGTGAACTCTCCAGATCTATTACCTTCCCCTCTTTCTTGAATATCTGAAGTTTGCCGGATTCTTCGATAAGCCCGATACCAGCACTGTCATAACCACGATATTCCAGCCGCTTGATACCTTCCAGCACTATTGGCGTGGCCACTCTATCTCCAATATATCCTACAATCCCGCACATTAAGAATCCTCCCATTTAAGCTTACATAGATTATGCATACTCACTGGTATTATCATCATAATTTCGCTGTTCTCCGAGCTTATCTATTCGCTCTATTAAACCTGCATAGCAAAAAGGGTTACTACCACCCCCTAACTGCTATTTATCTCTCCGAATTGTTTCGCTCAAGCTACTGAAAATCCCTTATTTGTCTTCTCAAAAATTGCGAGCAGGACCAGGAAAAGGATTGCTGCCGGTATTACTGTCCACCAGGCGACCATATCATCACTGACTATAAGTTCAATTCCGGGTATACCCTCTCCGTATCTGGCAATAAACAAAGCTAGAGAATTATTAGCTGTATGTGCCAGTATCGGCAGGAATATACTGCCGGACTTGACGAGAAGGTATCCCATCCATACTCCAAGAATAGCAACCGGAACGAACCGGAAGATATCGAGATGTAGTATAGCAAAGAGAATGGCACTGATAACGATGCTGTTCCAGATCCCCTTTTCCCTGAAAGCCTTTATAAAATAACCCCGGAACATAACCTCTTCTACTATTCCCGGCAGAAGAGCTATGATAAAGAGAGAGTAGAGGAAAGTTCTCCCCTCAAGAAAATAGAGATTCTGAAAGTTCTCCAGATATTGCTCGGGAAAGGGATAGATGATATTGATAATTTGACTTAGCAGGGTGACCAGTATAAAGATAGGAATCGATGCTAAAAGAATCAACAGATAGTTGGATGCTCTGGTAAATTTCAGGCTCAATACCTCTTTGAAACTCAGCCTGCCTATTTTAATAATCAGGAGAGTGGGCAAGAATACCAGGAGTATAAGTGTCTTGATCAGACCAGATTCCAGGTCTGCAATCTGCCAGCTTAGACCGAGATAATAAAAGAGAAGAAGGATTAGAATAAAGAAAAGAGTGGCGAATTTGGAGCTGAGAACCCTCAGGCCACGCTTATTTTTATCGATTATCTCAGTATCTTCGGTAGTGCGGAACAGTATTTCTTCTTTGGAAAAGAGTTTGATCGAAAAAGAAACTGCCAGAACTACCAGGATGCAGGTAGAGATTAGAGTAGTCATAAAGAAGCTGATATTCAGGTCTCCCATCATGATATCCTTTATCATCAAAGAGACATTAATAACGGGAATCAGGGTCATACCAAGTGTTGTTTCTATCGCAGGCAGAGCACTTATCAATGATAACAACATAGCAACGATCATTAACGGTTGGGTATAGCTGTAACTCTCTTTCATATTTCTGGCATAGGTAGAAAAGGAGAAAACCACAGCCGCAAAGAAAATTATCATTGGCACCATAAGGATCAGTATCAAAAAAAGACTTCCAAACGGTATCTGAATTGCTACAGACTCTGCTGCTGCCTGTGATACCAGATGCCGGAAGGAGAAAAAGATACTGGCAAGATTCAAAAGAACTGTCAGGAGTGCAATTGAAATAACAGCAACGAATTTACCGAGAACCAATTCCATTCTACTCGCTGCACTGACGAGAATCGTCTCCAGTGTTCCTCTTTCCTTCTCTCCAGCAACGAGATCCACTGCTGCAACAGAAGAACCGCTGATAGAGATCAGAATGAGAAAATAGGGTAAAAACCTGGCCAGTATCATCCCGAGTGTCTGCTGTTCTGTAGCGACATTATCAGCTTCCACCTCGACGGCTTTGAGTATATCTTCTGATATATTGATAGCTTCCAGCCTGCTGCCAACCAGTTCCTTTTCGAGATCCTGCAAAACCCTACTTACTGTATTATAAGCCAGTTCGCTCTTCTCATCAACCCGGTTGAAGGTGATTCTGGCATTGAGATAATAGAACTCGTCGTACAATTCCTCTCTTTCAAAGGTTACTATCGCCTGAATGACCTTCTCTTTGAAAAGCACTTTGTAATGATCTATCTCTTGAAAGATCTGCAGTTTTGGGGTCTTCTCAAGTCTCTCAAAGGCTATCTGTGAATACTCATCACCGGCATTGTCAATAACATATATGATCACTTCTTGTTCGTGCAGCTTCACCGTCTGGCGTGACATAAGTGCATTGAATCCGATCATCAAGACCGGATAGAGAATGATCGGGAGAACTACGGAAGAAATTATAGTCCTTCTATCGCGGAAGAGGTCGAGAAGTTCTTTACGAAATACGATCAGTATCTTCTTAATACTCATCTGCAGAAACCTCTTCAGCGAGCAGCTGGTGCTTGTTTACATAGTGGACAAAGATATCGTCCAGATCTTCAAAACCTGTCTCAGCCCGGAACTCGGAGAGAGTTCCTTCGGCCAGTAACTTTCCCTTGTGAATCATCTCTATCTTATCGGCTATCCTCTCTGCTTCACGCATGATATGGGTAGAGAAGAGAATACACTTACCGTCCTCTCTGCATTGATGGATAAAAGAGACGATCGTGCGGGCTGTTAGAATATCGAGTCCGGCAGTCGGTTCATCAAAGATCATAATCGGTGGGTTGTGTATTATAGAACGGCAGATAGAGACCTTCTGCTTCATACCGGTAGAGAGCAGATCTACTTTTCTATCCAGAAATTCCTCCATATCGAGCAGTCTGGACATCTTTCTTATTCTGTCTTTGATCTCGGGGTCGGGCACATCATACAGCCTGCCGAAATAGGTGATGATCTCCCGGGGAGTCAACCGGTTATAAAGTCCAGTGTCACCGGAGAGAAAACCGATCACACTTCGCACCTTTGCTGGATCTTTGCAGATGCTGTACCCCTGCAGAATAGCATCTCCCTCATCCGGTCGCAGGACTGTCGAGAGCATTCGGAGCATAGTCGTTTTTCCTGCGCCATTAACACCGAGCAAGGATACTATTTTCCCACTGTCAGCAGTGAAGGAGAAGTCATTTACCGCTCTGAATTCGCTACCATTCTTTTTCTTAAAAATTTTGGTCAGACCTTCTACTCTGATCATTGTCTCTCTACTCTGTCAGGTATCAATCCTTGCAGGAAAGAATCTCTGCTTTATTTCACGCCTGGTATAAAGTTAGTCTTATCGTTTATGATTCTGACAAATTCGGCTATGAGCTGCGCCGTGTCTTCCAGATCTTTCAAAGAGATTACCTCGTTAGGAGAGTGCATATACCTATTAGGAATACAGACCAGTCCGGTTGCTACTCCGGCTCTTGTTACCTGTATTGAGTTAGCATCTGTTCCGGTAGCTCCCGATTCTACTTCTACCTGATATTTGATCTTTTTTCGCTTTGCTGCTTCTTTCAAGAGTTCAAATACTCTAGTATTAACGTTCGGCCCAACAGCAACTGCTGGTCCTTTACCGATCGCTATATCTCCAATCCTCTTCTTGTCAGTTCCCGGATGATCGGATGTGAGGGTTACATCTATAGCTATTCCAACGTCAGGATCAATGCCGAAGGCACTCGTCCTGGAGCCTCTTATGCCTATCTCCTCCTGTACAGCAGAGACAGAGTAGAGGTTTGCTGCAATTTCTTCTTTAGCCAGATAGTGAAGTATGGATCCTGCTACAAATACTCCTGTCTTGTTATCGGTCGCCTTTGTTGTAATGATATCATTATTCAGTACTTCCATTCCGGGTGAAAATGTTGCTATGTCACCAATGGCAACCCGTTTTTCTGCCTCTTTCCTGCTAGTAGCTCCGATATCAAGCCAGAGTTCTGAAAATTTCACTCCCTGTTTCCTCTCTTCAGGGGTCATCATATGAATAGCTTTCTTGCCAAACACTCCGCGTACTATACCTTTAGCTCCGTAGATATTAACCCGTAACCCTGGTAATAGATTGGCATCTATCCCACCAACAGGTTTGACATAAAGATACCCTTCGTTATCGATATAATTGACCATAAAGCCGATTTCATCGACATGGCCACAGATCATTACCTTTAATTTACCTTTCCCCTTCTTTAGGGCAATCACATTACCATGAACGTCTGTTGTTATATTATCTGTATATTTACTGACAAATTCCCGATAGATATCCTGAGCAGGCTCTTCGTAGCCTGAGGGACTCGGAGCTTCAACCAGATCAACGAAAAACTTTTTCAACTCTTTGTTCATTATTACTCCTGTATTCTTTTGGTAATTAAGACAGAATCTCCGAATCCGGAAAACCTGTATTATTGTTTATAGACTGCTTATCAGCCTGTTAACAGTTATTAGCTTTCCCTGATGCAAAGGGATTAACCTGTTTATCCTCTTTCACTTTCGGCTGGGGAGTATCGAGTGGGACTATGCAGAGGAACTTCAGAACTGTCTGGCCGACATTACGGAATTGATGTTTCATATTAGGATCGGCATAGATTACATAACCTTTTTTGAAAGGATATTCTTTCTCCTCGGTTACAAAGACCCCTTCACCATCCACAACATAAACTTCATGTTCAAAGTTGTGTGAATGAAAGGGAGTATGGCCACCAACTTCTACCTCGAACATTCTCAAGGCAAAATTGGGAGCATTGTCTTTCTGGGATATAAGCCAGCGAATCTGTGTCCCTTTCGCCCCTTCAACTTTGACATCTTCCAGGGTTATTTCATTATAAGGTACTACCTTCATACTAACCTCCATATTATCTTGTCTTTTTTACTATTAAACGACTGAAGCTAAGAAGAGTGCCAGAAATCAGCAGATTTTTTTCCTGTGTAAAGCGTAAAGATGACGATTCTGGCTTATGTTAAACCCTCAGCAACGATCAAAAAATGGCTGAGAGGGCAGGAATCGAACCTGCCACAGACGGTATTATCCGCCCGCTACTGATTTTGCAGACCAGCCGGGACACCAGTCCCATCCTCTCGTCATTTTACAATGATTTAGAAAGACTCCACATAGGCAACGTCAACGTAGGCATTCTCTATCTTCTGCTTGTGCTTCAACTCCATACTGGCCAGATTCAGACAGAGTTCTTTTACATCATCGCTGCTTGTCCTTTTGGCAAGGTCCTGATAGAATTCAGCTGCCTGCTGTTCCTTTTTCATAGCCAGGGCAAAGGCATCAGCCGGCTTCATCGAAGTTGAGAGGGGAGGAAGTTCTGTCTGCTCAGCGAGATGGTAATCCTTCTCCGGTGCTTCCATCTGGAAATGTTTTTCCGGATTCTGTTTAAAGGACTCCAGCAGGTTTCTGTGACCCTTCTCTTCGTCGGCCAACTCGGTAAAAATGGTTACAAGACCCCTGTCTTTAAATGTTTTGGCAACTTCAGAATAGAAATTATACGCTTCCTTTTCTCTTTCAATTGCGATATCTAATAATCCTAAAAGTTGTTCTCTATCCATTAGTTAGCTCCTTTATCTTTATTTACCTATGATATTCTCACCCCTGTTATATAGCAAGTTTTTTCTCCCTAACCTGCTCCAGAAGTTAATGGTTCTGAATACCGATCTCTATTCAATTTAATACAATCTAACCATTCTCAATACAAGCTTTCTTTGCTATAAATATCATCTCTTTCAGGCGGTACCAAATTGATTTTAGCCTCTATCTTGCCAACTCAACTTAACTGTCAAGAATATCTTTTTGGACTATTGCAGAGCGACAGCTAAAAACATTCACTACGGTCTGGCGATAGAATGAAACAATATCGTGTTTTATCTCCCTTCTCTCTGCAAAATTTCTTGCCAAAATCTTACAAATGAATTGATTAAACTCTGTAGATATCTTGCAGGAATGGAGTAAATATGAAAATCAAACATTATTATCTCATAGTCCTTTTAGTTCTGGCTCTTTCACCACTGATAGCTGAAGCAGATATTGAACTCTGGAACAGAGCAAGGTCAATAGCTGAATCCAATCTAAACCTTATCCCGGGAATAAGCCGTCAGGAGATGCAGACGATGGATAAATCCGGTAATATACTGCAGAGTAGTAACATAATTGTTGCCCATCAATTGAACGATGATGGAGAGATATCGAGCATTCTTCTCGAGGCGACAGGCAATATTGATGATGAGGAGGAAGAGGTCAGTGAAAAGCTTGTTACACAGATGCTGGAGAGAGATCTGACTCCTAAGAGAGAGGGGATTTTTTTTACAGAACCGGGAGATCGTTTAAAGATCAATTACACGGGTAAGAAGAAGGAGATTAATGGATTCACCTGTCTGGAATTTGAGACAGAGTATACCAATGTCGGACCTGACGGTAAGGATGTAACCTTCACAGGCTCCTTCTGGTTGGATGAGGTGAGTGGAGCTCCGATATACAATGATTTCAGTATGGATAAAACCCCCTTTCTGGTAAAAAACCTGAAGATCGAAAGATGGTACGAGTACGACCGGGAGACCGGTGAGTGGTATCTCAATGAGATAAAGACGACAACTGATATCAGCATACTAATCAAGAGAATGACTAACATAACCAGGATAACCTATTCTGACTATTGGCTCTATGAAAAGCAGGAAAGTGAATAATGGATTATGATATTAATATTGTCAATTCATTCACCGGAGAGGATGCAGAGGGCAATCCGGCCGGAGTTATGATTAGCCGGGAAGATATCGCTGCTACTCTGATGCAGGAGATCGCAAAACGTGTCGGATTTTCCGAAACTGCTTTTGTTACGCCTCTGATGGATAAGAGTAACGAATACAAGATTCGCTGGTTTACTACACTCACAGAAGTACCACTCTGTGGCCATGCGACCCTGGCAGCTGCAGCAGTAATATTTCGAAAAAGTGAAGAAAAACCTGCCCCTGATCAATCACTAAAGAAAGAAGCAGGGAGTCTCGATATTTCGGATTCAGACAGGAACAATAAGATCAGGTTCCATTCTCAGAGTGGTATTCTGGAGGTATTCAGGCAGCAGGATAGATTCGTTCTAGACTTTCCTCTCGATGTCCCCGTTCCATACCACCTGCCAGAGAATCTCCTGACAGCAATGTCTATAGACAGCTATGTATCTTCCGCCTATGGCAAGCTTACCAATTACCTCCTCATCCATCTACAGAATGAAGAGATAGTCACTCGACTCTCTCCCAATTTCCAGCTCCTGCAAGAGTTGAACCTCCCCTGCATTGGTGGAATCATAGTGACAGCACTTTCTGATAATCCAAATTACGATTTTGTCTCTAGGTTCTTCGCTCCCTGGGAAGGTATCATGGAAGACCCTGTAACCGGTTCGGCACATTCTCTATTAACACCATACTGGCAGCCGATAGTTAAAAAAAGTGAAATGAATGCCCGACAGATTTCTTCCCGTGGAGGAATACTCTATCTGAAAGCTAAGGATGACAGGCGAGTATTCATTGGAGGATCAGCGGAAATAATTGGTAAAATGAGTATCTCAATAATTCAGGCGCAATAACATTATCTGCAGAATAATCAGTATCACAATATAGAGCAGTTCATAGTTCATATTTATGTAAATATAACGGGTATCAAGACAGCAGAGAAAATCAAATTTCTCAAACAGAGCTCGGGCTCCGAAAGCCGCGAGAAAAAGAATCATCAGATCGAGAATAAGATAATAGCCTGAAGTGATGAATGGAAAGGGAATCATCAGATAGAATACGGCGAGGATAACAGGAAAAAAGATATAGGACAGGCTTTTAACTTTTATCTTCCCGGTTTTATAACTGAACTTGAGAAAACTACCAAGCATAAGGGCCAGGGTTACATAATTGATCAACTTGAGATAATTCAGGCCTATCAGGAAGTTATACTTTATGAAATAGGGTATCGAGGGGATAAAACCCACAGTAAAGCCCACGGCTATCAGTATGAGCACAATTGTTTTGATATTACCGTAGATTTTTAGCTTCTCTATGACCAGATCGTCATAGAGAAGAAAGAGATAGGATTTATAGAAAGCGTGCACAGCCATGTAAAAGAGTCCCAGATACCAGGCACCACTGGAAAGCAGCAGCCCGATGAAACCGATAGTAAAGACCGTACTCCCAGCAATACATCTTTTAAAATCTGGTTCAAAGAAAAGAATAAGGGCCGGAATTACCATAGTAAGCAGTGAAAGTATCTGGATAAAGAGAAGTATGTTGTCAAATCCCAGGCTCTTTGCAGGAAGGATTACAAAGTAGAAAAGTCCGAAAATTCCCGAAAAGATCGTGAATGAACTCAGGAAGGCTGATATCAAACCGTTAGTTGCCGAGTGACAGGTAGCCACCCAGCCGGAGACGGGAAAGAATGCTGCCTTGATAAAGAAAGCAACACTGAAGAGTAGAAACACGAAATGGATATTAGTTGGATTGTATTCACCCAGGTTCATTAGAAAAGAATAACTGAAATAACTTCCTGAAGCGTAGAGTAGAATTATCCCTGCCAGGAAGATAGCCGAGCTGGCCGCACCAAAGATCATATATTTAATCGAAGCATAATATTGCCGATTAACAGAGATCAGCACATAGGCTGCCATAATCATTACTTCATAGAAAATATAGAAATTGAAGATATCACCAGTTACGATTAATCCACTACAACCGGCCATATAAAAGAGAAAGAGCGTTCTGATATTGAAATCTGTCAGCTTCCGATAGTGGAAGAGGGTGAAAAAGGAAGGGATAAGAAAGGCAAGGAGAAAGAAAATCCGGTATTGATCGAAGGAGAATTCTATCGCATGTTTCCATTCACTCAATACAACTACATAAAGCCCTTCATAATTTCGGAAATAGAGAAATAAATAAGCTCCTGTAAGTAGCTGAAGAACTGCATTGGAGATTATCATCAGAGTGGAGATATCCTTTCTGGTCAGATACTTAACCAGCAGAGACAGAGAAATCCCGATCAATGGCAGGAGGGGGAAGAGAATAATCAGATATCTAACGTTCATGTAGCTCTGAGACCTTGATAGTATGGTATTTGTAATAAACCTTCACCGTAATAGCTATCGCCAGAGAATTGAAACAGACCCCTATCACAATAGCTGTCAGCATCAGCGCCTGTGGTATGGGATCAACATAGTTTGTAACGATATCTGTAATGATTGGAGCTACCGCCCGCTCCTGATAACCGGTTGTCAGAAAAGTCAGTATCACCAGGCTTTCGATGATATTTAGACACATAATCTTCTTGATCAGATTGTCTGAGACAATCAATCCGTAGATAGCAACACTCATTATCAGCAGAATCATATCTTATCCCTGATGAATCTGATCCCGAAAACGGTTAGGACCACGACGATCACTTCGAGAAAAGTATCGAAGAGCCGCGGCCCAAGATATATTGCTGTCACAATATTTCGTATATTCATAACTTCTGTCATAGCAGCGAAATCTATTACTTCCGTATGAAATACCATCTCTACTCTCTGTAGATAAAGAGTGAAATAGACCAAAATAACCCCGAGAAAGATCCCGACCAGCAGCCTTGTCCTCTTATTCATCCTCTCTCCATTCAATGAAGTTCCGAAAGATGAGTATGATAGAGCTGGCAACTTCGATGAAGATAGCAAAATTGAGCAGCCAGAGAAAGAAATTGGCGAAGATTAGAGAGTTAGTATGGATATTGTAGAGCCCTCCGGCAAGGTAGCCGCTGATTTTCAATCCCAGCAGCATGGCGACTAGGATGACCAGTACCCCGCTATATTCGATCGTGCTGTAGAAAAAATCACTCATAATTTTCTGTTCATAGCAGAGTTCGAAAATGATTACCAGTGCTCCGAATATCACACCGGCCTGAAAACCACCCCCCGGGCTGATCGGCCCGTATGAAAAGAGAAAGAAGCTGAAGACTATGATAAAGGGGAATAGTTTACTGATCGTAGTCTGCAGGATCATTGAATCTCGTATATCTAACATATTTTCCTCTCTCCATTCAGGTTGCCGGTTACCCGACTTCCCTATCATTCTCCCTTTTCAGAATAAACTCCGTTATAGCTAAAGTGGATTAACACCCAGAAAAAGGCTGCAGGGAAATGTCATTAGACAGCCGATATCCTGTTTTTGAAAGTCTATTCCCTCTTTACGGCAGACCCTAACAAAATCATCGACTGTAGAGCCGTCCGGGACATAACATATGATCGTTCGATTGTATACCGACTCTCTGCCAAAGAGCAGGTTGAAATCGGAAAAGAGCGGAATTTTCCTGGCCGCTATGGTTTCGATAGACTCCCCATCGAGGACAGTGGATTGAAAGAGTTCGAATTCGATCAGCAGGGAGAAAATCTTTTTCACCAGCGACTCATCTTTCAAGATGATTATCATTATATACATTTTTTCTCCCTAATTCTCTTCGAATTGCCTGATGAACTCGATTATACCCTTCTTATTCCCTGGCCTGAAGACCTCTCCAGCCTCCTTTTCGCTCAGAAGTCTCGAGATATGGGCCATCAGGCTGAGATAAGCCTGGCACTTATCCTCGGGGATAACAACACAGAACAGGGCTTTAATGGGATTGATCCTGAGTTTTTTTTCTCGTTCGTCAATGATACCTATAGCAATCTTTATGTCATCTACTGCATCCAGTCTGATATGTGTGAGGGCAAATCCTCGGGTAAGATTGAGATTTTTACCATTCTTTTTCAACTTGAGCATACCGAACGCTTTCTTATGGAATTCTTTATCAAAACCCTTTAAACAATGCTCTATCAACGCTTTGTTAACCTTCTTCTCATTGAAGTGCGGAAACTCCAGTATATCGTCTTCGCTCAGATACGATAACAGCTTAACCATCTACTTTCTCCTTGTTTTTCTTATTGCAACCAGATAAACTACTGTAGCCAGTCCGGTCCCGAGAGCAGCCTCTGTGATTGCAACATCGGGGGCTCTCAAGGTCAAATATTTCAGAGACAGCAACATACTGAAGAGTGATAAAAAGACCAGGGAATGGAGTAGTTTCTTCATAAAAACAACAAAGATAGTCGCTAACAACATCAGAACGTAGACAAAATCCATCACACTATCACCTGTTAATCAGTAAACACCTGTGTCCAGGCATATTGCCAATCTGTATAGAACTTCCCTCTGTCCCTACATTTCTGCTGCAGCAAAAGAGCTTCTTCAGAAAGAATTTCGATAATTACAGTCATTCTCACCTCCAGTTATGAGCTAATTTCCCTTCTCATCTTCAATCTCTTCAGGGTCACGCTCTGTCTCGATGTTTCTCTCCTGCAGGTGAAAAACTGCCAGAGTATGCGCAATAACCGGAGCGGTAAAGAAGAGAAATATTATGATCAGAGAAAAACGTAAGATGTAATCGATATCACCGGAATGGATCATCAAGCCGATAATTATATTAGCTGCTCCGGTAACACCACACTTCGTCGAGGAATGGATACGGAGAAGAAATCCGGGAAGTATTATCATACCAACTATCCCGAAGAGCATTATAATCAAGCCGATAACAATGAAAAAATATGCTATCATATCAAGACGGCCTTAGCTTTCCGTGATATGCTCATCTTTATTCTCCTGCTCGGATAATTCCCTCTTATATGCGGTAGAGGAAATGTAGGTAACCTTAACAAAGGCGAGTATCTCGGCAAAAGAGAGAAGAGCATAGATCAGGGCTATATCGAGATAAAAACTCTGCCCGTATTCCAGTGAATAACAACTCATGATCAGTATAATTAAGACTGCTATAACATTCAGAGCGAGCAAACGGTCCTCAATCATCGGCCCTCTGATCAACCTGTAAAGAACAGCAACCAGCATAATAACCAGGATCGAAATCAGCCAGATCATCCGAAAATCCTCTGTAAGATCCGCTCGAAATTCTGTTTAATAATATATCCTGCTCTCAAGCTATGATCCGTCTTCTTATCGAACCAGTGAACGTAGATGTGGCTACTCTCTAACCAGATCGAAAGGGTACCGGGAATCATCGATATCGTATTGGCCATAAAGGCCTTACCGATACTCGATCTGAGCCTGATTCTGATACGAACAACCCCCGGCTTGTATCTACCTGATAAAATCCGGTAAATTAACTCAAAACTGGCCAGATAACTCTGAATTATCAACAATATTCCGTAGAGAATAAAGAACTCCACTCGTATCAAGAGGTCACTACGATAGAAATGTTCCTTTTCAAAAAAAACCGAGTATGAATACAAGGCTGCCAGAAAAGAGAAGATAAAACCGGCCGAAAGCGACAGGATATTGAACTCCCTGCTCAATACCAGCCAGAGCAGAAAACAGAGTATGACTAATATCACCACTCTGCCATACTTCATGTAAAAAGACAGCTTATCCATATTTACTCTTTCTTTATCTCTGATCCTTTAAGATTATCCAACCCTCATCATCTTCTTGATCTTTTACCCGGTACAGTGATAATGTGTCAAGTAAATCTACCGGAAATAATGTCTGCCATTTCTTATTCTCGGTCAATTTGAATAACAGATTTTTACCTCACGGGAATCCTGCAGTCGGCAGGTTACCGACTATAGGGTTGCCCTGAGATTGCTGTTTGCTGAAGCCTGATAATTATCAGTCTTCCAGAAGCAGGGAGATATTAAACAGCAACGCTGATTCCCGCAAAAAGGAAAAAGAACGACCGAACCAGGCAGGGGAATAATTAGGTTGACAGACATCAGACAACAGAGTCTCTTGTAAAAGTAGCTGAGCAAAAAGGAATTAAATTCTTTACAACTACCATACGATGAAAAACATAACTTGTTGTGGTGATTATCGTCAGCTATTTATGCTGATGTGCTCATTCTACCACTAACATAATGCTCGATAGAGCGTTAATTATTTGAGAAATAAATAAAAAAAATAGATAGGAATAAGATGGGAAAAAGATGGACAATAACCGAACCCTTAACTGATAAAGACAGGGAATTACAGCATGTAATCCTCGAGCATTTCAAGTGCCCGTCCGTAATTGCCGATTTACTCGTTCAACGCGGTCTAACAGATATTGAGAGAATAAACAGTTTTTTCGACCCTTCGCTGAAAGAGACTTATGATCCTCTACTGCTCAAAGATATGGACAAGGCTATTGCTCGTGTCATCGAGGCTATACGGGATAAAGAGAAGATTACTATTTACGGCGACTATGATGTAGACGGAACCACTGCTACCGCTTTGCTCTATCTTGGATTACGTCAATTGGGCGGGGATGTAGATTTCTATATTCCAAACCGCATGATCGAGGGTTATGGACTTTCTATATCAGGTATCGAACAGTTAGCCGAAGAGGGAACAAAACTTATCATCAGTGTCGATTGTGGTATCAATGCGATCGAAGAGGTGAAACAGATTAATCAGTCTGGAATGGAAATTGTAATTACCGACCATCATAATCCCAAGGATATTCTCCCCGATGCAGTGGCAATAATCAATCCCAAGCGTTCCGATTGCCCCTATCCATTTAAGGATCTTGCCGGAGTAGGTGTGGCATATAAGCTTCTGACAGGTATTTATGATGAGCTAGGTGTGGCCACTGCAGAGAACATTCATCGCCATCTGGAACTGGTTGCCCTGGGCACTGTTGCCGACATCGTTCCGCTGATTGATGAGAACCGTATCTTTGCCTCATTAGGGTTACAACGTCTTGTCCAGAAGCAGAACCTCGGGATAAATGCTCTGACCAGTATAGCCGGACTCTCTCAGAAGGAGCTTACCACTTCGGATATCATTTTTGGTATAGCTCCCCGTATCAATGCTGCAGGTCGAATGGGGAGTGCAATGCGAGCAGTAGAGCTGATGGTCTGTACCGAACCAAAGAACTGTTACGGCTATGCCCAGATAATAGAGCGGGAGAATTCACTCCGTCAGAACGAAGACCAGAAGACTTTTCAGGAGGCGTGCGAAATCATCGAGAACAAGTACAAGAATCTCGAAGAAGCCACCTGTCTGGTGGTTGCTTCCGATAACTGGCACCCCGGAGTTATTGGCATTGTAGCCTCAAAGCTGGTCGACAAATACTATCGGCCCACCCTGATGATCTCCCTGAAAGAGGGGATCGGTAGCGGTTCCGGACGAAGTATAACCGATTTTGATCTCTTTGAGGCTCTGAGTAGTGTTGAATACCTGCTTGAGAGTTTCGGAGGGCATAGATATGCTGCCGGCTTTACAATCCTGACAGAGTATCTGGAACAATTCGAAGAAAAACTAAATGAATACACCAGGGTTAATTTGACCAAAGATCTTCTCATCCCCCCTTTGAAGATCGACCGGGATATAGAGCTTTACGAGATCAATGATAATCTGGTTTCTTGGCTGAACAAATTTGCCCCCTTTGGAACCGCTAATATCAGACCTACCTGGCGAACCGAGGATGTGATCATTGATGGATTCCCCTACAATGTCGGAAAGAACCATTTGAAACTGAAGGTTAAAAAGGATGGCTGTACTCTCGATATGATAGGTTTTAATCTCGGTGATTACCTTCCGCTGCTACGCAAGAATACCATAATCGATATAGCTTACTCTTTCGAACAGGTAATGTGGCAGAACAAGAGAAGCATCCAGGGTAGATTGAAAGATATCCAGATCAAGAGATAAGCGGTTATTCTGATACATAGAATGTAAGCCGTAACTGTCTAACTGGGCAAGATGGAGGTTAAGATGAACAAGAGTCTCTCTTATTCGATCTGTTTTATCACTCTGATCCTCATCCTTGTTGGTTGTAGCTACAGCAGTGATCAATCTTTAAGAAGATCCGCAATCGGGTCAAGAGATATCCTCTCTCTTAAGCTACACTATACTCCGGTAAGAACAGCATATTCCAGCCTTGATAACACTCTCTTTATCATGGAACCGGAGAGTAACCTTATTCATATCTTCAAAAATGGTGTCAGGTTCAATACAATAGGTGGGCTCGGTTTCGGTGAAAGTAATTTTACCCGACTCAGTGACATTACCGTCTCACCACACGGAAGATTACTCGCTCTCGATAGTTTTCAGAAGGTAATCAAAAAATTCGACAGTAACGGCATGTGGCTTGAGAATTACCCTCTGGAACAGTTGACTGAACCACTCTTATTTGATGTTGCGCACGATGGGACAGTATTTATCTATGACCGCACCATCAATGAGATAGTTATTTATGACGAAAGAATCGAGGAGATAGTTTATCGATTCGGTAAATTCCTGCTCGATAACCCCGCTCAACTCAACAGCACCTTCAGTCATGTTACTGTTTACGATCGTGGATCAGACAAGAGCTTTGTATTCGATACCTATGGCAGACTGACAGAGACTCTGGCAGGATTCTGGCAGATAGACCGCTATAACAACAGATACCTGCTCAATTTGAACAGGGTTTCTTTCTATCCCCCTTCAGCATTTGTCCAGATCAGGGGAGAGACAAAAATCAGGGAAGGGGTGACCGTTGAACGGGAATTTCACAGTTCTGCAACTCCCTGGCGATCATTTACTGTCAAAAGAGGAATAATGTCTCTGATCACTCACAACGGCATACAAGTCTCTGAGCTAATCTATGAGAGATACTGATAGAAAATCTAAGTTACTCGTCTTTATTCAGGACCGTTTCTTCCTGCTTCCGGCTTTATCGGCTCTCCTGCTCGGTATAAGCCGGTATCCCGCCAGGCTGAATTTCCTGGTCTTTGTTGCCTTTATACCTCTTTTCTCCCTTTTATCCCCACCCAGACCCTTCAAACTGAAACAACTGGTCAAAACAGCACTCACTTTCAGTACCATCTATACACTCGTTACCCTCCACTGGGTCAGCATAGTAACTCTGCCTGGTTATTTGGGGATGTTTATCATTATTGGTCTCTATTTTATCATCCTCTTCTACTTGATAGAGAAGATATTCAGATACCTCCCCTTTTTCCGGTATCTCGGCTTCATATCTCTCTGGCTTTCTTTCGAATGGTTACAGAATTTCAGCGAATTCCGCTTCCCCTGGTTTAACATTGGTTATTCTCTGGCCGAATATACTTCCCTGATACAACTTGCTGAAATCGGGGGTATTTACCTGCTCTCCCTGATGATACTCCTCGTCAATATCCTTCTCTTCAGCTTTCTGAATAATTTCCCGGCAAAACGTTCACTTATTGCTTTTATCATCACGATCTTTGTATTTGCCGGTTGGATAGGTTGGGGTAACTATCGCCTGCATAATATTCACCTTGAAGAAGAGGACTTCCGGGGAGCGATCGTGCAGGTTAGCATCCCCCAGTATATTAAATGGGATAGTGCTTTCTACGACTCGACCCTCGCCCTTTATCGGGACTATACAATGCAAGCTGCCCAGAAAGAACCTGATCTTATCATATGGCCTGAATCAGCTATTCCTGATTATGTCCTCAAGATAAACAAACCTCGTCGTTTTATCCTCGAAGTGGTTGAAGAGACAGGGATAGACCTCTTCTTAGGCCTCCCTCATTATGAGATCAGCTACGATAACGAACAGCAGGAATTTCTCTTCTACAATGCTACCACTCTGATCAATGCCGATGGCACTATTCAACAACCATATTACAAAATCTATCTCGTACCGTTTGGCGAGAGAATACCTTTGATGAATCATCTCCCCTTTCTCAAAAATCTCGATTTCGGACAGGCCAACTGGGAGTATGGAAAGGATATCGTACTGTTTTCAGTACATAAGGATGATCGAGAGTATATCTTCTCCTCCCTGATCTGCTTCGAAATTGCCTTTCCCGGTTTAACGAGTAGAATGGCTGATGCAGAGTCAGACTTTTTTATTAACGTTACAAACGATGCCTGGTTCGAGAGGACTATCGGACCCTATCAACACGGGATGATGACTGTTATCCGGGCTGTAGAGACCAGAACACAGATCTATCGAGCAGCAAATACCGGTATATCACTTATAGTCGATCCGAAAGGGGTTATCCTGAAAGATACTCAACTTTTTGATAAAACCATCATTGACGATAAGCTTTACAAGTATCCTGGGAAAACCATCTTTGTTCGTTACTTGACAAATTTCCCTCTTATTTTCCTGATATTGTGTCTGTTTATGATCCTTATACTTCTTATGAATTTGGCAATAAGAAAGATGACAGGAATTTAGTGAGTGAGAACAAGTTGAAAAAAAATCCCGGAATCCGGCAGTTATGAAGAAGTACTATTATACAATCGGTGAAGTCTGTAATCTCCTGGACCTGAAACCTCATGTCATACGTTACTGGGAGACCGAGTTCCGACAGTTGAACCCCTCCAGAACCAAAGGGAGAAGCCGCCGCTATACTGCCGAACAGATAGAGATTCTACGAGTAATCAAGGACCTTCTCTATATCCAGAAATTCACTATCAAGGGTGTTAAGAACCGGTTGTCTCAGATCAAGTATAATGAGAAATACAGGGGGCCAGTCAAGGTTAAGGCAATAAATGAGGAGTTAAAAGAGGAGATAATCTCTACCCTTTCAGAATTAAAGAACCTGCTCACGGAAATATCTTCCCTGGATAACGAGGATGAGCAACAGTAAGACTACCTTCCCGATTAACTCTGCTTCAGTCGGGAAAGAAGAGGGAATCGATAAATTCCCGTAAGAAAAGCAGTTAGTCAAAATCATTGACAAAATTAGCTGGTAATAATTCATAACTTAATGTCTAATAATAGAGTGAGCAGTAAACAGAAAGAATCCTGAGACCTTTGGTATGAAAATTAGACAACAGCAGAATTACAAGTCATGAGGTCTCTAACAAGATATACCTGAGACTGTTCCATAAGAAAATTAAGTAGTGGCAAAACTTTGCTTTGCTACCTGCGTAATGGAGAGAAAATGAATATATTTATCACCGGAGGAGCAGGCTTTATCGGCTCACATCTGGCAGAGAAATTACTGAAAGCAGGTCATACTGTCTCGGTTTTAGATAATCTCTCTACCGGTAAGTTATCGAACATAAGCCATCTCAACGATAATCCGAATTTTTCTTATACCATAGATTCGGTGCTTAACAGAAAGATAGTGGAAGAACATATCAGGAAAAGTGACCAGGTTTACCATCTGGCAGCGGCTGTCGGGGTTAAGTATATAATCGATAATCCGCTCTTATCGCTTCAGACGAACATAACGGGAACGGAGAATATACTTGAATCAGCTAATAAGTACAAGGTTAAGGTACTTATAACCTCGACCTCTGAGATATACGGTAAAAGTGAAAACATTCCGTTTAAAGAAGAGGATGACAGGCTTCTGGGCTCTACCCACATCTCTCGCTGGAGCTACAGTTGTGCTAAGGCAATTGACGAGTTTCTGGCTCTTGCTTATTACAGAGAGAAAAAGCTACCGGTTGTAATAGTCAGGTGTTTTAATACTGTAGGGCCAAGACAGTCAGGTCAATACGGTATGGTGATCCCAAAATTCGTTAAAGAGGCACTCCTGAATCACCCCTTAACGATTTACGGTGATGGTAAACAATCTCGCTGCTTTGCTGACGTAGATGACGTTTCTGATGGTATGATCAAGCTTATGAATACCAAAAAGGCAGAGGGAGATATTTTCAACATTGGTAGTACAGAAGAGATAACCATCGAAGAACTGGCCCAGACGGTCAAGAAGATGACTGGCAGCAAATCGAAGATAGAGTATATCAAATACGATGATGCGTATGAAGAGGGTTTCGAGGATATGAGAAGACGTATGCCAGATCTGGGTAAGATCGGCCAGGCTATTGGCTATAAACCGAAATACAAGCTAAAAGATATATTGGAAAGGGTCATCAAGTATTATGAAGAATAAGTACTTTCAACTGTTACTGATAACAACTTTAGTCTTATCTACCTTCTCTCTTTTATCAGCACAGGAGTTATCCCGGGTAGCGGAACAGAGAGAAGACCACCTTAGAGAGAGTAGAGCTCTTTCAGGATTACGCTCTGATATTGCTGAGGAATATACAGTCCGACCAGGGGACATCTTTTTCATCAGGATCTATTCACCGATCATTACAACCGATCGGGAACAGGACCTGGAACCTATCGTCCCGGTCACCATAACAGGTCATTTGATTATCTATCCCCTGACCGCTCCGATAAAGGTTGCCGGACTCTCTCTTACGGCTGCGAGCGAACTGATAAAATCAGAGATCAGTCGTCATATTCCCGAAGCAGAAATTTTTGTTGATCTATATGATATTCAACCCTATACTGTTCACATTACCGGTGCAGTGGAACAACCGGGTGAGTATGTCGTCGATTCGCTTGTTACTCTTTATCAATCTCTTCATATGGCGAGTGGCCTCAGCCCCGCTGCAAGTAAAAAGATCAGCGTTACACGGCAGGGAAAGACGCGTGTTTTCGATCTTAACACCTATCTGGTGGAGGGGGACCTCTCTCAGAATCCGATCCTCTTTGGTGATGATTTTGTCCGGGCTGTATTTGCTGATGATTTTGCCAAGATCTATGTTGTCACCGATACCCTTAACTATGTCGAATATTTCGAGATGGAAAGAGAGAAACGAGTTGACGAGATAATACCGCTATTGAGACAAAAATACCCCTACACTGATTATCGTAACATATTTTTAAGAAGAGAGGGTAAGACCGAAAAAATCGCACAGAGCCATCTGCTTCGTGCTGGAGATAATGTTTACCTCCACCCAGAAGAGAGTTTCATCTATGTGGGCGGAAGTGTCAATTCGCCCGGCAGGTTTAACTATCTGGCTCATAAATCACCTCAATACTACATCGCCCTGGCAGGAGGAATAGATAGATACGGCTCCAGTAAAAGGGTTTTTGTAGTATCAGATGAAGGTGATCGAATCCGTTTCAGAGGGCAGGAATTACGTGAGGGTGACTCGATCATAGTCCCACTCTCGACCCGGACAATCATAACCGATTATCTTACGCCCATAAGTGCGATAGTGTCGGTTGTAGCTACAATCATTGTATTGACACAGTAAATCAGGTTGCCTTACTGTCAAAGAGCGGCTTTAGTAAGAGATATAATTAGCAGATTAACATATAGAGACTATAATAATAATTTCAGGAGAGATAACATATGCAGGTACCACTACTGGATCTCAATGCACACTATGCTCCATTGATGGAACAGATCAAACTCAAATTGAATGAGGTCTTTTTAACACACCAGTACATATTGGGGCCACATGTCAGGGCCTTCGAATTGATGATTCAGGACTATCTTGATGTCAACCATTCTGTTGGTTGTGCCTCGGGAACCGATGCTCTGGTCCTTGCCCTGAAAGCATTGGATATTGGCAGAGGTGATGAAGTCATAACTACCCCCTTTACCTTTTTTGCTACAGCCAGTTCTATAGTCAGAGCAGGTGCTAAACCTGTTTTTGTCGATATCAAGGCTGATACTTTTAACATTGACCCCCAGAAGATTGAAGAGGCGATAACCCCTAAAACCAGGGCTGTTATGCCAGTCCATCTCTTTGGACAACCGGCAGAAATGGATTTGATAATGGATATTGCTCGCAGGCATAACCTTGCCGTTATAGAAGATAATGCCCAGGGAATAGGCTCTCTCTATGAGGGAAAGAAGGCTGGCACTATTGGTGATATCGGTACACTATCTTTCTTCCCCAGCAAAAACCTTGGCTGTATGGGTGATGGAGGGATGTGTCTAACGAATAACGAAGATCTGGCCAATAAACTGAAACAGTTGAGAGTTCACGGAGAGAATCCGAAATATTACCATAAATGGATAGGATTAAACAGCAGATTAGATTCAATTCAGGCTGCAGTTCTGGCTGTTAAGCTACCATACCTGGAAGGGTGGTCGGAAAAGAGACGGGAGAATGCAAAGTACTACTATGCAAATATGCAGAATGTTGAAGAAATCAAGCTTCCCTATATCGTCCCTGAAGCTCAAACGATCTACAACCAGTTTACTATCATAGCTGAAAAGCGAGACGAACTGAAAGACCATTTGAGTAATGCAGGTATCGGATACGCAATATACTATCCCCTTCCGCTACACCTTCAGGAATGTTTTGCCTATCTGGAAGGAAATGAGGGGGATTGCCCCAATGCAGAGATGTTAGCAGAGAAAGTGATCTCTCTGCCGATTTATCCCGAGTTAAAACCTGCTCAGCTGGATTACGTGATCGAAAATATCAAAGAATTTTACCGTAACTAATGTGTACAGATAAGGAGTATGATATGCACTTAGTAGTATGTATAAAACAGGTGCCAAACACTACCGAGATAAAAATCGATCCTCAGACAAACACTCTGGTCAGAGAAGGTGTGGAGAGCATCATTAATCCATTCGACCTCTATGCGATAGAAGAAGCTATCCGTTTAAAAGAGAAATATGGCGGTAAGGTAACTGCTATCAGTATGGGCCCTTCACAGGTTGAAAGCGCACTGAGAGAAGCCGTTTCTATGGGGGTTGACGATATAATCCTCCTCTCAGATAAACGTTTTGCCGGTGCCGATACCTGGGCTACCAGCCTAACACTGGCTACCGCTATCAAGAAGCTCGGTGATTATGACCTGATCCTCTTCGGCCAGCAAGCTATCGATGGCGATACTGCACAGGTAGGCCCCGGTGTGGCAACACATCTGGTGCTACCGCAGACTTGCTTCGTTAGGAAGATCGAAAAGGTCCAGGAGAAATCGATTACTGTAGAAAGACTTATGGAAGATGGATACGACACTGTGGAAATGAAGCTTCCTTCTGTAATTACTGTAGTCAAGGAGATCAATGTGCCACGCCTCCCCTCCCTGCGTGGCAAAAGAGTTGCTAAATCAACACAATTAACCGTATGGAACGCTGACGACCTGGAACTTCCGGCAGAGGAAATTGGACTTAACGGTTCACCTACTCAGGTTGTGAAAATTTTCTCTCCCGACCTGGAGAAAGAGGGTGAGATACACGAATTACCGGCAGAAGAAGCTGTCGAGATCCTCTATAAGAAAATAATGAAACTTAAGAATCAATAAACCGGTTATAGTGACCAGAATTATGTTTGCGTATCATAATATAGATCCGGTAATCTTTTCCATAGGCAATTTCCATATCCACTGGTACGGACTTTTTTACATAGTTGCTTTCGTTATCGGTTATATCTTCATCAAGCGTAACCTGAAAACAAAAGATAGAGAAATCACTACTGAACAGTATGATACGATGTTATTCCTTACCTTATTGGGTGTCATTGTCGGTGGCAGATTGGGATACATTCTATTCTATAACCTGGACCATTATCTGAGTAATCCTTTAAAGATGTTAGCCGTCTGGGAAGGTGGAATGTCTTTCCATGGTGGTGCTATCGCTGTTCTTCTTCTGGGCTACCTCTTCGTAAAGAAAAACAGGCTAAGATTCTATCCTCTGGCCGATGCGGTGGTTCCTTATGCTGCACTTGGATTGGGGTTAGGTCGTATCGGGAATTTTATCAACGGTGAACTTTATGGACGAGTAACAGATGTTCCTTGGGCTATGATCTTTCCAGGTACTGACGGGCAACCACGACACCCCTCTCAACTCTATCAGGCATTGCTGGAAGGATTTCTCCTTTTTATCATACTCCAGATACTCTACCATAGAAGACTGAAGGAAGGGATAGTCTTCTGGTCATTTATCGGACTTTACGGTATCTTTCGTTTCTTTATAGAATTCTTTAGAGAGCCTGACCCTCAAATCGGATTTTTGATGTTCAATCTGACAATGGGACAGATCCTCTGCTTAATCATGATCATAACCGCTATTATCGGCTTTTATTGCCTGCTACGGCAAAGCCAGAAAATACGGCAGGAGAAAACGAACGCATAAAATGTTAAAATATTCACTAGTATTTATACTGCTATTAATCCTATTATCCGCTTGCTCGCTCTTTGTTAAAACCGATGTTGCTAAAGAAGAACTCTTACTCCAGCATTTGCAGAGATGGCGAAGCTTTCGTCTGAAAGGAATTGCGGAAGTCTCATTTAACCAGTTTCGCTTGAGAAAGAACGTCCATATCAACAGAACAGAAGATTCTCTCAATATCTCACTCTTTGATAGTGGAATATTCGGTTTACGTCCTACTCCATTTATGACTATCGATATCGACTCCGGACTATCAATTTCTCTTCCCGATAACTTCAAGAACTCGATCGGAGGACTTCCAGACGAAAATGATCTCAACATAGCGATGATTAACAGCCTGATCGATGAGTTGGAAGATAACAGAAGGGAGATTGTCAAAAACGGGAAACTGATGATCAAAGATAGTATAATAGCATTTAATAGGGAAATGATGATAGATAGTATAGAGTTTAATAACAATGAGGATGAAATACTGTTACAGTTTGACTATCGGAGTGCTGACTTGAGTGGAATTGAATTCTTCCTCAATAATAACAGATTACTCGAGGTTTCTGTTGATACGATTACTTTTACTAGTGACTGAAAAGGTGGTTAATCTATGATTGAACGGTATAGTTTACCTGAAATGAGCAAGATCTGGGAACTGACAAACAGATATCAATGCTGGCTGGATGTTGAACTGGCAGTCTGTAAGGCATTGTATGAGCTGGATGTAATCCCAGAAGATGATTACAGGCAGATCGAGGCAAAAGCTGATTTCGATGTCGAGAGAATTGCCGAGATCGAAAGTGTCACCAGACACGATATCATAGCATTTCTTAATAATCTCCAGGAAAATATCGGACCATCATCACGCTGGATACACTTCGGCCTGACCTCATCGGATGTTCTTGATACTGCAACTGCACTACAGTTAAAGCAGGCAGGTGAGATCATTCTCAAAGATCTGATCAATTTGATGGAGATTCTGAAAATAAAAGCCAGAGAGTATAAATATACTCTCTGTATTGGCAGGTCACATGGAATCCATGCTGAGCCGACATCATTTGGCCTTAAATTTGCGCTCTGGTATGATGAAGTGCAACGTAATCTACTGAGAATGGAGAAAGCTATTGAAGGCATCTCTGTCGGAAAGATTTCCGGAGCTGTTGGTAACTATGCCCACCTCTCTCCGGAAGTAGAGCGAGAAGCCTGTGCCTATCTCGAACTGAAACCAGCAAGAGTAACCACTCAGGTGATTTCCAGAGACTCACATGCGGAATATATTTCTACTCTGGCTATTATTGGAACTACCATTGAGAAGATTGCCCTGGAAATCAGGCATTTACAACGAACAGAGGTTGCAGAAGCTCAGGAGAATTTCAGTAAAGGACAACAGGGTTCATCAGCAATGCCTCATAAGAAAAATCCGATAGTTAGCGAACAGATGTGCGGGTTGGCCAGAATTTTGCGCAGTAACCTTATGGCTGCGCTGGAGAATAATGCCCTCTGGCATGAACGTGATATCAGCCACTCATCTGTAGAGCGGATTATATTCCCGGATTCTACCATACTGACCGACTATATGCTGCACAAAGTAGCTAACCTGATAGAGAATCTTGGGGTCTTTCCAGACAGAATGAAAGAGAATCTGGAAATAACGGGAGGTCAATTCTTCTCCCAGGCCGTTCTCCTGAAATTGATAGAAAAGGGTAAGAGCAGAGAAGAAGCTTATCGAATGATACAGGAAATTGCCTTCCAGAGTAATAAATCCCACAGATCTTTCCAGGAAACCGTTACTTCGGAAGACTATTTGAAAGATATTCTCTCTCAGGAAGAGATAGAGGATGTATTCTCCCACAACCGTTATACCAGACACATTGACTATATATACCGAAAACTGGGAATAAACTAATGACAGAATATACACCCCCTGAGATTCTCACCAACATAGCAAAAATCAAATTTAAGAGAACAATGGTGCCGATTGGTATTGTGATCATTGGACTGATCCTGCAACAGGGTTATCACCTCGCCTCTGCCCGTTATCTCTCTATTATTGCTCTGATTTATTACCTCCTACTGCTTCTTATCTTCCGAATAAACAGGACAACCTCCCGGCCGGAAAGAGGTACTTTAATATCACCAATAAACGGTAAAGTAAAGGAGATCAGGAATGATGATTATGAGCAGGTTATTATTATAAAAAAAAATTTCTACCATCCTGCCGACATTCGCCTATCGGCTCTTGCTGATGTCTCATCAGAGATCGATACAGGTAATAATGCCTCCCAATGGCTCAAGAAGAGTAAATTAACTTTCACAAATGGAGAAGAGAAAGTAAGCTGGAGCATCAGGGGTAGCAGTATTTATTTTTTCCCTGAAGCCAGAAGGATAAAGGGTGGATTGACTGCAATATTGCCTGGAAGCGGGATCTGTACATACCGGCTCTCAGATCAATACCGGTTGAATATCAATACAGGAGATAAACTGGAGGCTGGAACCAGCATTATTGGAAGCAGAGAATGAAACAGTTAAAATATCTTGTCCCGAATCTCTTTACAGGATTGAGCTTGCTGTCAGCTCTTGCAGCAATATATTATATAGCTAATAGTGAATTTATACTCACCCCCTGGTTAATAATGTTCTCAATGCTCTGTGATTTTCTCGATGGTAAGCTTGCCCGCATACTAAATTCAGTAACACCATATGGCACAATGTTTGATACTCTCTCCGATTTTGTCGCTTTCGGAATAGTCCCGGCTTTTTTAGTCTATCAGATCTCCTTAAACAGAATACCTTATATTGGTGTTATCGTTGCTGTTTTCTTCGTTTTTTCCGGATGTTACAGACTGATTAGATTTACTCTGCGGAAGAAAGACAATAACAACAAGTCCTCGTTCATCGGTTTACCGATACCAATTGCGGCAGGCTTTATAGCAGCTTCTGCATTGGTCAGCCTGAATACATGGAACCAGATTCCCGATCATAATGTTTTTCTGATCATTGTTTTTGCACTTGGAGTCCTGATGTCCAGCAAGATAGAGTATCTCGCCTTCGAACCAGATAGTCTGCAGAGGACTGATATCAAACTTCTAATCCTGATCTTTCTTGCCTCACTTATCCTGACACTAAAACACTCATATATTGTTATTCTCTTCTGGATTACAGCCTATATCCTCTTCTGCCTTATCAGGCACATAACACTGATTATTCGGAATAGAAACATAGAGATAAACCTGAATTCGAAGAACGACAAAAAAAAAATACAGGACAACCAAATATGAAAGCACATGTTTACGTAACCTTGAAACCGAGTGTTCTCGACCCTCAGGGAAAGACTGTCATGCATTCTCTCCACTCTCTCGGATACGAAAAAATATCTGAGGTCAGAGTGAGTAAGTTCATCGAGATAACTTACACAGGTAACAACAGGTCGGAATTCGAACAAGATCTGGAGAATATCTGTAGCAGAGTTCTTGCCAACCCGAACATTGAAGTGTATCATTACAAAATCATTGATAGCGACAGTCATGATGAAATATAGTATAGTAACTTTCCCGGGTTCCAATTGTGATCATGACAGCTATTATATAGCTAACAAGGGAAAAAATAAAGCCAGATTCATCTGGCATAAAGATACCAATTTGCAGGATCCCGATGTAGTATTACTACCCGGGGGGTTCTCTTATGGTGATTATCTCCGCTGTGGGATAATAGCCCGCTTTTCCCCTATCATAGCTGAAGTAATTAAATTCGCCAGACGAGGTGGACTCGTACTGGGAATCTGTAACGGGTTTCAGATCCTGACAGAATGTGAATTGTTGCCCGGAGCTCTCCTTATGAATAGAGATCTGAAATTCGTCTGTCAACATCAATATATTAAAACCTGTAATAACAACACCCCATTTACCAGGCAATTGAAACCGGGAGAAGTGATCGATATCCCGATAGCTCATAAAGAGGGTAATTATTACATAGAGCCTGAAGGGTTAAATAAACTGGAGGAAAACGATCAGATAATCTTCAGATATTGTGATAAGAAAGGAGAGATCAACGTTGCTGCTAATCCTAATGGTTCTGTAGATAATATTGCAGGCATAATGAATAAAACTGGGAATGTCCTTGGTATGATGCCACATCCTGAGCGGAATGCCGAGGATTTCAGCGGTTCAGAAGATGGTGCAAAGATTTTCTCATCAATTGAAGAGCTATATAGCAGGTGCTCTTGACCTCTTTTTCCCGCCAGTCTGCCTCTCCTGTTCCTCACGAATCGAAGATAAAGACCCCTTCTTGTGCAGTAGTTGCAGAAACGAACTCAAACTCGAGGAAGATTTCATCTGTCCTGTCTGTGGAACCTTCAATACAAATCGACAGGAAGATTGCTCATTCTGCAACACAGAATTAATCTACTTTGATAAGTGCCGTTCCCTCTACCATTATAATAATGTCATGAGAACCCTGATACATCAGTTGAAGTACAACGAGATGACAAAAATAGCCACCTATCTGGGCGAAAAAGGGATTGAATATCTACGCAGACATAACCCTTTTCCCGATGTTGATTATATATGCCCTGTCCCCTTGCATCCAACCAAAGCAAGAGCTAGAGGATATAACCAGGCAGCTCTGATAACAAAAAAAATAGCCAGCTATTATTCCTGGAATTACCGTCCCAAAATAATTAAAAGAAAAAAATACACTCAACGGCAATCTAACCTCTCTCCGGAAGAGAGAAAACTGAATGTCAGCAGGGCATTTTCTATTGACAGAAAGGGTATGTCATCAGATTCTAACATTCTGATTATTGATGATGTATTCACAACCGGAGCAACAGTCAATTCGATCTGTCGTTTGTTAAAAAAGCAACTGGATGGGAAAATTTATGTGTTGACTATTGCCCGGGCTTGAAGATTATTAATTGTTAACTGAATGTTCGATTGGTTAAGGGTTCTACCGGTTCTGATGAGCATACAGATTTTTAATAGATAAGGACAAAATGCGAGATATTATACTAGAAATTGACAGAGAAAGAGCTATAGAATTAATTGAAAAATATGCCCGATTTATCGTAGAGAGACGGATGGGTCCTGCTGCTATTCTGGCCATTGAATCGTTTAGGCCATTGAATTTTATCGGCAGTCAGATACTCTATGCAGTATCTCCCTTTGCAGAGATATTTTTTGATCCCAAAGAGTATCAGGAAATCGCCATCCTCCTGGAAAACAGGGAATATATTCAACTCCTGATAAAGCGGATAGATGAACTAGATGACGAGTTCCATAGAGAGGAGCGGGATAAGAGACATATCGTAGCTAAGAGGCGGAGGAAGCAAAGAAAGGAGAAGATTTCCGGGCTAATGAACAGATTATTTAAAAAGAAAAATAAGAGTAATCAGGGGGAAAAATGAGTAGCGAAAAATTAACGAGAATACTGGCTACAGATTGCGGAAGTACCACAACAAAAGCAATCCTGATCGAGTTCATTGACGGAGAGTTTCGTCAGACAGTACGTGGTGAGGCCCCTACGACAGTTGAGGCACCTCTTAACGATGTAACAAAAGGTGTTCTCAACGCTGTCACGGAGTTAGAAGAATTAGCCAGGCTCAAGTATAACAATTCCGAAATTAAGTTCATTGAGAATGAAGAGATAATCATTCCTAGAGATGGTGATAGAGGAGTTGACGCTTACGTATCCACCAGCAGTGCCGGTGGAGGTTTACAAATGATGGTTACAGGAGTAGTAGCCAAGATGACGGGGGAGAGTGCGGAAAGAGCGGCTCTCGGTGCCGGTGCTATTGTTATGGATCTCATCGCCAGTAATGACAAGAGACCGAATTACGAAAAGATCGAACGCATCAGACATCTCCGGCCAGATATGATTCTTCTTGCTGGTGGTGTCGATGGTGGGACTACAAAGCATGTCGCCGAATTAGCCGAGCTCGTAGCAGCCGCCGATCCTAAACCAAGACTCGGATCGAGTTATAAATTGCCCATTATATATGCCGGTAATAACGCAGCTGTTGATATAGTCAAAGAAACCCTGCAGGATAAGGTGGATCTAATTATAACAGATAATTTGCGACCCACTCTGGAAGAAGAGAACCTCGGCCCGGCACGTGACAAGATCCATGATCTTTTCATGGAACATGTTATGGCTCAGGCTCCGGGATACAACAAACTCATGGAATGGACTGTCGGTCCGAAAGATGATAAGCTTCAAGAAATACCAATAATGCCTACCCCTGCAGCAGTCGGCAACATCATGCAGACTATAGCCAGGGTGGAGAATATTGAAGTTCTTGGTGTTGATATTGGTGGTGCAACTACCGACGTCTTCTCTGTTTTTACTGAAGAACTTATATTCAACCGTACTGTTAGTGCCAATCTCGGACTGAGTTACAGTATCTCCAATGTCCTGGCCTCTACCGGTCTGGAAAATATACTCAGATGGGTTCCTTTCGAGATTAATCGCTCTGATCTCCGTAATATGATCAAGAATAAGATGATCAGGCCTACTACAATACCACAGTTACTGGAAGAGCTCGTACTGGAACAGGCAATTGCCAAAGAGGCACTCAGGTTGGCTTTTCTCCAGCATAAAGAATTTGCTGTTACTCTGAAGGGCACACAAAAGAATCGCTCTATTTCCGATGCTTTTGAACAATCGACATCCGGTGCTACAATAGTCGATATGATGTCTTTAGACCTGCTGGTTGGTAGTGGCGGTGTTCTTTCCCACGCACCTCGTCGAAACCAGACTGCAATGATGCTACTTGATGCCTTCTTACCAGAAGGTATAACCAAACTAGCAGTTGATAGTATTTTTATGATGCCTCAGCTGGGTGTTCTGGCCGAGATCAGTGAAAAAGCTGCAGCAGAAGTCTTCAATAAAGACTGTCTCATCCATCTTGGTACCAGTGTAGCTCCCGTTGGTAATACCAAACTCGGACACACAGTGCTTTCTGCTAAGATAGAGCTTCCAGATGGCTCTGTGTTTGAAGAAGATGTCCCTTATGGCGAACTCAGACTGATACCTCTGGGAGTTAATGAGAAAGCCAAAGCAACTCTGAAACCCAAGAAGGGGTTTGATCTTGGTAAGGGGAAGAATCAGGAAGTACAGACAGAACTGTCTGGCGGTGTAGTCGGTATTATAATCGACACAAGAGGACGTCCACTAAATCTTCCAAGTGGTGAGCTTCGTGTTACACAACTCAAGAAGTGGATGAAAGAGCTCAAAGCATATCCGGAAGAAATTTTAGCTTAGGAGGAGACATGGCACAAGCATATTCAGCAGGTTTAACCGTAACCGAAAATACAATACTCAGAAAAGAGAGAATACTCCCTCTGAAAGGTGAAGTTCTGGTCAAGAAGGGAGATAAGGTAAAGGCTAATGATCTGGTGGCACAGACATTTCTACCCGGAAAGGTAATACCTTTAAAGTTGGCGAATAAACTGGGTGTTATACCATCACTATTACCGCAATACATGGAAGTACAGCCTGGAGATATATTAAAAAAGGGCCAGATACTGGCAAAGACAAAAGGATTTCTTGGCATGTTTAAATCTACTGTCCGCTCACCTATAGAGGGCGAACTGGAGTCGATTTCCCAGCATACTGGACAGGCCCTGCTGCGTGAACCAAAAATTCCAATACAGGTAAAGGCTTTCATTGATGGTATAGTGGTTGATGTTATTGAGAAAGAAGGTGTCATTATAGAGAATAAATCGGCCTATGTTCAGGGTATCTTTGGACTTGGTCATGAGGTTAATGGAGAGATAAAGATGCTAATCTCTGATCCGGGAGATATTATTGACCCCAAAGTCATAACAGATGAATTCAAGGATAAAATTATCGTTACCGGAGCATTACTGACTCTTGATATTATAAAGAAAGCTCAATCGGTCGGCGTAAAGGGAATTATAACCGCTGGTATAGAAGATGACGATATCAAGAAGCTTCTCGGTTATGATATCGGAGTAGCCATAACAGGACATGAAGACATTGGTCTGACTATCGTTGTTACCGAAGGATTTGGAAAGATCGACATGGCTCAGAAGACATTTAACTTATTGAAGAAATTCGAAGACCATCAGGCTTCAATACACGGGATGACACAGATCAGAGCAGGTGTTATCAGGCCAGAGATAATCATTCCGTTGGAATTCGATGAAAAAGAGCTCTCGAAGGTAGTTCCTAAAGTATCAACCCTGGAGATCGGAGGTATGATCAGAATCATACGTCAGCCCAATTTTGGTAAAATAGGCCGCATAACAGGCTTGCCAGAACAACTTTTTAAGGTAGAGAGTGAGACAAAAGTTCGTATCCTCGAAGCCGAGTTGGAAGATGGCAAGAAGGTCACTCTACCTCGTGCCAATGTTGAGGTTATCGAAGCCTGATCTAACATGGCAAAAAGGTTCATAATAGTAAAAAAAGGGCAGGGAAAAATCCTGCCCTATTTTATTATCTCGCTTGAATCTCAACTTCTAAACAGCTATTACCGGTTTAGAATTTGTTCTTCAGATTATAAAAGATATCTTTACCCGAGAATATAGCCATAGGTCCCAGATCCTCTTCAATACGTAACAACTGATTGTACTTGGCTATCCTTTCACTACGGCATAGTGAGCCGGTCTTAATCTGTCCGGTGTTAGCAGCTACGGCAAGATCGGCAATAAATGTATCACAAGTCTCCCCACTACGATGAGAGATGACAGTCGTATAACCAGCTGTCTTAGCCATCTCAATAGTTTCCAGTGTTTCGGTCAGGGTTCCAATCTGATTTAACTTAATCAGAATGGAGTTCGCACAACCCTGTTTGATTCCTTTAGATAATCTCACCCTGTTTGTTACAAAGATATCGTCGCCAACAATCTGTATTTTATTCCCAAGGTCCTTAGTCATTTTCTCCCAGCCTGTCCAATCATCTTCTGCAAGACCGTCTTCTACTGAGACTATGGGATACTTATCACAAAGCTTAGCATAATAATCAACCATTTCGTCGCTTGTCAGTACTTTACCTTCACCTTTGAGATGATATTTACCTTGCTTGAAAAACTCCGAAGCAGCCGGATCAAGAGTGATATATACATCTTCACCCGGTCTGTAACCACTCGATTCTATCGCTTTTATAATTACCTCTATCGCCTCCTCGTTCGATTTCAGATTCGGGGCAAAACCACCTTCATCACCTACAGAGGTTGAATAACCCTGCTCCTTGAGGATCTTCTTCAGATTATGAAAGATCTCTGCGTTGATCTGTATAGCCTGAGAAAACGAACTAGCTCCTAACGGCATGATCATAAATTCCTGCAGATCGACATTGTTATCAGCATGAGAACCACCGTTGAGTATATTTGCCATAGGCACGGGTAATCGACTGGCATTGGTTCCACCAATATAACGAAATAGTGGCATCGATAAAGCTTGAGCAGCAGCTCGTGCTACCGCCATAGAGACAGACAGTATAGCATTTGCTCCCAGCTTACCCTTATTCTCAGTTCCATCTAACTGAATCATACGAAGATCTATTAACACCTGGTCGGTAGCATCAAGTCCTTCTAATTCCGGCCCAATTACATCATTAACATTCTTAACAGCCTTTAAAACCCCTTTACCTCCATAAAACTGGTTATCTCCATCTCTCAATTCGACCGCTTCATACTCTCCTGTGGAAGCTCCACTTGGTACGGTTGCTCTCCCTACAATACCACTCTCCAGATAAACATCGGTCTCTATAGTAGGATTGCCTCGCGAATCGAGGATTTGTCGTGCTTGAATCATTACTATCTGTGTCATATTAATCACTCCTCTTAAATTTTAGTGTCGTAATGTTTTACTTACCGGTTTATTAGTCAATACAAACAGATAACTATCGAGATTATGCGCAGGAATGGTGCTTCAGTTTTACTCTCAAGATACCTGACCGACTATCAGTCTATTCTCCTTGATTGTAACAACCTTCACACGTTCTCCAACTTCAGCTGTTTTTACGTCAGAAGAACGTAGAATAGCAGGCCATTCTTCATTATTGATCTTAACGTATCCTCTCGACTTTGTTGATATAGCTTTAGTTACTATTCCCTCTCTTTCTATCAGCTTTTCACCGTCATACTTTCTTGCTCCATAGATAATTGCTCCACCAGTATCAATAGCCGTTATGAAAAACTTGTGTCTTATCTTCCTGATCCAGATATAACTCAGAAAAACAACTATTACAAACACAATTATCTGAAACGGAACACTGGTAGTTATTAAAGAAAATATCCCGGCAATTATTGCTCCTGTGCCAAATGATAAGAAGAAATAGGTCGGTGACACAATCTCGACAGCAAAACATACTGTAGCTAAAGCAAACCAGACTATCCAGTACCATCCAATCACGGCTAACCCCTCACTATCTGTATCACTTTATTGTTGTAGAATATCTCTATTTATCGTTTGAGTCTTTTTTACTCTCTTCAGATTGTTTAGTTCGTCTTTTCTTCGTATGATCATCCCTGTTACTCGAACCATGCCTGTCTCTATCGAAGTGGCGATATTTATACAGATAATTCGAACCTCTTTTTGATTTAACACCAAGGGCATCCATAACTCTGTTCAGTAGTTCGATGCCAAAATACATAAAGATAACTACAATAGTTATGAGTATGAAACTCATTATGATAGCCAGTCCCAGATCCACATAACGCATTATTCCGACTGTCGGTCCGCTAACCCCTTTATGCCTTATAACCGAAAGAACCAGATGATTCTGTTTCTCCTGTTCGGTCTTAATATGATTGATCAGATAAAGACTGTCTATCTTCGTCTGAATGTTACGGATCTGAGTCTGTAATTCACTAATCTCTCTGGTTGTCAGATTGGGATTGTTCAGCCTCTCACGATACCTCTGTAAGAGATATTGATTCTGTTCTATATGACTTTGAGTATCTATTGTTGCTGAAGCAATATCCTCTAAAGTTTCGGACCTTTCGCTCTCTAAACCTGGTATCTGCCTTAAGAGTGTCATAACATGATCATCAATATTGTAGGGTAGCTCAATTACCGAGACAATATTTTTATTACCTGTTATATGATAGTATTTCTTAACCCCATCAATAGCAATTACGTCTTCATAGAGCTCTACAGCTTCTTCGAAGTTTGGTACAGAATAATCCAGCTTCGTCTTCTTGTTGTGGATGGCATTACGAAATACTGCTTCAGCTTCTCTCGTATCAATGACCTGTTCAATTGGTTTCTGTGCGAAGAAATCGCTAAACCATATACCGAGAATGATAGATAGGATTAAAATCGCAAAAGCAATAAATTTTCTAAGATTTGAACTCAAAATAATCATATAAAGACTCCTTTAATTCTTATTCAATAACTCTTCGGCATGCTTTAATGCTGTTTCCGACTTACTGCCGGCTAGCATTCTGGCAATCTCTTCCTTTCGTCTTTGTTCTGTGAGAGTTTTGATTTCTATAAATGACTTATCAGAACTACTCTTCTTCTCTATTAAGAAGTGCTTGGTTGCATGAGCTGCAATCTGCGATAGATGCGTTATGCAAAGCACCTGATGATACCTTCCAGCTTGAGCCATAAACTCTCCGAGATGGTTGGCAGTCTTACCACCAATACCACTGTCTATTTCATCAAAAACCAGGGAGAAAGTATCAAGCCTGCCTGCAAGCTGCTTCTTGATCACAAGTAAGAGCCTTGATAGTTCACCACCGGATATAGCATTCTTTAACGGTTGTAATGGAACACCTTTGTTTGCCGAAAATAAAAACTCTACTCGATCTTTTCCTGTCTCATCATATCCATCTAAAATATCATCCTCAATTCTTCTACTTCCAAGATCATTAAAGACTACTCCGAAATCTCCTTCCGGAATAGCCAGACGGCTTATATCATTTACAATCTCTTGTCTTAATTGCTTGCAGATATTTTTTCTGTCAAGTGATAATTGTTCTGCCCTGCTCTTCAGTTCTCCAGACAGGATAGATATCTCATCTTTCAGGCTCTCGATTTTTTCCTTGTAACAGGAGTAATTGTTTACGTAAAGCTTCATCTCTTCCAGGTAATCGAGAAGCTCTGGAATCTCCATCCTGTATTTATTCTTAATCCTCAAGATCTCATTGAGTCGATTTTCTAATTCCTGCATCCTGTTCCAGTCTAGATCAATCGTATCTCTTACATTGTTTAAGTCGGTTCTCACATCATTTAGAATCTGGAGTGTATTTGTTACTGACAGCACGATATTGTTAATACTTTCATCATTTTCTTTGAACCTTTCGAATCTCTTTACATATGAACTGATTTGGTCAAATAGTGAATTCTCCTGTTCGTAGAAAACCTGTTGCATCTCCTGGCAGTTGTTCAAAATATCTTCTGAATTGGTCAATAGATCAATCTCTTTCTGCAGTTCTTTCTCTTCTTCATTCTTTAGATCGAGTTCTTCCAGTTCTGCTATCTGGTATTCATAGAGTCGATGTTTCTCAGTTCCCTGTCTTTCTGCTTGCTCCAGCTCTTCTAATCTCTTCAATCTGTTCTTTATCTCCCTGTAAATTTTACGGTAGGCTTTCCTCTGTTTCATTAGATCACCGTAAGTATCAAGAATATCCAGCTGATAGTCTGTTGAGAAGAGTTTATTCTGATCACGTTGACTGTGGAAATCGACGAAATTATCGCGATACTCCTTTATAACAGAGGCTGTAACCCTTTTACCATTGAAGTAGAATCTGGAACTGTTATCGGTAAGAATTTCTCTGCTTATAATCAACTCCTCTTCCTCTTCGTCGATAAACCCCTCTTCCTTCAGACGCCTGATGATCTCGGATTCCTGATTATTCAAGCTAATAACTGTTTCCAGATAAATAGGTTCTCTGTCATTATAGTAGAGTCCCGGGCGGCTTTTCTGTCCCAGAATGAGATCTAAAGCACCGATTATCACAGACTTTCCAGCTCCAGTTTCTCCGGTAAGTACGTTCAAACCAGGACCAAATAGGATATCTAGATCTCTTACCAGCACAAAATTCTTTATCCGCAAACTTTTGATCATATCTTACCCATATGTAGTTTTTTACGCAGCGTCTGATAGAAATTCTTTCCGGTCAGAGTGATGAACCCGACCTTACTTTTAGCTGCTCTTACTATAACATTGTCTCCATCAGTCAAGGCATGAACATTTTTTCCGTCAAGCTGTAGCATCGTTTCGTTATACGCTCTCGTCATCTTGAACTTCAGTTCTGCAGAAGCAGAGAAAACCATAGGCCTGACAGAGAGAACGTGAGGACATAGCGGTGCAACAATAAAGGCTTCCATTTCTGGAGCAAGAATAGGCCCTCCGGCAGAGAGAGAATAGGCTGTAGAACCTGTTGGCGTCGAAGCTATCATACCGTCACATCTCGTCTCTACAACAAAGTTTCTATTACAGTAAAATCTTATCTCTATCAACCTTGAAACAAGACCTTTATAAATAACCGCATCGTTGAGAGCATAACCGCGATACAATACTTTCCCGTTTTTCCGGATCTCTGTCTCCAGCAGCATTCTCTTGATAATGGAGTATTTAGATTCTAATAATCTGTCGATATACTTATCGAATTCATTTATAGAAAAGTCAGAGAGAAAACCGAGCTTACCCATATTGATACCAAGAATAGGTGCGGTGCTATTGAGAGCAAAGTC
Organism: uncultured Candidatus Cloacimonadota bacterium; assembly: GCA_964490765.1. Taxonomy (GTDB): domain Bacteria; phylum Cloacimonadota; class Cloacimonadia; order Cloacimonadales; family JAJBBL01; genus CAZBDV01. The sequence continues at coordinate 36,716 of CAZBDV010000003.1, read as the reverse complement.
AACAGCTCCCAGAATGGTCCCGTCACCACCGAAAACAAGTATGCTGTCTAATTTGTCACCTCTGTTATAAGGCTGGAAGAAATCGGGTAAATGTTTCGTCATCTCTTCCAGGGTATAAAATTGCAGGTCTTTTCTGTTAAAATGACGTTCTAACGCCTTAACTATTAACGAACTATTTTCTTGTAAGCTCTTAGAGTATATTCCAATTTTTTTCATAATTCCTTCATCAATAGTCTTACTTTTCCAATGACGTATTAATCTTCTAACGAAGAGAGAATATTCAAATACGACTGATAACGCTCTTCTGGCAGTTCACCATTCGAAAGTGCCTGGAGCACGCGACATCCCTCTTCTGTTTTGTGCTGGCAATTAGTGAACTTACATTCAGATGCCCATTGATCAAATCCCGGAAAGGCACGAGGTGTAAGATCTCTGTCATTCCTGTTCAGCCCAAACGTTTTGATCCCGGGTGTGTCTATCAGGTAACCTCCAAAAGACCAGGGTATGAGACGACTGCTACTCGTAGTGTGTTTCCCCTTCAACGTTACTCTACTGACATCTCCTGTCTTTAATTTTAAACCTGGATCGAGTCTGTTTATCAGTGAAGATTTCCCAGTTCCGGACGGCCCGGAAAAGAGTGTATCCTTTTTATGTAAAAGTTCTATCATCTCATTGATACCTTCACCGGTTTTTGCAGAAGTAAAGAGCAAAGTAAACTCGTTAGCTTTATAATACTTACCGAGTTCTTCGATAGAATCAACATCATCAGCCAGATCAATTTTATTCACACAGATTATCGGTATAACAGAAGAGAGTTTTGCTGCAGTAAGATAGCGGTCAACCAGGTTGAAATTCAGGGGAGGTTCGGCACAGGAGGTAGTAATAATAACCTGGTCGACATTAGCAGCTATAACAACCTCAATCTGTCTTTTACCCCTCTCCACGTAGCGTTTCAAAGCATTTTTCCTGTCCTCAATCTCCTCAATCCTAGGGTGATGAGAGACATCCACCTTTACATAATCACCAACAACAACAATAGAAGATTTATCGAAATCAATATTTTTTAGCCTGCCACTCAGGGGGCAAGTAATTTCTTCATTCTCCAACTGGACACGGAAGTAGTACTGGGAATATGGTTCCAGTACTCTTCCCCTCTTCAGTATGAGATCGGATTTTTTACTGTATTTTCCCTTTTCCCGGAGTCTTTTCCCCGGCTTGTCTTCCGGAATTTGATCAAAATCTTCATATTCCTTTCCCAATAAATCATTATCATTTTTCTTCCTGTTGTTGATCTCGATCTTCACTTCCATATCGCCTCTACAACTACGGAGCTAATAATCGATTACTCTGTCAAGAACAACTTTCCGGGCGTAAAGAGAATAGCACCTGAATGAAACCAGCTTTTCTGATAAAACAACGAGCTTTTTAATCTTGACTCACAGAAGATAGATACATTATTTAGAATAAATTATTCAGAGGTTTGAGATGTGTTGAATAGATACAGATTACGAGTGATGATCCAGTTATTGTTTCTGATCGTATCACTACTGATAGTATACCTGACGGCGAACTTCATCGCCCATGCTTACTGTCCCTATGCCGTTATCTGCTTCGGTCTCAGAGGTATTAATCCCGGTTCTCACTACTTGTTCGTTGCAGCGATCATAGGTGGTATAATCATTCTGCTATCAACTCTATTTATTGGACGCAGGTTCTGTGGTTATGTCTGTCCATTAGGTACCGTGGTCGAATATCTCAACTATCTGAACCCATTTCGCAAGAAACAGGCCAGAAAGATGATTCCACCTAATATAGAAAAAACTTTGAGGGTCGGTAAATATATTATTCTGATCCTGACAGCAATACTTGCCCTCTTTCTGTACAGTTTCTATTATTTTCAGCTCTGTCCGGTTATGCTAGCAACCCTATCAACTGAATTTACACTCTCAGGAATTGCCGTGTTACTCATTATCGTATCAGGAAGTATTATGATAAGAAGGTTCTGGTGTAGATACCTCTGCCCATATGCAGCTTTTATGAACTGTTTCCAGTTCATCGGAAAACTGCTCCGAATTAAACCTTCCAGAATCTATCGTAATCTTGAGGTTTGTACCGATTGTCACTGTTGCGAATATAACTGTCAGATGAACATAATCATTACCGATCAGGAATATATTGACGATTATAACTGCATATACTGTCTCAACTGTATAAAAGCCTGTCCCAAAGATCAGTGTCTGAAGCTCTGAATCGTGTTTAACTGACCCGCTGCTCTCTAACCTCTTTGACTACCAGATCTAGAGCATCATGGATCATTTTCATATCCGGTTTGACAATTACACCGTTTTCAGAAAGTAACCTATAAGTCTCCTTCGCTTGTTGAATATCCCTGCGGGCAATCTTCAGTATCTGTTCATCGTTCAGATTTCTGCGGGCAGAATTTTCCTTGATAGCCTGCCGGGCTACTGCTACAGCTTCTAAAGGGAATACTTCCATTTCATCCATTTTTGGTATAATGTTATCCGGTTCGATACCCCTGTTTTCGGCAAATTCAGCTAGAGCTCTCGCTGCTGCAATTGCCATATCGTCAGAAATCTTTCGGGCACCAACGATCAGAGCACCTTTCAGGATACCAGGAAAGCCAAGCGAGTTATTAATCTGGTTGGGGAAATCCCCCCGGCCGGTAGCTACAATATATGCTCCTGCCCGTTTGGCGGCATAGGGATAAATTTCTGGTACAGGATTGGCACAGGCAAAAATTATCGGTTTATCATTCATCCTTCTGATCCACTCTTCTCTGACATAATCAGGTCCCGGCCGCGATAAGGCTATAAGAACATCCGCATTTTCGAAAGCATCACTGAGTTCGGTAATATTGCTCGGATTGGTGGCCTGGCAGATCTCCCATTTCCTGTAATGTGCCGGATTACCTCTCAGGTCTTCTCTCTTTCCATTTAACGCCCCTTTGGCATCGAACATAACCGATTTTTTCGGATCAAGCCCTGCTGTAAAGGCAATTCTGGCTATTGAGGTATTTGAAGCTCCAGCTCCAAGAAAGACGGTCTTGATTTCTCCTATCTCCTTTTCCGCCAGCTTGAGTGCATTAATCAAACCTGCAAGTGTTACTGATGCAGTTCCCTGAGCATCATCATGCCATACTGGGATTTCACATTCCTCCCTGAGAGTATCTAATACCCTGTAACAGTTGGGTTGCGAAATATCTTCCAGGTTAATCGCCCCGAAGCTCGATTGCACCATCTTTACGAAATCGATTATCTTATCAGGACTTGGTTCTCCATTTCTGTCTCTGCTGTCTATACAGAGAGGGACGGCATCAATACCACCCAATATCTTCATCAGTAGAGACTTCCCTTCCATAACTCCAAGTCCACCGGGTGGTGTGCAGTTTCCATCACCCAGTACTCTGGTCGAATCTGAGACTATTGCCACTGTATTCCCTCTCGAAGTGAGGTCATAAGAGAGGGTGTTATCATCTCTGATTGCGGTAGAAACAGCAGAAACTCCGGGTGTATACCAGACATTGAACCAGTTATATCCAAAGAGCCCGGCTTTGGGAACTACCTGTATTTTTCCATTATAGAACTCATGTAAAACCAATGAAAGCCTTTTTAAAAGTAGAGTCTTACCTTTAGCAATCTCCTCATCATTAAAATCGTCAGGAAAGTAATCATCAATTCTGGAAAGGTCTAAAGTTAGAGAATCACTCTTCATTCTAAATCCTTATATGCTGTTGTTTTTCCCCGGATAGAACCCGGCCTTTAGTATCTATTGTTACATAACAGGGAAAGTTCTCAACCACAAGCTGGTAAATTGCTTCCAGGCCCAATTCCTGGAAGGCAACAATCCGATATTTCTTTATTCTATTGGCAAGTACTACACCAGCACCACCAACTGCACTAAAATAAACCGCCTTATGCGTTTTCAGTGCTTCTGTAACTTCAGAGCTTCTTGATCCTTTTCCGATCAAACCACTAACACCGGCATCCAGCAATTGTATTGTATAATTATCCATTCTACTACTCGTTGTCGGGCCAGCAGAAGTCATTCTCCCACTACTGGCCGATATAATCGGTCCTGAATAATAGATCACTGCATCTTTAATCTCAAAAGGGAGTGGTTCTTTACGATCCATTATCTCAATCAGAAGTTTATGTGCTTTATCACGAGCTGTATAGATTGTTCCGTTCAATATAACCTTGTCCCCTGCATTCAATCTAAGGACATCCTTCTCTCTTAATGGGAGGTCTATATTTATTATCTTCATAGCCTTGTAATATTAGAATGTTATTGTCTTATGCCTGTGAGAGTGGCACTGCAGGTTAACAGCTACTGGGAGTGATGCTGTATGACAGGGATGTTCAATGATACTGACTTTCAGAGCTGTGGTATCGCCACCCAGTCCCATTGGGCCTATACCCAACTCATTGATTCTATTCAATAACTCATCTTCCAGAGCTGCCCATTCAGGATTAGTGTTCCTGGCCAGCAAAGGCCTTAACAATGCTTTTTTAGCCAGTATTGGAGCATAATCGAAAGTCCCCCCTACTCCCACACCGATGATAAGAGGAGGACAGGGATTTCCATCGGCCCTGCTTACCGTATCGAGTACAAAATCGATAATCTCCTCTTTACCGGCTAACGGTTTGAACATCCTGACCCGGCTCATATTCTCAGCACCTGCTCCTTTGGGGAAAAAGGTTAATCTCAATACATTACCGGAAGAGATTTCCCAGTGGATTAAAGGTGGAAGGTTATCTCCACTATTGTTACGAAGAAAAAGCGGATCGCTGACAGTAGATTTGCGAAAAGATTCTTCTCGATAGGTCTCTTCCATCGCCTCCGATATGATGTCTTTTAGTCCCTCTTCTTCTAAAACAACGCTTTCCCCTATTTCAACAAAAAAGATACCTATACCTGTATCCTGGCAGAGAGGACGTTTTACAGCAGATGCCAGATGAGCATTCTCAAGAATTGTATCCAGAACATCTCTTCCAATCTCGTTACTCTCATTATCCCGATACTGCTGCAGAAGTAGAAGAAGGTCATCCTGTAGATGATAGTGTGATTCTCTACAGATCCTTTTTATTCCCTCTTTTAAATCAACTCTGGTTATTACTCTCATAATGCTCCGGTTCATTATCTGCTTGTTATTTGCTATCTCCTCTCCTATACAGGATATAATGTCAATAAAAAATATCTACATGCAAAATTTATGCGACTAAGCAGCAGCAGAGAGTATCTGGCTTGATGCAACATCTTAGCAAATTCTTAAAATAATCATATTGAATTAACTTTTTACTTGACATCTTCTCTTTAAGAAATCTTCTTAGTACCCGACAGATATTTAAGACTAGTTTTATTCTACATGGAGGTAATCAGTGAGTAGTGAGGAGATTTTGGCTACTATCAACTATGAGAATTTATTGAAGCTTGGATTCGGGGTAATCGACGTTCGATACTGTGATTACGAAATTACCAATGAAAAGTACAAGTTTGTCATTATCCGGTTAGACAGTAATCGTGAGAATTTTTATCTCGATATGTTCAAGAGGTATATCCCAGATTTTAAACCTGATAAAGAAATCTTTGAATTATGGAGCAGAATCCTGGCGCACAAGATATCCATGTGTGAAGTTCTGCAACGTGATATTTCGATCAAAGTAGCACTCTACGACTATTTGGAAACCAGATAGCATTATCCGTTGATAACGAAGAAAATTAACCTGATATGGAGGAAAGTAAATGTTCTATTCTGAGGGCAGGTTTGAGTTAATAACTAAAAGCCCTGCAACAGAGCAAAATCTCTATTTAATGCCCTTGTTCACTGGGCATCCTTTCAGAGTAATAAAGCCGGAGAAGATCCACAAGTCATATTACCCCGATGTATCTACATCCAGTCTATTACTAAATATCAGATCGAGAGAACTGTTAAAACAGGCTGAAATAACTACTCTTGGTCAGTTGCTTTTAACACCATATCACGAACTGCTCAAGTATCGTAATTGCGGAATCAATACAGTCGAGTTTCTACAGAAAGAGGTAAAGAAGTATATAATTGATAAAGAGATCGATTACAGTGGCAGGTGGATCGATATAGAGTCAATGCTGGAAAACGTTCTGGAACTGAAAGCGAGAAATCTCACTATACTCAAGTATCGTTTGGGCATCAACTTACCCAAACCGCTAACTCTTGAAGATTGTGGCTCTAAATTTGGTATAACGAGAGAGGCTGTTCGACAGATCATGACTAGAACGGAAGAGATCATAAGGCATCCGGAGACAGAGTTCAGGCTTCGACCTTTCTGGATAGTAGTTGATAAATTACTGAAAAAGCGAGAAGTCTGGCTTTCAGATGAACTTGCCAAAAAGGTCAGGGAGAACCTGGCCTGGAAAAAAAGGCCTGAGACTCATGCTCTGGAGAATTTTTTAAGAATCAAGAGCGAAAAGTATGCTGTCACCAATAATGGTCTGATAGGATTTGCAGAATCCAAATGTCTAAAATGTCCGAAAATCGATGGTTTTCTGCCCAAGATTATGAAGGATCGATCGGAGTTATCTTATTCTGCAGCCTTTGATCTATTTATAGAGAAATTCGAGGAATTTTGCCCCCTGATAAAGAGCTATCCCGGGAAGGTCATCGAAGCTCTTGTTAAATTGCATATATCCCGACATTTAAGAGAATACAGGCAATATCAGATGAGAAACAACAAGATCATCAATGTACTGACCTATATCCCTAAAAGACGGCGACGTTAGGCTGAAATCATCTTTCCGGTGTTTGCTCCCAGAAACCGTCAAATAGAGACCATGTTTCGTCTTTATCGTCATAGTAGAGTGTAATTATTCTATCTTTCATATCCCTATATTCAGACAACCAATCACGATAATGAGAACTCACCCGGTAATAAGAAGGGGCATCAGCAACATCTTTCGTCCCGAACCAGATGATGTTCTCATTAACCTCAGCCTTGATTAGTCGGTCCACGATTCTTCTGATTGGTTCACGGTCGAAATCACCCAGAACAATAAAAACTGAACCATCAGGATAGTCTTCTAATCTATCCAACAACTCAATGATCTCACCTGAAGCTCCTTCCCAGTTTCTTGGATATTCTTCGAGTTTGATTATCTTTTCGAAACTTTCACCCTCTCTCATTTCGACTGGTTCCAGATAAAAACGAGTCAGATTGTCGTTTATCCTGTAACCGATCTGTAGCTGATAACTTCCCTGTTCGAGTTCTGCAGTAATGATTCCACCATCTGATTCTGGTTGTTCATTGTGAGGATAAAAGATAGAGCCCTGCCTGTTTGTCAGGGTATATTGCTCACTCTTTATATCTATTGGATATTCATATTCATCAATAATATAGATGACCATTTTATCGGCATATTCGGTAGATTTCTCCTCCTGTCCCACGAATTGCCGCTTCTTAATGTTATAATATCTCCATCTATCTTCGAAATATAGAGACAGTACATCAGGAATACGGGTATAGGCTGCAGGCACATAGTTTGCCCGCAGCACTGAACATAGAAGCATCTTTAGTTGATAAGCGGTGAGAAAATCCAATTCCATTGCAACATCGAAAGGTAAGAGAGATTGAACGCTTTTCTCATTATCGATCTGATATCGTTCATCTGTATAATTGATTATCCCTGCAATCCGTTTTTCGATATCTCCTACACGCCACCTGAGTAAACTCTCTTTCATCCCTCTTTGCGGTAACTCTTCATACATTACTGTAGGTGAAAGCAGAATAGCCAGAATATCTTCCGGATAATCAAGCTCTTCCAACTCCTGATAGAAATCGTAGAGGATCTGCCACTGTTCTGGATTAGCCTGCCAGAGAAACTTCTCATCGATATTATCTACCAGCTTGACAAATCCAGGAGAGAGAGACGCATTAGCCCTGTAAAATTGCCAGAAACTCTCTTTGTTATTTCGGCATTTATTCCAGACCTTCTGCAAGAGAGAATCAGGTTCGCTCTCAGGGAAGGGAATATTCTGATAACTATTAATGATCTCATTATAGAACTCTTCAGATTCCCTACGTATTTCTTCCCAGGCCGGATTCTCCTTTCTAGCAGGGAGTTGAGGATCGGGATATTGCATCCGGCTCCAGACAGAACCGGGTTCTTCTGGTTTTAATATGATCTCTGCTCTGTAATCACCACCGACACCTGGAACCTCGTGGAGTGCGTAAAGCGAATCTTTAGCTGCAGAAATGAAATATGAACCCCTGCCTGTTACAAGGCTGTAATGACCATTCTCATCAGTATTTACTGTCAGTATCGATCTTAACATACCCCAGTTGAATACCATTACAGCAATTTCTGTATCCGGCAGAGGGTTACCCTCTGCATCCTTTGTTATGATCTTCACTGTTCTTGAGTTGATATGCCCTGTGTCGTAATTGGGGGTTGAATTGATCAGCGAGTTGTAGTTACCATCTCTCAAGACTATATCGCTACTATCGGGAAATGCTGCCGAAGCCATTATCATCACAGCCCTTGCAGCACTGCCGGTGAACCAGGCATAGTCTAATTCATAGTCTGGTTCAACAGCACCGAGATAGCGCCAGCCATCCTCGACATAAACCTCAACCCAGGCGTGGTTGTTGTCGGTATGAGCCCATAGTGGTGTCATCGCTGGTCTGGCAGGAACACCGAGAGTCCTGGCTGCTGAGATAAAGAATATCTGCATCTCCTCACAACGACCGATATTGCATCTTTCCAGTATATCATAGGGAGCCATATCTCTTCCTGATGTCGGAACAAAGGTCATATACCGTCGAGTCCAGAGATTGACTTCCCGGGCAAGATCTTTTTTGCTGGTGTACTCTTTTAAAAGGTCATTGAGGCCATATTCCTCGAATAACTCGCGGTAAGGTGTTATTCTCTCTTCGGTCACAGTTATTTTGGCTATATAAGAAAGAAAGAAGGGTAGAGAGTAAGATTCGCTGTTATCTTCCCACAATTTCAGTACCCTCTGATGATGCGATACAATATCGGCAGGTTTGGCTATCAATAGTTTAGAGCTCTCTTCATGGGCGAGAAAGAAAGCCATGAAAACGTCTGGATACATTTCTAATAGTGCTTTGTAATCATCCTTCACTTCATCGGGTAGGGTGCTGATATTCTCCAGAGCTTGATCTCTAAGTTGAGCATAATATTCTACAGCTTCATTAACCGAGTAACCAGCAGACAGACAGAGAATTAGAAAGGTGATAATCAATATACTTCTCATCATAAGGCTCCCATAATAATTTATCTAGACCTTTCTATCCCTTTTTACTATATTGACAAGTAAAAAGAGTGGAAACACTTCTTGACTGAAATAGTAATCTCCAGCTCTCTTACTCTGTAAGAGAAATCCGGATTTGCGGTTTCATCGAGACTTATAAGAGAGGAGATGTGTTGATGGAACAATTCTTTGTATTTGCTATACTTGCTATAACCCTTTTTCTCTTTATCTGGGGTAAGATACGTTACGATTTCGTTTCCCTTATAGCTTTGATGGCAGTAGTGATTTTTCGAATCATCCCTTTTGACGAAGCTTTTAACGGATTCGCACATCCAGCAGTAATTACTGTCGCAGCCGTAATGATCATCAGTAAAGGTATGCAGAACTCCGGTATCATTGATCTTATTGCTCGCTGGTTGATGAAAATGGGCAAGAACAGGCTCCTGCAGATTGCGGTCTTATCTCTCATTACAGCTGTAGCTTCCGGGTTTATGAATAATGTAGGTGCACTCGCTATCTTGATGCCCGTTGCAATACATCTGGCCAGAAAAAGTAGTTACTCACCATCCTTCATACTAATGCCTATTGCATTTGCTTCCCTGCTGGGTGGGATGATGACCCTTATCGGTACCCCGCCTAATATCATCATTGCTACCTTCAGACAGGATATAATCGGAGAACCCTTCAGCTTTTTCGATTTCGCGCCTGTCGGGATAGGACTGATGCTTGTCGGTATTGCTTTCATTACTCTCATAGGCTGGCGATTACTACCCAAACGTAAAGGTGAGAGTTCTGATGAAGATCTCTTCAAAATCGACGATTATATTACTGAGGTCAAAGTAATTAAAGATGCGAAGTATCTCGGTAAGACGATCGAAGAGCTGGAGGAGATCAAAGATATTGAGGTTGAAATACTTGGCTTGATACGCAATAAACGCCGTATTCATATCCCGGACCAGGAAGAGATTCTGAAGAATAACGATATCCTTATTATAGTAGCCGATTCAGATAATTTAAAGAGCTTTATTGACCTTACTGGCTTCAAACTGGTTGGTGGCAAGCAATTCCGTAAAGATGCTATCGGCTCGAAAGATATTGCTATCAGGGAAGTAATCGTTATGAACGATTCAAAACTACTTGGCCAGACTGCTGCGGGTTTGAATCTCCGTTCCAGGTATGGTGTGAACCTCCTGGCAATAGCCAGGCGTAATAGAAAAATAACTAAAAGACTCGACAGGATGACTTTTAAAGCAGGTGATGTGCTACTGCTACAAGGACGTTCTCATAAGTTAGCTGAGACTATAACCAATATAGGTTGCTTGCCCCTGGCTGAAAGAGGATTGCGAATAGGATACGAGAAGAAGATAATTCTCACACTTTCCTTGTTCAGTATTGCTATCCTGGCTACTCTACAGGGTTTACTCCCCGTACAGATAGCTTTTTCTATTGTAGCTCTCCTTCTTGTTTTTACCAAGGTAGTCTCATTCAGAGATGTTTACAGTAACATCGACTGGTCAATCATTATTCTTCTGGGTGCAATGATACCGGTCGGAACAGCACTGGAAGTCTCCGGTGGTGCTGATACGATTGCATCTCAGATTCTAGGTATTGGAACTAATACTCCAGTCTGGATGATTCTAGTGGTAATGATGATGATTACTATGTTTCTCTCCGATGTTATAAATAACGCTGCAACAGTAGTCTTGATGGCACCTATTGCAATTAACGTTGCTCAAGGTTTTGGTGTTTCGGTTGATACTTTCCTGATGGCAGTTGCTGTAAGTGGTTCCTGTGCATTTCTCACACCCATAGGGCATCAATCCAATACTCTGGTCATGGGGCCTGGTGGATACAAGTTCAGTGATTACTGGAAGATGGGTTTACCACTGGAAATTCTTGTAATTATAACCGGACTTCCCCTCATTCTTACATTCTGGCCACTGTAATAACAACCGCTGTTATCTATCCTCGACAGCTATCCCCCGTAATAAGCGTCCCAGGATATCGTTACCTGTCACGATTCTCGGATTTGTGCCCCAGAGGAGTATAACATCATTCTCGAGAATATCATTCCCATCCCTGCCAATATGGAGTGAAAAACGTTTAATCAGCCTACCCAGCCTGGTTCTTTCGTCTCTTACCATTATCGGCCGATGGCAGTAATGATATGGACTAAAACTTTCAGGTTTAAAAATCGCATTCCGGATAAAATCATCAGCACTCACCAGGAGTTGGGGATCTTTTTCAGCGTTGACGAGCACGACCCACTTCCTGCCGGACCGATTTATTTTTTTAAGGAATTCATTTCCCGCTCCCCACTCACCACCAGGAAAGATAGGCCGCCCATCCCTGAATTCTAGTTGTATTATGCTCTCAGGATCAACATCTTCTCCCTCATCACTCATTGGTACATCATCAAGCTCCAAAAAATTAAGTGCTCCCTGCCCCTCAACAATATCAATATCAGAAGAAGAAGCATCCATGTGTAACCTGATCAATCTACGCAGATCCTGCTCTTTGAAATAACGAATCTCTTCACCACCGAGCAGGAGATCAAGAATCCGGGCTGAAGGAAAGCTGACAGGATACAACAATATCTGATAAAACTTGAAGAGTGGCATCAGGAAAGCAGCTATACGAAGAGTGTGGCGACTGAAATAGGCCTGGGGTATTATCTCGGCAAAAATCGTTATGATAACAGTCGAGAAGAGAAAAGCAATAATCCCTGTGAGTATGGAGTTAGAGAGTAATGCCAGCAGCACATTCACAGCAACATTACCCCAGAGGATTGTCACCAGTGTTAGATTGGCATTATCGCGCAACTTCAACACCTTTTCGGCATTCCTGTTCCCATTTTTCGCCTCTACCTTCAACTCCAGTTTGCTGATAGAAAAGAGCCCCAGGTTCATACCCGAAAACATTGCCGATTGCGACAGACATAATAATATACCAGCCCAGATTAATGCATTCATAACTACAGACAGTTTATCATTACACTTTTGTCCAACATTTTTTACCTTTCATCTTCTGCCATCCTCTCTCAAAGACCGTTCTGCTTGCCGGTAAGTTCCTGAATAGAGTTGATATTGTCCCTTCTGCATCCCTAACTGACATAGAATTATGAAAAATAGTTTGACACAGAAACCCTATAATATGGTTTGTATTATAAACTTTAACAGACAGAGGAGTGATCTGAATGTATATATTTTTACTGATTATTCATGTAATAATCTCGATAGCACTGGTAATGATTATCTTGGCACAATCGAGTAAAGGTGGAGCTCTTGACGGCTTGGTTGGAGGTACTGCGAGTTCAATGTTGGGATCTCATGGTGCTTCTGCTTTCCTGACTAAATGGACGAAAATACTCGGTATTATCTGGGTTGTTTCATCACTGTTTCTGGCTATGAATGTCAGATCGATGAATGCTCCCCGACGAGCCAGAGCCCTCGAACGGTTAAGAGAAGAGACTACTACTGAAGTGCCACCACCACAAGGGTATGAAGTTCCGGAAGAAGGTCAGCCCTTCCCGGTTGAAGTACCACCGTCAGAACCGGCTGAAGATACAGAACAACCTCGCCCTGTTCAGGAAGAGCCACTGACTCCAGTAGAGTAAGAGATTTTTGCAGAAATGGTGGAATTGGCAGACACGCAAGACTAAGGATCTTGTGCCCGTTAAGGGTGTGCGGGTTCAAATCCCGCTTTCTGCACCATAGATTACAGGAACTATCCAGACAGGATGGTTCCTTTTTTTTTCTTAAATTACTCTCCCATAGTTTCTCCCTCAGAAAAATCCTATTGACATAAAAAGCTGTCTTGGAGACTATTCTGCCAGTTTCTGACTGAGAACTAACAATCTGAGGTAAGAGTTATGGGTCGATATGTAGATGATTATAGAGATACTCCTGTGGAATGCTGGGTAGACAGTCATTGTCACCTCTGTAATTCACCACTGACAGAACATCTGCAAGAGGAGATCGATTCTGCCAGGGAAGAGAAAATCGAACTATTCATATCTACCGCCCTGAACCAGGAAGAAATTGACTGGCATCTTGATAATGTGAGGCCAGAGATCAGATTCGTTGCCGGGATTCACCCCTTCTACGATAAGAGTAATCTGAAGGATTTCGACTACCTCGTTGAACAATGCCGGAATGAGAAGCTCTGGGGTATAGGTGAAATCGGCTACGATAAAAGAAAGAACAACCACAATTATCAGAAGACGATACTCTATCAACAACTGGAACTGGCGGAAGAATTCAACCTTCCGGTTGTCTTTCATATCGTCCACCGTTACAATGAGTTTTATCATACGCTGAAGAATGATTTCCCCAATATCAGAGGCTATATACACGGTTTTACCGGTTCTGTCGAATTGGTTGAGATGTTCAGTCGTTTCAACATCGGTTTTTCCGTTGGTTACAAACTCCTCGCAAAAAGGGATTTTCCCCAGGTAATAAAACGTATCATTCAACGTGGACTGCTACTCCTGGAAACCGACGCCCCTTTTCAACAGCCTGGAGGAAATCAGGCCGAACAGACCGGCTTACTGGCCAATTTAAGGAAGATAATCGACCAGGTAAGTAACGGGTGCGGCTTGTCGGTTGAAGATCTACTGGATATCCAATGGGAAACAGTATTAATGATGAAATGTTGAACCCGGCTTTTCACAGAACTGCCCTGATCTTTGGAACGGAAGGGCTTGCCAGATTCAACGACACCTCTGTTGCTGTCGTAGGATTAGGAGGTGTAGGCTCTGCAGCTGCCGAATTGCTCATACGGAGCGGGATAGGAACACTCAAGATAATCGATTTCGATCGAATAAATACTACCAATATCAACCGTCAACTCCCAGCACTGACCAGCACAGTAGGAGAATATAAGTGCGATGTCCTCAAAGCGAGATTACAGGACATCAACCCGTCAGCGAATATCATAGCAGTGCGTGAATTCTGCGCCAAAGAGAATCGCTCAGTAATGCTCTCTGATGTAGATTTTATAGTCGATGCTATCGATAGTTTAGGCCCGAAATCGGGTTTACTGGAATATGCCACTCTCGCAAAGATCAGAATCATCTCCTGTATGGGTGCTGCGAACAGGATTGACCCTTCTCATATAGATATCGCAGACATAGAAGAGGTTAGAGGTTGCCCACTCGCTAACCGGATAAAGAAATATCTCCGAAAAAGGGGTATAGAACGGGGTATCCCTGTTGTCTATTCGACCGAACAACCAGTAAAACTCAATGTAATAGAAGAGAAGATAGAAGAACCGACCTTAATCAGAGGCAGAGCAAGAGAGAAGCTCGGCTCAACATCATATCTGCCAACGATCGTTGCCGGGTGGGCAGTATCTTATCTTTTACGAAATATCGCTTTCGGATATTCTCTCTATAAGAGTTAGATTCTTAGCCGATATTCACTGTTCCTATACAAAAAACCCGCAATCATAAGATTACGGGCTTTCAGTTTTAATCTTTCATTTATGATATATTTACCGATTCTCTATCGCAACATCTATCTCTGAGAATAGTCGTCCAATCTAATCGGTCTATGGTAGATTATTCTCGATTATCTCACGAAATCTTTCCGCATATTGGGGTATAAAGCCAACTTCCCTTTCTATCTCTGACAGATCCGGTTTGACAAATATCGTAGTCGGTATACCTTCTATACCATACTGTCTTGTGACTGCTCCATTGGGGTCTATCAGCAGTGTATAGCTCATATCTACGTCATCCTGCCTCATCTGATCGATGAAACGTTGCTGGGTATTGATGTCTTCAGTACTGATCCCAATAATATGCAACCCCTGGTCGCTGTAATCATTATACAGATTTTGCAGATATGGGATCTCCACCTTACAGGGTGGACACCAGGTAGCCCAGAAATCTAGTATGATCAAGCCATCCAGTTCACTGAGAGTTACCGGATTACCATCAAGGTCGTTCAGCGTGAAATCGTTAACCTTGTCAGATTGTGCGAATAATAGCGTGCCTATGGCAAAGGTCAAGACAGCGGTCAGTAAGAGTAATCTTTTCATCCTATTTTACCTCCTCTCCGTTCAATAATATTTTCGTTTCAATTTTAGCCGCCTTACTAAGCATTGCATAGGCAGCGCAGTATTTCTCGGTAGCCAGTTCTACCGCTCTTTTCAATTTACTCTCAGGGATATCGTCCCCTTTGAATTTGAAAATCAATTCAATTCCTGTAATAGCCTTTGGGTATTCTTCCTCAATATCTCCGTTGATATCGATTTTCAGCTCAAAATCACCAACCCGCATTTTAGTCAGAATCGATACAGCATCCATCCCGGAACAACCACCAAGTGCTGTGAGCAGCAATCCCTTGGGGCGTGGCCCCTTCTCCTGTCCTCCAAATTGCGGATCACCGTCTAGATAGAACTTATGCTTATCCTGCTCGACTGCAAAGACCAGTTCCTTTTCCCATACTAATCTACTCTTTATCATATCTCTCTACCTCCTCTCGATTCAACTTTGACTTATAGCCTGATCAATCTTATCTTTATCAAATCCGATGATCACTCTATTTCCTATCCAGATCTGTGGAACCGTCATTGCACCGGAACGTCTGAACATCTCTTCCGCCTGTTTCGGCTCTTTAGACAGATTTATATCTCTAAACGATATATTCTTACTCTTGAGGTATTCTTTTGCTTTGATACACCATGGACATCCCTCGGTGCAGTATACTGATATCTGCTTGCTCATTATACCTCCTCGTTATTCATCGCATGACTAATAGATAATATATCGGTATAATGACAGTAGACAAATAAATTCAGAATATCTGGAGAAAGAGAATCGTTATCTCAGAAGAAGGGCTTTCCGGCTTACTGCTCTTCTACCATCGATACTAAACTGCATGAAATATACTCCCGATGATATACTATTTCCACTTTTATCAATACCATTCCAGACTCTCTGATGCTCACCCTTTTCCAGATAGCAGTTTAGTATGGTATCGACCTGCCGGCCCTTAAGATCATAGACCGATAACTCGGCAAATCCGGCATCAGGCAGATTGATGGTAATAGTAGTCTCGGGATTGAAGGGGTTGGGATAGTTTGTCAATTCTATCCCGGCAGAGGGAAGATCGGTATCATCTACCTCATTGAAAAACAAATTCGTCCCCAGAAACAGACCGTTATCTGCTCCAACCAGAATATTGTGAGTATAGATCGGATAGGTCCCGAAGCAATAGACTGCATCGATCCCCAGGTTTCCTCCGATATGCCAGATCTGCCCCTCACCCTCTTCTGCCGGCTCAACCAAAAACAGGTTACTCGTATTGTTATAATATTGAGTACCGACAACCAGATAATCCATATACTGATAAAGCCGGTAAGGATTGTATAACCAGTTAATAAAGCTCATCCCCGTGATCTCATTATCCTCATATTCCACACGGTAGATACCATCGCTCCAGCTCCCTTCTCCCAATGCTACATAGACTTCCGAATCATTGGGATAGTCCCGCACATAGATATCGTTGATCCTCAGAATGGCCATATAGGGGTTGAATCCCTCCTCAGTCTCGATAAATATCTCGTATCCAGCAGTAACAAAGAGCCTCCCATCGCCTGTTTCCACAACATTGGTGACATTCTTGCCATTAAAATAGTCGATCGCACTCCACTCCTCTCCATCAGGTGAATGGAACAGGCCACCATTGCTTGTATCCCACCCCCAGCCGAAATAATATCCGGATGAGAGTCTCTTGACAAAGTTACCCGCATCACAATAGAAAACAAGTTCCCACTCCTCTGTAGCAACATCGAAGAAATACAAACCGTCACTGTTACTTACCATTCCGGTTGCACAGTATATCCTGTTATTCTGATCGTCAGGAGCTATGGAAACAAGCTCCAAAGAAGGGTGAATAAATTCGAAGACCGTTAAGCTATCGGGACTGCTAAAATAGGCCAATCCACCCTCTTCTCCACCCAAGAGAAAGATGAGTCCATATTCAGCAATACCGGAAATATTGCTGCTTCTGATATCAATGACAGGTTGTTCCAGGAACTGATCCCAGTCATCTCTATCAGCATTTAACGAGTTAGAGATGATGAACAAGAAAAGAATGATCGCGAAGAATTTAACAATATGAATGCCTGCTGATTTCATTATAACCTCCCATTATACATATAGTCAGGGTAGATAACTACCACCTTCCGAATGATTATTACTGAAACACCCAAGTATTTATAATATTATATTTTCAAATAAACTTCCGGTGTCAAGTATTTTCAGCGTGAAAAACTATTTTCTTCTCGCTGATCCTGTCTTACCTCTCTGCAGGAGTATAGTCGGCATCCTTCCGACTATACTCCTGCCTACAGGTAAGAAAGAATATAGAAATTGACAAGCTCGGGAAGTAAGAATTAAGATAATCAGAGATAAGAGATCAATCAGGAGGTGTTAGTGGACGAGCGCAAGGAAATTAATCTGGTATTGAGTGGTGGTTCTGCGAGAGGGTTGGCTCATATAGGAGCTCTGGCAGTGTTGGAGAAGCACTTTCGTATCAAATCTATAATAGGGACAAGTATGGGAGCCATTATCGGGGGGCTTTATGCTCTCGGTTACACTCCCGACCAGATGATTTCCTTACCTGAATCGTTAAACCTGCTGAAGATAGTCTCGATGTTCAAACCATCATTTAAATCGAGCGGTTTGACTAATGGTATGGGTGTTCTCCATTTTCTGGAAGAGAAGACGAATAAGGCTGACCTGCAGGATTGCAGAATACCCTTTGCTGCAATCGCTTATGATCTTCTCAGCAAACGGAGTGTCATTATAGATAAGGGAAGTATGGCCAGCGCTATGCGGGCCAGTTCGTCACTCCCCTTCATCTTTCAGCCGTTTCAGTATGGCAAGTATCTATTTGTTGATGGATATATCGAGCATCCGTTACCGATCAAATTTGCCAGGTATTTTTTTGAAGAGCCTTTGATAGTAGCCTGCAGTGTCTTACCTCCGGTTCTCCCGGATTTTGAAGTATTTCAACCAGCAGAGAAAGAAGAGGGGGTTGATATCCCCTCCATGCTCGATGTTTTCTTTCAGACCAATTTCTACAGCCAGGGTTCTACCGTTCTCGATGCTCTGGTACAATCTCAACCTGATATCTATATCACAGCTTACGATTCGGAATTGAAATTCTGGGAACTCGATGAAGTAGAGAAGTTTTACGAAGTAGGCAAGAAAGCAGCTGAAAAGTCACTGGAAGAGTATCATTCTGACAGGGAACATACCGGTCATCGTAAATTCATCAAGCATCTACAGGACCGTTATGCAAACTTCAGGAAACTGGTGAAGAAATTTTCTGATTAGAATCCCGCCATTAGGTAATTTTGCAGAGCTTACAGGTCCTGGTGTACTTATTAATCAGGTGATCCCCAATACTCTGGGGATTATCAGTAACTATAAACACCTCTGCTCAGAGCATCTCTGACAGCAGAGATAATTTTTGAACTCCTGATAGTGGCGGATGTATAGCCGTCAACCTCGGTCCTGACAATTCTTTCCGGATGGTAAAGGTCCGGCAGGCTCTCCTGTAGATTCTTTCCAACCAGATACTGCAATGCTTCCTGATACTGCTGACAGACGGAGCGGTAAGGTTCTTCCTCATTACCCATATAGTAATTATCATCTCGTCTCAGATGTCGGAATCGGGCTTCGGTAACGATACCGTTCTCGAGTGTAAACTGCAGACTGACCTGTATCTCGTCAGTATCGGCATATATACCACGATAAGTGCCATCCTCGTAAGCGAAACGTTCTCGTGAATCACTGTAGATTTGAAAAGCTATGATAACAATGATAACAACTACCAGAATAAGTAACAGAATGTTGAAAAAACCACCTTTCCCAGAATTTTTTGCTTCAGTCATTTTCCCCCCTTCATAATTTTAATAGAGGTTACAGAACTGAGAGGATAGCTGTCAAGCAGTTAATTATCAGAATATCGATATCAAACGATATTAGAGAGGATATATGATGATTTATTGCACCTGCGAATGAAGAATGGATTTATGGAGAATATAATTTGAAGGGCAACTTAGAGAGAAAGCGAAACTCTAAAAGAAGTCGGGGTGACCTGTCAGGATGGAGAGTATTAACTGGGAGACACCGGCAATTGCAGCCGTTTCAGCTCTCAGAATGTGATTTCCGAGAGTTACACTCTCAATTGAATGATTTTTAAGAAAAGATATCTCTTCATCACTGAATCCCCCTTCTGGCCCAAAGAGGAGAGCTATCTTATCCGGAAAGGGTTGTAGTAGAAGATCAGTGATTAAGTTATTTGCTCCCCTTTCCTGAGCTGCCAGAATAGTATAGCCCTCATTCTGTAGATTAACGACAGTCGTTTCCAGTCTATCAACCTTTTTTATCACGGGCAGGTAAGGGTTGTCGCACTGTTTACAGGCTGCTATGGATATCTTGATAAATTTTTCTACAGTATTGTCACCTGCCGTCCTGACGGAGCGCTGACTGATAAAGGGGAAGAATTCGCTTACCCCCAATTCTGTCAGCTTCTCTATGATGATATGATCATTCTTATTTCGGAGTAGTGAGAAACCTGCCGCTATGTGAGGCTTGCTCTTTTTCTGAAATTCTGTAGAGAGAGTAATGGCAGTCAAAGATCCTTTACCGATCGATTCAATGCGGGCTTTAGACATCACCCCCTTCCCATTGCTCAGAAGCAGTTCATCATTCTCCTTTTTCCGGAAAACATTGACGATATGATGATACTCCTCTCCCTTGATGGTAATTCTCTTCATTCCGGGTATGAGTTGAGGAGTATAGAAGGAGGGCATCAGGAGATCCAGTTCTTGATCTTTTCCAGCACCTTTTTTCCTGGAGTGACTTTACGATTCTTATCGTAAGCAGCAAGCTTCTCGAAAAGCTCTTTCTCTCCTTTGCTCAGTTTAGTAGGTGTCTGAACCACTATTCTTACATAGAGGTCACCCTTTGATGAACGGTTGAGGATCGGTAACCCCTGCCCTTTAAGTCGAAATATCTCCCCGGTCTGTGTTCCGGCCGGGACCTTCATCTTGATCTTGCTGGTGAGGGTCGGGACTAAGATTTCTGCACCGAGAGCTGCCTGTGCAAAGCTTATCGGGTAACCGATAAAGAGGTGTTCTCCTCTTCTTTCGAAAGTATCGTCCTCTTTCTCATGAATCAGCACAAGAAGATCGCCGTTAGGGCCTCCTCTTCTGCCTTTGTTTCCGTAACCGCGTAACCGTAGGTGCTGACCTTCGGAAATACCGGCCGGGATCTGGATCTTTACATTCTTAACCTTTGATACTCTCCCTTCACCCTGACATTTGGGGCAACGATTCTTGATAATCTTTCCTTCTCCTTTACAGGAGGGGCAGGTCACTATCGTAGCCATATTGCCGAACAATGACCTCTGCATCTGCCTTACCTGTCCGGAGCCGTGACATTGGTTACAGGTTGTGGTTGTCCCATCTTCAGAACCTGTTCCGTTACAGGTTTCACATGTATCCATAATATTCAGTTTGATATTCTTTTCAACACCGGTACTGATCTCTTTCAACGAAAGAGAGAGTGAAATCTTCAGATCTTCACCCTGTGCTGCTCTCTCCCGTCGTGATGAACGGCCGAAACCGTTACCAAAGAAGATATCGAAAATACTGCCGAATCCATCACCAAAAATATCCGAGAATTCGGAAGCGTGGGTAAAGTCACGCCAGCTGAACCCACCGTTACTGAACATACCCTCCAGTCCGGCATGGCCATGCTGATCATACATCTGTCGTTTCTCGGGATCACTCAATACTTCGTAAGCTTCGGAAGCCTCTTTAAACTTTTCTTCTGCTGCTTTGTCATCCTTGTTCTTGTCAGGATGATACTTCATAGCCAGCTTACGATATGCTCTCTTTATCTCAGCCGCATCGGCACTTTTATCTATTCCTAAAACTTCGTAATAATCACGTTTTGCCATATTTTAACCTCGAAAGAATATCAGTCTCTCTGCAAAAAACAGAGGTCTTTATTATGATAGAAAGTATACATTGTGTCAAGAGATATCCGGATTATCAAGATATCTATCGTATCTAACCGGTCGGGGCAGGAGTAACCCTGCCCCCCTTTCTCCGGTAGTTTCATCTATGATCTCTCTGCTCCGGTTCCATTACAATCTTCTTGCTGTTTCTCTCAGCCGGAACAGATTAGTTATTTATCGTCATCGACTACTTCATAATCTGCATCAACGGGACCTTTATCCTCTTCCTGCTGTTTCTGCTCCTCTTCCTGCTGGGCCGATTCATCAGTCGCTCCCTGTGGTCCTGCCTGCTGTTGTTGCTGCATATGTTGATAGATTATCTCGCCGAGTTTCTGTGCTTTCTTAGTCAGAGTCTCTTTCGCTGAATCGAATTCTTCCTTCGTTTTACCCTTCTCATAAGCCTCTTTCGCCTCTTTGAGAGCTTCATCGATATTTTTCTTCTCAGCTTCGTCGATCTTATCGCCATACTCACTGAGACTCTTCTCAGTTGAGAAGATCATCGTATCGAGTTCGTTCTTTGCCTGGATAGTCTCCTGACGCTGCTTATCCTCTTCTGCATGGGCTTCTGCCTCTTTGACCATCTTATCGATCTCTTCCTCACTCAGAGCTCCTGTTCTCTCGATACGGATAGACTGTTCTTTACCAGTTCCTTTATCCTTGGCACTGACATGTAGAATACCGTTGGCATCGATATCGAAGGTAACCTCGATCTGCGGCATACCTCTCGGAGCCGGTGGGATACCGATGAGATCGAACTTACCGAGTGTTCTGTTATCACTCGCCATCGGCCTCTCACCCTGCAGTACGTGAATAGAGACTGCAGTCTGATTATCAGCTGCTGTGGAGAATATCTGACTCTTCTTCGTCGGGATTGTTGTATTTCGCTCAATCAGCTTTGTCATAACTCCACCTAGGGTCTCGATTCCGAGTGATAGTGGTGTAACATCGAGCAACAGTATATCTTTCAGATCCTCATCACCGGAGAGGATACCACCCTGGATAGCTGCTCCGATAGCTACTACTTCGTCTGGATTAACGTTCTTATTGGGTTTCTTCCCGAAGAAATTCTCTACCGCTTCAAAAACCGCCGGAACTCTGGTGCTACCACCGACCAGAATAACTTCATCGATCTCGGAATTCTGAAGTTTGGCATCTTTGAGAGCCTTTTTGCATGGCTCTATTGAACGTTCGATCAGGTCAGTAATCATCCTGTTGAATTCCGAACGGGTCAGAGTCATATTCAGATGCTTCGGCCCATTGGAATCTGCTGTAATATAAGGAAGATTGATATCGGTACTCTGTGTCCCAGAAAGTTCAATCTTGGCCTTCTCGGCAGCTTCACGGATTCGTTGCAGGGCCATCGCATCCTTTGTAAGGTCCATACCTTCCTGCTTTTTGAATTCACTCAATATCCAGTCCATTATCCTCTGATCGAAATCGTCGCCACCAAGGTGAGTGTCTCCGTTCGTAGAGAGAACTTCCACTACCCCTTCAGCAACATCGAGAATAGAGATATCGAAAGTTCCACCACCGAGGTCATATACCGCTACTTTCTCTTCTTTCTTACTTTGCAGACCGTAAGCAAGGGCAGCTGCGGTCGGCTCATTGATGATTCTCTTCACATCCAGGCCGGCTATTACACCCGCATCTTTGGTAGCCTGACGCTGTGCATCATTGAAGTAAGCTGGAACTGTTATGACGGCTTCAGTTACCTTCTCTCCCAGATGTGATTCTGCTGTTTCCTTCATCTTCTGCAGTACCATAGCAGAAATCTGCTGCGGAGTATAATCCTTGTTCTCCGAATCGACATGAACCACCACTTCACCGTTTTTATCAGATCTTACATCATAGCTGACAGTTTTCTTCTCGCCACTCACTTCGTCGAGCTTACGACCCATGAATCTTTTGATCGAATAGATCGTATTCTTGGGATTCGTAATTGCCTGCCGTTTAGCAAGATGCCCTACGAGCCTCTGCTTATCTTTTGAAAAAGCTACTACCGATGGTGTCGTTCTCGTCCCTTCAGCATTCTCTATAACTACGGGTTTACCACCCTCCATTACACTAACACAGGAGTTGGTCGTACCCAGGTCAATTCCTATTATCTTTCCCATATTTCCTCCTCATATTTATATTCTAAGTTCTTTGTTTTTTGTCTTATTCTTCATCGACGCTCTCCCCTTCTCTCGAAACTTCAATTTCTCCGGAAGAGAGAACTACCTTTGCCGGCCTTATTACCTTGTTGTTCAGGATATAGCCATTCTGTATTATACTGACTACTACGTCTTTATTCAGGTTAGAGGGTGTATAGGTTACTGCTTCGTGATACATTGGATCAAAATCCTTACCTTCTGCTTCGATCTTGTTCAACCCTTCACTCTGCAGGGTTGATTGTAGTTTACGATAGATCGATTCCATTCCTCTATATATATGCTCGCTCCGCTCCTCATCCGGATGATTCTGAATGGCACGCTCAAAATCATCAAGAACGTCACAAAGCTTCAGGATGAGTACCTCATTGGCATTCTTTATCCAGTCTACCCTTTCCTGAGCTGTTCGTCTTCGAAAATTCTCGAATTCAGCCAGTGTGCGGAGATATCTGTCCCGAGCTTCATTCTTCTCCCGTTCCAGCTCTGCTATCCTCTGCTCCAATTCTTCCATACTCCCCTTTTCTTTTCCCTCTCTATCTG
>CAZBDV010000003.1:0-12617 GCA_964490765.1 uncultured Candidatus Cloacimonadota bacterium | reverse complement strand
TGCTTATCTTCTCGCTTCAATTTATCTCTCTCTTTTTGCTCTTCGTTTCTTTGCATTCCCTTTTGCTTCCTTTTCATTATTCTCTTCCCTCCGTATTTCAGTGGCGGTCGGAACTATCATACCCTTCCGGGTTACTTCGGTTATAACTCTTGCCATATCACGGATTACCGGGATATTCTGTCTGTAATTCATTCTTACAGGTGCCAGGATCCCCAGAAAACCCGGTATACCAAACAGTTCGTAACGTGAATAGATGAGAACATAATTGAACCATTCCTGCCTGCCGAGGTCTTCACCCATCAATACCTTAAAAGGACGGTCATCTATACCCCTTTGCATCAAATTGACCAGCAAATCCTGCCTCTGGGTCAGCCCGAGAAAGCTCAATATCTCCTTCTTATCATCAAATTCAGGCTGCTCGAGAAATGAGATACCCGCCTCAAAATGTATATAATAGCTGCTCATCTCGGTTAACGCCCGCTGAAATTCCTGTAAAAAGCGGCTGAATATGAGATTTACTCCCTCCATCTTGTCAGCCATATCCTCTATATATTTATGCTGGATATCGTGGATCCGTAACCCGGATAGACTCTCATTGACATACCGGACAAGAGCTTTTAACTGCTGCTCTGTTATCTCATAGTCACAGCCGATTATCACTGTCTTGTCTATACCTGAATCGAGACTGACCACAAACAACAGCTTGCGGATACCTATCTTGAAGACCTCCAACCTGTCCAGAATTCCATAAGCTATCTCAGGTTCGGCTATGAAACTCAACTGATCTGTTTCCCTGGCTAAAAGTTGCATGATGTAATGAAGACCGGTTACAGTGTCACGATAGTGCGTTATTAATACTCGCCTTAAAATATCCTCCCTGTTATAGGTGAGTTGCTCCAGATCCCGGTCTAATCCACTTATGTAATGCCTGTATCCCGCCAGGGTCGGTATCCGGCCGGCTGATGTGTGTGGCTGATAGATCAGATGCTTCTTCTCTAATTTATGCAGATCGATCCTGATCGTCGCCGGACTTACCTCTGGCAGATATTTTTCACATATCAGCCTGGAAGATACCGGCTCGTTACTCTCGATATATTCCTGTACCAGATGATTGAGAACCTTTAATTCTCTGATCTCATTCTTCTTCATCACGCACCTCGATTTAGCACTCCTGTTACTTGATTGCTAATCTGTAGACAAACTAATATCGGGAGTGTAAATTGTCAAACTAAAATTGAGAGTGCTAATATTTGGAGATACGTCTGCTTTGCTCAGCAGGTTATTATGCGGGGGATACTGCGAGGTAAGCGGCAGAGAAGTTCATAGTTTACCAGGTTAGTCAATTCGACGAACGAGGAAACCGTAATTTTCTGAGAACCCTGGTCACCGATAATAACGACTTCATCCTCTTTGGTTACACCCGGAATGGCACTAACATCAACTACGAACATGTTCATATTGACCAGTCCGATAATCTGTGCCTTCTTTCCTCTGATCAGGACGTGGCCAATATTGCTCAGGCTTCTTCTATAACCGTGAAAATAACCAATTGGAACGGTTGCAATTCTGGTATTTTTAGCGGTCAGGAAGGAATGTCCGTAACTGACGAATTTTCCGATACCGACCTTCTTTGTGCTCATCACCTTTGATTTCCACTGGAGGACTTTTCTCAAAGGGTCTCTGGTAAAGGTACCTTTATCTGAGAGCAGGTTATGCATCCTTGTTTCCATACCCGGCCAGTAGCCATACTGTGCTATACCAAACCTGACCATATCCATTCTTGTATGAGGATAGGTCAGAGCTGCAGCAGAGCAGGCGGTATGTTCGAATCTGGCGGTTATTCCATTAGCAGCCAGTAGATTACGTAACCTCATAAACTCATCGTATTGGTTATTGACCCTGACATGATTTGCTATGCTTTCTGCACCTGCATAATGGGTACATAGCCCTTCGATCTCGAAAGAATCTCTGTTTCGGTTTATTATTTCGCAGACACGACCGAGTTCATCTTCTTCGAAACCTGTTCTGTACATTCCAGTTTCTAGTTCCAGGTGTATCTTAGCCTTTTTCTTCACTTTTTCAGCTGCTTTCACGGTAGCTTCCAGACGGTCCAGTTCGAAGATGTAGAACGAGAGGTCATTTTCTATTGCCCATTCCAGTTCTGTGTTATCGATCATACCCATGATGATCACTCTCGTTTTCGGCTTCTTGACAGCGAGAGCTGTTTCTGCCTCCTGAGCATCAAAGACGGCAAAGTTCTCGACACCGAATGTCTCGGCCAGAGGAAGAAACTCTTCGATTCCATGACCGTAAGCATTCCCTTTGATCACGGAAAGAAAGATACTTTCGGGTCCGATCCGCTTCCGCAGGTAAGTAATATTTCTTTTCACCGCATCACTACTCAGTTCGATATATGACGTTGCTTTCATCTCTCTACCGTAAATTTATCTATCAGGTTAGTGAACAGCTTTACTCCCGTTTCCAGCAGACTATCTGGAAAGTCGTAGTTTTCATTATGCACTTGAGGATGATCTATTCCGCACCCCAGTCCAAACAAGACTCCCGGATCTCTCCGGGCAAAGAAGGAAAAATCTTCAGACCAGGAGAATGGGTGCTCTTTATGTACAACCGGTAATTCGAGTTCCTTTGCTGTATCGATAACCTCTTCTGTCAGGATCTCGTCATTTATCATAGCCGGAAAGTATTCTACCCATTTAATTTCACACCTCAAGTTGTAGGCACCGGCAATACTTTCAGCAATGACTTGAGCTCTCGTTTTCATCCTGTCGAGGTCCTCAGCATCGTGGGCTCGCATCGTTGCCATTACATGCGCATAACCGGGTGTAGTTCCGAAGGCAATCTCACCCAACCGGGCATGAATAATCGTAACGAGGGCAGAGCGATGCATTGGCAAAAGCAACTGCGGTAGTGAATTGAGGTAGTTTATGATAGCTGTCATAGCCATAACAGGGCTGTTTCCATGTTCCGGTTGACCGGCATGAGAGGTAGCGCCATACAGCTTGATTATCATACCGGTTGTTGTTGAAGTAAAGACATTCTTCCGAATTATGATACTGCTCTCATCGAAACCGGGCAGGTTATGGAGAGCAAGCACATAATCAAACCGTGTACTTTTCATCCTCTCGTCGTCTAACATCTTCGCAGCACCGGTGCCGGTTTCTTCTTCAGGCTGGAAGATAACCGCTACCGATCCGGCCATATTCTCTCTCATACGGGAAGCGTATTCAGCCACCCCAAATACAATGGCCATATGCCCATCGTGTCCGCAGCTGTGAGCTACTCCCTGCTTCCTGCTTTTGTAATTTAAATCGTTGGTCTCCGTTATTGGCAGGCCGTCAAGTTCGGCTCTGAAAGCGATATTCTTACCCCTTTTTGCCCCCTTGTAGAAGGCAACTATCCCGTTACCACCTACTCCATTCCAGAGCTCGTCCGGCCTGGTTTCTTCGAGTAGAGCTGTAATATATGAGGCTGTATTAACTTCCTCGCCTGAAAGCTCCGGATTCATGTGCAGATAGTGGCGGATATCAGTCAGTTTCTTATCCATCAGGACTCCTTTCTCTAACGGCATGCAATGCCTGTTTACTTTTGTTTTTAATATGACAGGATCATTAAATCGCTGTCAATATTATTATGAGAAAGTAGTTGCTGATAAAGTATCAGGGCAGTTGTGCAACTGCCCTGATATTAGAAAATTAATGGTCAATAAAGTTTAATGTAATCGTTTCTATCAATCTACTCTGTTCTGTCGTCTTCATCCTCTTCGTTACTCTCTTCCTCTTCAGAATCTAAGAGAGCAGCGTCCGGAATATCGGGAATATTGGCAGGCAATACTTCGACATCACGAAGAGTTCGCTCAATGGCTCTCGTTCTTGTCCCGATAAGGTTCTCGAGATCTCTACCTGCGACGTTGATATTCTTCTGGGCCTTTTTGAGTATATCTCCGAATTTACCGAATTCTCTCTTTACCGAACCAAGGAGTTGCCAGACCTCACTGGAACGTTTCTGGATAGCGAGTGTCCTGAATCCCATCTGTAGACTGTTGAGGAATGCCGCCAGTGTAGTAGGGCCGGAGACCACAACTCGATAATCTCGCAAGATCTGCTCGAACAGGTTTGTCTTACCCAGAATTTCAGCGTATATTCCCTCTGAAGCAAGAAACATAATGGCAAAATCTGTAGTTTCGGGTGGATGAATATATTTCTCACTGATATCTTTGGCAAAGAGCTTGACCCTCTGTGCCAACGCCTTTCTCTTCTCCTCTATCTGGACAGCATCTCCGAGTTCATAGGCATCCTGCAGGAGATAATAATCTTCCATGGGGAATTTTGCATCTACCGGTAGATAAACACAATCATTAATGTTATCTTTACCGGGGAGTTTGATGGCGAAATCAACCCGCTGACTGCTCCCTTCGTAAAGTTTGACCTCTTTGTCGTACTGCTCGGGACTGAATAGCTGCTCGAGCAGGTTTTCCAGTTGATATTCTCCCATTATACCGCGGGTCTTAACATTAGAGAGTACTTTTTTCAGATCACCAACACCGGTAGCAAGATTCTTCATATCGCCCAAACCCTGATGCACCTGCTCCAATCGTTCACTGACCTGCTTGAATGATTCACCCAGCCGTTTTTCCAGTGTAGTTTGGAGTTTCTCATCAACTACATTCCGCATCTCGTCCAGCTTCTTACTATTCTCGTCCTGCAGATTCTTGATCTGGAAATCAATCGTTGAGCGCATTCGTTCCAGACGCTCCTCCGTTATCTTCCCGACCCTGTCCAGTCTCTCCGAGAAATCATTCATCTGGATCTTCTGATTGTTGAGCAATTCGTTCATCCTCGCTATCTGATTGTCCTGAAATGATCTGAAAGAAGTACTCATCTCCTCCCGAAGGTGCCGGGAGTTATTGCTGAACTCCTCGCGATTACGAGCCAGCTCTTCTCTCAGAAGGGTATCTGTATTGGCAAGCTGCTCCTTGAAGTTTTCCAATCTGAAGAGAAGTTCAGAAAAACCGCCTCGCTCTTTTCTGAAGAGAAGAATCACCAGAGCCAGCAAAGTAAAAAACTGTAATGCCAGTATAATTGTTATCAATATCTGTAAATCCATAAGCACCGCTATGGGTATATCCTGTATATCATTCTCGGGAAGGGTATGGTCTCTCTGATATGTTGGGTACCGGTGATCCAGGCGATAAATCTCTCCAACCCTATGCCGAACCCGCTGTGCGGTACTGAACCGTAGAGACGAAGATCGAGATACCATTGATATTGTTCAATCGGCATGTTCTCAGCGACCATACGCTCTTTGAGCATGTCGTGGTCATCCTCTCGTTCTGAGCCACCAATGATCTCCCCGAATCCCTCAGGTGCAATCAAGTCACTCCCGAGGACTATATCCGAATCTTTATGATCACGCTTCATATAGAACGCTTTAGCCTCTTTCGGCCATCGTTCGACAAAGAGTGGGAGATCGCTGTCTTCAGTCAGCATTGCCTCTTCCTGAGCACCAAAATCATCCCTGTCGCCTATCTGGACACCCTTCTTACGTAGAAGCTCAATCGCCTCTCTATGAGTAATTCTTCTGAACGGTGCATCAGCTTTCTCGAGTCTTGTTATATCACGTTCCAATAATTCCAGTTCCGGAAGATTTGATTTTACAACCGAACGGATAACGAAGCGTACTAACTCCTCCTGTATCTCCATATTCTCTTCATGCTCGACGAAGGCAGCCTCGGCATCCATCATCCAGAATTCTGTCAGATGCTTGCGAGTTTTGGATTTTTCAGCTCTAAAAACCGGGCCAAAATCATAAACCCGGCCGAGACTGGTAATTCCGGTCTCCAGATAGAGCTGACCTGATTGGGAAAGATAGGCAAACCCCTCATCGAAATAGGGAACCTGGAAAAGGGTGGTAGTTCCTTCACAGGCGTTGGGTGTCAGGATCGGAGAATCAAAACGGTAGAAACCGTTTTGATTAAGATATTCACAGATAGCGAAATATATGCTGTGCCGGATCTTCATCAGTGCCCACTGCCGTGAGGATCTCAGCCAGAGATGACGGTTACTGAGCAGGAAGTCTGTCCCGTGCTCCTTTTTTGCTATAGGATATTCCCTGGCAATGTGAACTATCTTGAGGTCTGTTATTGCTAATTCATATACATTCGGCTTTTTGGGATGTTCTTTAGGTATACCATAAACCTCCAGAGACGATTCAAGAGTGAGTTGCTTTGCTAACTCGAACTTCTCTTCTCCCAGATCGGGGAGAAAAGCAACACCCTGTATCTCGGCCGTTCCATCTCTGATTATTATGAACTGTAATTTTCCGGAGGAGCGGATATTCCTCACCCAGCCTCTGATTCTGATCTCTTCTCCCAGATGATCCTTTATATCTTTGATGAATACTGTTTTCATATGAAAGCTCTACTACTCCTTTATCTCTTTAATCTTGATTTTCTCCATTATGCTCAGAGCCACCTTGAGTGCTTTCCTGCCCGCTTCTCCATCGACATACGGTCTCTTATCCTGATTAAGCACCTCAACAAATGCTTCAAGTTCCAGTGTCAATGCATCCTTGGTGATGTCGTCAGCCTCTATCTCTTTCAAATCGACAAAATCATCGGTATTAAAGGTCTTCTTTCCCAGTAGAACCTCTGGCAGTACTTTTTGCAGATCCTCTGATTTCTTCAGAATGGTGACCTTCTTATTCTGAAAGTCCAATGATAGATAGGCATCCTTCTGGAAGAAACGGATCTTTCTCTCTCTCTTCAAAGACACTCTACTGGCAGTAACATTGGCAATAGCACCATTTTCGAATTCCAGACGGGCATTGGCTATATCGATATTGGATGTCAGAATCCTTACTCCACTCGCTCTTATATCCCTGATGTTGCTGTTGACGAAACTGAGGATGAGATCAATATCATGAATCATCAGATCGAGTACGACAGATACATCACTTCCACGAGGAGTGAAGGGTGCCAGACGGTGCGATTCGATGAACATAGGATCACTGATCTCATCGGCAATCTTCAAAACAATTGGATTAAAGCGCTCTATGTGACCAACCTGGATCTTCAAATTCTTCTCTCTAGCCAGCGCAAGCAACTCCTCTGCCTCCGCTAAAGTTGTCGTTATCGGTTTCTCTATAAAGAGGTGCTTACCCTTCTGTAGTGCTGTCCTGGCCAATCTGTAATGATGAACGGTAGTAACGGCGATATCAATAGCATCTATGTCATCGAGCAAGCTCTCATAATCGTGATACGCTCGGACATTATTTGCCCGAGAAATCTCGGCTGCACGTTCTTCATTTTGATCATGTATACCAACCAGTTCACACCCTGCTATCTCCTTAAATATACGGACATGATGCTGCCCTAAATGACCTACCCCAATAACTCCAATTTTTACCATAATCAAACTCCCTTGAAGGTATAAAATGTTTACATAACAGAATATCCCGTGAATAATCCTGCTTCATACCGAGTCGTTATATACTGTCTCAATAAATAAACAACACCTCTGTTGTCAAGCAGAGATAATAATCTCACGCTCTCATCAAAAGAGATGTTCTCTTTCCTCTCTATAAGAGTCTTTCATGAGAATGACCAGATGCCCGACACCTATTAACCTGGAAGAGATATTGACAATAATCGGACGATTTTTTTTGCTGAGCGGGTGTCGGGATGTAGCGCAGTTCGGGTAGCGCGTTCGGTTCGGGACCGAGAGGTCGCTGGTTCAAATCCAGTCATCCCGACCATTTTATCTTATCCCAAGTCTAACCATTCCAGTGAATAACAGAAATGAATCAATAACCGGGAAAAACTCACTGCACGACGCTTCAATGCTTTATCAACTAACTGATCTACTACCTCGTTATAACTCTCTGATTATGACCTCTATCAATAACTAGAGAATGTTATTATAATACAACACTCTCCTGATATTCGCCGAATTCAGTTCTCAGCACATCACAGATCTCTCCCAGTGTAGCATAAGCTTTAACCGCATCCACGATTCTGGGCATCAGATTTTCCGTTCCGGCAGCCGCATCTTTGATAGCCTTCAGTTTTGCTTTGACTGCTTCGTTATCCCTTCTGCTCCTCAATTCACTCAGTCTTACCACCTGCTGCTCCGCCAATTGTTGATCTACCTTTAATAGTTCTGGTTTCAGTGTTTCCTTGATTCGGAATTTATTCACCCCTACTATGATTCTCTTATCATTCTCAATCGACTTCTGATAGTCGTAAGCACTGTCCTGAATCTGTTTTTGTGGGAATCCTTTCTCGATCGCTTTGATCATGCCACCCAGCGTGTCTATCTTTGCTATGATCTCTTCAGCCTGCCCGGCTATGTCTCTGGTCATCGATTCCACATAATAGGAACCGGCAAGAGGATCGACCGTATTGGTAACCCCACTTTCATGGGCGATGACCTGCTGGGTTCTCAGAGCTATCTGCACGGAATGCTCGCTGGGAAGGGCAAGTGCTTCGTCACGAGAATTTGTATGCAAAGATTGAGTGCCACCCATAACGGCAGCCAACGCCTGAATGGCAACCCTGATAATGTTGTTGTCCAGCTGCTGGGCTGTCAGCGTACAGCCAGCTGTCTGGGTATGGAAGCGTAACATCATCGATTTGGGATTTTTGGCCTGGAACTTCTCCTTCATTATCTTTGCCCAGAGGTAACGAGCAGCCCTGAACTTGGCCACCTCTTCCAGTAAATCGTTATGAGCATTAAAAAAGAAGGAGAGTCGAGGTGCAAACTGATCAACATCAAGACCGCTTTGAATCGCCGCTTTCACGTATTCAATACCGTTTGCTAAAGTGAATGCCACTTCTTGAACAGCAGAAGAACCTGCTTCCCTGATATGATAACCAGATATCGAGATCATATTCCACCTGGGAACATTATCTGCACAGAAAGCAAAAATATCGGTTATCAAACGCATTGAGGGCTGCGGTGGAAATATATAAGTTCCCCGGGCAATATACTCCTTCAGAATATCGTTCTGAATCGTACCGTTCAATTGCTCACTCTTTAAACCCTGCTTTTCACCGACTGCTATATACATAGCTAATAAGACAGCTGCAGGTGCATTAATTGTCATTGATGTCGATACCCTGTCCAGAGGTATCCCGTCGAAAAGAACCTCCATATCGGCCAGTGAATCTATTGCTACCCCGACTTTCCCAATCTCACCGGCACTCATTGAATGGTCACTGTCGTAACCCATCTGTGTCGGCAGGTCAAAAGCTATGCTCAAGCCTGTCTGCCCCTTTTCTAGTAGAAACTTATATCGCTGATTCGATTCTTTAGCTGTCCCGAAGCCGGCATACTGACGCATCGTCCATAATCTGCCCCGATACATTGTCGGTTGCACACCCCTCGTAAAAGGATAATTACCCGGAAAACCCAGATCTTCTGCATAGTCCACGCCTTCCATATCTTCAGGGGTATAAAGCCTCTTTACCGGTGTATTGGATGCCGTTAGAAACTCATCATTACGCTCTGGAAATTTTTCTAACGTCTTTGCTAATAGCTCCTCATACTTCTTTTTTAACTCATCGTAACTCTTACCCATTACCGACTCCTCTATATTTTATACTTATCTAACTCTGAGGGATTGATCGCTAAAAACCGTATTTTGTCAATAACTTTGTTGATGGAGAAACTCATAGAAATTGGTCCGAGTCACCTTTCTTTAATACCGGAGATCTCATTCTGTCACTTGAATCAAAGATCGTTTCTATTAATTACCCGATGCCTTAGCTCTTACAAACTTATGTCACTTCAGATAGAGCATTTTTCTTGTTTTGTCGTAGTCTCCAGCCTTGAGGCGATAGAGATATACCCCGCTGGGGAGGTCTCTCCCCCTGTGGTTTTGAGGTGACCAGACCACAGAATGCTCACCCTCCGGCAGGATAACATCTATCAGGACAGCCAGCTTCTGCCCTCTGATATTAAATATCTCCAGTTTGACCCTCTTTTCCTGCTCCAGATAGAAGCTGATATTAGTCTCCGGATTGAAAGGGTTAGGATAGTTCCGGGAGAGATATGTCTCTTCAACCGGTATAGCTATATCATCTTCAATACCGGTCTCATAGCTGTATTCATAGACTGCAATATAAAATGTTGATGCGCAGTATAAATAGTTTTTACCCTCTAAATCCTGAAAAAACAGATTTCGTTGATACCAATTGTTGTTTAATATGTAAGATATGGGGGTCAGGGTCCCTGACGGGTCATTACCAGCATCATAGATATAAATCACCGATCGATGAGTCAGAAAGAGAAGGTTATCTTTCAAGTAGGGAATACCTGATTTACCGATCTCAAACTTCAAAACAGGGCTAAAGGGCTCGGAAAGAGAGTAAAAACTGGTATTTCCTTCTCCGGAAAAACTATCATACACAGCCAGGTAATCACCGACTATTTTAAGATATTTATCAGGTTGGCCGACAAAATAGTCTATAATATTGCTCAAAATGGGATAATTATTCTCCAGTCCTTCGTAGATATGCAGATCATACCAATATGAATTGCCACTTCTGGAAAGAATGTACATCAGATCATCATCAATCACAATAGAACCGTCAGGTATAGAAATATCGAAAAGAAGTTCAGATTCTCCGGTTGTGGCTATATCGAACTTTAACAATCTTGCCGGTTCTCTCAGGGTTACATATATGAAATTCTGCTCTGTTTGTGAGTTAATGAAGTATACATGTGGTTGAGACCAGGGAGACAGGTCTAACGTACTTCGCAACTCCGGATTGACAGGATTTGTGATATCGTATATTGTTATCTCCCTGTACTCTATCCAGGGAAATCTATACATACATAACAAGCCATCAATGATAATGAAGAATAGCGGAGGGTCATACATCAACCTGTTTACTTCCGTGATATTATAGGGATTTGATGTATCGTATACAACTATCCCTTCATTACAGAGATTTCCCGACCCGACAAACATATAGTGGCCTGACATCTGAATGTAATCATTATACTTTTCATCACCGATTGTTTCGACGAAAGCAAATTCATCCTCGTATGCGAACCTCTGGATACCATATTCACTTGTGGAGACGAACAGATCATTACCCGAATATGCATATCCTATACCGACGCAATACTGATATGATTCCTGAATTGGGTTCTCCAGCATCTGAGAGTATGAATAATCGTTTAAATCAATGGCAATCAGAGAGTCATGATTGAGGTACACGAGAGTATCTTCGATTATTTGTAATCCCTCTCCGGTAATCATAAAACTGCTGTCCTCGATAATGATATTATACAACATTTGCCAGTCATCGGGCTGAGAAACATCCCAGAAAGAAATCTCGCTTTCGTTGTAGAAAATTAGAATACTGTCTTGATAGGTATATTCGTTAAGCACACCATATTGATGACCTTCTTCGATCGAACCGGAACCGACCTGCATGATATTATCAAGATCACTGAAATCGTATATTAAGCCGTCTCCCCCTTCAGAGCATGATAAAACAAGGTCATTGCCGAAGACGAGGGTTGGTGGTGCTGATATCGGTTCTTCTATTACCGTCTCAAGATCGGTGTTCAACAGCGGAAATCTCTCCGGATACGAAAAGGTGTGTAAAAGCAGATGATCGTTAACTATATGAATGATCAACACTGCTGTGATATTGTCATCCAACTCAAGTATCTGCTCTATGATAAGGTTATACGGATTACTGACATTTATTTTGTAGATTATAGCGTTGGTCAGCCCATGAATAGGATAGGTCCCTACAAAAATGTTATCATCGACTTTGTTCATTGTCCAGGGATCGGTCAAGTGGAGTCTATCTGCTAGAATCACCTCTCCTGCACCGGTCATAACATAAGACTCTAATCCGTACCCGGAAAGGTAGTATACTATCTGTTCATCTGCAATCAAATTTGTATTCCTGTTGGTTTTTATCCTTGCAGTTGTAATTGAAAAATCTTCGAGCCTCTCCAGACCTATAGGAATAGAAAAAATGCACCCAGTAAACAGAAAAATAGTAATCAATATAAATTGAACTTTTTTAACCATAATAAACACCTTTATTCAGTCCCCTGAAGGATATTAACCTTCAGGGGACAATTTAACAGACTGACTACTCACCTTCCCCTTTCGGTACTGGATCCGGACCGGGAACTATAATTATCGTAAACTCAAGGAGAACGTAATTAAGTCCAGGAACGATATCCTGTATGACAGTTTTTGATTGACCGTTATCCGAACGCGTCACTGTTGCTTTGATTTTAGTAGAGAAGCCAATGTTAGTATTATATCTGTTAATCACAAAGGAATTGTATTGTGGATAGCTAAAGCTGTCCATAGATTGCCATTGATCAACTGTACCGGGCACATTTCTTAACACAACAACATTTCCCCTTGAACCACCATTGACAATTTCATATTGAAAATCTCTACTGGTTGCATATAATGAAAAGCTGCCTAACAATAATGTAATTAGTATGAACAATAGGAATAATCTCATAATTCACCTCCTCTGATAATCTTTTTTCCCTCGTTCCTTACGGCCTTACCTATGGGGTTCAGTAAGGCCGGATTGCCGGATGAATTTGTTT
>CAZBDV010000002.1:0-152111 GCA_964490765.1 uncultured Candidatus Cloacimonadota bacterium | reverse complement strand
TTTTGGTATGATGTTTAAAAAGACAATTTCAGCCAGACCGCAAACAACACCAAAGTATGATACGACATGGTTTATCGGTACGGAGACGGGGCATGCCCACGTCTCTACGTCGAACTCGGGAGAAGCCACGGAGAAGTTTTTCCTCGGTTCTCTACGGCGGAATGTATCGAAGAATACACAGACTGAAGTCTATGTTACAAATGGCGGAGATGTAGGGATTGACTGAGCAAAAAAGCTCCGCTTATTTGCTCGCCGCTACTCCGTCATTACAAAAAAGTAATGACTACGTGGTCGAACGGTTCTCATCCCTCTAAAGAAGAAATGGCGGAGATGTAGGGATTCGAACCCTAGATACGCTTTTTAAACGTATACACGATTTCCAATCGTGCTCCTTCAGCCAACTCGGACACATCTCCGTTCGGGAACAGGAAAAAACTACCTCTTATTTTGTAAACCATTTTTTTCTTCTCCCATAGAATGAATGGAGTTGCAATATATACTAATGTTTCGCTATTGGATATAAGAGATCAGGAGCGAAGTGAGGAATGTAATGGGGGAGTATTTAAAGATTTAGGAGCCATATACTGCCTGGAAGCGAGGGGAGCAATAAATATTCAAGTTCTGCTATACTTTATGCTTAAAGGGTTCTATCTCGATAAAAAAACCTTTACATAAATCCTCGCTTCTTATGTTGATAATGTGATTAAAGAAAGATGGAGAGTGATAATGGTTACAGAGGATCCGTTAATTAAGAATTTACGGAATTACATCAGTGAGCATGGATTACTCAAGAACGGTGATACTGTTCTGGTTGGCTTTTCCGGTGGTCCTGACTCCACCGCACTTCTACATGCCCTGATACTCTTGCGCCTCGAATACAGGCTGACTCTCTTTGCCGCACATGTCAACTACAATCTGCGGGGTGAAGATTCATTGGCAGATATGCAATTTGCCAGTGAACTCTGCTCCGAGTACGGTATAGCACTTGTGATAAAAGAAGTCACTGTTGACAAGAGGGCAAATCTCGAGAATGAAGCAAGGAGGATAAGATTCGATTTCTTCCAGTCGCTTATCTCTCTCTATAGAATAGACCGAATCGCTCTGGGCCATAACAGAGATGACGTTGTAGAGACGATGCTGCTTCATCTCTTTCGTGGCGCGGGAATTACAGGCCTGAAGGGAATACTTCCTGCCAGAGATAATATAATACGACCTCTGCTCCCCTTTTCCAGGGAAGTAATTATTGACTATCTCTCAAGGATGGAGTTAAAAGGCTGGCGGCTGGATAGAAGTAATATGGAGAACAGCTTTACCCGGAATAGGATACGTAATACACTCATACCCTGGCTGCAAGAGAATGTCAATCCAAAGGTTCCGGAAGTACTTTATGAGAACTCTCTGATATTCAGCGAAGCAGACGAATACCTGAGAGATGCTGCTGCCCGTCTTTTAAAAAAGGGAATCATCTCTCAATCTCCAGGTGAAATATGCCTCGATTTGACCGTTATAACTAAGGGAAGCAGGATAATTCTCTTCTACCTGATACGAGCAGTTATTAGCATCCTTACAGGAAGTGAAACAGGTTTCTATCATACACACTTCAGCCAGATCTGTGATGTCCTTACTGTAGATGGGAGTAAAATGATCAGGTTACCTGGTGAGGTCACTGTCAGGAAAGAGTATAATCGGTTCATTATGATCAACGAAACCAGGACTGAACAGGTAGAAGAAAAGGATAAGAGAGAATCTCTAGATATTGATATCAGCAGAAGGTTTCATGTTTTCGGGAACAGGAGAATAATGACAAAACGGATAAGTCGTAATGAGATAAAAAGAAGCTATTATGAAGATAAGTCCATTGCTATGCTCGATCTCGAGAAGATTTCTTTTCCCATCACAGTGGGTTATAGAAAAAATGGCGACAGATTTGTTCCTATGGGAATGAGTGGTAGTAAGAAACTGAAAGACTTTTTTATTGACGAAAAATTTAGTAAATTCGAAAGAGATAAGGTATTGATCTTTCGTGACCGGGAGAAGATACTCTGGGTTTCCGGCCTTAGAATGGATGACAGGGTCAAACTAGAAGATGATACACAGAGTGTGCTCCTTTTCAAGGTAGAGAAGATCCGTGTAAGAAGTAGAAAACAGGTATTAAGAAAAAAAAGATAATAGAGGTTTAAGATTATGACTTATGATGTTTCAGCTATATTATTTGATGAAGAGAAGATTGAAAAGAGAATCTCGGATTTGGCAGCCTGTATATGCAAAGATTTCGAGAGTAAAACACCTGTAATGATAAGCGTTCTAAAAGGGAGTTTCATCTTCCTGGCCGATCTTGTTCGAAGTCTCACCATTCCAGTTGAGATCGACTTTCTTGCTGTATCGAGTTATGGAAACAGCACCGTATCCTCAGGGGTAGTATCTATCAAGAAGGACCTCGATGTTGATGTTACAGGAAGAGATGTTATTATTGTTGAAGATATCGTTGACTCGGGACTCTCTCTGAAGTATATTACAGAATATGTAAAGAAACATGGAGCTGCCTCCGTAAGTACCTGTGTTCTTCTTGACAAACCTGAAGCGCATAAGGACAATATAAAGATTGATTACCTCGGTTTTGAAATAGGCAATGATTTTGTGGTAGGTTACGGACTTGATTATGCAGAAAAATACAGGAATTTGCCCTATGTAGCAGTTCTCAAGGAGGAGATATATAAATGAGTGACAAGAGCCCGAATAGAAATCCCGACAAGCGGGGAGATAAAGGCAAGGGTAATAAACCCCCTTCCCCGAAAATGAAATCACCACAATCAATAACGATGTGGATAATTGTCGCTCTTATGGTAATCCTAGTCTATCAGATGTATATCTCTGGTAGAACTCGTACTGAAGAGATTTCCTATTCTGAATTCATGCTCAAAGCGGAACAGGGAGAACTGGATCAAGTAATTTTTGATGACAGGAACATAACAGCAATCGACCATGATGAGGTTAGATACAAGACCCATCTCCCCTTTCAGGATCCTGATCTGGTAAAAATTCTAAACGATAAGGGAATCAATATAGTCTCGCAAGAACCTTCCCGCTTCCTAACAGTTCTACTCGGCTGGCTTCCCTTTCTGATATTCATAGGACTCTGGATCTTCATCATGCGTTCAATGCAATCGGGTGGTGGAAAGGTCTTTAGCTTCGGTAAAAGCAGAGCCCGACTATTCGTTGGTGGAAAGACCAGCGTTACTTTCAAAGATGTTGCCGGTGTTCAGGAAGCAAAAGAAGAACTGGAAGAGATCGTAGAATTCCTTAAGGCACCCGGTAAATTTCAGCGATTGGGTGGTAGAATACCACGCGGGGTATTACTACTCGGCCGGCCTGGCACAGGAAAAACTCTTCTGGCTAAAGCTGTAGCAGGAGAGGCTGGTGTCCCCTTCTATAGTATCAGTGGGTCCGATTTCGTTGAAATGTTCGTTGGTGTGGGTGCTTCCAGAGTGCGTGACCTCTTCGAGCAGGCTAAAAAAACTGCACCCTGCCTGACATTTATCGATGAGATAGATGCTGTGGGAAGACATCGCGGTACAGGAATGGGTGGTGGCCACGACGAAAGAGAGCAGACACTGAATCAGCTTCTTGTCGAAATGGATGGTTTTGAAAAGAACGACTCAGTGATCATAATCGCTGCTACGAACCGTCCCGATGTATTAGATCCAGCACTTCTCCGTCCTGGCAGGTTCGACAGGCAGGTTATCGTAGATATGCCCGATATAAATGGACGACAGGAGATATTGAGGGTACACTGTAAAAACCTGCGGCTATCCGAGAACGTCAATCTCTCCATCATAGCCCGAAGTACCCCCGGATTCAGTGGTGCTGATCTGGCTAACCTGGTCAATGAAGCTGCTCTACTGGCAGCCAGGAAAGAGAAAAAAGTTATCGAGATGGACGACTTCGAAGAGGCTAAAGATAAAGTAACGATGGGTAAAGAACGAAAGAGTAAAGCCATCAGCGAAGAAGAGAAAAAAATTACTGCCTATCATGAGATCGGACATGTTCTCTGCTCTATATTCCTTGATAAGACAGAACCGGTTCATAAAGTTACTATCATACCCCGTGGTTTTACTGGAGGTGCAACCCATTTCCTCCAGACCGAGAAATCTAATTATTCAAAAACATATCTCCAACAGAAGCTAGTGGAATTACTTGGGGGCAGATCAGCCGAAGAACTGGTATTCAATGAGCTATCTACCGGTGCTGGTATGGATATAGAACGTGCTACCGCCCTATCTAAAAAGATGGTCTGTCAGTGGGGTATGAGTGAAAAAGTAGGCCCAATGACTATCGGCAAAGATGAGGAGAACCCATTTCTCGGTAGAGAGATACAACATCGGGATTTCTATAGTGAAGAAACTGCCCGGCTTGTAGACTCCGAAATCAGACAACTCATTCAGAATGCACATAAAAAATCAATTGAAATTCTAACCGAGAAAAGTAAGGTATTGAATATCCTGGCTGAAGAATTGCTGGATAAGGAGATCCTTAACGTTGATGATATCTACAACATGATACTTAACAACATCCCGGAAGAAGAGAAGGAATTTGTGAATCAGCAGTACGAGAAGGCAAAAGAGATTAAGATAGATTCCTCCTCTCATCTGAAAAACCCTCCCGTTAAAGAAGTTTCCGATAATGCTCAGCAAAAGAAAAATAAGAATTCTGCAGACGAGAAGAAAGCAGTAAAAGAGGATAACTCTGGGGATAAAGAGATGAAACCGGAAACAACGCCGGCTAAGGAAAAGAAGCAGGAAAAGAAAGAGGTAGATGATAGAAAGAAGAGCAAAGAGAAAGCAGAAGAGGATGAATAATGACAAGAATGGAAGGAACTACAATTATCGGCATCAGAAGAGGTGATCAAATCGCACTGGGCGGTGATGGACAGGTTACATTGGGTAATACAGTAGTTAAGGGGAAAGCCAATAAAATCAGAAAACTCTACGACGGTAATGTGCTGGCTGGTTTTGCCGGTTCAACCGCTGATTCTTTTACACTCTTCGAGAAATTCGAGACCAAACTGAAAGAATATAAAGGTAATCTGAAGAAGTCCGCAGTCGAACTCGCTAAAGATTGGCGTTCAGATAAGATCCTTCGCCGTCTGGAAGCAATGATTATTGTGGCTGATAGAGATAACCTCCTCATACTGAGTGGAATGGGTGACGTTCTTGAACCTGACGATGACGTAATTGCCATCGGTTCAGGTGGTAGTTATGCTCTGGCAGCAGCAAGAGCTCTTACCCGTCATACTGAACTTTCGGCAGAAAAGATTGCTATAGAAGCTTTGCAAATAGCCTCTGATATATGTATCTATACCAATGAAAATTTCGTAGTAGAGGTTTTAAAGAAATTATGACGAGCCTGGATAGATTAACACCCGGAAAGATAGTCGAAGAACTGGACAAATATATCATATCGCAGGACAGAGCAAAACGATCCGTAGCAATAGCTTTGAGAAATCGATGGCGAAGATTGAAAGTCAAAGGTGAACTACAGCAGGAGATAGTCCCTAACAACATCATTCTTATCGGCCCTACTGGGGTTGGGAAAACTGAGATAGCCAGGCGTATCGCCAGTCTCACCAAGGCACCATTCGTCAAAGTAGAAGCATCCAAATTTACAGAAGTGGGCTATGTAGGTCGAGATGTCGAATCAATGGTGCGAGAACTGATGGATGTTGCGGTCAATGATGTCCGTTACGAGATGAGTATTAAAGTAAAAAGAAAGGCACTGCAGAATGCAAAAGAGAAAGTGCTTGACCTTCTGGTTCCTCCCCCAAAAGCAAACTATCAAAATATTGAAAATGACGACGCTGCAAGAGAGCAACAGGAACGTTATCAGAGAACAAGGGAGAAGATGAGGGTTCTGATGGAGGGCAAGAAACTCAATGATAGAGAATTGGAGGTTACATTAGAACACCCCCACACTCCGCATATAGAGGTACTTACCAACATGGGTCTGGATAATTTAGACCTCAATATAGGTGAGATTTTTGGCTCTATATTCCCGGCTAAAGGGCAGGCACAAAAGAAAATGATGAAAGTTCCGGAAGCTATAGATTATTATGCAGCAGTAGAGCAGAATAGACTGGTCAAGAACGATGAAGTCATTGCTGAAGCGAAACAGAGGGTCGAGAACAACGGTATAATCTTTATCGACGAGATCGATAAAATCGCTACCTCTGATAAGAAACCCGGTATAGATGTCTCACGTTCAGGTGTTCAGCGAGACCTCCTCCCTATCGTTGAAGGTTCCAATGTACCAACGAAATATGGTATCATTCATACGCGCCATATCCTGTTCATTGCTGCCGGTGCGTTCCATACTGCAAAACCTTCGGACCTCATACCGGAATTACAGGGCCGCTTTCCCTTGAGAGAAGAACTTAAAAGCCTCTCAAAAGAGGATTTCATAAAAATACTGCAGTACCCCAAAAATTCTCTTATCAAACAATATACAGCCCTTTTCAAAGCAGAGAAAACTAACCTGGAATTTGACCGGAATGCAATAGAAGAGATAGCAGAATTTGCTACCAGAGCTAATGATAAGATGGAGGATATCGGAGCAAGAAGATTACATACCATCATGACTACGTTACTTGATGAGTATTTGTTTG
Source organism: uncultured Candidatus Cloacimonadota bacterium (assembly GCA_964490765.1). Lineage (GTDB taxonomy): Bacteria > Cloacimonadota > Cloacimonadia > Cloacimonadales > JAJBBL01 > CAZBDV01. The sequence goes on along the minus strand of CAZBDV010000002.1, from coordinate 145,453 downwards.
ACCTACCGGAAAAGAAGATAAAAAAGATCAAAATCAGTGGCAAAATAGTTAGAGATAAACTAAGCAAGATCATTGAAGATGAGGACCTTGCCAAGTATATACTCTAATCCAGATCATACATCCCTTACTCATCGTAACGAGCAGATCTTACCGGGATGCATTAAGGCATTACTTTAGATAAGCCCCTCTATCTAATTGTAATATATATAGCTTATAGGCTGCAAAAAAGGGCAGGTTAAACCTGCCCTAAACGTTCTTTAAGTATTGCCTTCAGGCTATCTACTAAACATCAGTTATTGGCTACCCTAAGAGATTCTGCATAGGCAAACATCTCATCGAGATCTGGGAACTTTTCGAAAATTTCCAGTGCTTCCTGTAACTGAGTATCGAGTTCCAATCCTACAACATAACCAACCTTATCTCCAAACTTACGAGCCATCAAATTACTCTTGAGTGAGATTTTCAGCCATTCATAAGATTCTTCAATCTCTTCAGGAGTAAACTCACAATCATTATCTCTGATATAATTAAGAAACTCTGTTACCAGATCATCAGAAACCTCAAAGTCTTCCGTAATCTCGGCTTCGTTTTCTACAAGATAATCTACAGTGAAAGGGAAGAGCAGATTCTGTCTTCTGACTTCTATCTGAAATGGCGTCATCTCGGATTGATCTATTTCAACATCTGGTGTAATGCCACCGCCACCGTAAACAACCCTGCCATTTTCGGTATAATAGACTTTTTTCAGTCTTTCTTCTTCTATAGCTTCCATTTCACTTTCAGATATCTCTTCACCACGAATTAGCCTGTCGGTCATATCCTTATGAATACCTCGCCCGGAGTGAATATAGTAACGAGAAGTTGTTATCTTTATGCCGTAGCCATCCTGAAGCGGGAAGAGTTGTTGAACTGAACCTTTACCAAAGCTGGTTTTCCCCACTACAAGCCCTTTATCCCAGTCCTGCATGGAGCCGGCAAAAATCTCTGATGCACTGGCAGAGGCTTCGTTTATCATAACAATAACTGGATACCCTGTTCTAATACGGTCATAGCGGGTATAAAACTCCTGATTGACCTGGGGAATACGTCCCTTTGTGAATACGACCTTCTTATCCTTACCGACAAACTCATTAACCGTATCTATTGCTTCATTCAACAGACCACCTGGATTGAAACGAAGATCTATCAGAAGTCCTCTGATACCCTCGTCTTCCAGTTCATCAAGTGCCTGACGTAACTCTCTCGAGACATTGGCATTGAATTGTCTGATCCTTATGTAACCGATACCGTTATCCATCTTAAAAGCATAGGGAATAGACTTGATCTCTATCAGGTCACGGACTATATTGAATTCCAGGTCGGTATCTACTCCCGGCCGAGATATTGTTATAGTCACCTTAGATCCTACATCACCACGCATCTTCTTGATAGCTTCGTTCGTACTCAAACCTACGACACTCTCTCCGTCAACCTTAACGATCTTATCACCTGCTAGAATACCCATCTCATAAGCAGGTGTCCCTTCAATAGGAGAAATCACGGTAATATAATCCCCCTGCTTATCTATAGATATACCTAATCCGCCGAACTTACCCTGAGTGCCTGTTCGGAATTCATCAAAATCGTCCGGTTCAAAGAAGTGAGTATGAACATCGAACTCGTTTAGCATACCTTCAATAGCAGCATCAATAACCGTATCGACATCAATATCTTCTATATAGTTCATCCTCAGACGGTTGAATACTTCAGTAAAGAGTCTGAGCTTCCTGTAAGTATCGACCCCTTCATTCTGCTGGCCGGTCTGGGCGAAGGCATAGTTAATAACCGAAAGGCCAGTAACCAACCATAGAACAAAGAAAATCGACAGTATAGTTTTGTTTGCTTTGGTAATCTTCATCTTATGTTACCATCCTTACTCTTCTATCTGTTATCTCTCTAATCTGGGACTGTATATTAGTTATATCATCGTCCCCATTTATAATAATGTAACGTTCTGTCTCCTGTTTTGCAACATCGAGAAACAATCTTCTCACCTTACGATGAAAAGCAATTGCTTCTGATTCAATCCTGTCGGCATCTTTTTCCTTTATTCTCTTAATACCGATCTCTACAGGAATGTCAATAAGAAAAGTCAGGTCCGGAATCAGTCCAAAGGTAGCAAACCTGGTTATCTCACATATTACATTCAGATCGAGATCCCTTCCACCTCCCTGATAGGCTATAGAAGAATCGTAATAACGATCACAAATAACTATCTTTCCCTCATTCAAGGCCGGCAAAATCCACTCGCCGGTGTGCTGGGCTCTGCTAGCCATATAAAGCAAGAGTTCCGTCTCTGGTAACATTTTCCAGTGTTCATTGGACAGCAGTATCTCTCTTATCTTTTCGGATATGATCGGTCCACCAGGTTCTCTTGTCAGTAATACTTTATAACCGGCAGAACGGAGATAATCGTCGAGCAGTTTAGATTGGGTAGATTTGCCACATCCTTCAATTCCTTCAAAAGTAACAAAGAATTTCATCAGTATATTACCGTATCCTTTTTGTATTTATCATTAGTCTCCGGATAGTCCACAACATAATGAACACCACGACTCTCTTTGCGTGCCAGTGCTGATCTGATTATGATATTGGCCACGATAGAAAGATTCCTTGTTTCGATAACCTCTTTCTTCACCGGATTATTGTTATAGAATTTGTTAACCTCTTCATATATCCCGTCCATCCTTGCAAGGGCAAATTTCAACAGCCTTCTGGATCTGACTATACCGGCATATCCCTGCATGATCTTCTTGATAATAGCATGATTATGGGAAATAATGACCCATTCTGCTTCATTAAAAGCTCCCGTATTCTGCCATTCAGGAATATCGGGAAAATCAACCTCTTCCTCGTTAGAGTAATGTTGAGCGGCTCTATAGGCAACTACTAATGCCTCAAGAAGTGAATTGGAAGCCAGGCGGTTAGCCCCGTGGAAACCCGAACAGGAAACCTCACCGGCAGCAAAGAGATTTTTAATATCAGTCAAACCATCTACTGTTGCCAGTATTCCACCACAGAGATAGTGTGCTGAAGGAACTATTGGGATTGGATTTTGGGTAAAATCGATACCCTTCTCTCGGCATTTTTTATCAATGAAAGGGAAATGCTGCTTCAGAATATTCTTATCTATGCCTGTCGCATCAAGATATAGATGAGTATACCCTTTAGTTTTCATCTCCTGGTCGATAGCTCTTGATACTATATCTCGAGGTGCAAGAGAACCCTGAGGATGATATTTTTCCATAAAATTTGTCCCATCAGGAAGTGTCAGAATCGCACCTTCACCTCTAAGAGCTTCAGTAACGAGAAAAGAATCGCCATTAGGTGAATAGAAGGCAGTCGGATGGAACTGGACAAACTCCATATTAACCAATCTCGATCCGGCGAGATAGGCCATCGCAATACCATCACCCGTGGAGACTGGAGAATTGGTACTATGTTCGTAAACCTGTCCAACACCACCAGTAGCAAGCATCGTCTTACGAGCTCTGAAGATCTCTACATGATCATTTTGAGCGTTGAGGACATAAGCACCCCAGCATGTAATCTGGGGTATGAAACCATTCATCTCTGATATATGATGTTGTGTGATTAGATCTATAGCAATATGATTTTCATAGATTATGATGTTGGGATTTCTTTTACATTCTGTAATAAGCGCTCTCATAACTTCCAGCCCAGTCGTATCAGCAGAATAAACTATTCTATTACGCGTATGTCCCCCCTCTTTGGTTAATGAGAGGTTTTCTGTATTCTGGCTGGGATCGTTTTCTACTCGGGAGAAATTGACACCTATACTCATAAGATAACGAATTCTCTCCGGACCCTGTCTTACTATAGTCTCGATCACAGGATATTTGCCCAAACCACAACTCGTTTTATAACTATCATCAACATGGTTCTCAAAACTGTCCTTATCACTCAATACTGCTGCAATTCCACCCTGAGCATGACTGGTGTTACACTCTTCCAGGTTCTGTTTGGAGACAAGAGCAACACTCCCCTTTTTGGAAACCTCCAGAGCATAGATAAGCCCTGCTACTCCGCTACCTATTACCAGAAAATCAGTCTTTACCATTCCTCTTCTCAACCTGTAGTCTCAGGATCGATGTCCACGCTTTATTCGTCATTATCAACATTTATTTTACTTACATCAAGCTTCATTATGAGAGCATCATCAACGGGATCCCGATAGTAGTTTTTTCTGCTGCCGAAATCTTCAAAACCTTGTTTGTGATAGAAGTTTATAGCCGCGGTATTCCTGGAACGAACTTCAAGATAGCACATCTTACATTTATCTATTATTAACGCCTTCTTTAAAAATTTGATAAACCTGCTACCCAGACCATAGCGCTGTTTATCTTTTTTTATTGCCAGGTTTGTTATCATGAACTCGTCCAGTATTTTAAGACCGCATAGATAGCCAACAATCTCTTTGTCCGGAACAATTTCCATTACAAATGCAGCTCCCTCTGTCAATTCCTGCTGGAACATTTCTTCCTGCCATGGATCGGAGAAGACCTCCCGCTCAATCTTCATTACTTCGGGGAGATCGACCTTATACATATCTCTGATACCGACTCGAAACAACACCTTTACGCCTCCTTTGCGTTTATTAATAGTGAAGACGCTGTCCTGGGTGAATTATCACAATTCTCTGTCCTCCACGATTCTGTACACTGAGATTGTTTCTGGTCAAAAGATGATTTAGGGAGACATTAAGTTTTCGCGCAATAGATTCGAGCGAGTCACCCTGCTGGACAACATAGATATTACTACTGGAACCTCCTCCACCCGATGGGGTTCCGAGAATTTGTAACCTCTGTCCGGGATAAATAGTATTACCACTCAAATTATTTATTGTTCTAATATTAGTCACAGTAGTGTTATACCGTCTAGCAATATCATAGAGAGTATCTCCTCTCTGCACGGTGTGATGGGTAAAGAACCCGGCATTTTTATCCTGATACTTTTGCTCGATTGAGACAAGTTGGGCATCATCTTTTTGAGCATCCACAGGAATTAGTATCTCATATTCTCCCGGTGGAAGCACCATATCATTAACTGCAGAGTACCTCTGTCGTTGACGTTGATAAAGATTTATCCAGGGATTGAGTTCCCACACTCTTCTAATTACAGTCCCTTGAGCTTGAACCCAGTCATTGATCTGGTAATAACCGTTAAGATTGATGGTTTCCTTTCTTGTGATATCGAGGAGTGATTCCTCCCTTTCAAAACGTGTACCGAAAATTTCTTTTTCATAATCGAAGATCAGCTTTATAGCTGCAGCACGCCAGACATAACGATTTGTTTCATCAACACGGAGTATCAAATCGAAGAAATCATCAGCCTGTTGCTCTCGCATAACTCTCGCCACCGAGCCATCACCAGCATTATAAGCACACATGGCAAGCAACCAATCTCCATTGCCTCTGCCTTCCAATATCCTGTAACTATTCATCAGATAACGGGCTGCCGCATGAGTCGCTTTGAAGATATCCCTTCTCTCATCGAGAAAGTTATCGATGCGTAGATCGTACTGCCTGGCTGTTGCCGGCATAAATTGCCAGATACCCCCAGCCCCGACCGGCGAGGTTGCCATATAACTTAGATTACTCTCAGCAACGGCCAGATATTTTACATCATTGGGCACTTCATATTGATCCAGTATCTCATCGAACACAGGGAAATAGGCACCACTTCTGGGAATGAAACGGGGGGCTACTTTCAACTCCTGTTGAAATATTTCACTGAACATGTGGTATAATCTTTCATTGCTGAGATCGAATTCTCTTTCGGCAAATACAAACTGGCGCGGAATTTCGAATTCGGTATTGATTGTTGCCCTGCCGTTAAAATACTCCAGATCCTGATTAAGGGAATCAGCTTTGAAATAGAGATAATCTATCAACATACTGAGCGAATCGATCTTCTTGTCCTTATAATAGACGAGGTTAAGCAATTCATAAACATCATCGGAGTAGATACTTTTCAGATATTCATACTCCGAGTTATCAACAGTACTTTCCCTTTTCTCTCTCTCGACCCTTTCTACCATCTCAGATAGGGTAACTTTACCACTATTGCCGAAAAAAGTAGCACATCCTCCTGTTAACAGTGTAATTATCACTAGAAGCAGCAAATGAGTAATCTTCATAATCTATTAGCCTCTGACTGAATTATTTATTAATGGCTGGAACAACAGCATTAAGTGATAATGAACCATTCCAGCACGGTGATTCGTATCAACTATCTGATTTTGTTTAACGATCATTTCTGATCCCTATAACACTCTGTTTTGTTACCTTCCCTGTTCCGAAGATCAGGGTAAGCAAAGTAATCGTTTAACTCTCCTGTAACTCTGTGTTATCTTTTTGATAGTCACCGGAATATATCTCTTCTACCCAATCAGCGTGGCTTTTATACCAGGCGATAGTCTTTTCTAAACCTTCTTCGATATCAGTTCTGGGTACCCAGCCTAGTTCATTTCTGATCTTTTGCGAATCAATACTGGGATAAGACTCATCTCCTATTCTATCTTTGAGAAAGACGAGTCGAGTCTCTGCAGTTTTCATTAACTTCATTATATTTCTGATCAGGTCAATGTTTTTCAATTCTGTTTCAGAACTGAGATTATAACTCTCTCCAGGTATCCCTTTATGTAGAACGAGATCTATGGCACCACAATAATCGTCTATGTAGAGCCAGTCTCTCAAATTCTGTCCATCTCCGAATACAGGAATATCCTTGCCTTTATTTATATTAGCAATAACTGTCGGGATTAATTTCTCGGGAAATTGAAATGGGCCGTAAACATTTGTTGGCCTGATAATGTTAACATCCAGGTTATGAGCTCTAAAAGCCGCCTGAGTAAAGAGGTCAGCTGCTGCCTTGCTCGCAGAATAGGGATCACACGGTTTCATCGGGGTTTCCTCATCGACTTTGCCGATCCCGAATCTAGTGCTACCGTAAACCTTACTGGTAGAGACCTGCACCATTTTGCCCACTTTGGTGGTTCTGGCATTCGACAGGAGATTCTGTGTTCCGATCACATTCGTCTGTATGAATATGCCAGGTTGATTGATATTCCGATCTATATAAGATTGGGAAGCAAAATGGATGATGTAGTCCGGTTTATACTCTTCGAAAACGTACTGTACATCCCGTTCCAGGGATATATCTCCGTTTACAAAGATGTAGTTGGGATTATTCTTTTCGGCACGTAACCTGCTAAGAGCACCCGATTCGGTGAGTTTATCGAAATTCACTATCTGATAGTGAGGAAATCTCTTTAGCAGGTATCTGATCATATTTGAACCGACAAAACCGGCCCCTCCGGTAATTAATACTCGTTTCTCTTTAACCATTATGTCTTAACACTCTCGCTTTATGATTATAACTTTTCGATATTCTTCAGAGGGCGTGGTGCAGTAGCAGGATTTACGCCGTCCCCGGAGATATAACCTTTAACAGGTTTACCAACTGGATTTCGGTCTTTATCTTCTCTGAAAAAATCGACTCTGATCTTTATTCCTTCTTCATTCTTTACCAGTATATCATTACCCTCATCATCTACCTGGAATGGATTATTGTATAACCAACCCAGCCCAATCGCTGCAATTCCTTTCTCTTCATTCACTACTCGCCTTTCCGATTCAAGAAAGAGCCGTTTTCCCAATGGTATATTAGGAGAATTGATCGATGAGGTAACACTCCCGAGTCTCTTACCATCTTTGTAGATTCCCCTCCCTGAGACTATCCCTTCGGTAATGAAAAGCACCATCTTCTTATCGAGACCGGAAGCAATATCCTTATCGATAGCTTTTTTACCGACAAAATCGCTTTTATGCATATCGAAAGCTGCATTAAAGAGAGGAGCATTAGTCGGAGTATGATATCTATCGTATTCGTTTCCGTAGAGTGGTAGACCGAAATTTCCAGCTGATATTCTATTTTCGTCTCTACCTCCCAAACCTACTGCCATACCACCGAGAGGGAAAGCAGCCTCTACCAGCCTGCGGAATTCTTCATTAGCGACCTCTTTCGGAAAGTACATCTCCCAACCCCAGCGGTTGGTATAACCTGTGCGGCTAAAGATACATTTCTTACCCCTGTATTCGAAGTCATTGAAGGTAAAGAAACCCATGTTCTTTTCTGGATTGTTTCTGTTTCTCAGGACCTTATTGCCATAAAGCTGGGAGATTATTTTATAGGAGTATTTCCCCTGAATATCTATTTTGACGAACTGATTTGATATATCGGTTATTTCGACATCTTCACCCTCCTCTCTATAGGAATATATATGATCGGCATCGGAGATCAATTCTACAACTTTACCATCGATCTTCACTCTGTCTGTTATATCATGCCCGGCATTGATAACGAGTATATACTCATTATCAGCCAGTTTCATCATAATCATGTCATCGATAACAGTGCCTGCTGGAGAAAGAAGCAGAGTATATTTACACTGTCCTATCTTCATCTGCTCAACATCAGCTGGTAATACTCTCTGAAGAAGCTTCGTGGCATCTTTACCCCGGACACTTATCTGTGCCATGTGGTCAATATTAAATATTGCTACGTTATTAACTGCCTGTGCTTCTTCCACAACACTGGTAAGAAAATTAACAGGCATTGCATACTGTCCGAAATTATTACGTTTTATCGGAGTATAAGGGCGTCCCAATTTATTCGCCAGAAAGTCCTGATACCATTCTTCAGCTTCATATAATGCTGTTTCCCTTGGTTCTTGCGGGTAATCAAATCCAATCTTGCTCATTTTGTTCCTCTTTATCACGCATTTTATATTATTTCTTGGCAGAATATCCTGGTTAGGCAGGATATTTAATTACCATATTTCAGTCAACTAAATAACGGTCTTACTCTCCTGTTTGCTCGTCTTCCGACATCCGATGAAGTATCTCTTACTATGATTGTCCGATCATGAATCTAATTGCTTATTGAAGGTTACTTGATGGGCTCTGAGATATTATAATTGACACCTCTGTTTTCAATATATAATTGTTCAATTATTCTGGATAAATGAGACATAAATTTAAAGAAAATTTCATAACAGGAGTTCGATATGAGCGAACAGATAGATGTTTTTAATAAGGGAACAATCCCTGAGGATCGGATACCGTTGGCAGAGAGATGCAGGCCGCAGAAGTTAGACGAGATAATCGGCCAGGAGAAACTTTTATCCGAGGATTCTCTTCTTAAACAGATGCTCAATTCAGGCAAGTTATCATCCTTCATTTTGTGGGGGCCTCCCGGTAGCGGCAAAACAACCATTGCCCGCCTAGTCTCTCAGATGCAGAATTACAATTTTATTCCCTTCAGTGCTGTACTGACCGGCATAAAAGAGGTCAAACAGGTTATGAAAGATGCTGATAACAGCCTCCTATTTTCCGAAAAACCGACAGTGATATTTATTGATGAGATTCACAGATTCAATAAAGCTCAGCAGGATGCCTTTCTTCCCTATCTTGAGAAAGGAGCTATCATTCTAATCGGAGCAACCACCGAGAATCCCTCTTTCGAGATCATCCCGGCACTTCTCTCTCGGTGTCACGTTCTTGTTTTACAACAGTTGAAAGATGATCATATCAGGGAGATAATCGATAATGCTCTCGAGAAGTGTGGTTCCGTTAAGAGAAAACCTGGTACAGAGATAATAAATTTTCTTGTCCTGCAGAGTGGTGGCGATGCTAGAAAAGCGCTGAACAATCTGGAAGTGGTCATACGCCATCACAGCTCAGATCAGGAGATGTCCATAGAGAGAGTCAAGAAGATACTGGCCAGCAAAACCTTACTATACGACAAGAACCGCGACGAACACTTCAATCATATTTCAGCCCTTCATAAGGCATTGAGGGCGAGCGACCCGCAAGCTGGTTTATACTGGCTTGCCAGGATGCTGGAAGCAGGAGAGGATCCTCTATATATTGTTCGAAGACTCGTCAGGTTTGCCTCAGAAGATGTCGGCCTTGCTGATCCTGATGCTTTGCAACAGGCAATTGCTGTCAAGGAAGCGGTGCACTTTATCGGTATGCCAGAGTGTAACAATGCCCTGGCTCAGCTCGTGGTTTATCTTGCTACAGCACCAAAGAGTAATTCACTCTATACTGCTTATTCAGCAGCTGCAGAAGATGCACATAAAACAGGACATCTTCCTGTTCCTCTCCAGATAAGAAATGCACCAACAGAACTAATGAAGAACCTTGATTACGGAAAGGATTATAAATATGCTCATGAATTCGAACATCACTACGCATATATAAAATGCTTCCCCGAATCAATGCGGGAAAAGGTATATTATCAACCTTCAAATTTCGGTTTTGAGAAAGAGATCAAGAAACGGCTCGATTGGTGGGCTAAGCTCAAAGAAAAGGAAAAGAATGATGAATAGTCCATATAGGGTTATTCAGAGATGGATCAGGGGTAATTTATATGGTTAGAAAGACAAAAATCATCTGTACTATCGGACCGGCTACGAAAAGGGAAGACACTATCATCTCTCTGATCAAGAACGGTATGAACGTTGCCCGTCTTAACTTCTCACACGGAGATTATTCTGAACATGAAGAACTGATTAACAATATTCGTTCAGCAGCCGAGACCGTTGGAAAAGAGATACCGATAATAGGTGACCTGGGTGGGCCAAAGGTGAGAGTTGGTGAATTGGCAGATGACATTATGCTGATCCAGGGTGAGATTGTATTAGTCAGCTATGAGAGAATTCATAACATTAATCACAAAAATCTGCCAGTAAACTACGAAAGGTTTGCCCGGGATGTAAAAGTCGGAGATCGAGTACTTATCGATGATGGACTGATAAAGCTTAAGATAATCAAGATCGAAGATGATAGAATCTTTTGCGAAGTAATCGATGGTGGCAGAGTGAGTTCCAGAAAGGGGGTAAACCTTCCGGACTCCACTTTGAGTATTGAATGCTTAACGGCTAAAGATAGAGATGATATTGAATTTGCTTTAGATCAAAAACTGGATTTTCTAGCTCTCTCATTCGTCAGAAATAGTAGTGATATTGAAAAATTGAGAAGTTATCTCTCAACGAAAAGTTCACCTCTACCCATTATAGCAAAAATAGAGAAACCAGAAGCCATTCGCGATATAGAAAATATAATCAAAACTTCTGATATGATCATGATCGCCAGAGGCGACCTCGGGGTTGAAATGAGCCCCTACGAAGTCCCCATCCTGCAAAAGGAGATCATCCGTAAATGCCTCTTTTTCAAAAAACCGGTCATAACTGCAACCCAGATGCTGGAATCAATGATTCACAATCCGCGTTCGACAAGAGCAGAGGCGAGTGATATTGCTAATGCCTTATTTGACGGTACCGATGCTGTAATGCTCAGCGGGGAGACCTCGATTGGCCAATACCCGGAAGCTGCAGTCAAGACGATGCATTCCATCTTGTTAAGGGCAGAGAAGACCGATTATATATTCTCACCTCTTTTTAATGGTGAACAATATCTCGAAAACTCTCAATTTGCTATTAACCTCTCCCGAGCGGCCTGCTGGATAGCCAAAGAGACCAGATCTACCGCTATCTTAGCAATGACCAAGACAGGCAGAACAGCCAGACTCCTGTCCGGCTACCGGACTGCTACTCCCATCATCGCCTTCAGCCCGCACAAGAGTACTGTTACCGCTCTGAAACTCAACTGGGGTGTAGAGAGTGTTCTTATCGATTCTTTCAGCAACACCGACGAGAATCTCGCCCAGGCCAAAGAATATGCATTGCAAAAGGGGGTTGTTAAGAAGGGGGATACCATACTCTATATAGTGGGTGACCCTATAGAGGAGACCGAAGAGATCAATATGATCAAGATCGAGAAAGTTTAGAGCTTCACTGAGGCTGTACCACTCATCTCCTTATTCCTCTTCGGTTCTGTTGTAATCGAAGCTTATTAGGTCTGTTAGCGACGGCAATATTTTCTTAAAATCTGATCTAAATCACCGCTTTTGCACAACTTTCCATTCATCGAGAGAAAATTCACGCGTCGATAGGTTGGAGATAAATGTTCTGTCGTGAGAGACGAATATCACCGTGCCGGGGTAATCTATCAAGGCCTCTTCCAGCATCTTTCTGGTTGTGATATCCAGGTGATTGGTAGGCTCGTCGAGAAGAAGCAGATTGTAATTGCCTGTGAGGAGTTTAACCAGCTGAGTTTTGGTCTTCTCACCCCATGAGAGAGAACCGATCTGCCTGTTGACGATTTCCCCCGATAGTCCCAGACAACCGAAGAAAGAGCGGATCTCGCTCTCTTCCCTTTCTTCACTCTTTGTATATTCCACAAGGGTCAGTACATTGGGGAGATTATGCAGATTCTGGTCGAACCAGCCGATCTTAACCCGGTCACCCCGGAAGAGTTCACCCTCAAAATCGCCGTCAAGGCCTGCGATAATCCTCATCAAAGTACTCTTTCCAGAACCGTTCCTGCCGGAGAACCAGATCTTTTCACCTCTCTCAACATGAAAAAAGAGCTCCTTGAAGACCAGATTACTGCTGTATCTCTTTGTTATCCCATTGCAGGTAACCAGCTGAGCAGAAGTCGAACCGGCCGGATTGAATCTGATCTTTCTCTCCTTTTCTCTCCAGGGTTTTTCGACCTTATATCTTTTCTGCAGCATTTCCATCCGCTGCTCTATATGCTTGGCCTGTTGATGCATCGTTCTTACTGCATTGAATATCGATTCGAACTTCTTGCCTCCACCCTCGGCTCTCGTGTCCTGTTGAAATGTACTCGCCCATCGTCTTCTCTTCCGGGCTGCATCCTGCAGTTTGCTGAGCAGCTTCTCACGCTCCTGGAACTGAACAGACTGATGTTCTCTCTCATTCTCCACATTCGTCATGAATGTATCATAGTTTCCACTGACCACCGTGGCAGCCCCCCTGACCAGGGCTACTATTTTGGTAGCAGTGTTATTGATAAAACTCCGGTCGTGGGAGACATAGAGCACTGCTCCCGGGAATTCTCTGACCCAGCTTTCCAGCCATAACATATTCTCCAGATCAAGATGATTGGTCGGTTCGTCGAGAATCAGAATATCAGGTTCTTTCACCAGTAGTTTACCCAGTTGAAGTCTCGTCTTTTCACCCTCGGAGATTTCCCGGCAATTTGTTGAGGAGTATCGGTCAAGCTGTAATTCTGCGAGGATCGTATCTATTTTAAGAACATATTCATTGATCTTCAGCCGGTTATATTCTTCCCAGAGTTCGGCCAGTTTCAGACCCTGTGCTGCTGTGAGATCATCCCTGTCAGTAAATTCCTCTATCTCTTTTATGATAGAATAGAGATCACCACGCGTTGACAGGAGTTCTTCCCGAACCGTTAGATCGGATATCAGAGACATATCCTGGGGCAGATAACCAATTAGAGGCGTTCTCCGGGGATAAGTAATCTCCCCCCGGTAATCGCTCAATTCGCCGAGGATAATCTTTAGAATGGTAGATTTGCCCTCGCCGTTGTCACCGATCAATGCGATCCTCTCCCCCGCTGCGATATCAAAGCTGATCTCCCTGAAGACCGGTTCACATTGCCCTTCGTAAGTATATGATATTTTGCTCAAATGTATAAACTGCATAAAACTCTCCCTGGATAGATTTTTTAAAGGATTAGTGGTAACGGCAGTAACAACTGAGCAGATATGAGGATTGAAGATAGATTGAGCTCACATTACCCAGTCATTATGCAAAGAGACTGATTGTGATCATCGCTCAAACTCCTTATCTTTATCTCCTGTTAAAAAAGATTTTCTGGTTTATCCTGTCAATAACAATTTGCCAGTGTAGAATTCTGAGAGCATTAGAAAGAACCGGTGCTACTGCAAATGATAACGGTGAGAAAAGGATTACCACCGGTCAACCTCTGGGGACTATGGGAGTCGGCCCCCTGCCGACTCCGCTCCTCCCTAAGGGTTGAAGGGTTCAAACAAAAAGGAAAAGTTTCTGATTATTAGATTAGTGGAGAGCTTACCTCAGAGATATGCTTCAATCCAGTAACTTAATATGAGAAGGCTACTTAAGCCCGCATTCTGCCTGAATGTTAATATTTATAATTGCCCGAAACCTGTAAAGAAAGGGAAGAAATCATAGCATCAAATTTGCTTGACAAAATATGTTAAATATATATATGGTTTACTTGGTTGGTCAATGGATTTGAGGGTTACTCCTGATTATAGTTCAGGGGTAAATATTCGATTTTACAACTTATCAATTGATGTGGTGGATTTATGGTTAATATGGGGTATCTAAACAGATACAGCATGAAATATATCATGTTGCGAATAACATATCTTTAACATCATATCGGGATAATTTTTTCATCTTTAACATCATATCTGGACCTGGCGTGAGTTAGGGGTTTTTGCTTTACTGACCATCTATTTAATATATTCATAACAGAACAGGAAATTTTGAAGTGCAGGTCCTTGACCATCCGGAAATCTTTGTTTTCAGGAGGAAATATGAAACGTAAGTTGTACCTTATATTATTCTTGATATCTCTTTCGGGAATAGTTGTTGTATCGTTATCGGCTCTTGTTCCGGTAATTAAGTCTTATCCACCTCCAGGGACCAGTATCCTCAAACCGTTTGTCTTTGAATGGGACTATCCGGATCAGACAGGAATTCAACCTGATGGATATTTGTTTGGATTATGGTTTGAACCTGATGGTAATCAGGGAGTTCCACCCATGCCTTTTGATGAAGATGGTAATCCACTTCCGGATTACTGGTTTGAAGTGGGTACGAATACCTCTCTTAGCCATGATAATCCCTTAATATCAGGTTTTATTGATCAATTCTGGCCCTGGTGGCCGTGGTGCACCCCCTGCCACTGGTGGTGGTGGGAAATTTGGCCTTATGCTTATGGTGATGATGGTATGATTCAATATCTCGATGTTGCACTCTTCAACCCCTGGATATTCCATGATTCATATCCAGCGATAGATAAGATCTATCCACCGCACGGTATTGATATCATCAAGCCATTTGTCTTTCAATGGCAACCCTATCCTGATCTGGTGTTCGATCCCCCTGCGGGGTATGATTTCGGTGGCTATTTGTTAGGTATCTGGTGGGACCCCTGGTACTGTCAGGGAGAGCCACCTTGGCCCTTCCCTATTCCATGGGACCCTTCTTTGCCTCTACCTGAACCATATCCTCAACCTCCATATCCAGATCCACCTTCTGATTGGCCTGGTATGCTATGGATCGATGTGGGTGATGTCACGTCAATCAGTTCTAATAACGATCTGATTACAAGTTATATGTCTTACTGGATTGGAGATCCCTTCTGGTGGCCATGGTGCATCCCCTGTTATTATTGGTGGTGGGAAGTCTGGCCGTACTATTATCATGTAGATACTGGTGGAGTCATTGATTATTGGTATCCTGATCCGTATTACTATTGCTTCTGGCCGTGGAAATTTCATGCTGACGGACCTCCACTGCCTGTTGAGCTTTCTTCCTTCACTGCCTCTATGGTTTCAAATAACTTCGTACAGTTGACGTGGGTCAGTGAGACAGAGAGTAATATGCTGGGTTATAATGTCTTCCGCAATACTGAGGATTTCATTGATGAAGCAGTCAGGATTAACCCTCTTATAATTCCGGCCAACAACACGTCACAACAGCAGGTTTATTCTTATATTGATCAGGAGGTAATTGCCAATGTCACCTACTACTACTGGCTGGAAATGAACGATCTTGATCTCACTTCGCAGTTCTTTGGTCCGATCTCAATACTGGTTAACATGGAAGAAGAGGGTGAAGGTCCACCTGCTATTCCATTCGTTACTGAGCTTGTCGGAGCATTTCCTAACCCATTCAATCCAGATACAAACATAGCCTTCACCTTAGCCGAAGAGGCAAAGGTCACTATAACTGTTTACAATGTCAAAGGTCAGAAGGTCCAGACATTGACTGATAACAGAAATTATGACAAAGGATATCATACGGTTATCTGGGATGGTAAGGACAGCAATGGTCATCAAGCCGCATCCGGTGTCTATTACTACAGAATGGAGACAGATTCCTTCTATGTAATGGTCAAGAAGATGATGCTGATGAAATAAATAATCGAATAGCTATTGCAACTTATTAGAGATAAGAGCCTGAGATTTTTTAACAATTCAGGCTCTTTTTTTAAACAGAAATTTTCTACAAGCTCTCTGCGATTATCCCTTAAGAAAAATTATATAACCTTATGGCAAGATATCAACCACTAATTGAGCAAAACACTTAAAACTCTTGACAATATAGGTGTGAGAAAAATGTTTATTGACTGAAGTATTATAAAATAGTGTCGTAATTATATGAAGTATAACCCGATAGCACATTGTAAGGCTGGCCGGAAGCCAATACTACAGGAGGTTTGATGCCATTATTTAATCTCTCGGATTTTTTCACTAACGATATCGCAATTGACTTGGGAACTGCCAATACACTTGTCTATCGTAAAGGTTGCGGCATCGTTATCGATGAACCGTCTGTCGTAGCAGTATCAAATGAGACGAAAAAGATCATAGCCATAGGGGAACCAGCCAAAGAAATGCTTGGCAAGAACCCGGAAGAGGTTAAAGTGATTAAGCCTTTGAAAGATGGCGTTATCGCAGATTTTCAGATCACAGAACTGATGCTGAAGAATCTAATCCTCCGAGCTCAGAAGAAAAGGTTGTTAATCAAGCCGCGAGTAATAGTATCGGTCCCTTCCGGAATTACAGAAGTGGAGAAGCGTGCCGTACGGGATAGTGTCCTGCATGCTGGTGCACGCGAGGTTCATCTGGTTTCTGAGCCAGTAGCAGCAGCCATAGGAGCTGACCTTCCGATTGAGAAGCCGTTTGGTAATCTGGTGATGGATATAGGGGGAGGAACAAGTGAGATAGCTGTTATTTCTCTGTCTCACATCGTAATTCATAACTCAATTCGTGTCGGTGGCGACAAGATGGATACCGACATAATCAATTTTCTTCGCAAGAAGAACAATCTCTTTGTCGGGCTTCAGACTGCCGAGAAGATCAAGTTGGAACTTGGCTCAGCCTATCCTCTGGAAGAGGAACTATCAATGGATGTCAGCGGTAGAGACATAATTACAGGTTATCCGGTAACAGTCAAGATCACTTCTGAAGAGATCAGGGAAGCAATATCTGAGACCGTTGCCACTATGATAGATGCAGTGAAGCGGCTTTTTGAAAAAACCGCCCCGGAGTTATCAGCTGATATAGCCTTGAGGGGTATTATCCTTACCGGTGGTGGAGCCAAACTGCGTGGCCTTGATAAGAAGATTATGGAGGCTGTTGACTTGCCGGTTCATGTGGTAAATGATCCCTTAACCTGCGTTGTCAAGGGTAGTGGTATGATCCTGGATAATCTGGAACGTTATCGCAATGTACTGATCAGAAAAATTGATGAATAATGCGTCTTTCCCGTGAAAAGCTACTCTGGTTAACTTTTCTCTTAGTTAGTCTCATTCTTCTTTTAGGGAGCGATGAACAGCGGGTAATGAAAGCCAACTTTCTGGGTCAGACAATCTATTTGCCCTGGACCTCATCTCTGAATATAATCAATGAAATATTCGAACTCAGGGAAAGAAACCGTATCCTTACAGAAAAGCTGGCAGATAGGATTTTAAGGGCTAACAGCCTAGAAGATGAATTATATACTCTGCAGAGTATAGTTCAATTTCAAGAAAATTTCTATTTCGAGAGTATACAGCCTCAAGGTTTTATGGTCGCTTCTGTCGTAGCTCATAGAGGTAATTTCAATAATCGGTTACTTCTGATCGATAAAGGTAAGACTGATGGAATGGAAGTCGATTTCCCGGTAATTTCTGAAGACGGGGTCGTTGGGAAGATACTTAACGTATTTCAGAATCACTCCGTAGTTCTCCCTATAAACAATCCGCAGTTCAAACTGGGTGTCATAACTCAAAAGTCAAGAGTCCAGGGTTTGTTAGAAGCCGATTTTTATGGGAAAAACTATATGAACATGATCCGGACAGGATCACAGGTTAACGTTGGCGATATAATAGAAACTTCCAGTGTCTCTATCCTCTTCCCCCGTGGCTTCCCTGTAGGGACCATATCCAGATTGATAAAAACCCCGGAAGAGGTCTATATGCGAGCTGAAGTGACACCCTACTCCAGCATCAACGACCTGGAACAGGTTATAGTACTATACTTTCACAAGGATATTCCCGATGAAGAATAAAGAGATAGTTAATCCTGTAGAGATAAACGGGAAAAGATATCTGAGGATTCCGATAAAAACCGGAATATTAACGGCAAATGACGACATTCTTAACATCGTGCAGGAGTATACAAAAGATATCATACAGCCGGGAGATATCATAGTGCTCAGTGAAAGTCCCCTGGCCATTACCCAGGGTAGAGCTGTTGCAGAGAAAGATATCAAAGTCGGATTACTGGCATCGATCCTCTGGCGTTTTGTCGGTAAGGTGAACTACGGAATAGGCTTAAGATCACCGACAAGTATGCAATGTGCTATCGAAGAGAGTGGCCATCCAAGGATCCTTCTGGCAGCAGTAATATCCTGTCTGGGAAAACTCGTAGGCAGAAAGGGAGATTTCTATCGAATTGCCGGAAAGCAGGCAGCTCTGGTCGATGCAGCTCATACATCTCCTGTGCCACCCTATGATCGTTGCGTAATCAAAGGGCCGAAAGACCCCGACAAAGTAGCCCGGAGAATTCTTGAAGAGCTGGGCTTCGATGCAGCTATTATGGACATTAACGATATAGGTGGCTCCTGGGTTATCGGGAGTAGTCAAAATGTAGATAACAAGTTACTCGAGAATATAATGCGTGATAACCCGCAGGGGCAGGGTGATGAACTCACGCCAATATGTCTGATACGGGAAATTGATTGAGTTTACAAGAGTATAAAGGAAAAGATAAAAGATGAGGATTATCAAATATTCTGTTGCCGCATTATTGGTTCTCTATATGCAGATACTGATTGCACCCAAATTTGAAATCCTAGGTATAGTGCCTTTCTTTATCTTACCCTTTGTGATCTTCATCAGTATGAAACTCCGTTTTATCGAAGCAGTTATCATTGTATTCATTATGGGCCTCGCTATCGATATACTCGATACCTATATCCTGGGAGCTAATACTGCTCTACTACTGATCGTCTCTCATCTGGTGAATAGATACCATACTTCGGTTACTAAAGATAAAGCCGGTCCGGTAATGATAAGTGTTCTTATGCTTAATCTGTTATACTTCGTTCCCTACATATTTATAAAAAGTATTATTTATGGTTTTAATTCCGGGTTATTCACTCTCTTCCCTCTGGAACTGATATACAACAGTATAACAACTATCACTTTCATTATCCTGTTAACAATCCTGTTTAAGATAAGGGTCTATTTAGATGTCTAATGTAGATAAAATCAGAGTCCTGTCAGTTATCTTTCTAGCTCCATTTCTTATCCTTATTGCTTTCCTCTTTCGCTTTCAGATACTCGAAGGTGCCAAATACAAGAGGATTGCTGAATTTAACTTCGTAAGAGTTCAGACACTATATCCCATAAGAGGTGAGATATATGATCGTCATTTCAGACCAATAGCAGTCAATGAACCGGCTACCAACCTCTATATCCTGCCTGCAAGAGTTAAAGACTTGTCAGAGGTAGCAGACTTCATCAACCGACATCTACCTGTAACAAAGGAAGAATTAAGAGAATTAATACATCAAAACCGGTTTCGGGCATACCAGGAATTGATCGTTTACCGTAATCTTGACTATGAAAAAGTTGTCGAGATGGCTGAACAACTGGATCGATATCCCTCGCTTTTCTTCAGAACGGAAAACATGCGTCACTACACTAGAAACAATCACTTTACAGGTTATGTCGGACAGATCAGTCGCTCCGAATATGAAGAGACACAGAAAAAGAGAGAACAAGAGAGAGACTTAACCACGATTCAGCAGCAGATCAGTTATTCAATAAATTGCCAGATCGGTAAGACAGGCCTGGAAAAACAATATGAAGAATACCTTAGAGGAAAGAACGGATACAGAATGATTCAGGTCGACGCATCAGGAAGAAACATCAGGGTTTTCCGAGACGACCTGGACCTGCCACCGATAAACGGTTCAGACATGATTCTTACCATTGACCTCAAGTTACAGGACTATATTGAATCGATATTCCCCAAAGGTTATAATGGTGCTATTCTGGTATTGGATACAGAGAGTGGTGGTGTACTCTCATATGTCAGCCATCCTGTCTTTGACCTTAACATGTTCTCCAAAACAGTTGGAAGAGACTACTGGTCTGATCTGGTCTCCGATCCTTCATTCCCTCTGATGGATAGAGTCACAATGGCTACCTATCCACCAGCCTCAACTTTCAAGGTAGTAATGACTGCCGTTGCTCTCGATAATGATATCATCCAACCCAATACTCGTCTGGCTCGCTGTACCGGGAGCTATCAATATGGTAACAGAAGATATCGTTGTTGGTTAGAGACCGGTCATGGTAGCCTGACTCTCTCTGATGCTATAAAACATTCGTGTAATGTCTATTTCTTCGATCTATCATTAAGGGTCGACTTACCTTTAATCGATGAGTTCATGCATGATAATTACCTTCTGGAAAGAACGGGTATCGATCTTCCTACCGAAAGAAGAGGGTTTTTCCCCTCCGTTGACTGGTATGTAAACCGGCTTGGATCGAGTTCTCTGATTACAGGGCATAAGATCAATCTTGCTATAGGGCAGGGTGAGGTCTTATTGACACCTCTACAGGTAGGAACTTTCTTTAATGCTATTGCCAATGATGGCCACTGGAAAAGACCCTTTATCTTCTCTAGATTGATAGGGGTTCAGAATGATATGACTTCAGGATCTGCAGAGAGCAACAACAGGCAGTTGAGTATAACACCCGAGACACTGGAATTTATCCAGCAGAGCATCTACAGGGGGGTTAACGAAAGTGGTGGAACGGGTATCGGAGCAAGAGTTCCAGGTTCCAGGGTCTATGGTAAGACAGGGACGGCACAGAATGCTGCTGGATCCGATCCCCACGTCTGGTTTGCCGGTTATGCCGGATGGGATACCCCGGAGATCACTGTAGTCGTCATCGTTGAGAATTATCCCGGTACAGGTGGTAATACAGCAGCACCTCTGGCGGGTAGAATCATAAGGTATTATCAGGATGAAATCAGGCCTACGAACGGATTGACTTTAAATGACAATCCTAACTGATAGAGCATTATGTTTGATCTGAATAGAAGGTTTCGACATTTTGACTGGTGGTTGTTTGCCACTATGCTTATCTTAATGGCAATTGGAGTAATTGTTATCTACTCAGCACTGACTTTTCAAATCGGTGATGAAAAGCATACCAGTAATGAATATCTGAAACAGATAACCTGGATCATCGTCTCACTCATTCTTTTCTTTATTGTTATTCTTATTCCTTACCCCCTGTTCGATCTGATCATTATCCCTGCGTATTTTATCAGCCTGGCAATGCTTCTGGTAGTTCTGACCATGCCACAGATTAAGGGGGCTACTCGCTGGATAATGCTTGGACCGTTTCAGTTGCAACCGGCTGAATTTGCCAAGATTACTACTATTCTTTTACTGGCTAAGGCACTCGCCAAGCCCTACATAACAGATATGCAAATCCTGTTCAGGCTGTTTGCTATAGGTGCACCACCAATGCTACTGCTACTTATGCAACCAGATCTCGGTTCTACGGTTATTTTTGGTGTCATCATTTTTGCTATTCTGGCCTTTTCTGATCTTTCCGATTACTGGCTTATATTGACTATAAGCCCTTTCATTGCAATTGCTACCTCTTTCTATTTACCCGCTTTTATCATCTTCATAGTTCTTCTGCTCTATGTACTCCACAAGCTTAATCTTGCCTGGATTACTATAGGATTTACCGCTGTCTTCAATGTATTCATCTACTTTTTCATGCCGTTCATCTGGAATGGGTTGAAGGAGTATCAACAGAACAGAATACTGACCTTCCTCGATCCGACCAGAGACCCACTTGGCGCTGGTTATCAGGCTATTCAATCACGAATCGCAATTGGGTCCGGACTTTTTCAGGGTAAGGGTTTTCTGGAAGGAACTCAAAAGAGTTTAAATTTCTTACCTGAACGGCACACCGATTTCGTCTTCTCGGTGATTGCCGAAGAGTTCGGATTTATCGGTTCTATGTTACTTATACTTATATTCTATTTCTTTATATACCGCCTGATCAGAAGCCTGAAGGCCATCACTGATAAGGAGCAGAGACTTGCTATCATGGGTATCATAGCTCTCTTTACCTCCCAGATAACCATTAATATTGCTATAAATCTCGGTATATTCCCAACTACTGGCCTGCCTCTCCCCTTCATCAGTTACGGGGGTTCCAGTCTCCTGGCCAATACCCTAGCCATAGGGATTATAATGAAATATCTGACAGAAAAGAGTTTTATCAGATAAATGAAGGAATTATATAACGAGCTAACAAGAAGGATTGTTCTTA
This sequence comes from uncultured Candidatus Cloacimonadota bacterium, assembly GCA_964490765.1. GTDB lineage: Bacteria > Cloacimonadota > Cloacimonadia > Cloacimonadales > JAJBBL01 > CAZBDV01. Next base: position 122,861 of record CAZBDV010000002.1, on the reverse strand, counting down.
TATGAAAAAAGGGTTGTTGTTTTTAGTAGCACTGGTGATCCTTATTATAGCAGGATTGTCGATCTATATTAATTCAATACGACATCCGGTCGAGGTGAGAATTGTCCATCTCCTCAATAACCAAACTGAGATTACAGCTAGCATTAACGGAAATGAGATACCATACACTATTAACTACGGAGCCGGGAGTGAGTATCTTCCCTTAGAAAAAAAAATGCTATTTATCGATCTGGTAGTCAAAATAGACGATCAGAGTGGTATGAACTTCGACAATATCCAGCTTGCTCCAGACTCTCTCAATACACTACTTCTCTGCTCTAATGGCAGTCAGCCCTCTATTTATCGGATAGAAACACCGTTTACAACAGTACGCAATTACTCCGCTCTCCGATATTTCAAAAACCCGGGCTTAGAAGACCAAGTAGAAATACAGTTATTCAATGATGAAGAGATTTTGTTTCCCCTTCTAGGAGAAGGGCCTGTCAGCAGTTATGTTAACCTCAGCGAGGGAACTTATCGCATAAACCTGAAAACTGCAATGAAAGAATTAGATTATCGCCTATTCCTGGAAAAGGGAGAGTACTATACTCTCATAATCCTGCCAGACGTTGAGGATGATAATAGAGCAATAAGAGTAATTGTCGATAATAAACCTGGAGATCAGTATATCATCCCCACACCGAACTCTACTCGATAAACATTCGAACCTTCGTTATACCACCATTATCTTCATCAATATCGGCAGAGAAGATATCACCTATCTCCCCCTTACTGGCAAGTTTCAGTAATTCATCCCAATCTAGTCCTGATAGGTCAATATTGGTGCTGCCAGCTTCTGTATCTAGATTCAATTGCTTATCCTTCGGAATGAATTTTGCACCCAGTTTGACTAGCATAATTGGAATGGAGATGTTCACTTTCGGTTTATCCATATCATTTTTATAGACTATAATTCTCAGATTACGTCCCGGTTTACCGTTCCCCATCTTCTTTTCATCAATGGCACTCAATAATTTCATAGCCTCTTCTGAAGAGATCTTCTTCTCTTCGACCATATCCAGAATCCTTCTCTTATCTTCCATCTTTAATCTCCTTTGATCGTTTGTATCAGTTTTTCAGCTTCTTCTGCACTGATCGTTCCTGACTCAACCATTTTGATAACCCTTTGTTCTAATTCATCTTCCATAAGCCTCTCCTTTAAATCCCGATCTGCTCCATCATTGTTAACTGGAAAGTCATCTGCATCTGGAAAGTCATCTGCATCTAAGTTAGCTGGAAAGTCATCTGCATCTAATTCCCTGTCAGGAATATCATTAATACTACCCTTAAACCCGTGACCGGTTTTTTTTTGCATTTTCTCAGCAAACTTCTCCGGATCAAAGTTCATTTTTTCCATATTCCTCATGAGCTTGAGCTTTAATTTGTCTTTGAACTTACTGTCAGGATATTTATCAAAGGTGGAGAAGATTTTCTCCATCGCCTCGGACACGTTTTCTACATCAGGAAAATGCTGGAGTTTAAAGCTGAAAAATGGTCGCGTATCTTTCAGAATATTGATTGAACCATTACGATTTTCCACTTCTATGTTAACCTTGCCTGCGCCTCTAACCATTCTGATCGTCCTGGAGAGAGCACTCTTTTCCGTTTCATAGTTATCATCCAAACCGACATGAAAACTACCGTTTTCATTTTTGGCCTGTAAATTGAAAGAAAGTTCATTGGATATCAAGAGGTTGATCTTGCCGTTTACATTTCTCAGATGATACCTACCTTTCTCCAGAGTAGGTATCTGGCAGTGAATACTGCCGTTATCGGAAATCAAGCCTAACTCCTGATATGCTGTATCCTGAATCTTTATCCGGCCGTTACTGCTGTTAACTTTTAGCGTTCCGGAACCGCCACTGGCCTTGAAACTGCCGTTCAATGTCTTAGCCTCCAACTTGCCAGAAAATCTCTTTACTTTGACAGATCCATTCCCATTGTCGATCTTTAAGGTTCCTTTACAGTCCTTTAAAGCTAATTGACCATTCTCATTTCTGATTTCTATATAACTATCCATCTCCCTGAGGGTTAAAGACCCGTTCTCATTGTTAATTGAGATATCACTGTTAGCGGGAATACCTATCTCTATCAATGCTTCAGATATCTGTGACATCCCTTCAAGCCGCTTCTCCTGAATCTTTAAAGTATTATTTGCTTCGTCATAAATAAGAGAGAAAAGTTCCTCTACAGGGGCTATATTTTTTTCTTCGACTACAAATTGATATGTCACATCAGCTCTCCCTGCTTCTCCACGGTATATCAGGATATCAAAATTTAGCGAATCCAGTACTAACTTAAGTCCTTCCTTTACCTGAAATTTTTTCTGATTGTTAATCATGGTTTAAGTCCTCTCTTTTTTGATTTTGTTGATTGCCTCTTCTACAGAAAGATTACCCTCTTCTATCTCATCTAATAATTGTAAAACATCCTGATCCTTGTGAGAAGTTCCTTCAAGGAGCTTCACTACCTCTGAAAGCCTGCTTTTTACTGTCGGATAAGATATTCCCAACCTTTTCTCCACTTCTCGGATATTGCCATGACTGAGCAAAAAAGTTTTCACAAATTCCTGTTGCGCCAGAGTTAAAGATGCCAGTTCACTCTGACTGAACTTACCCTTGATGGTTATATCACAATCTTCACAGTGAAACTCCCTGATATAAAGATCTGCATTACATACGGGACATTTTTTTAACCGTTTGATCATCAGTACCTCCATAAGTTTCGAAGCAAATTTATCCTTTCCTCAATTATTGTCAAGTATTGTTTGATATTTTTAATGCCTATGTCAATATTTCTTATTTATTGTGCTTAGTAATCAATATACAGCCACTTGCTTGAAATAGGGTTGTTTAATCTCATTGACAATGAATTGACATTCATTAGTTTATGCGGTAGAGGAATATATGGATGATCAGTTAATTCTAAGCGAGATACTCAGATACAAAAGTGGTGAAATAAACTACAAGACAGATGTTATCATTCGGGAGATTAGTCTCACCGTGCGATTGAATGATATAAACATTACTACTATTGCCTGTCTCGATGATAAGCTAAAAGACCTTGGTATTGGTTTTCTAAGTACAGAAGGTATCTTGAGAAATTTAGATGAAGTAGAGAAAATAGAACTGTGCAACAAGCGCACACGGTTGGATATTAAGACAACACACGATAATTCGGAGATACTGAAATACTTACAAACAGTCGAAAAAACTACTGGTTGTGGCGGTGGTATTTCTGGAAGTACTATTATATCCGGTAGTAGTCATTTTATTGTTTTGCCGTTGTCATTATCTTCAATACCTGATTTAATGGTTAAATTTCAGGGATTATCGACCCTTTTCATACAGACCGGTGGGGTACATAGTGCTGCATTGGTAAAAGATGATGAGATCAACTTCTTTGCTGAAGATATAGGACGGCATAACGCTGTAGACAAAGTCATAGGATCAGCCTTCCTGGGAGGCAGGAATATCAAAGAATTCTATCTACTGACCAGCGGTAGAATATCATCTGAAATAGTTCGTAAAGCAATTCGTCTTGATATACCACTCATCCTCTCACAGGCAGCTCCAACGTCCAGGGCGATATCATTGGCCTGGCAATATGGTGTCTACCTGATAGGTTTTGCCCGGGGCAGGAGATTCAATATCTATACGGGAATCCACCAGGTAGAGAAGCTGATAAGCAGGAATAAGAGAGACAGTAATAGTTAACTCCTTAAATTAGTTGTTACAATGAAATTCAGACAGATTTTCTTTCTCTACTGAACCCTAAAAGATCTTCCCTGGTATTGATATTGTAAAACAGTTCAGAGAGGTTTTCCGGTACATCATAATACCCTGTAGCAACTTCAGAAAAAAAATCACTGATCTTGTAGTTGTTTTGCCGGAGTTGTTGCTCTATCAGGGGGATATTCATCTTGCTATAGATAGCATGGAGTGGTTCTATTCCTTTCTGGTGTCTTGGTACAAGAAGTTCTAGTGAATCCTTATGTTGTTGATAAAAATCAACCATGTCTTCAATCAGTTCTTTCTTAAGATTAGGCATATCACAGGCAAAAATGAAAACGGCATCATTAGATGCCGTTTTCAAAGCCGTGTGTATCCCCGCCAGAGGTCCCGCAGATTTAACAATATCGTTGGCAAACCTCAGTTCAGGAAAACGGGTAATAATTTCACTCTTACCGGTAATTAAGATGATCTCAGGAAAAATCTCTTTTAATAATCCGATTATTTCATCTATTAAGGGTACTTCACGTAATCTTAACAGCGATTTTTCTGTCGCTATCCTACTACATCTGCCACCTGCTAAAACAGCTGCCGATATATAGTGTCGCACCCTGGTCCCGGTTATTGAGTATGATAAAGTCTTACTTTTGACTTATCGGTGCTGCACACTTGCGAAAGACGAGATAATAAATTGTGGCAACAAAACCGGCACCACCAACAATATTTCCTAATGTAGAAGCAGTTAAATTGTTAATGAAACCCGAGAACTGAATAGTCGGTTCCAGAGCCATACCCATAGGGATGAAATACATGTTTGCAACACTATGTTCAAAACCTGAAGCAACGAATGCCATGATCGGAAAGAAGATACCGAGTATTTTTCCGGGAACATCGTGAGCTGCAAGTGCTAACCAGACAGCTAAGCAGACAAGCCAGTTACACATTATCCCACGGAAGAAAACTTGCATGAATGGTAAGGTGGCTTTTGTATGGGCTATATTGATAGCTGTATCTCTCACAGCACCACTAAGCAGACCACTACTGTACATGAACCATACTATTAGCAAAGAACCAGCAAGGTTGGCAATATAAACTATTAACCAGTAACCAAGCATAGTTGAGAATTTCTTTCTCCCTGCCAGTACTGACATCATAATAAGATTATTTCCGGTGAAAAGCTCTGCACCAGCAATAACAACCAGCATAAGGCCAACGCTAAATACAGCACCACCCATGAAAACTCGTAATCCAAACCATTCAATACCAGTCATTACACGGGTTGCCAGTTGTGCTCCAAATGCGATAAAAGCACCAGCCAGAATACCCAGGATAATGACCTGTAACATTCCTAACTGACATTTTTTAGTTCCAACTTTTTCAATCACAGCTTCAGCAATATTCTCGGGAGCATTAAAATTTGCCATAAACTACCTCCTCGTTTTTTTAACGAAATCTTTATCAATTCAATTTCTGTCAACATTATATTCCTTTCAGGTATATCTTTAACTTAAGATAGCTTCTATCCTGAAGTGCCTGAAAGACCCATCAGGAAGCGAGATTGAGATTCCTGCTCCTGAAACCATAACCCATCACATCACTGACATCTGTAATAATCATGAATGCCTTTGGATCAATATCTTTGACTATATCCCTAACAGTTGCTACCTGACGCCTATGAACTACAGTGAAAATAATATTGATCTCTTTTCCGGAATAGCTCCCCTCTCCTTTGAAAAAGGTTACACCACGATCAATCTGATTATAAATTTCGGCTCGGATATCAACGGTAAAATCCGATATAATGTATATCCCCTTCAGATTGGGTAATCCTTCACTTGATATATCGGTTATCTTGGAACTGATAAAGAGATTCACATAGCCCCAGATAATGAGTTTGAGATCGGCAAAGATCAGACCAATACTAAATATTATCAGAGTCTCTACAATCCAGAATCCCGTTCCAAGTGATAATCCTGTTTTCTGTTTGATAATGGCTGCTGGAATATCTGTCCCGGCGGTTGAACCTCTGAAACGGAATACAATGCCCAGCCCGAAACCGAGAAGAACTGATCCGGCCAGAGCAGAAAGATAAATATCTTCCGGCCCGAGCATGGCATAAATAGTACTGCCATTAACATTGAAAGTATAGGGAGCCAGATCTTTGATAATTCCGAAACTGTTCAATGATTTAATACTGACAAGATCTACCAGAACTGAAGAGACCATCATCCCATAGAAAGATCTTATCCCAAAGGTTTTACCGAGAATAAGAAACCCGAGAATGAAAAGTGGAATGTTCATAATGATCATACTTATTCCGACAGGAAAGCCAAATATATGATAGAAGATCTGTGCTAGACCACCAATTCCGCCCGGAGCTATTTTATATGGCACTAAAAACCAGGAATAGGCAATAGCCAAGAAGAAGGCTCCAAATACGATGCCTATATACTGATTTACGATTCTCAATGATTTTTTCTTCATCACAACCTCTTAGAGTAAACAAACATAGAAATCACCTTTACCGGTCAACCGAAATTTTAACACCATTAGCGGGATTATCTCACTTTCATTGTTAGTAATAGATTCGGTCATAACTGTTAGATATCACTTGACTATTCTGAGTTTCTAGTAATTTGACTTCTTGTTTAAAAAAAATTAGATGAGGCTGTATTGTGTTCAAAATAGATTTATATCTCGATGACGAGCTAATCAAGACACATAATTTTGAAAAACCAATGACCATTAAAGAGGTCCTTTCTCAACACGATCTGTCAAATTTTGATACTATAGGTTTCAAGCTGAACAATGAATTTGTCAACAGTAACAAAATTATCGTAGAAGATTCGAAACTTGTCTGTGTCAGTTTCGAATCAGAAGAGGGCTTTAGGATTTACCAGGATTCTGCCATTTTTATCATGACCAAAGCATTCTACAACCTCTTCCCCCAAAAGTGGAACCTTGTGGTAGAACACTCTATCGGAGACGGAATATTTTGTGAAGTATTCGGCACGAAAAAGTTTACAGCAGAGCATCTCACCAAGATGAAGAATGAGATGCAGAAAATCATAGAAATGCAACTCTATATCGAAAATATCGAGATTAAGTTGAGTGAGGCGAAAAAGATATTTAGAGAGCAGGGCAGAAAAGATGTGGTCAGAAATCTTCGATACAACATCAAAGGCTATGTGCCTGTTTTTAAATGCGGGAATTATTACGACTACTACATCCGTCAGCTCTGTGATAATACTGGATTGATAACTGAATTTGAACTGAACATGAATAAACCGGGGTTTGTAATCCGTTTTCCTGAAAAGAAAACCCATAAGGTCAACCCTGAGTTTATCTATCCTAAAAAACTCTTTGTCGTTCATCAGGAATCGGACAAGTGGCTCAATATTTTTAAGGTACATAATGTCAGTGACCTCAACCGGAAGATTGATAAAAATGAAATCCTGAATGTAATTCAGATAGAAGAAGCTCTACACGAAAAGAAAATCGTTAATTTCGCTGAAACTATCAGTAAGAAACCTGACTTGAAAGCAGTATTTATCTCTGGACCTTCCTCTTCTGGAAAAACTACTTTTGCCAAAAGACTTTCTATACAACTCCAGGTTAATGGGATTATACCGATCATTCTGGGTCTGGATGAATACTTCCTACCCCGCTCTCTTACACCGCGCAAGGTAACAGGTGAACTCGATTTCGAAAATATCAGAGCCATAGATCTCGATTTTTTCAATGATCATGTGAGAAGACTTCTCGCTGGAGAAACGATAGAACCCCCACGATATAATTTCCTGACCGGCAAAAGAGAGAAAGGTAATCATAAATTGAGGGTGAGTAAAAATAACATTCTGATGATAGAGGGTATCCATGGCCTGAATGAGCTTCTCTCTCAGGCACTGAAAAAGAATCAGAGTGTGAAAGTCTATATCAGTTGTCTTAATCAACTCAATATCGACAATCATAATCGAATTGCTACCACCTATTTCAGAAAGATTCGCCGTATCGTTCGTGATAACTACTTCAGAGGGTACTCTGCAGAGGTAACCCTGGAACGATGGCGCGAAATTAGCGAAGGTGAAAACAATAATATCTTTCCCTTTCAGGAAAACGCTGATATTATGTTCAACAGTGGCCTGACTTATGAGATCAATGTTTTGAAAAAACATCTCCTTCCACTCCTCTATAGAATCTCAAAATATTCTCCTGTTTATACAGAAGCACAGAAGATTATCTTCCTTATAGAGCACATGCTCGATATCTCTGACGATATGGTTCCGTCCAATTCGATTCTCAGAGAGTTTATAGGTGGTAGTATTTTTGAGTATTAAAAAAACTCTAACTCATTAATTCTGATGAAGTTAAGTCCTATCCGTCAATCAGAGCTTAGGGACTTGATAAAAAGCAATCTCGATAGCTGATCGATAGTTGCCTGTATTGATAAAAAAAGTCGAAATATTATTTGACAGTCTTGCTGTACTTATTCATTATATTTTTGTAGAGTTAAGAATCGAATCTGCAAGGAGCTCTATTATGATCATGATCGAGTTGTTGAAATCTCAGAAAGGTAGTTTCGGTATTGCAATTGTTGTTGCAATTATTGCCATCCTTTCCGGTGCTTCACTATCTTCTGTTGCCTTCCGTGACCTGCATAGCATGCGAATTCAGTTAGACAGTATTCAGCAGTTTCATATTTTGCGTTCAGAATTCCATCGAGGCCGGTTAGTTGCTTCTGTTTATGTTGAGATGGATTTACCACCGCCCATAACCATACTACCAGATCGGAACATTAGCATAAATTTCGGCTCACATAGGACCCGGTACACTGCCCGAACGAAACTCAACACATATGAAGAATTCGGTCAGACAGGATTTCTCATCCGTTCACTGATTTCTGCTGCAAGAGGTTCAGGGCAGGCAGTTACGCAGGAGATGCGTTCACCCGTAAAAAAATATGGAGAGCATTTTATTCAGGATCTGGCTACTTTAGCAATCTTTCATTACTTCTCAGACGTTGACCGTGCTATCGATAATGTCCCCGGAAACATTAGATTCTTTGGACAAGATTTTGTTCACGGGCGAGTACATTCTAACACAGATATCTGGATTCGAGATTTCGGTGGTTGGCCAACCTTTACCGGACTGGTAACTACATCAGGTGTTGTCAGGGTTTACCCGGGTGGGGGGACTAATTTTCCCGAAGAGGAGATATTTCTCGGCGGCCTAATCGAGAATTACCCGAGAGTAGCTTTTGATCCGACAGCTGATTTAATCCGCGCTAATGGGCTCAGACCTTTCGGTTCTACTGAAGAAGACAACAAAATCGCCTTCGTCAATCTGGAAGGTGGAGGATTTGATTCCTGGGTCGGTACGATAGAAGAAACTCTGGAGGAGTTTCCTATTTATGATTCATACCCCCCTTACGGTCCGATAGGTAATCAGACTGGTGTAAATAACGTTGTAATTAGAGATACTACCTGGACTACCGGTCCCAGCTGGCAGGTAACAAATCAATCTGTATGGGTTCCCTATGAATTATGGATATCTGGAACAGTCGCAGGTGGTCAGAGCTGGGGTAGTCCTTATAATGTCTACATCAAAGACGATCTTCTTTATTATAGTACAGAAGCTGGAGATCCACCAGACGGTGGGGATCCCAATCAACCTGGTTATCCACAATATCCCGTAAATAACACCGATTATCTGGGCATAATATCGGAAAAATCTATCTTTATTCAGTATGGATATAAAGATCCGATAGATGAAGTGAGATACAAACCTAATACTGATGATATTTACATATACGGTGCTCTCTGTGCAATGGGAGAAGATACGGGACCGAATCAATACGGAATACATGTAGATGCGGGAATCTTTACCTTTCAATATCAATTCCCCAAAGGCTCAACTCCGGCACAGGTTTTCCAGGGACAGTTTTATGAAAATATAGACCTCTATAGATTTCGTTATCCCACTTCCCCATTCGAACCATGGCCTCCAGGTTTAGATTATCCCTGGTATAACCCACTCTGGCCCGAACCTGGACCGGTATTCGGCCATCCTGCTATTCCCAATCCTCATGGAGCACCAACTGTAGTCTATTTGAGAGGTGATATAAATCTCTTTGGCTCTATTGCTCAGAGATTCCGTGGTTTTGTCCGTCGTAGCGGTGGAGAAGACTATGATACAGGGTTCTGGCATATTGAAGAAGGTATGTTTGGCAGGCATACTGGTATGCCATCCGGATATAATAAAGAATACTACTTTGACAAAAGATTCGAAACAGTAGGCCCTCCTGATTTCCCCCTTGTTAAGTTTGAAGGTTATGAAACAGAAGAGTTGATGGAACTTGGCTTTAAAACGTTATCAACAAAATTCAAATCCCCACCAGCAAACTTCTAAACTCAAGAGTGATGATAGCGAACTTTGCCTGTAATCTACTGCAGAACCTTTACTTGTTATCAGAAACTGAAGGACCTGTCTTCACTTTCTTTTGTTAAGTAGAAAAAGGTTGACAGATATTTCATTAAGGCTTTATATAACATAAATGGTGTTAATCTAAAATAATATGGAGACTTATAAGCTATGATGAATATAATCAAGAGCCAGAAAGGTAGCCTGGGAATTGCTCTGGTAGTTGCTGTATTAGCAATACTATCGGGTGCTTCACTTTCACTGGTAGCCTTTCGTGACCTGCACAGTATGCGACTGCAACTGGATCAGACACAGCAGTTTCACTTGCTTCGTTCGGAGGTTGGTAGAGGAAGATTAGTCGCTTCCGTATATGAAGGTATGGATTATCCCCCACCAGTAACCAGTCTACCAATGCGCTATATCAATATTAATTTTGGTACTCATCGGACCCAATTCAGGACACAAACGAAGATAAGCACAACAGACGATTTTGCTTCAATTGGTTTCCTTATTCGAACATTGGTTACTGCACAAAGAGGCACAGGAACGCTGGTTTCTGAGCAGATGAGATCACCGATCAAAAAGTATGGAGAAAATACTATCCAGTCATTTGCTACTCTGGCTATCTTCCATTATTTTAGTGACGTCGACCGAGCACTTGACGATGTCGATGGTAATATAAGGTTTTATGGTCAGGATGTTGTTCACGGCCGTGTACACTCCAATACGGATATCTGGATAAGAAATAGTGGTTCTGGTCCCAACCAGGGTTGGCCAACATTTACTGGCTTGGTAACAACAGCAGGGATAGTCAAAGTTTATCCAGGGGGTGGAACTAACTTTCCGGAACCTCAGATTTTTCAAGGTGGATTGATAGAAAATTATCCCAAAGTTGTATTTGATCCTACTGCAGATCTGATTCGTGCCAACGGAGCCAGACCTTTTGGTAATCAGGAACAAGACGATAGAATCGCCTTCGTTACAGTTGAGGGTTATTCCTATGAATCCTATATAGGACAGATAGTTACGGATCAATCCACGATTGATACTCTCATTATTTATACCAGCTATCCACCTTATGGTCCTGTGGGAGATTCTATTGGAGTCAACCGAATTGCTCGAACCGACACACTCTGGATGCAGGGACCGACTGGAACTGTCAACAATGGGTCTGTCTGGGTACCTTATGAACTCTGGATATCAGGTAACTTCCGTGGTGGACAGAGTTGGGGTAGTTCACACGATATCTATCTGAAAGATGATCTCACCTACTATAACACCCAACCTGGTCAACCACCAGACGGAGGGGATCCCGATTCTCCAAACTTCCCAGAATATCCGATCAATAATGAGGATTATGTCGGAATTATCTCTGAGCAGTCTGTCTGGATTCAATATGGATATCGTGATCCGGTAGATTCTACACGTTACCGACCCAACACTAATGATATATACATATATGGTGCTATATGCGCTATGGGACCTGATGAAGGTCCAAATCAGTACGATATCTTGAAGTCGGGAATCTTCTCGTTCCAGTATCAGTTCCCCAAAGGTTCTACACCCGCCCAGGTATGGCAAGGTGAATGGTGGGAGAAGAGTGATCTGCATCTCAACAGATATCCGACATCACCTTTCAATCCCTGGCCTCCGGGATTGGATTATCCTCATTACAATCCCTTATGGCCCGAACCTGGTCAGATACATCCACCATTACCTGCAGCCTATGCTCAAACAGGTAATGCGATTCCTAACCCACATGGCGCTCCAACAGTAGTAGGGTTGAGAGGATCAATCAGGCTTTATGGTTCTGTAGCCCAGCGTCGTAGAGGTTTTGTCCGCCGTAGTGGTAACCCTGATTATGATACCAACTTTACAAGTCCATTATGGGATATTGAAGAGGGTATTTTCGGACGTCATACAGGTTTCCCGACGGGTTACGATAAGGACTATTATTTTGATAAACGTTTTGAAGAAACAGGACCTCCAGATTTCCCACTCGTAAAATTCGAAGGTTATGCTTCGGATGAATTAATGGATCTTGGTTATAGAACTATGTCCTGGAGATTTAGATCGCCACCTGAAAACTTTTAATCCCGGAAGAGGAAAATCCCTGTGGGTTTTCAGGAAGAGCTTGCTGTGGGCAGTAATCACTGTCCACAGCAAGACACTCCGGAAATCTTTACCAGTCAATCAATCAGAAAGCAAAGTTAAGATTAGCTTGTTAATTACTTCTGTATTCTATTGAATCTCTTAAAGGATTGGATAATATCTTCTGCATATGCAGGCTGGATACCAACTTTACCACAAACAGCTCCTGCAGAATGGTTGGCAATGAAAGCTGCCTGTTCAATATCGATTCCACTGCAAATCCCTAACATCAGCGCACTGATAACTGTATCCCCGGCACCCGAGACATCGTAAACCTCTTGAGCAAAAGTCGGGATATCTATCCTGTCACCCTGCCGCGTGAAAGCCACCAGACCTTTATCTCCCCTGGTTATCACCAGATACTCAGGATTGAGTTTATGCATCAAAACCCTGGCTGCATAATTGAAATCATCTTCACTCTCGATAGGCAGGCCAGTATTCTTCTGTAATTCCTCGAAATTAGGTTTGAAGATCGTTGCATTCTTATAGAGAAAAAAGTTTTTGAATTTCGGGTCAACAGCAACCGGTTTTCCTGTGACAGCAGTAATTCTCAGAATCTCTTCGATAATACGGGGAGTTAATATCCCCTTATTGTAATCTTCTATGACCACCCCATCAATATCGGCTATACAATCATTGAAACAATTGATAATCTTATTCTCAAGCCCTGCATCGATATCATTTCGGGATTCGTAATCAATTCTCACTACCTGCTGGTGATGACCGATTATTCTACTTTTCCGGGTTGTCGGTCTTTTATCATCTCTAAAGATCAATCGCTTGTCTATTCCTAGTTTCTCGAGATTGTCAAAAATATAGTCAGCATAGTTATCATTACCGGTGATTCCTATTGGTAAAGGTATAGCGTTTAAAGCTTTTAGGTTGAAGACGACATTGGCAGCACCGCCCAATCTATGCTCTTCTTTGGTAACATCAACCACCGGTACAGGTGCTTCCGGTGAGATACGCTCCACATCACCCCAGAGATAATGATCTAACATCATATCGCCAATAACTATAATCTTCTTACCGGAAAATTTCTCTAATATATCTTCCAATCTGGCTAAATCCATACTCTGCAACCTCCGCTGTCATAAAAGTTATATCTCATTATACGATTATATAAGATTCTCTGTCTCCGGTTTGATGGGATAATTGCCATTGAAACAAGCAAAGCAATAATCATCCGGTTTATGAACGGTTTTTCTCAATCTATCAATGGAGAGATGCTTGATAGAATCTGCATCTATATATTTTCTGATCTCCTCCAGAGTCAACTTATTGGCTACCAACTCTGCTTTGGTAGGTGTATCTATTCCATAGTAACAGGAAAATTTTACCTGTGGTGAGCCTATCCGGAGGTGAACCTCTTTCGCTCCGGAGTTCTTAATCAGTCTGATAAGATTTCTAATCGTAGTGCCCCGGACTATTGAGTCGTCTATAAGAACTATTTTTTTATCTTTGAAGAAATTTGGCAGAGTATTGAATTTTTGATGAACACTCTCATCTCGAATGGTCTGTTCAGGTTTTATAAAAGTCCTTCCGACATAATGGTTTCTGATCAATCCCATTTCATATGGTATTCCCTTTCTTCTGGCATAACCCAGGGCGATAAAATTTGCTGAATCTGGTACGGGAACTACCATATCGGCTTCACAATCATCATCTTCAGCAAGATGATAACCTATAGCCTGTCTGACCTGATACACATTCTCACCAAAATGGAAACTGTCAGGCCTGGAGAAATAGACATGTTCGAAAATACAGTGGTTGAAGTTCTTACTACCCCGCAATTTTTCTGTATCCACAATATCCTTGCTCACTCCGTTTTTGCCAGAGATAATGATTTCACCACCTCTAACCTCCTGAGCATTTCTAATCCCCAGAATATCAAGGGCGCAACTCTCAGAGGAAGCCACAACAACCCCATCGGAACGAATACCCCAGACCATAGGTCTGATAGCATTGGGATCACGAAACATATAGAGTTCTTCTCGCGTTGCAAGAACGGTGGAGTAGGCACCATTGACATTTTCCATAAGAGACTTAATACCTTCTACTATACTCTTGCCACATTTTTCTACCTGATAGACAATATATTTGATCAGCAGTTCACCATCGTTATCGCTGGCAAAATAGACCCCTTCTTTCTCCAGAAATTCTCTTATCGTATGATAGTTAACGAGATCACCGTTACTGGCTAAAGCGAAGGAAGGGCCTGCTAATGTTTCGACTGTATGCGGCTGAGAATTAAACTCTGTAGCTGTTCCGCAGGTTGGATATCGTACATGACCAACTGCTATGCTACCTCGTAACTCGGCCAGTAGCTCAGGAGTAAAAACCTGTTTTACAAGCCCCATCTTCTTTCTCAGTTTAAGTCTCCTGCCGTCACTGACAGCCATACCACAGCTCTCCTGTCCTCTGTGTTGTTCAGCAAAAAGGCCCAACATCGCCATTTCTGCAGCTCTTTCCTGATCATGAACTCCGATTATTCCGCACACTTATTCTGCTCCTTCTATTATATTATCCTGACCTCTCTTCCGTGAAAATCAGACAAGGCCATCGTTGATATCTCTTAGATATCAGCGTCTTATGAATATCATCTACGTAATATGATCTAAACAAGATTGCTATCTCCCGCTCCGAAAATGTATTCTATTCTCCGTTCCGCTCAACAGGCGTTTGATATTTGCTCTATGTTTAACTATGATAAACAGTGTTACAACCAGTGCGAGAACGAGATACCATGGACTCTGTACTCCATTCCGGAAAGTAAAGATTGTTTGAGTAATTACCAGCACGAGCGCTGCAACAATTGAGCCCAGAGAAACAAATCTGCTCAGCGTTGTAGTAATAATGAATGAAAGCAGAGCAAAGAGAAAGGGGATCGGTAGCAGTGCAGCGAAAACCCCTGCAGAAGTTGCCACCCCTTTCCCCCCTTTGAAACGGAGGTATATCGTGAATATATGCCCAAGAATCACAACCAGGCCGGTAGAGATGAGTAACAAATCCTGCTCCGGTAGTATTGAACGGGCAATCATAATAGCTGTCACTCCTTTCATCATATCCAGTATCATAGCAATAACACCCATCTTCCAGCCCAGAACACGCAGAGCATTAGTCGCACCGACATTACCACTTCCATGTTCTCGCAGATCAACACCCTTGAATATTTTTCCGAGCAGAAAACCAAAGGGAACACTACCGAGTAGATATGCTATAATAAGGATTATTATGAGTTCACTTATCATCTTTCATTTTCTCCCTGCTCCGGAAGATAGTCTTGATAGTTACACCCTGGAATTTGAACCTTTCCCGTAGCTGGTTATGTAAATACCGCCTATAGTGTTTTGTGATGTATTTGGCATTATTGCAGAAAAAGATAAACGTAGGTGGTTGTATAGCTGGCTGAGTACAATAAAATATCTTCGTATGCTTGCCACTTGAATGGGAAGGTGGAAACCTGCCAATGA
The DNA here is from genome assembly GCA_964490765.1 of uncultured Candidatus Cloacimonadota bacterium. Lineage (GTDB taxonomy): Bacteria > Cloacimonadota > Cloacimonadia > Cloacimonadales > JAJBBL01 > CAZBDV01. The sequence goes on along the minus strand of CAZBDV010000002.1, from coordinate 107,047 downwards.
CCACTTCGATGAAATCGTTCAACTGGGAGGTGGGTATCCTTCTTCTACTTTCGGCATCAACTTCCAGAATCAGATCAAGAATCTTTCTCAGGCGGAGATTAGTCAGAGCTGAAACGAATAGTATTGGGGCATAATTGATGAATGAGAGTGAATCTTTAATCTGGTTCACGAATTCACCGGTTGTCTTGTTATCCTTTTCTATCAGATCCCATTTATTAAGGACTATAATGATATTCTTATAGTTTCGCGCTGCATAAGAGGCGATTTTCTGGTCCTGTTCAGTCACACCCTCATCGGCCGCAATCATCAGAACAACGACCTCACTGCGGTCTATACTCTCTATAGTTCTCATAACACTGAAGTATTCTACTCCGTAACGAACGCTCTTCTTACGACGTAATCCCGCTGTATCAATCAATCTTATTGTTTTACCGTGATAACGAATTTTGGAGTCCACAGAGTCTCGAGTTGTGCCAGGAATAGAATCGACAATAGCAGTATCTTCTCCTACCAGCCTGTTCAGCAATGAAGACTTCCCTACATTGGGTTTCCCAACTATAGCTACCCTGATTTCATCTTCCTTAAGATCCTCTTGTTCCGGCAAATCAATCCTCTTAACGATCTGGTCCAGCAGATCACCAATATGCCGGCCATGTGTTGCTGAGATAACCTGAGGTTCTCCGAAACCTAGTTTCATAAATGCGTAACCATCTATCTCTTCTTCTGCAGTATCTGCTTTATTCGCAACTATTAGTACCTTCTCATGATGTGGGGCTAATAATCTACCGATCTCCATATCGAGTGCTGTGACTTCAACTTTGTTATCCACAACAAAGAGTATAAGATCGGCTTCTGATATCGCCAGTTCCGCCTGAAACCTTACTGCTTTACTAATACTGTCGGTCGGATTCATAACGATCCCTCCAGTATCCACCAGAAAGAAAGTTTTTCCAGTCCATTCAACTAGTTCATATTTTCTATCCCGGGTGATACCTTCAGTTGGATCTACGATAGCACTCCGTTTACGACATAAACGGTTGAAGAGTGTAGATTTCCCGACATTAGGCCGGCCGACGATAGCAACTATTCTATTTCTCATCTGAATCCCTGTATTTTTTTGTCAAATTCGGACCGACATTATATTTGTCAACAGAGATTATAATTTTTAATTTTCCTTCTTCGTGATGTAACGATTAAAGTCTGAGTTTATAGGTCACTCTCCGGGCATCTTCAACAGTCTCGCTTCCTGCCAGGTCATCAGAAAGCAATCCTGTATCATCTTTTCTGAAAGCTAATTATACTAATCATTTAGTTTACAGCTATCTCAACCTAACAGCCAAAAACTTGTTGACATATATCGTAAATCTTATCATCATACTGGAAACTTCAAGCTTCTGAAAGTTGCTTCAAGCAGAATAAGCCACAACAGTCAGGTTCGCTTCGGGGTTGATCGTTGAACTTACACCCCTTTCAGGGAGGAAATAATGAGATTCATAAGATTCTCAATGATAGTTATAATAACACTGTTCTTTACTGCCATGCATCTCTATTCCCGGGAAACTGATCCTGCCAGCAATAATCCATTAAAAGAGGGTATTGTTCGCAATACACCTGGTTCCATCGCGATTTGGGGTACTGCATCATATGGTCTGGATGAGTTACCTGAGGGTGATGATTATATTGCTGTTGCCAGTGGAGATTTTCATGCACTGGCTTTAAGAACTGACGGAACAATCGTCGCATGGGGTGCTGGAACGACAAACACGGGAATATTTCCCCATTTTGGCCAGAGTATAGCTCCAGCAGGGAATAACTTCGTTGCCATCGCTGCAGGGTCAATGCATAGCCTTGCTTTACGCGATGATGGAACTTTAATCTCCTGGGGAAGGAATAATCATGGGCAGACAGATGTTCCACCCGGTAATAATTTTATTGCTATAGCTTGTGGTGGACTGCACAGCCTGGCTATACAGGAGAATGGTTCTATTGTAGCCTGGGGTGCAGGGACAACAAATACCGGAGTATATCCGAACTTCGGTCAGAGTATAGCGCCTGAGGGTAATGATTTCGAGCAGTTAGCTGCTGGTGCTGCTCATAGTCTTGCTCTGAAATCAGACGGTAGTCTTATTGCCTGGGGCAGGAATAATTATGGCCAATCATCAGTTCCGACAGGAGAGAATTATGCTTCTATTTCAGCTCAGAATTATCACAATCTGGCTTTGAGAACGAATGGTTCTATTGCCAGTTGGGGAAGAAACAGTGCTGGACAGTGCGATGTGCCTGTCGGGAACGATTTCATAGATGTTTCTGCTGGTCGGGAGCATAGTATTGGCTTAAAGAGCGATGGTTCACTTCTGGCCTGGGGAATGAATACCCATGGCCAGTGTGAAGTCCCTGAAGGTTCTCATTATGCTACAATAACAGCTGGATATCAGCACAGTATTGCCTTGAAATCGCTGCAATACGGACTCATCTCCCCCGTCGGCGGTGAACACTGGCAGATCGGTACAGAACGATTAATTAGATGGCACTATAAGGGACCTTTGGTTCAACTCCAATTGCAGTTCAGTTCCGACAACGGAGTTAATTGGCAGGATATTGCGTCTGTGGAGATTGACAACTGCTCTTATAACTGGACAGTTCCGTCACTCCCCTCTTCAAGTTGCATGATCAGAGGAATCTTCGTTTACGAAGGAACCGAGCACATAATGGAACACGACACACCATTTACGATTACTGAAGAGAATGTCCCGCTGCTCACTCTCCTCCACCCCGCTACAGGTAATATCAGGTTGCAGGCAGGGAGCGTAGAAGAGATAACCTGGAATAGTTCAGGAATAGATCATGTTGATCTCTACTACAGTATCGATAACGGCTTAAGCTGGACAGAAATTGCCGGGCAAATACCGGCAGAGAATGGGAGTTATCTCTGGTCTCTCCCCGAAACGCCAACCGAGCAGGGACGGATAAGAGTTCAGGATAGTTCCAATCCCTTGATAGATCATACAAGTCACCACCCTTTCACTATCGTAAAAATCGGTTTTATAACCACTATGTCAGGACTGGAACTCACCGGAGGCAGTTATTTCACTATCGAGTTCCTCGCTGTTTTCAGCGATCGCTTTCGATTATCATATAGTGGCAATAACGGCGAGGAATGGATATACATTGAGAACGACTGGAATCAATCTAACTACAACTGGCTGATACCCAATCTTGAATCAGACGAGGTTGTTTTCCGGATAGAAGATTATCAGGATGAATTTATCTATGCTATAACAGAACCCTTCTCAATTTCCAAAGACATTAACCTCATTGCCCCAGATGGTGGAGAAAACCTGCTGGTTGGAACGACCTATCTTATCGAATGGGACTCTTCTGATTCTGTTAATAATGTATTGATCGATTACTCGATAGATAATGGTAATACCTGGTTACCGATTCAGGACCTTCCCTATCCTGCCTCTACCGAATCTTTCGAATGGGTGGTGCCTGACACCCAATCAGCTGAATGTCTTGTCAGGGTAAAAAATGTGGCAAATTATAACTCTTATGGCTGCAGTAGTTCTGTATTCACAATCAGTGACAGATCTCTGATAGTGATTCAACCATCAGGTGGAGAAGTTTGGTTTCCCGGATCAGAGGAAATTATACTCTGGGAGGGGATCAATGTCTCTGAAGTCTCACTAAGTTTCTCATATGATGGAGGCAATAACTGGTTACTCATCGAGGAGGGGATTCCGGCAAACAGTCCTCCCTATCTCTGGGAGATACCTGAAGTTGGAACGATGAGCGGCAAGATCAGGGTTAGCGATATGGAGAATCCGATGATAAATGCAGTCTCAGACGGCCTGTTTGTGATAAACCACCTTAATCCTCCCCAAAATCTGATTGGTGTCCTGGTGGAGAATATGGTCGAGCTGGACTGGGAACCACCCCTGGGAATCACTGGACAGGGAGAACTATCCATTGCCAGGCGGGAAGAACAACTCTCTCTTCTTTCCAGGCCTTACCGGACAGAATCTCGCTGGCAACTCGAGGGTTATAACGTCTATCGTGATGGAGATATAATCGGACAGGTACCTGCAGATGTTACCTGCTTCGTCGATGATGAAGTCGCATTATGGGAAACCTATTCATATTATATCACGGCTGTTTATGATCAGGGCGAATCTTTACCTTCCAACTCAGTTGAGATTATGATCACATCTGCAACTGATGACAATGTTATTCCACTCGTCACTAAACTGCATAATAACTACCCTAACCCGTTCAATCCTACGACAACGATAGCTTTCACCCTATCCGAACCTGGCAGGACAATACTGGAGATTTTCAACAATCGTGGTCAGAGAATATCCACTATCATCAACGCTCATCTTCCGGTTGGCGAGCATCATATCGTCTGGAACGGACGAGATCGTAGCAATCATCAGGTTAGCAGCGGTATATATTTTTACCGGTTACGAACAACCGATTATACCGCTACGAAAAAGATGATGATCTTGAAATAGCAAACCAGTAATCATAATTCGGAGGAATTATGTTAAACAAGTTATCAATTGTTCTTGTTGCTTTATTTTTGCTTATTATTCCTCATCTTGCTGCCCAGTACGTGATCGAGGATTTTGAATCTGGATTGATAAATCTAATCTCATACCCGGGTGAAGATCAGGATCCTGATTCCTGGACACTCGATCCGGATAATACCTATTTGGACTCCGAATACTCACTCTATCTATACGGTAACACCTGGAAGATACTGGAAATCACTCCCCAAACATTGAGTACCGATACAGTCTGGCAGGTTGCGGCCTATATTCAGTCTGTCGGCAGATATCAGGGATTCGGTCTGATGGACGATGAAAATGTTCTTTTCTATTCTTTTGCCGGCACCACAATGCTCGATATTGAGGAATGGTTGTCCGTCTATCAGGGAGTATTTCCCAATAACAGCTGGAATATTTATCAGTTACCTGTTGGTGATGACTGGATGGCCTGGTATGAATACGAGCCTGAGATAACTGCTATCATCTTCGTCAATGATAACGACTCCCTCACCTACCCGGGAGCTGTTTATTTCGATACGATCCTTGATATTACCCCCATACTACCCGCTGTTCCACAGGTAGAAATATCATACGAAGTTCAGAGAATATTCACTGATTCACAGAATCGTCAAAGAGCAACAATTCAATTCTATGGAAATGTTATAGATCCAGATTACGATGAGCACGAGTTCTATTGGGAATTCGGTGATGGCTCCACCAGTAACGAACAGAATCCAATCCATACCTATGAAGTACAGGCAAACCATCCCTACACGGTCTTCCTGGCTGTCGTCAATCCGGCCGAGAACTGGGGTTTTGCCTCAACACAGATCGATATCGATCCGGGTGATTCGAATCTTCCGCTCAGGATTAATTTCGTCGGAGACATTATGCTCGCCCGTCGTTATGAGTATGGTGGGGGAATCATCCCGACACAGGGTGTAGAAGCTATATTCGAACCGACACTCCATCTTCTGGGTGATGCAGCAGACATTACTGTAGTTAACCTGGAATCTCCATTGACCACTTCAAACCAGCAACATCCCACTAAGACAATCTGTTTTAAGGGACATCCCAATAATGTTGCCGGACTGACCTACGCCGGGGTCGATATTGCATCTCTGGCCAATAATCACATACTCGACTACATGCTCCCCGGTTTGCAGGAAACCCAGCAGGTTCTGGAAAACTCCGGTATTCAACATCTCGGTGCAGGTGCCAATTCTTATGAAGCCTATCTACCTGCTTTTGCGACAAAGAAGGGAATCAATGTCGCTATTCTGGCCTCCAGCGACAGAACAGGCCACTACAATAACTATCAACCCTATCTACAAGCCGGTTATAATAGACCCGGCTTCGCTTATATGACACCCTATTACGTGCAGAAACAGATAGATTCTGTCAGGGATGTTTCCGATATTGTCGTCTGCTACCTCCATTCGGGTAGTGAATATTCACTGGGACCACTCGACGAGGATTATGACTACTTCACTCTCGGTGAATATTATGTCGGAACTGAATTCTATAACCGTCTCGACATTCCCAAAATGTGGGACAGAGAGATACGGCATTTTATGATCGATTCCGGGGCAGATCTGGTAGTCTCTCATCATCCGCATATCATACAGGGCATTGAAGTATACAACGGCAAAGTGATAGCTCATTCGCTCGGAAATTTCATCTTCGAACTCAACTATCCCGAGACTATGCCCTCGATGATTTTTAATGTCGAAGCAGATGAAAACGGACTTACTGGCTTCTCTGTTACTCCGGTTTATATAGACAGATATATTCCACAACCGGCAACGGGAGAACTCGGATTGCATATCCTCGATTATCTGGCCAGACGTTCTAAAGATTTAGACACCTATCTCCATGTCGATCGTGAAGAGACACGTGCTTACGTAATATTAGATACTCTGAGTATGTCTTATTACGATATAGACTATGAAGGATTTCTCAATTTCGATCCTGAGGGATCAAATTACCGGTCTCAGCCTCTGAAGCTCGCCAGAGATGGACATATTTCCAAATTACGGCATATTCATCCAGGGGGAGAATATCAATTCCGCCTCGGTAGAGAGATGCTCTGGTTCGGAAACTTCGAAGATGAAGGATGTACACTCTGGGACACTTCTTCATCTGATGTTTTTTATGACAATTCGGAGGCATTTGAGGATGAACGATCGCTTTGCCAGATAAGAAACACCGGAGCACCAACAGTCACCAGCAATCTCTGGCAAAGGATCAAAAAATACGAGGACACAGATTATACCTTATACGGTTACATCAAAACCGAGAATGCTGCTGATGCCAGTGTGGAAATCCGTTACTATTCGACCAGAACCTCTTCCTGGATGCTGGGAAGTGATACCCTTACTATTCCAATATCTGGTACAAGTGACTGGACCTTCTTCTGGCAGGAACTCTCTGTGCCGGGTAATGCAGGATACTTCGATATCAGACTCAGCAGTAGCGGACCTTCTCTTGGAACAGGGTATACCTGGTTCGACAATATCGGGCTGATCGAATGGGTCGATTGGGAGAATTATGAACAGGGTTTCGAAATTATTAACCCCAATGACTTTTATTTTATTCAACTCCAGACCCCCTTACAGACAGATGATGCAATTCTGACCTATTCCGAAAGAAATTATAGTGATAGTGTGCCTCAGGTATTGCCGGCCGGTAATGAATCTATTCCCCATATCCCCTCTCTCACCCTGCACAACAACTACCCAAATCCTTTTAATGCAGAAACGCATTTCTCGTTCTCAGTCAACAGACCGGGAGAAGCAGAACTCGCTCTCTACAATATTAAAGGACAGAAAGTAAAACAACTCTTCAAAGATATGGTGAGCAAAGACAACCTGATAACAGTTGTCTGGAATGGTAAAAATGATATGAACAGAGATGTGGCCAGCGGAGTCTATTTCTACCGCTTACTATTCAATAATAAACCGGTAGCTATAAAAAAATGCCTGTTGATTAAGTAGTTTATAGAGATTATTTATAACATAGTGTAGATTCTCCCTCAAGGATTATACCTCAGGTGAGTATGGGAGCCGGATAGTGCCGACTCCCATACTCACCTTAGTTTGATCAATATATAATAGTTTGATCTATATTTCTTCTTACTCTCTTCTATCTCTCTTTATTGTTAGCTGTTCCATTCTCCGTGTTTTATGTCAAAAAAAGCCTTGATGTTATCAAATTATGATTGACAAAAGTCCTTGAGCATGAAGAGAGTTATGCAAGATTATTGCCAATAAGAGGGGAAAAATGAGTTTGTACGACAAACTGATTCACAGCAAGCCGTTTTTTCTGATTGCCGGGCCTTGTGTTATCGAGAGTTACGATCTGGTCATGCAGGTAGCAGAAAAACTTACCGAACTGACATCACGAGAGGGTTTGATCTTCATCTTCAAATCTTCTTTTCTGAAGGCAAATAGAACTTCGGAGACATCATACACCGGCCCTGGACAGGAGGAAGGGCTGAAGATATTGGAACAGGTAAAGAAAGAGTTTAAAGTCCCCATCCTGACAGATATTCACGAAGCTGGTGAAGCGGAGAAAGCAGCCGAGGTGGCTGATATCATCCAGATACCCGCATTTCTCTGCCGGCAAACATTCCTTCTGAAAGCCGCTGCAAGGACGGGGAGAATCGTTAATATCAAGAAGGGACAATTCCTGGCTCCTGGTGATATGAAGGCTGTATCTGAAAAGGTAATGTCAGAAAATAATACGCAGATACTTCTAACCGAACGTGGTACCTTCTTCGGATATCGCAATCTGGTGGTTGATTTCCGATCCTTTCCGATAATGAAACAGATCGGGTTCCCTGTTGTTTTCGATATGACTCACAGCTTACAGATGCCCTCAGTATCTACAGTATCAGGAGGTACTCCCGAATTTGCACCAATGATGGCAAAGGCAGCTCTCGCCACAGGCATGGTAGATGGACTCTTTATGGAAACACATCCAGAGCCTTCTGAAGCTCTGAGTGATGCTATGAGTATGATTAAGCTTGATCTAGTTCCGCAGATATTACAGAACCTGCTTCATAAGGAGTATCTGAAAACTTGATTTTGAGAGACACAAAGATCATATAATCGACGTTCATACTGATGGAATCTGATAGAAGGGAGAAAAATGAGTGATAAGAAGAAGATCAGGCTACTGATAATGGACTGTGATGGGGTTCTTTCCGACGGCAAGATCATTTATACAGAGGATAACCGTGAATCAAAGGCCTTTTCGGTTCTGGATGGATTGGGGATTAAACTACTCAAATTTACTGATATCGAAACAGCTGTAATTACTGGCAGGAGTTCCCAGGCCCTCACGCGGAGATGCCAGGATCTCCAGATCACACACCTTTATCAGAATGTGAGAGATAAGGTTGCAGTTGTTAAAGAGATTCTGGAGTTACTCTCTATTACCTGGGATGATATTGCCTATATTGGAGATGATTGGAATGATTACACCGTTATGATGAAAGCTGGTCTGGCAGGAGCGCCACAGCAGGCACCGGAGCAGATAAAGCAGATAGCAGACTTCGTCTCTGTTAATAGAGGTGGGGATGGAGCTGTCAGAGAATTCATCGAATACATCCTCAAAACAGAGGGCATTTTTGAAGAAGTGATAGAAAATCTACTGAATCATTTCAATGATATAGATGAGACTTATTGATATGCCTGAAGGCAAAGTAAATTCGAGAAACAACCTTAAGCTACGTTTCTTACATACTGACTATATGACAGACAAAATGTGTCTATCTCTGATCATTTTTCTGTTCTCTACTATGCTGCTCTTAATCACGGCCTGTGATCTTACTGAAGAACGGTTTTATGAGGTCCGGGAATTGAACTATGCTGAAGAGCAGAGTGATAATGTTACTATTTACGAGATCATAGGAGAACATACAGAACGTGAAATAAGAGCAGAACGGGTTGAACGTTTTTATGAAGAGAAGAAGATTGAAGCTTATACAGTGAAGATCATCGATTTTAGGCCCGATGGGACAGTAGAGATGACACTCGATTCTGACCATTTGACAATCGATGAACCTCAGAATATCTTTACTGCCAGAAGTAATGTTGTTATCAGGCACGAGAATGCTATATTGTATACGGAGTTGATGAGCTGGGATCAGAACAATGATGAGATCTACGCCCCGGATGAGGTGACTATCGTAAGGGGTGATAATGTTTTGAGAGGTTTTGAACTTAGAACTGACATTGGTTTTGACAGTCTGGAACTGAGCAGGGTTACTGCTGAAGGACATCTTGATGATGAAGATTTTAGCGATCTTGATTGGTAGTTTTTTAATACTGCTGAGCTTTGATATACTGCTGGCAGAACAGGAATTACGCCCTTACAGACTGGTTAATGCTGACAGGCTAAACGTTGACCGGCTGGAGAATGAGTATCTTACCCGGCTCACTGGTAATGTCCATTTCTTCTATGGTGATACCGAATTCTTCTCTGATCAGGCTGAAATTTACGAAGAACAGAAATTAGTGCGAATGTTCGGCAATGTTCAGGTCTTCGAAGATTCACTCTCTCTATCTGCTGATCATGTCGAATATCTTCGCCTGGATGAAGAGATAACTCTGGTAGGAAATGTTTATATCAGAGAAGAACACCAGGATGGAACCATACGCACCTTCCAGTCAGTCAGGGGTGAATATCTCCGCAATGAGCAGCAGATCTATGCCTGGCAAGATATATTCTTCTATGATGAGAGAGAGAACCTTCAGGGAACCTGTAACTATCTTGATTATAATCTGGAATCAGGATACGGTTTTATAACCAACAGCCCGCAGATCGAAGTCATTGGCGAGCAACCATTAACGATTACTGCTGAACAAATAGAGTTCTACCGGGACTTCAACCGACTTGCTGCTTCGTTCGATGTCAATACATACTATGATGAGTATCTGGTAAAGAGTGACTTTCTCCTCTATTTTACTGATGACAAATACGCAGTATTCCTGGGAGAACCTCGTTTAGAGGGAGAGGTAGCAGATGCCTCAGCCGAAACCTTCTATCTCCATTTCGATGAGGATTCTATTACGCACGCCACTCTGGAAAATGACTGTCACGTTTACTTTGCAACTCGAGAGGGTGGAGAAAAACAGAGCCACATAGATTGCGACCTGATGGAACTGATCTTTAATGAAGGATACATATCCGAAATGCAGGCATTTGATAATGTCAAATCACACTATGTGAGTGAACCAGATAACCGTGATCATTTCGTAAATTATACCGAAAGTGATAAGCTGGTCGTAAAGTTTAACAACGAGAACCAGATTGAGTCAGTTGACTTTTACGGACAGGTCAGAGGACAATATAAGTTTAGTGACAAAACTATTGACAATTCAGAGGAATAATACTTTAAATTAATCATGAAAAGGGATAACATAGCTGTAAAGAATCTTGTTAAACGCTACGGTAAGAAACCGGTAGTGAAAAATATTGACCTGCATATAGATCAGGGTGAGATTGTCGGGATACTGGGACCAAACGGAGCAGGTAAATCAACCACCTTTTATATGATACTTGGCCTGACCAAACCGAATGAAGGAAAGGTATTTTACAACGATATTGATATAACGAACAAACCGATGTATAAGAGAGCCAGATTGGGTATTGGTTACCTGGCTCAGGCACCATCGGTTTTTCATAAATTGACTGTCGAAGAGAACATCATGGCAATTCTGGAGACTCTGAAAATTAGCCGCAAAGAACGAAAACTAAGGCTGGAAGAGTATCTGGAAGAACTCTCTATGGCTAAATTGGCCAAACAGAAGGCCTATACCCTATCTGGTGGTGAGAGACGCAAATTGGAAATAACCCGTACATTGGTAACCTCCCCCTCTTTTTTCCTCATGGATGAACCGTTTGCAGGTGTTGATCCTCTGGCGGTTAACGATATCCAGAATATCATCAGAAAACTGAAGGAAAAGAATATTGGCATTCTGATTACAGACCACAATGTTCTCGACACACTTTCCATAACAGAACGAGCGTATATAATCTTTGAAGGGCAAATTCTCTTGACCGGAACCTCAGAGGAATTGATCAACAATGAAAAGGCACGAGAGTTATATTTAGGCGATAAATTTCTTAAACCGTTTTTTACAAAAGAAGTATGACAAAAATACAGCAGGTTCTTTCTCATAAACAGGTGCAGGAATTAGCACTGAAACCGAAAATGTTGCAATCGTTGCAACTGCTGGTTTTACCGCAGATGGAACTGGAAATGCAACTCAAACGAGAATTAGAGACAAATCCCATTCTGGAACTGCAGGAAGAAGAAGAAGAACAGAGCGTCGAAGAGAGAAGTCGCGATGATAATACAGAAGAAAGCGAAGAATCAGTAAAGGATGATGATCTGGGTGATTCTGAATCTGAAGAGGATAAACTTCTCAAGGAGAGCATCAATGAACTGAAGGAATTCAGCGATACTCTCGACGAATGGAACGACTATCATCGTGAGGGTAAAGAAGAGGCTCAAAGGGATATCTTTGAGACCTACAATACGACCCAGTATGATGACTCGATAAAAGACAAGAAGAACAGCTTCTATTTTCAACTTGAAGAGCTGCCCCTCACAGAAGATGAATTAGAGTATGCCAGAGAACTGGTAGAGGCTAGCAATGAGTTTGGTTACCTGCCAAAAGGTTTCGATATCTACGAAGCAGCCAGAGAGAATCTAATCTCGATTGACGACGAGCAGAAGTTAAAAACTCGTGCCGATGAGATCCATCAAATGATTCTGCAACTAAAACCGAAAGGGATAACCGCCCGTCACGTTTCCGAATGCCTGATAGCTCAACTGAACGAAAGCGATCAGGACTATAAACTTCTAACTACTATCCTGAATAATCATTTTGACGATCTGATCCACCGACGTTATCAGAAAATTGCTGCTAACCTGTCAGTTCATATTGATAAGATTATTCATTGTAAAGAGGCCATATCACACCTTAACCCTAAACCTGGTCTGATGCTCCTTGCAGACAATATTGATTATGTCACCCCGGATGTTATCATCAAAAAAATAGAAGATGATTTTGTCATCCTGGTTAACGATTTTACTATCCCCCATCTTACTATCAGCCGCTACTATCGAGATATGGTCATGGCCGGCAAAGTGAAAGATAAGGAGATGCTCGGTTATATCAGAGATAAGATCAATTCTGCCAAGTTTCTAATTAAATCGATCTATATGCGAAATCAGACTCTTATCAGGGTTACAAGAGCAATAATAGAGCATCAGAAGAACTATTTCTACCAAAATACCGGTATCCTCGAACCTTTAACTTATAGCGTTATAGCTGGAGAATTGCATGTCAGCGAATCTACTATCTCACGGGTAGTAAAAGATAAATATGCCGATACCCCTTTCGGTATGATCTGCCTGCGAGATTTCTTTACTACAGCAGCCGGTAAGACAGATAATTTCGAGGATATATCACGTGACAAAGTACAGAAACAGATACAGCAGATCATAGAAGAAGAGGATAAGAAGAAGCCACTCTCAGATCTGGAGATAGCCCACATCCTCAAAAAGAGAAATATAAGTGTCTCCAGGAGGGTTATTCAAAAGTACCGTGAAGGATTGGGGATACTTAACAGCAGATTAAGGAGGTTGGAGAGATGAAACGTAAAGTTGCTATAATTGGTGGTGGTCCAGGTGGCTATGTAACCGCAATACGTTTACAGCAGAAAGGAATCGAATCCCTCCTCTTTGAAAAGGAGAGGCTTGGGGGTGAATGCCTTAATTGGGGATGCATCCCGACAAAAGCACTGGTAAAGATCAGTGACCTGTTCGAAGAGATCAGAAAGGCAGAGAAATTCGGTATTGATGTAAAAGATGTCTCTTATGATTATAAACGGATCGATGCCAGAAAAGAAGAAGTTGTAGAAAAACTCGTTTCCGGTCTGGAATTCATATGTAAAAAAAGAAAGATAGAGATCATTAATAAGATGGTTACCAGAATCAGCAAGAAGGATTCTCATTACATTCTGGTAACAGACGATGAAGAATATGAAGTAGAGTATGTAATACTGGCTACCGGCTCGGTATCAGCAGAGTTACCCAACCTCAAATTCGACGGTGAGAAACTACTCTCTTCCCGTCATATACTCTCCCTTAAGGAATTACCCAAACATCTTACTATTATCGGTGGAGGAACTATTGGTTGTGAATTCGCCTCGATTTTCAATAACCTCGGTGTGGAGATAGAAATAGTCGAACTATTGCCCAACCTGATGAACAACGAAGATCGTGAAATAGCAAAGAAACTTCAGCTCGCCTTCAAAAAAAAGAAGATCAAAATCCATCTCGGTGCTAAAGTTGAGGAGTATTCTGCGAATGGAGATGAGTTGATACTAAAACTCTCCAACGAGAAAGAGATTAGAACAAATAAGGTATTGATAAGTACAGGAAGAGTCCCCTCCTGCCAGATTAAATTCGAAGAATGTAGTCCGAAAATGGAGCGTTCAAGAATTTTGATAAATGACAAAATGGAGACTGACCAGCCGAATATTTTCGCTATCGGTGATGTGACTGGCAAACTGATGTTAGCCCATACTGCATCGAAGCAAGGACTGATAGTCGCGGACATCATTAAAGGACGGATCGATAAAAAAGAGGATAAACTCGTTGAGACTCTACTTTATGAGAACATTCCCCGCTGTACCTTCACAGAGCCTGAACTCGCATCTGTAGGTTTGACTGAAGAACAGGCAGAAGAGAAGGAAATTGAAATAGAAACAGGAAAATTTGGTTATATGGCAAACGGCAAGGCTATAGGTCTGGGTGCTACTGATGGAATGATCAAGGTACTGGCCGAGAAGAAGAGTGGAAAGGTGATTGGCATGCACATAGTAGGAGCACAGGCAACTGAATTGATTGTTGCAGGCAGTATAATGGTCAACCTTGAACTGAAAATCAGAGATCTACAGAAAGTGGTGTATGCACATCCGACTCTTTCGGAAATTATTATGGAGGCTGTTGAAGATCTGGATAACATGGCAATTCATAAAATATGATTTTGCTTTTCGACAGCACAAGATTATTATTTAAGTAGTAGAAGAAACTGAATAGTTGATACAACCCGGCTTAAGTGCCGGGAGAGCAGAAAACAGAAAAGTTGATAAAGGATAACATGGTGGCTCGAAAACCTGATTGGTTACGCATTAAAAAGACCTCAATACAGGATTCTAATATTGCCACTGCAAAACTGATCCGTGATTTAAACCTGCAAACTGTGTGTGAAAATGCCAAATGCCCCAATAAAGGTGAATGCTACGGTAACAAAACTGCCACTTTCCTGATCCTCGGTAATATTTGTACCAGAGACTGTACTTTCTGTGCTGTATATAAAGATACTATCAGAATATCTGCTCCCGACCCTACTGAACCTGAACGTATAACGAAAGCTGCTCAGGAGTTAGGATTGGAGTATGTAGTTATCACCATGGTTACACGAGATGATTTGGAAGATGGTGGTGCTGCACATTTAGTCAAAGTAGTACAAAGCCTAAGGAGATTTTACAGAAGGGATATTGGAATAGAACTACTGATCTCTGACCTGCAAGGGAAAATGCAATATCTTGAGGAAATTCTCGATTCCAGACCGACAATTTTTAATCATAACATCGAAACTGTATCACGCTTATATCCGCAAGTTCGTCCCCAAGCAGATTATAAACGAAGCCTGAATATTCTTGAGTATGCAGGTAATTATACACCCGATATTCCTCGAAAGAGCGGATTTATGCTGGGACTAGGAGAGAGAGAAGATGAAGTAATAGAAATGATGCAGGATTTAAGAAAGGTAGGAGTGAATATCCTTACTATTGGCCAATATCTTGCACCCAGCTCTCGACATTTACCCGTCAGAGATTATATCACACCGGAAAAATTCGAATTCTACAGGCAGCAAGCTCTCGAAACAGGTTTCGAAATCTGCTATTCAGGGCCTTTTGTTAGAAGCTCTTATAAAGCTAGAGAGGCAGCACTTGATTTATTCCAGCATCATAGAGAAGATCATGATGCAAAAACGATAAAAAGTAACCTATAAGGGGGTCTTATTATGCAAATCACAATAACAGCAAGGCATTTCGATTTAACTACTCCTATTCGAGACTATGTAGAACAATCATGCGAAAAACTTACCAAGTACTTTGATCATATCATTAATATCCATATGACTCTTACTCTCGAGAATAGTAGAAACATTGTCGAGATGAGCCTGCATGCCTCAAAATTTAATCTGCAGAGTGTAAGCGAAGAGATGGATATGTATCTGGCTATCGATAACGCGATCGATAAAATGGAGATTCAACTCAAGAAGTTGAAAGATAAAGTAACCGACCATCAGAAGAGAAGTATTAAGAAAGACCCCACTTTCTTCTATTCCAATGTTTTCGAACGAACTTCCAACCCTAATGGCAAGAGAATGGTGAAAACCAAACGAATCCAGGCAGAGATCATGACTGTCTCTGATGCGATAGATCAATTATCACAAAAAGAAACACCCTATATGATCTTCAGGAATATCGAAACAGACAAGATTAATGTTCTTGTCAAAAAGAACGACCAATTCTATAAGCTAATTGAGCCCTGATATCCAGTATTATCTAAAAGAGTAATTAAGTTTGATACTGGTCAAAACAGTGTAATCGATTGTAAAAACAGGATGTTCGATCTGTCACAATATATGGTATATTTGTATTATCTGGAGAGATGAGAGATGAAGATATTATCGGTTCGAGACTTTTTCGAATATAAGAACAGAGAGTTTGCTCTTTCACTTATCACAGAGCCCAAGACTCTTGACAATAACATACAGGAAAGTCAAATACATAGACCAGGTTTAGCTCTGGCAGGATTCCTGGAGCGATTCTCTTACAAACGGATCCAGATTATCGGTGAAACAGAGATCAACTTCATGCAGACAATAAGCGAAGATACTCTCTATGACCGTATTAAAGAGATGTTTGAATTTAATATCCCCTTGATAATTGTAACAAAAGGATTATCTATTCCTCAGCAGGTAGAATATCTGGCAAATGAGATGAATATTGCTATAATGACGAGCAGATTATCTACCGACAAGCTGCTTAATGACCTGACTCGCTATCTCAGAGAGTATTTCGCACCACAGAAATCGATACACGGCACCCTAGTAGAGGTCTTCGGCCTTGGTATGCTTCTTACCGGTAAGAGCGGTATCGGTAAGAGTGAATGTGCTCTTGATCTGGTAGAAAGAGGACATAGATTGATCGCAGATGATATAGTGCAGATCATTCAGACCGATGATACATTAGTCGGTTCGGCAGTAAATGATTTTGGCTATTTCATGGAAGTTAGGGGTATCGGTTTGATCGATGTTGAAAGGATGTTTGGTATCGAAGCTGTGAGAAAGACAACAATTATCGATACTCAGGTTGAGCTTTTACTCTGGCAGGACAATCTCGATTATGAGCGGATCGGACTAACTAATAATTTTGTCGATATTCTGGGAATCAATCTACCGATCATTTATCTACCTGTATCACCGGGTAAGAATGTCTCTGTCATTATCGAAGTTATAGCCCTTAACCACATATTAAAGAATTATGGTTATGATGCTGCTGAGGCATACCAGAGAAAACTTCAGGAAAAGATACAACGTAAGGCCAGGCCATTGAAATTTAAAGAGCCGGAAGAAAAGAAGTTATGATTAGAAAGATAATAATAGTGGAAAACAAATTGGGTTTACATGCCAGGCCCTGTGCCTTGCTGGTCAAAACAGCATCAAAATATCGCTCAGACCTCCTGATCAAGAAAGATAATATCGAAGTGAATGGAAAAAGTATTATGGGTGTGATGATGCTGGCTGCAGAATATAAATCCGAACTGGAGCTTATAGCCAATGGAGTTGATGAGGAATACATGATAGATGAGATAACAGAACTCTTTAAAGCAAAATTTAGTGAAGAATGATGAAAACTCTCTCAGGAATTGCTGTTTCACCTGGCATAGCGATAGGTGAAGCAATTATTAAGCAGAAAAAAAAGATAAAAATCAGCAGGAAATATATTGCTCCTGATGAGAGTAATGAGGAGATATCGAGATTCAGCGAGGCTGTGAAAGCGGAAGTAGCAGAATTGGATCAGTTCATTGGCCAATATACCAAAACGAAAGAAGATAAAGATTTGCTCAATGCCTACAAGGCGATATTGCTTGATCCTCTTCTCACTGAAAGGATCATTGCTATGGTCGATAAGGAGAATTTTTCTGCTGAAAATGCACTATACAATTTCTTTGTAGAACTCTCCAATATCTTCGGAAAGATGACCGATGACTACCTGTCAGAAAGAATAGTCGATTATGAAGATGTGATATTCAAACTCATAAACCGGCTTACCGGAGAAAAAGATAAACTGTTCGATGACGATTACCTTACGACCCAGAACAACTCTCAGATACTGATTATGGAAGATATCTCTCCTTCCGATGTGACAAAATCTTATCACAGTAATGTAATTGGCATTGCTCTCCAGAAAGGGAGCAAAACATCACATACGGCCATTATAGCCAGAGCACTCGGATTACCTGTTGTCGTTGGAATCCAAGAACTTCTAGACTATACAAGCAACAAGAATAGAATCATTGTTGATGGAAACAAAGGGGTCGTAATCATAGATCCTAATGAAGATATCCTGCAGAAGTACAAGAGAGAGGTCATCAAAGAGCAGGAGACAAGACGAGAACTGGAAGATATAATATCTCTTCCCACAGTATCAAGAGATGGAAGAGCAGTTACTCTAATGTGCAATGTCGAGATCGAGCAGGAGATCGATACTGTATTAGAATATAATGCCGATGGTGTTGGGCTTTTTCGCACAGAATTTCTCTATGTAGACCGTGATAACCTTCCCACAGAAGAAGAACAGTATAATCTGTATCGGAGCATGACAGAAAGGTTAGGAAAACGACAGTTGATAATCCGAACTTTCGATCTCGGGGGAGACAAACTGGCAAAAGCTGTTCAGACACCGAAAGAGAATAATCCCTATCTGGGGTGTAGAGGTATAAGATTGTCACTAAGATATCCAGAGATCTTTAGATCTCAGGTCAAGGCTATCTTACGGGCAAGCCATTATGGGAATGTAGCAATCATGTTCCCCATGATAACATCTGTAGATGATATGAAACGTGCTCTGCAACTGGTGAACGATTGTAAAAGAGATTTAGATAAGAATCGTATCCCATTTGACCCAAATTTGAAAACAGGGGTTATGATAGAGGTACCTGCAGCTGTACTCTGTGCTGGTGGATTAGCCAGAATCAGTGATTTCTTCAGTATAGGAACTAATGATCTTGTTCAGTATACACTTGCTGCTGATAGAAACAGTGAAACGGTAGAAAGATATTACGATCCTTATCATCCTGCAATATTCAAGTTGATTGCAATGACAGTAAACGCAGCTCATAGACACAACAAACATGTATCTGTCTGTGGTGAAATAGCAAGTGATGAGGAATTTTCGACTCTGCTGGTCTCTCTTGGTGTCGATTCTCTCAGCATTAACCCAGCAAGTTATTTGACAGTAAAGAAAGAGATATTAGAGTGTGACTGTTCAGAGATCGAGAAGCTTGTTAAGCAGATTTTAAAGCTGAATAGAGGTGATGATGTGAGAGAATTAGTCAGGAAGACTGCCAGCAAAAAATAAGGGGGGATTATGAAGAAGATTCTTTACGATTTCAGCAATATGCTCAGATCTGATAGAATGATAAATGGTGTATCAAATACTGAAATCTCAGAGTATAGTAATGATGCTGCTCTCATACATAAACAGATCCAGGAAGAACGAGAAGCAGGTAAACTTGGCTTCTATGACCTGCCCGATCAGAATATTGATCAGATTCTCAAAACTGCTGAAGAACTTAGGGAGCATTTCGATAATTTCATTGTTCTCGGGATTGGTGGTTCAGCCCTGGGTAACAAGGCTCTCTATTCAGCACTAAAAACCAGCAGGGAATTGGACAAAAATGTCATCGTCCTTGATAATGTCGATCCTCACCTCCTCTATCAGACCATCAACTCTATTGATTTGAGCAAATCGGTCTTCAACGTAATAACAAAATCAGGTACTACTGCTGAGACCATGTCGGTATTTCTCATCTGCCTCGATATACTGAAGAATAATTTCCCTGACGACTACAGAGATCGGATCATAATAACGACAGATCGGGAGAAAGGATTCCTGAGACAGATGATTAATCAAGATGGCTACAGGAGTTTTGAAATCCCCGATACTGTTGGTGGAAGATTCTCGGTGCTTAGTCCGGTAGGTTTACTATCTTCCGCATATGCTGGTATAGATATTAGAGAGTTACTCAAAGGTGCTGCAGCAATAAGACGACATTGTGATGAACCTCATCTTTTTAGTAATGCGGCTTATTTGAATGGATTGCTACATTATATCTATTTTAAAAAGGGTATGAATATCTCTGTTATGATGCCCTATTCCAATGAATTGTATGATCTTGCTGACTGGTACAGGCAACTATGGGCAGAGAGTTTGGGCAAGAGATTAGATCAGAAAGGTAACCAGATAAGCGTGGGACAAACCCCTGTTAAATCTTTAGGTACCACTGATCAACACTCCCAGATACAACTCTATATGGAAGGGCCTGAAGATAAGGTCATTACCTTCCTCGAGGTTTTAGAATTTGATTACGATTATACTATTCCTTCACTATTCTCCGAAGAAGTGAGCCTGGATTATCTTCATAATAAGACGCTCAGTGAGCTTCTCAATACCGAAAAACTGGCAACCGAGATAGCTCTGTATGAAGCAGGCAGGCCGAACTGCTCTGTAATCCTTCCTGCTTTAAGAGAATATCATCTTGGAGAATTCATTTTTATGTATGAAGTTCAGACACTCTTTACCGGTTATCTCTTCAATATTAACCCTCTCGATCAACCTGGTGTTGAAGCTGGAAAGCAGGCAACAAAGGCATTGATGGGACAGGAATCCTTACTGGAATTAAAGATGAAGATAGAGAGATTGATAGAAGATAAGAAACAGTTAGGAGCCCGTATATGAGAACTCTAGATGATAGTAAGAATTATTCCATTGACCGTGAAGAGATGTATTATAAAATAATTCACCTACCAGACAATATAAGATCTGCCTACTTCACACCGGTAATCCATATCCCGGAACGACTTAACCTTATTAACAACAAGTTTGCCATAACTAAAAAAATTGAGAGAGTGATAATTGTAGGTATGGGTGGTTCTGCTATATCAGGAGACATCTTCAAAACAGCCTATTCTCATCATATTCCTGTCGAGGTCTATAAAGATTATTGTATCCCTGCAATCTCTAAACATGATCTCCTGATTATCTGTTCTTATTCCGGTAATACAGAAGAAGCCCTCAGTTCTATGGAACAAGGATATGATAAAGCAGCCTTTATCGTAGGTATCACATCAAATGGAATACTCAAAAAGAGATTGAATGGTAAGCATATATGGGTTGAGTTACCTGGTGGGTATCCCCCACGTGCTGCTATAGGTTTGCTCTTTTTTTCACTTTTGCAGATCGTAGAAAAATTCGGCGTTATTCCCCGTCGTGAGGGTGACGTCCGTAGTACAATATCATCTCTTATGCTGAAAGCCGGTGCAGTTGCCGGAAATGTTATGACTGAATTCAACATTACTAAACAGGCTGCCGAATCAATAATCAACAAAATCCCCGTTATCTACGCCAGTAATCCCTCTCTTGCCCCTATAGCTTACCGCTGGAAGTGTCAAATCAATGAAAATGCCAAATATCCAGCCTTTTACCACATATTACCGGAGATGAATCATAATGAGATTGAAGCCTGGGAAAACAAACAATTTAGAAAAGTCTTCATCCCGATCTTTCTCTCTCATATAGAGGAAGAATTCAGCTACAGAAAGAGATTGAAATTCCTCCGTGATCTATTTTCCCGAGAGAATATTACATACCTAGATTATTATTCCGAAGGTAGCAGTTATCTGGAACGAGCATTTACTCTTATATATCTCGGTGACATGATAAGCTACTATCTGGCAATTACACAGGGTGTAGATCCAACTACTATAGATTACATCAATAAACTGAAAGAGGCTATATCCTGAATTTTTGATAGATACTGATAATCAGCTAATGGAAAATTTACCCTATATCTTTTCTAAGCGAAGAAACTACGAATCAGATATACCTGATAATATTTAGTACCCCTATCAGTATCAGAATTAGCCCTCCGATAAAAGCCATTTTGTTCTCACATAATGAACCAAACCTGTCCCCTACAAATATACCAACCATAGCAGCTGTAAAAGTAACTATACTCAATAATAAAAGCGGTAACAATATTCTGTATTGTAATAAAGAAAAGCTAATACCAACCGAGAGGGCATCAATACTTGTAGCAAATGCCAGACCGAGTATGATCAGAAAGCCGAGCGGAGATTTTTCTGACTCTTCTTTCAATATTATCGATTCGTATATCATCTTGCAACCAACCAGAGTAAGTAACCCGAAAGCAATCCAGTGGGAATAATTGTTTACCAGCTGGTGTAAGGATATCCCTGTATACCAGCCAATCAAGAGCATTAATGCCTGAAAGAAACCGAAAAAAAGTGAGAATTTGAAAGCATAGCGAAGATGAAGTTCCTTTATTGCTGCTCCACTTGTCAGAGAGACAGCAAAAGTATCCATCGAAAGGCTCACTGATATGAGGAAATATGTGAAGAAACTCAGAATCAACCTCTATAATCAACCGTTCATTGCTCAGCTACATATAAGTAATTTTTCACTCTCTATCGGAAAGAGAGCGGTTCTTTCATTCTGAAGAAAAAGATACTTGTCCTCGAGTTTTTTTAATTTTCCGCTACTCTCTCTAATTCTCTACGGAGTTCTTCGGTCAGGGTTGATGAGTCATCTCGACGCCAGCGATCATCAATACGGGTGTCTAAAGGTGAATTCTTCTCGATATAGTCAACAATAGCATCACGGAGATTTGTCTCATATCTGATGATCTGAGATTCGGGAATTCTGGTTAATAGAGTAAGACCGGCGTTACCTTCCACGAGGAAATCGCTTGTGGCAATACGATATATCTTATCTGACTGCCAGGGTTCCCCTCCTATTAGAAGCTTTGTTATCCGGTCAAAATCATCTCTTTGCCTGTTATAAACTAATGTGATACCCGATACATATAGACCTGCTCTAGTACCTGCAACACGGGTTTCGAGTATATTCTTAAGAGTTATCCCATCTACCTCCAACACCGTCAGCATATTGTCAAAAGGCATTATGTTATATATGTCGCGATAAGTAATAACTCCCTGAGTAATCTCTCCTCGAATACCACCAAGATTCACAAATGAGAAGTCAGCTTCGGCATATTCTCTAAGAGCATCACATACCATGTTACCTATACGGTTCTGTGCATCAACACCGCTACGGGAGAGATAAACATTGGTTACACCAATAACATCATCCATCCCCTCCTCAGCAATAGCGGTCTGTCGAGCAATTACAGCACCCACTTCAGGATCGGGGATCCATTCTTCCTCAAAGGTTGTAATCAATACGCCGCCGTATCTCGAAGGTACCTCATAACCAGTTATAGTTTTTGTCTCTTTATCGATTTTGAACATCACATGTCCCATAGAGCTGCCATAAGCCCAGCCCTGAAAAACCAGAGTATGAGTAACCGGATCAACCCACGGTTCTTCAAAACCACGATGCATATGCCCTCCGAAAAAGACGTCGATCCCTTCGATCTCATGAGCCAATTCCTGTGCATCGTAACCCCATCGTCTCTCTCTGTCTGGATCCGCTCCTTCTCCATAACGTTCCTCAAAACCTTCAAGAGGTTCGTAAGGGAGGCCCATATGACCCAAAACCATAACGATATCAGCCCCTTTTGCTCTTACCTCTTCTATATAACCGGGTAATACCTCTTCGGGTGGTAAGAATTCTACATCTTTGATGTGATCTGGAAAACTCATCAATGCTGTATCGGATGTAGTTAGACCTATCAGGGCGATTTTTACTCCCATCTTATCGATAATATCGTATGGCCTGGCATAGGGAACTATTTTGTTTGTCCCCTTCCTAACAACATTAGCAGTCAATGTAGTGAATTCTGCATCTTCGAGTAATTCTACCAGATGTTCTTCGCCAAGATCATACTCGTGATTTCCTATTATCATGTAGTCATAACCAACCATGTTAAAGTAATCCAGTATAGCACGTCCTTCTGTCTTCGTCCCGAGAGGTCTTCCCATGAAGAAATCACCCATATCGAGAAGCAGATTATCTCGTGTTTTCCCGTCAGAATATTCTCTTATCATATTGATATAAGAGGCATGTGAACCACCACCACCAAGAATCGGTGGGAAATCGGGATTAATAAAGGTTGCTTCGACCCGATCCATACCACCATGTATATCATTTGTAAACATGATATCGAGAATCAGTTCTTCTCCTGCCAGATTGAATAGACTGAACAATCCAACTATCAGTAATAATATTATCTTTTTCATCACCTTACCATCTAAATGTTAAGGAACTCTTTAGCCTGATATAATACTCCCTGACTGTATCAGGATCTGTTCTATCTTCAGGTCTGTATGTTCCAGACCACAATCCTTGATGATCATAGAACCCATCAGGAAAGAGATCCATTGTTTCGTATTTACGATGAGAAAACTCTCCCGACAGGTCGAGAAAGAAATTCTCATACACCTTGAATCCAGTACCGGCTGTTATTGTCGGTATATTAACAGGACCCGGTATAGATGTCCCATCATCTTTAACGGATACATTTGGACTTGTTACATAGTTAAAACCCAACCTCAAAGATGGTGCATGTGGGAACACATGTTCAACACCAAAGTAATAATTGGTTACATTGTCGTAGAAATCTGATATATCAGACCACTGAACAAACTCAACATCGCAGTGGAAAGTTGTTCTCATTACATTACGTGGTCTATATTGAACACCCAATCTTACTACTGAAGGGTAATCAAAATCTTCATTATTATCATTGAGGGCACTATCAACCTTCATTTTGAACCCGGGATTAAACATCAATCCTGCACTAACCCTTTCTGAAATATCTGACTTCATTCCGAGAGCAAAACTCAAAGCAGAAAAATCTCTATCTGCTCGAATCTGTTCTACATCACTCAGGACTGCTACATCTTTAGCAAATTCTGACCAGATGATTTTTCGCTCCAGTTTGTGATCGCCGGAGAGTATGTTTAAACTCAATCCTAACGCAGAATTACTTAAGAGAAATTCGTCGCGGTGATAAGTTAAAGCTGTGGTTAATCCAATCGAGTATATCTCACCATCGCTCTCCAGATAGTTCATAGCAATGATAGGAGGATAGTTGTCGAAATCAGAGCCTTCATTATTTCTTACCTGTTCTTCATAAGAAGCATTGAAATTAGTAAAAGGTTTGTAATCCAAAGCTGCAGCAAAAGAAAGATTCTCAAATCTCATCTTATAAGAAACAGCAAAGGCTATATCAGTAAAGAAATTCGTATTGCTGGCATAAGTTGCATCGTCGACGTAACTGTCGAAAAAATTGTACATCGGCATAGAACGATTCTCTTCCAGTTGAGTCACATCCAGTAATAACTGAAATCCCCAGCCATTGTTCAGAAATCCGGTATTGGCTGGATTCACCATATTATCTAGAATATTGTCTCCACCAGCTGTTCCAGCTCCACCCATTGCTGTACTGCGCGCATCAAGATGAGATATACGTTTCCCTATACCCAACTCATAATTCTCATAAAGAGAATATGCGAATAGATGGCCCATCATACTAAATAATATTATGCTCAAAAATATATTTTTCATCTATCCCCCTTTATTAAAACTTCCAATCTAATTGTAGTCTGATACTGTTTACCTGTTTCCAGACAGTAGTATAATTCACATTTATATCCTCAATAGGATCGTTCCACCAAGCTCGGAAATCGAGATCAACGGTTTTGTATCGTTTAATACGATATTTCAAAGTCAAATAGAGATTTTTGGAGATTCTGTCATAGAATGTTAACCAGTATTTCATACCCTGCATTCCCATGAAATCTATCTCCATATCTTCCCAATCCCAATGGCTGATACCACTTCCGTCCCAGAAAACAAATGATCCCTGAATCTTCATGTTCTCATTGAAATTATGAATGTAATCGACACCTATATAATCACCATGTATCAGGTTGGTACCCTGAGCCAGATCGTGTTCGCCAGGAATAGGATGATTCGCCAGATATGTATATGGTGGCATCCAGACTCTGTTATAACGATATTCAAGATGTATTCTATCTCGATTGGAGAGATTAGCTCTTATAAAAGCTGTCGTTTCGTCTGTTTGGGACACACCACGATCGGCATCATCCTGATACCTGTTGATCTGATGCTTGTATCTGAGTCTAGTCTGTAATCTGTGAATCGGTCTATATTCTAACTCACCCTGCATCCTAACGCTCTTTCTTGAATCTGCCTTTCTTTCCCAGAAATCTACATAAGCCCTGGTAATAGTAAGGTTATTATGAAACCTGTATCGTGTCTCGAAATAAACTCCCTCTTCAGCCTGAGCTTGAGCGGAGTTAAGATATAGATCATTTACTAGTGGATTAACTACAGTGTGTGGATTATTGTCCATTATAGAATTTCTGAACTTGGGATGCTCAGAAAAACCTCTGGAATATGGATTGTCGAAATCGAGGTCATAGTTTCTGTATAGAGCTATTAGGTAAAGGTTTTCGAATTGAGTATAAGAGCTTAATACGAGAGCTTTGGGATCATCACCAAGTTTTAGTTCACGGCCTGAAACAGACATCTCGGCATACTCACCCTGAATCGAGGTATTACCGATAACTGTACGCCAGTTCAAACCCAATATCCGGCGATAATCTCTCTCGTACTGATCTGTTTTTGTTTCATAGAGAGCAGCAATCTCACTGTCGATTAACTTGAATTTTCCATCATTATAATCAGGTTCCCTGACCAGAACATGCATCAGTGTATGATTGGGATAAGATGGGAAATCGGGATTGTCTGGAACGAGAACAAAATCCTTATCATAGAGTGCTTCATAACCTGAAATGCCGATATGTGTACCAACAAAAGGTGAAAAGGCTATATTTCCTCCGAACAGTTTCTCTTCAACATAATCTTTCCTTGGAGCTAACCAGAGACGTCGAAGAAGATTGCTATTCTCATAGAAATACTGCTCTGCTTCGTATAACTCATCATTATCAAACCTGTTGGTCATAGTGACATAGGAAAAGACTTCATCGGTTGGATTACCATTATTGTCAAGATGAACGAGGGCATCTTTCTTGTCAACTGAACCATACATGGCAATTTCCAGCATCGGCCGCTTCCATTCGAAGGCTAGACCTTTTAATGAATATTGCTGAGTTGTTGAAACGTCACCTATTATACCGGCAAGACGTTTTGAAAAACCATAACCGGTCTTGCGAGCACTGTAAAAATCAGTATTCTCCATTACCAGCCCTTCACCAAATGTAGCACGGTAGTTTCCGAGATAAACCTTGAACGAGTTGTCACCCCATAGATCAAAGTAATCTTCATAACCGACGAACATCTTTCCCTGTTTCCAGATATCCCCTACGCTGGCTTCAAAGAGTGATGGCTCACCTTTACGTGTAGTATACGATAGTCCTGCCTTGAAACGGTTATCGTAACGAACACGGAGTTTATTGCTGACATCTGCTGTATGTCTGCCCAGATTAAAATAACCCCAATAACTGAGATCTCTTCTGGCTGGTCCGTCTCGTTCGATTATCAATTCTTTCAACATCTCTTCCGTTTCATCGAAATATTCTCTATCGTTATATCTCAACTGGTAATCGAAAAAGAGCCGACCTACTTGAGCTTCATCCTCATCATAGTAGATATAATGTTGTAGATTGCTCGCCCCATAATAGGAAATACCCATTGTATTACGCAGATCACGATAATCTGTGATAGTCTCACCCAATTCTCGACGGCGTACAATCGCAGCTGCATCGAGTGGTGAGACATTGGGCATATTCAAAATATCCGAATAGGTCAAACGATTGATATTCTGTGGAGTCATCAAATAGTCTTCCCAGAAATCGGCTAAACCCTCCTGTTCCCCTTCATAACTTCCATAACGCTCGATCAGATATCCAATCTCTTCTCTTCTTTCTGCTGCTTCATCAAGATCATCATAATGAGAGATCATTACCAGAGGCCTTAACTTCAGTAAGGTCTCCTGATCTATCGAGGGTATGTTACGTAAGTCATAAATTGTACGGAAAAAAGAGATATAGACTCGATAATCATAAATATCCTCTGCCTGCTCGTCACTTATCGGTAGTGTCTTTATCTCATCAAGAGTGGCTGTGTTCAAATCAATCTTATCCCACTGCCCGAACAAAAATAAAAAAGTGGTAAGCAGTAGAATTAAAAGGAGAAATCTCTTCATAGCTACTCCGGTTTTTTTATATTTTGATACTATCAATATGATTAATCATCTGTCTCTCGCATTATCGGCACATCGTTCATCAAGAGTAAACTATTTTATCTTGCTCTATATTGTAAAGCTTTTTCTCCCCGATACTACCCTGCCCTAGTAAACTCTATTTCACGACTGATTTCCCGCTCTTATGCTCCTGTATAATTTATATGCTGATCGGAAATTCAAGATCTACTGCTGACCTGCATACAACATAATGATACACTCTTTTCATTGTTTTGATTATGCACACTAATATAATGAGCAGGAAAACAATAAAACTGTTGTTGTAAGCTCTAATCTGATACCGATATTGCTATCAAATCATTTAACGAAAAAGAGATAAGACAAAAAACCTTTGACAAATCGATTATATCAGTGAGATTAGCCTCAAAAAGATCCTTGGAGGAAAAATGGACGATCAAGTAACTACTGCGACCAAGAAGAGACAGTTCACTCTTATTGAGTTACTTATGATTCTTATGCTGGTAGGTATTATATTTACTTTAGTCATACCAATGGTAGAGGATAGACGTAATAATGAACGAGTTGTGGAAGCCATCAAAGATATAACAATTATCAGAGAGGCTAATCAGCAATTCAGAGAAGGACCGGGTGAAGGTTTTTATGCATTCGATATCAGTCAGTTGAATATCGATGATATGCTCGAGATGAACTATTTTACCTACACATTGACTGATACTGCTATAGTAGCCACTTCAACTGAAGATTACGGTGTAGAAGGGGCACAATTTTATTATGATCTTCAATATAGACAGTGGCGGGTCAAGGATTCTGAACTGTCACGAAACGCTATAGATCCCAATTGGTTACCATAATATAATTATAGTTGTAATAAAAATGGGTGGTAATACTCTCCAGATTTACCACCCCTTTTTTCTATAATGCTCAGCGATTAGTTCGTTGGTCTGAACTTCTCCGCATCTCTTCAGGATCGTTATAGATTGCTTTGATCCGGAAGAATTTTTTGTCAACACCCGGCGTAATTTGATACTCATACTCTGTATTAGCAGTCGTATCTAATAACTCCCAGTTGTCCGATTCGATATCATCAGAAGCATATACTGAGTAACTGATAGCTCCCGAAGTCTCTTCCCAGTAAATAATAATCGCATTATCTATTTGAGAAGCAGTCACCCCGGTTGGTGAATACATGATAACATAATACTCTTCTCCTGTTGGACTGGCAATCCAGCCATCCCTGAATGCCTTTGCTTTGAGGAGTGTTGGTTCAGAAATCAGGATTGGTTCTGTATAGACTGGTGAACTCTGATCGGGTTCGCTACCGTCTGTAGTATAATGAATGTCAGCATTATCTATAGTTACGTTAATGATAACGTACTGCGGTTCATGATAGTAACCACCCTCGGGATCAAAGAGTGGAATCGTTATCGACTCTCCAAGCTCAAAGTAGACAATATTTGATGCTGTCGATTCTTCATCGGGATATACAGCTGTGATGAAGTAAAAATAATCATCGGTCATAAATAAGTCATAATCAGCATACTCAGTATTATCAACGAGTATCTGGTTTATCTTTGATCCGTTTCGGTAAACGTTATAACCTAAAAGGGTTCTATAGCTCTCATCCTGTTGTCCGTTCATTGAACGCTTTGCTCCATTCTCTCTACCACGGTTGTTGAATACAAGCTGGCTATCAACTGGTGGATCCCACTCCAGATGAATATGATCATTGTTGAATTCTACTGTCAGGTTTTGAGGTCTGATTGTAACATCTCCTGATGAAACACCCCCAAAAACTATCTGAGCTTGTGGTTTGTTTGCTGATGAAGATGTTGTTGTTGCATTTGTTTGATCTGAAGTATCACTACGAGAATAACGAAAACCATTGGTTACTGAATAAATCCTTTGCTGCCCGGTACTACTCCAACTGGAAACAAGCCCAAAAGCAGTATCGACCAGAATATTATCGATTCCATTCCATTGAAATGGTGTATCAAGGGTCAGCATATCCCAGCCACCGGAAACTGGCATATAGCTGGGATTAAGATACACTGTATCAAACGGGCCATTATCATGATTGGCGACATTTGTGGCCGTTGTATGCTTCATACGAATTATAAAATTGGGTAGTGCAAGATTAGGTGGATCAGTTACATAGAAACCAAATTCTGTGATGTTACCGCCTCCCGTAATACCAGCAGCGTATAGTTCATCGGCAGTATACACCATCTGTCCCCTCAAACTCTTATAGTATATGTTGATCGGATTCGCTGTAGTGCCGGAATTCACAGAGATCCCTGAACCTAGTTGTACTGTCATCTCCCCACCAATAATTAAATCATAACTACCTGATGCAGTGTAATCCCCAGACATTACTGTATATTCGACAGTGAATGTCGTTCCGTAATCAATACTATTATCAATTAGAAGTTGTAATTCGGGATACATAATTTCATTGGCAAACAGAACAGACCTCTGATCATGAGCAACAGCAGCTATAGTTACTTCAGGATGAGTAACATCGAGATCTATCGCTACAGCTTGAGAATTTGCACCTCCTGTATTATGTAATGGGAAATTGAGAGTGATTAATTCTCCAGGATCTATTATCCCATCATCATTTCCCCCCGGCATAAAGTCGAAGATATATGGTGATTCTACAGAAAAATGGGGAGCTTGAATGGTTATGCGTATATGATGCTCCCATGACATTCCCTCGCTCCCTTCAATAGTTAAGAAAAGTGTAGCTTGATGCTGGTCTGGCACATTATCTGCAACCGAAATACGAAAGGCATTTTCAACTGTAACAATATCCCCTTCATCCATAAACCCAAACTCTGCTGTGTTATCTATTATATCGACATATTGATCAGTTGTAGAGATTGTGGCTGTTACTAACCCAGCCGCTTCCCCACCAATATTATTGAGACTTACATTCATGAAGACAGTTTCACCATATTGAGGGAGATAGGAAACTCCACCGGTATAGCTTATTGCATCTACTATCACGTATGCATTATCCAGATCAATCGTGCCGGCTGTGAACAGAATAGCAGATTCATTGTCTAAAGGTCTTGCAGGCACAGGATATTGATTAGCAAAAGTATAGGTCAGGCCAATACTCTCAGTATGGTCAGCTATTCCTACTGTACAGTAATTGCCCCATTCAGGAGAACCATAATTATTTAGATTATTGAATACCTTATACTGGATTTTTATATCTCCGTTCCCTGTAGGAGTTTGATAGACTGAAGGATCATAAAGAATTATCTGAAAAGTCTCTTCAGCAGAGCCAGCCCTGTTAGCAGCATTTTGCCATTGAATAATGAAGATGTCCTGATTCTGATCGTAATAGGTATATACACCTCCGGAGGCTAATGATAGATTATCCCAAAAAGCTGCTATTATAGGAGCAGGCCCCATAGGGCCTGGGAGGTAATAATTCCTGAAAGTAGTCTGTTCGGTGACACCAAAACTAATCCAACCGTTAGCGCAGATACTGACCACATCATATTCAACTCCGTAAAACTTAAACATAAAAGGTAAGTTCATATTTATGACCTGATGCAGGTTAACGTGATCAGATTGCAGACCTGTGTTAACACCATTACCACCCAGAGTAGGGACGATCTCTATCCAATCATAAACAGGAGCTTGTGTGTAATCAACGTCACCATGATCATAACAACGATAACCATAAACGTCAGGCCCGAGTGGATCATTGGCTGTTACAGTGCCAACAGTCAACTGTAGTGGTAGAATTTGTTCGAACCCTGAAGCATTGTAAAGATATAACTCTAGTTCATAGATTGTCCCAGGAATAACAGTCCCGGAAAGTGATATAACAAAATTGTTAGAGTTATTGGTACCCTGTCCTCCAGAATTAATATACCCGAAATAGGCTTCATCATCCGTAATGGAGAGACCATATTCTCCTCCACTGAGTATTCCATAAAGATCGCTTACATTGGCCAGTCCATTGTTTTGAAGAGTTAAATACATTTCTGCTGTCTGTGCAGGTTCGATACTCAAACCTGAACTGTATGAGACATCGATTACTTCCAGATGGGCGTTGTTGACTGTTATAACAAATCTACTTGTCCAGTGATTGAAATAACTCTCATTTATCGTTAGATCAAAATAAGCTTTATGACCTGATGGCATCTCTGGTGAGATCAAAATTTGGTATTCGGAATCACTTTCAGCTATTTCACTAGCAGGAATATCTGGATATGTTGAATAATCTTGACTTATGGTAATGTAATCGTTATCTGTAGTAAGTGTGGCATTAAGATTGGATGTCGGCCAGTCGAGATAGTTCTTCAGTGATAGAACAAAACCGACACTGTTTCCAGCTTCTGCTATTCCATTCACTGCAACGTTGTATAAACCTACTGAGTATCCCTCCTGTATCTCAAAACTTCCAATATGGGGGATATAGTCTGGTTTTGTCACTGCTACCTTAATCAAACCTATAGTATCAGGATTGAAGAGATGAGTAATATTACCGTTCTGATCGGTGTAATCAGTAACGAAAAGAGTCTCATCATTGCCTTCAACCTGTCTTAAAGTGACCCAGGCATCCTCTATCGGTTGATTGTATTCATCTGTTACACTTATGTCAATGAAGTTTGCACCTGAAATCATTGATTCTTCATAAGTTACAATCAGTGGTTTGGGTGTTTTAACCCAGATATCCATGGAAGGATCACCCATAAGGCTTGCTTTGTGAGTATGGTAAGGCACCTCATTCGGATGAACAGCATCCCACGTTTCGTGTAAGAAAATCTTGCCACGCACCAGGGTTTCACCCATAGTTCTTATTCCTTCATTAAAAATTCCGTAAAAGAAAGAGCCTACATAGGCATTATTGAAGGCGGTTTTGGTAGACAGAGTATTCATTCCTATTGCGGCAACTGCTCCTTTAGGGGATATCGGTGTTCCCATATTAACAATCTTCTCAGCCTTTGCGTTGTTATCAAAATAAAGCGTTCCACAGGTGATGAAAAAACAATTAGGTAACATCTTGCCATTAGCTATAGTTTCGGTTGGGGACCAACCAGCCATTCCCAGGTACCCTCTAAAAGGAAAGAAACTGATGCCCTGATCAAAAGCATTGTTAATAACAGTCGAGGCAGAACCATTATAATGTTCGGTAAACTGAAAATGATCATTGTATTGTAACATTAACTCTTTAACGTATCGTATGGTAATTCTGGGTGATTCTCCCGAAGATGTAGTCCCATCACCTACCAGTAAAGAATGCTCATACCAATCTGTTTCCTCCAAATATGGCTCTTTCTCATAATTAAGAATCTTATTCCAGATAGTTTGCAGTTGACCTGCATCTGCAATAGGAAATCTCCCGATAAACACATCAGGGATATCATCGTTTCCATCGAGCAAGCTGTATATATGATCTCCATTAGCACCATAACCACTGAATGTCGGAATATAGAAACTACCTGAACTACTGCCACCGCCAATCAGGACAACGTATTCTGGAGGATGTTCCCAGTTATTGTAAGCATTCTGTATATAATTTTTGATTAGAGTATTGGAAGTCAGCGTTGCTGTACTGGCTGTGTTTATCTCGAAACCTTTATCACGTTTCCAGTTGACAAATTGCTCGATTGTAGGATCTAAAAGTGAGCTGTGATGTCTTATCACCAGAATACTTCTCGGTTGATACTCAAGATCAGTATTGCGAAACTGCTCATAGTTGAGAAAAGTACCCTGATAGATACTTTCGAAACTCCGTGAGAGTTTACGAGAGCCTCTACTCATTTCGTTAACACCTAGTACTGCAGGTTCGTAGGTCACTCTGATTCTGATGTTATGATGAATGGCCAGCTCTTGCCTGGCAGGATTATAAGAGAAAGGAAACACTGCCAGAGAGACCGATCTGTAATCTCGAATAATAACAGGAGAACCGATATCACAGATTTTATCGGGATATTGCTTATCCTGTTTATAAAATCCTGAATCATACAAAAAACCGGTCTCTTCTGAGATCACCATATCAAAACCCTGCGAAGGAAAAAAGGAAAACTCTTCTTCAATCTTTGAATCACTAACACTGATAACCTCGATAGATACATCTCCTCTATCGGGAATAACCAGCATGGTACTGAAAAAGGGAATCTCCGGAAGCCCTTCTTCAAAGATATAACCGGCTTCTGGATGATATATCCTGAAGAAATCAGTTCCTTCAACTCTGTTTGGTATGACTTCATAATCTTCTAGAATAAATTCCAGCTCTGTGTAATCGTGACCTTTAGCAGTGACATTAAAAGATGACGTCAGTGCATAGGATATGCTGACACAACATAGAACAAAAATAACAATAAAAATCGACTTTAAGTGATGCGTAATGAACATAAATAGTACCTCGCTATGTGTTGACTGTAGAGTCTAAATTCATTAATATAAAAAGCAATCTGCATTCCAAAAAAAAGGGAGATGGTGTATCCATCCCCCACTGTTAACATTTATTATTCAGGTATTATGCAGGATTATTCTTCTGAAACTCCTTCATAAATTCTGCAAGTTTTCTTGTCCCTTCCATAGGGAAGGCGTTATAGATTGAAGCACGGCAACCTCCAACACTACGATGTCCTTTTAACCCGCTCATCTTATCTGCTGCAGCTTCAGAGATAAATTTCGCTTCCAGTTCTTCATTAGGTAATCTGAAGGTTACATTCATCAGTGAACGATCTTCTTTTTCCACTGTTCCTTTATAATAGCCACCCGAGTTATCGATAGTATCATAGATTAAAGAAGCTTTCTCTTCATTAATTTTAGCTATTGCCTCCAGCCCACCCTTTTTTTCTATCCATTTCATTACCAGGCCAACAATATATATTGGGAAGGTCGGCGGTGTATTGAACATCGAGTCTTTCTCTATATGCGTCTTATAGCTCAGCATAGTAGGCAAGTCGGGCTGAAGTCTATCCATGATATCCTTACGTATCAGCACCATCGTTACGCCAGCTGGTCCGATGTTTTTCTGAGCACCAGCATAGATTAACGCAAATTTCTTCACATCAATCGGCTTGCTCATTATATCTGAAGACATATCTGCAAATAACGGAATGTTATTGGGAACTTCGGGGTACTTTTTGAACTGTGTACCGTAAATTGTATTATTGGTAGTTATATGCAGAAAAGCTGGATTAGGAGAGAAAGCTAAGTCTTTGGGTAAATAATTGAAATTCCTGTCATCCGAAGTGGCTGCAATGTGTGCCTTCTTACCTGCCTTTTTGGCTTCAGTATAAGCTTTCTTTGCCCAGCTACCTGTCAAAACATAATTGGCTTCTTTATCATCGGAACAGAAATTGAGTGCAGTCATCAGGAACTGGGTAGAAGCACCACCACCAAGGAAGAGAACTTCATAGTCCTCATCCAGTCCAAAAACCTTCTTAACTCTGGCAACAGTGTCATTAAAGATCGCCTGATAGTCTTTAGAACGGTGACTCATCTCCATTACCGACATCCCCTTCCCTTTATAATTGAGAAGATCTTCTTTAACTTCCAGCAGCACATCTTCTGGTAATACTGCTGGGCCGGCACTGAAATTAAACACTCTGTTTTCCATTTATACCTCCTGAATATATTTTTAGTCAGAGTAAAAAAAGCACTCTCTTAGGCAAGTTTTATTTAGCATCAGAGAAAGAATAATATGCTAACGATCAGAAAAGGGATTAGAAGTAGTGGAAATATTAATCTGAAAACCTTCCAATAACCAGTCTGGAAATACTCAGTAGTAAAGGCGAGACAGGGATGAAGAGGTGATATAAGATAACCAGCAAAGAGTGAGAAATAGATGAAACGAAAAAGACCGGGGCTAAAGCTGGTGATAGCATAAATGGTGAATATAAAGGGATAGATAATCGATAGTGAAATTTCTATCCTCCCACTTAAGAAGGTTAAGAAAAATGCCATAATTCCCACAATAAAGAGTGGAGGATGAAAACCAGCAAAGAGCAATTCTAGATTCTCATAACTCCGCACCATATTGAGAAAGAGCAGAAGAAAAAGGAAGAGTAGCGAAAACTGCTCAATCTTGCTTTTTTTCACTATCTGAATGAATTCTGCTATACTGATCCGGTTACTTAATATCGCGATTATGATACTGATAGACATGGAGATGAAAAAAGAGAGCTGTTCGAAATGGCTTAGAAACGTAGTACTAAGAAAGATATGGAGAATGGGGGCCGACATAAATATCAAAAGTGTTCTGATTGTCCTGTTAACTGATATTTTACCCATCTCTTTGTGCTTATTGTTATCTTTATTCCTCAAACTTCTAATCAGTGCAAAATATCCGACAACGAACATAACAACAGCTACAGGGGACATGGCGAGAATAGCTTGTGCTATTGACAGTCCAGCCAATTGAGCAGCGATAATAATAGAACTGCTTAATGGATAGACAATAACAAGCAGATGCCGAAACCAGAGATTAATCGCTACATAACGGGCTCCGGAAATATCGTTGTCGACACCCTTTATCAGTGGACAGGAGAGTAATGCACCACCTGGTATAGGAAGAAGTCCAAAGAGGAGTGGGGTGAGCATCAGATAGATCTTCTTTCTCCGTTTCAATCTTTGAAGCATATCACTGAGATGGACTGAATCGCGCATAATAGTACCCAATACAGGTATCAATCCGACACCAATAACCAGAAGCCAGTTAGGCACTGAGGAGAATGTCTGAAAACCAAGTCGTAGAAACTCTTGCCATTCATAATTAAACAGTCCGAAGATAACTCCGGCAGCCAGTACCCCTAACCATAATCTGTAGCGAGAGAGAAACAGCATCAACCCGAAGGCCAGAACAAGACTCAGGGCAATTCGGATCATATCATCAACCAGACTTTCCTGGAACGGGGACCATCAAATTCACAGAAAAAGATACTCTGCCATGTCCCTAATGATAGTATCCCATTCTCAATACCTACACTGACAGATGCTCCTGTTAGCATACTCTTAATATGGGCAGGTGAATTACCTTCCAGATGTCGATACTGTAAATCCTCAGGTACAATTTTTTCCAACCACATCCCGATATCATTAACTACATCGGGATCTGCCCCCTCATTAATTATAACCCCTGCAGTTGTATGGGGAACGGAAATATTGACTACCCCCTCTCTGATATCTTTATCCTTGATAACGCTCCTCACTTTGGAAGTAATATCAATAAACTCAGACCTCTTTGATGATTCAATCTCAATCAGTACTTTTATCATAACATCTCCTATGAATAGTCTTCAACTTGCCGCTCATGGTCAAAATGTCCTGTCAGATGTCAATATGTTTTCACCAGGAGCATACAACCATTCTCTTAAAACGGAATGATTTCTCTAATACAACAAGAACCGACAAAGTGGTTATAATGCCTGGTACAACGAGAAGCTGAAATTCCTTGACATTATCGAATGATTATAGATTGTATCAGATAGGTAAAAATATACTTAACCAGAAGGAGGTTAGTAATGGATACAAAAGCTTTTATGGAAAACATTCGCAAAGAGATAAATAGCGCTATGTCAAAAGCGTTCGACAAAGTTGAAGAACTTTCCAGGTTATCAAGGCTAAAATTGAAGATAGGCTCTTTAAAGGGAGATGTCAAGGATGTGAAGTCCCAGATCGGTGACTATATCTACACGCATAAAGATGATTTTGATAGTAATGAGTTTCTGGTTGAGCAGATAAATAAGATAGAAGAGATAGAAAAAGTGATTACTGGTTTAGAGGCTGAGATTGCTATCTTGAAGGAAAAAGGAGAAGATGAAGAGTGCCCTGACGAAGGGTAGAATGAAGCTGTTACCTCGATTAGTAATTTTAACAGCCCTTATTCTATCATCTTGTGGATTGTTTGAGACGAGAGATCCTGAAGAACCTGTGGGTAAAGTAAACTGGAATCATTATCCTATTACCCCACTTCAAACTCTTGATAACTTGAAATATGCTTATGATTATAACGAAAATGTCGATCGATATGGTTCAATCCTGAGCAGTGATTTCGAGTTTCACTTTGATTCACAGGATGTGCAGGATTATAATCTCCCTGTATACTGGGGAAAAGATATGGAGACGGAAATGCGGAGCCTGATAGACAAGAATATGGATCTAGAGCTTCAGATTATCGAGGAGAAGGACGATATTATCCAATCAGATAATGCCGTCCTGTACCGAGACTATGAACTTCTACTAACCAGAGAAAACGAAACCTCTGTTTTCTCTGGCAGTATGACTCTCTATATTCGACGTGACAGTGATGGTTTCTGGCGCATATATCAGTGGGAAGATTTCCGGACAGATAATGATACAACCTGGGGCAGGTTGAAATATGAGTATATTCCCTAGAAGATGCTTGACCCTGCTAATGTGGGGAGTTCTGGCAATCCTGATTTTCGTTTTGAATGGGTGTACAAATCCGTTTAACCCGAGTATCATTAATAATGTTCCCTCTTATGAAATCAGAGATAATACAACCCCGCGAAATGTCCTACTTAATCTTGAGACATCGTACAATCAGCAGGATCTGGATCTCTTCAAAAACTGCCTGTCAAGCTCTTTCAGATTTGAATTGATTTCTGTCGAAACTGATGAGATCGGTGTCGATATGGATGGTGATGGTATTAAAGACAGCTGGTGGGATTATGATCAGGAAGTCGATTATCATCGAAATCTTTTCAAGCATGGATCTTCTGATGGGGTTTTCCCACCTCCAGATAATCTTTACCTGAATCTTCAAATCCCACACGAAGATGCCTGGTTAACAGATAATCAGGAGGGACGAGAAGATTGGGTTATTATACCAACCTATTTTCATTTGTCACTAACCGTATTCGGCTCTTCCAATATCACTGCAGATGGGTATGCCAGGTTTTATCTCCGTCCCGAAGGTAATGAATGGCGCATTATAATCTGGCGAGATGAATCTCATATATGATATTTTGCTTACCAATAAGTTCATCAACCTTAAACTATAGATAATACTCCCCTTAGAGAAGGCAAATGACGAGAGTAATGGGAATAGATTACGGCCAGAAAAGGATTGGAATTGCTCTCTCCGATACTCTCCAGCTTTTTGCATCTCCCTGTCTTACAATCATCAACAATAAAAATAGTATAGAGGAGATCTGTCAGGAAATTGTAAGGATAGCAGAGAGAGAAAAAATTGGCACTATCGTCATCGGTCTCCCTTTGTTTCAGGATGGGACACCCAGCAAACAGACCGGAGAAGTAGAGAAATTCATTAGAGCATTAAAGAAGGTTTGCATTCTACCAATAGCAACCTTTGATGAGAGATACAGCTCTTTAGAGGCTAGGGAAATAGTGATCAGAAAAGGGAAGTCGACCAGAAAGAGCAAGGAAAAGATTGACCAAATTGCCGCTGCAATTATTTTACAAAACTATCTAAATAGCAAAGAAAGTGAAAAATGAGAACATTTACTATAATATTGATAACCCTGTTCTTATTGGCTCTCGGTTATGAGATCTTTCTCATCATAATACCAAGGCCAATTAAGGAAGTTGTTGTGGAAATTCAGACTGGTGAATCTGCAGCACGAATAGGTGATAAACTGGTGCAAAACGGAGTTATCCGTAGTAAATGGCCATTTGTTATATATGTAAGACTCCGAAATATCGATCAGGAATTGAGCTGGGGCAAGTATCTTTTCAGCGGAAGAATGTCTACTGCAGCAGTCGTTAAGAAGCTAATGGAAGGTGATGTCTTGGCCCGTCGGGCTGTAATTCCTGAAGGACTGACTATCAGTGAAACCGCCAGACGACTCAATGACCAGGGCTTTGGTGAATATGATACTTTTGTTGATCTGGCAAAAGATATGGATTTTTCTCGACAACTAACCGGTTTTTCGGTAGAATCTCTGGAAGGATTTCTCTATCCTGAGACATATGATTTCACGGAAGGGGTAAGTGAAGAGTTTATTCTCAGAAGAATGGTTAACGAATTCTTCCATAAAACCACTGAGTTACAACTCCCTGATAACTTTGATTACTCTTTTTACGAAATGATTATCCTGGCATCTATTATCGAAAAAGAGGCACGTTATATTGACGAAATGCCCCTGATAGCCAGTGTATTCATCAACCGCCTTAGTATCGGAAAGATGTTACAGGCAGATCCGACAGTTGCCTATGCCCTTTCCAAAGAGGGTATAGAGAGACGGACTATATATTATAATGATCTACAGATCGACTCTCCCTATAACACGTATCAGAAAGTCGGATTACCACCAGCACCAATTTGTAGTCCATCCATATCAGCGATGCAGGCCGTGCTCAATCCTGCAGAATCGGAG
Organism: uncultured Candidatus Cloacimonadota bacterium; assembly: GCA_964490765.1. Lineage (GTDB taxonomy): Bacteria > Cloacimonadota > Cloacimonadia > Cloacimonadales > JAJBBL01 > CAZBDV01. Next base: position 66,584 of record CAZBDV010000002.1, on the reverse strand, counting down.
TTTCTCTATTTCTTTGCCGATCAAAAGGGACGTCATATATTTTCCAAAACCTATCGAGAACATTTAAATAAGCAAAGAGTTTTAAGAAATAGATAAGTGGCTTTGGGGGCAGCTTATGGATAGTTTAATGACTGAAACCTGGAAGATAATATTACCCACTTGGGGTACAAACATGGAGATACTATGCTCTCTCATTATGTTACAGAAGATCTGATTATCATTGAACCGCAGGTAGAGAATAAGGAAGAACTTTTCGAGAAAATGGTAAATCATCTCTATAACCTCGACTATGTTCTTAACAAAAAGAGTTTTTTGCAGGCACTCATAGAACGAGAAGAGGTGGCAAATACTGAACTGATGCCGGGTGTTGCCCTGCCACATTCCCGTTCAGATTCTGTTGAAAAACTATTCCTCAGTATTGTCCTTATCAAGGAAGGTCTGGATTTTGGCAATCCCGATATGGGTAAGGCTAAGATCATCTTCTTCTTTGGAACCTCAGACAAATTTAATAAAGAATATCTGCAGCTGCTGGCAAAATCTGCAAGGTTACTCAAGATAGAGGAGTTTCGGGAGAGACTCCTGAATTGTAAAAAACCTGATGAGGTTATTCAATTACTCGATGAATATGATAAACCGGATGTTGAGGTTGAAGAATCTAAGACACAATATATGATGTTGGTTACCCTCCATGATGGACATAGACTTTCTGATCTGCTGACAAACCTCGTTGAATTAGGAATCACCAATGCTTCTGTTATGGAATCGATGTCGCTCGGTAGCAGAATATCACTGGATATTCCAATCTATACCGGTATGTACCATACTGAGGAAAAGAAACATAAAGATTCTGTAGTTATTGCCTGCCAGATTAGTGACCAGAGAATTGCATATCGACTGGCTGAACTCCTGAAAGAGAATAATCTCGATTTCAGCAAAAAAGGAACCGGATTTATTCAGATTATACCAATTGCTGCTCTAATTGGTAATCCTGACGAAGAAATCGATCTTTGATATTAACATGAAACCAAACAAAGTTAAAAGGCCTGAACAGTTATGAACAATACAATGTATCTTATCCTGCAAATAGCACTTATTCTACTTCTGGCTAATATATTGCGTGCTATATCACTCAAACTCAAACTACCACCTGTTATTGCTCTAATTTTTCTCGGAATTGTTCTGGGGCCAAGCCTGTTTAATTTTGTTGAACGAAGCGGAACAATAGAATGGATAGCTCAGATAGGTATCCTATTTTTGATATTTGAAGCAGGTATTCAAACTAATCTCTCAAAAATTCGCGAAGAATCGAAGAAAGCAATCTTTCCAGCTCTGGGGGGAATTGTTTTCCCATTTCTCTTTGGTTTGTTACTCGCTAAGATTTTTGGTTATGGACTGGTGAGCAGTCTGTTTATCGGAGCTGTATTTACCGCTACAAGTATTAGTATCTCGGTCATAACTCTTATGGACATCGATAAACTAAAGAGCATCGAGGGTCGGTGTATCGTTAATAGTGCCATAATAGATGATGTGTTAGGCATTCTACTCATCTCCTTCATTTTTGGGCTTTCAGTTGAAAAGACCGGCAGTTCTAATATCTATCAGAGTGAACTATTCTTAACTGTAATCAAGATCATAGTTTACTTTATCATTGCCTTTGCAGTTGGGTTGTATCTTCTACCGGCACTCTTCGTAAACAGCAAAAAGCTGAGGTTGGAAGGTTCAATACTCTCGGTCTCAGTTGCCATTATATTCCTCTATTCCTGGTTTGCTGAGATGTCTGGCCTGGCAGCAATAACTGGTGCTTACCTTGCAGGACTGTTTATCGGGCAGACCGAATATCGGCATATGATCAATACCGGTATCTCCGAAGTAGGAAAATCCCTCTTCATCGATTTCTTCTTTATCGGGATTGGCCTTGCTATAAATCTCCGCATCCTAAGCATTAATCCCCTCTATCTGATTCTCTTCCTTCTGTTGGCAATAATTAGTAAGTTTTTCGGTAGTGCTTTCGGTGCCAGAATTGCAAAATTCGATACTACTCGTTCGGTCAGAATCGGTTTTGGTATGATACCACGTGGTGAAGTTGCTCTTATCATTGCTTCGATGGGAGTCCAGCATAAACTTCTCTCCGTAGATGATCTTTCAGCTGTGGTTCTGATGGTGATAATAACCTCTATTACTGCACCGTTCCTAATCAAGTTCAGCTATAGAAAATTCCGCAAAGAGACATTTTAACGGAGTGAGACAATGCTTAGAGAACGAACTGACCATGAACTGATTATACTCAATCCCCTGGTAAAGAATAAGTCTGAATTGTTCGACCTGATGTCTAACTATCTCGCCGAGAAGGAATATGTATCTGACAGCGAAGCATTCTCCCAGTCTCTGATTAACCGGGAAAAGGCTGGTAACACTGAGATTATGCCCAATATAGCTATTCCTCATGCAGGTTGTCGGAGTGTCAAAGGACTTTTTTTACTGATTGTTATTCTGAAAGAAGGAATCGATTATGAGCACCCTGCTTTTGGCCCTGTTAGACTCCTGTTCCTCTTCGGATGTGACAATAAACATAACAAAAACTATCTCCGGTTACTTGCCAGAACAGCCAGATTACTCAAGAATGAGAACTTTACCCGCATATTGATCAATGCAGAAAGTAGTACCGAAGTTTTAAACACATTAGCACAATATGATAAAGACACTGACGAAGAGACTACTGAAGATAGTTATCTGATGCTCGTGTATCTATACAAAACAGGAAAACTTCCTGATGTTTTGACCGCTATGATGGAAATCGGAATCCATAATGCCTCTGTTATCAAGTCTCTTTCGATGGCTCGAAAAATAGCCTATGATATGCCGGTTTTCTCAGGGTTGAGTATGAGGCACAGAAAAAAGAACCTGGAAACTGCTCTGATTATTTCCAACGTTAACGATCGTAGAATTCCTCACAGATTATCGGCAATATTAAAAGAATATGAGATAGATTTCACGAAACCGGGTTATGGTTACATTCAATTGTTTCCTACAGAGATCGTTGCCGGTACACTTGATGAATTTAGCTGAGTTATATATATATATGAGAGTGTATATAATCAGACACGGAACTGCCTCCCATCTTCTGGAAGACTACCAGAGAAAGGTCAATTATGAAGAGTTCATGGAAATTCTGGAGGAATGGAAGAAGTCTACCCTCACTCCGTTAGGAGAGCAGGAGATACAAAAACAGGTGAACGCTTTGAAGAATATGTATACCTACATATTCTATAGCCCGCTGCGACGTACAAAACAGACTGCCAGAGCCTTTCTGACACATCCTGACAATATGACTCTCTCCAAGGCACTTCCTCAACTGACAGAGATCTATATCTCGCCACCCCGCATGCCACGAAAGCTAAAGATCAAAATACGGTACTGGGTATATCTCTGTGTTGTAAAGTCCCTTTATACTCTAAGCATTTTTCGCTATTATTTCCAGGCTAGACAGATCATTCACAGGGTCAAGAAGGTAAAGGATGATATATTGATAATCAGTCATCAGGCTCGCATATTTACACTTATAGTGTATGCAGCTTTGAGTCCCGGCTGGAAAGTAATCAAAACTGATTTTAATCCCGCTGGAGTCTGTATAATCGAAAAGAAGTTGAGAAAATAATCTCCTGTAATATTAGACAAGCAGTTATTTCTTGACAGAGAGGATTAGTCACACTTTGTTTCGTTCAAAAAATAAAGGTATGAAAAGCAATGGCACAGGTAAAGCTCAAAGATCTTAATAAGACTTACGATAACGGCGTGAAAGCAGTTATCGACATGAACATTGATATCGCTGATAAAGAATTTGTGATTCTCGTTGGCCCTTCTGGCTGCGGTAAAACTACAGCTTTAAGGATGATTGCCGGCCTGGAAACAATAACTTCCGGTGAAATCTATATCGGTGAGAAACTGGTAAATGACGTCCTCCCCAAAAATCGGGATATTGCCATGGTTTTTCAGAATTATGCCCTCTATCCTCATATGACTGTCTTTGATAATATGGCCTTCGCTCTCAAATTGAGAAAGACAAAGAAATCTGTCATAGACAGAGAGGTAAAAGAGGCAGCCAGGTTACTCGATATTGATAAACTTCTCAAACGAAAACCTAAAGAGCTTTCAGGCGGCCAGAGACAGCGTGTAGCTCTTGGCCGGGCTATTGTTCGTAAACCTCAAGTATTTCTCTTTGATGAACCCCTCTCCAATCTTGATGCCAAACTCAGAGTTCAAATGCGGGCAGAGATCATAAAACTCCATAAAGAGCTGGAAACCACAATGATCTACGTTACCCATGACCAGGTAGAAGCGATGACTATGGCAGACAGAATAGTAATTATTAAAGAGGGGATAGTCCATCAGATTGATAAGCCCCTTTCTGTTTATAATAACCCGAATAACCTCTTTGTCGCTGGATTCATAGGTAGTCCGGCTATGAATCAATTCAAAGGTAAATTGACACAAGAGAACGGAAAACTATACTTCTCTACAAAAAAATTCCAGGTGCAAGTATACAAAGATCATGAAAAGAGTTTGCAGGATTATGAAAACAAAGAGATCGTCTTCGGTATCAGGCCGGAAGATATATATGATGCCCGATTCAACAGTATGGCAGAATCACCTCAGGACCTGGAAGCGGTCTGTGAAATTGTTGAGCCGATGGGAAATGAGTTTCATGTGATTCTGAATATTGACGAAGACAAGATGACCGCTCGCTTCGATCCGAAAGAGATGCCGGAAATGGGTAAAACGATCAAGATCACATTCGATATGGCGAGAGGGCACTATTTTGACACAGAATCCGAAGAGAGCCTCCTGAAAGAGTTGAAATCCGAATAAACAAGACGTCTAAAGAGTTTTATCTCATCGCGACGAGCTCGAAATATTACCTTTCATAGATAGATTAACCTCTTTTATTAAACGATTCTGCCAATATTATGTATTAAAGTATCTTTCTGCTTGACACTGGAACATATTTTTTCTTTTATATTTATATGAGGACGGGGATTTTATTATTACTTTTATTGATTTGTGGTAATAAGGGGCATGGAATCGATCTGGCTCTTAACACCTCTGCATTGCAGAATGCCTCATCTGGCCTGATTCTATTTACAGAATCACCTTCCGGGACCAGCCTTAATCCGGCCTATCTAAGTCAGGGTCTGGAAACAGGTGTAACCCATCTCTTTGGTTTATCCGACCTCCCGCTCTACACCTTTCATGCAGCTATCCAGAAGAAGAATTGGGGATTCTATTTGGGAGGTTGTCACCTCTCTCATCCCTTCTACAGAGAATCTACTCTGAACATTTCACTCAGTTATCAACTTGAATCTATCAGTATTGGTAGTTCCTGCAGGGTATTGTATAGCAGTGTTCCTCTGTATACTTCTTCATTTGTACCGGTAATGGATACTGGCTTCATCCTTAATTACGAAAACCTGAAGAGTGGTTTCACTATCAGAAATCTTTCCAGAACAAGATTTCAGGGATATCTCCTTCCAGTTGTTTTCATCTGGGAGACGAATTATGACTTTTCAGAGAACACTTCTCTCTCGTTCGGAATAGAGAAGGAAAGGGATTATGACTTCTCCCTGAAAATTTGTAGTTATTATCGATTCCATCCTTACCTTGCACTGGTCAGCAGTTATCAGTACGATCCCGAAAGGTTCGGAGCTGGTATTATACTATTACCCGAGTCCCTGAAAATCACCTATAGTATATTGACTCACAGGATTCTGAACTCCACTCATTTTTTATCGGTCACTTATGGATTCTAAAATCTCCAGAGAGTCAGTCACTTATCTCTCTTACCTGATAATTACAATGCATGTTCTCTCTTTCTTTTGCCTAACAGAAGAGCTGTTAGGGGATGAGACTGAACCAGAATGGCTGATTGATGAAGAGAGCTGGCAGGAGGATTTGGGGCTGGAAAGCGGAGAAGGAGTATTATTCCCGCTATATATACAAAATATGTCGCTACAGGAGTTGTTACAGATACCAGGACTCGTCAGAGAGGATATCGAAAAAATTCTTCGCTTAAGAAATGAAGAAGGAGAATTTGATATTGAGACACTCCAAAAGAGCGGCTTATCAGAAGATAAGATCAAAAGAATCCTGTCGTATTTCTCATTTCGATCTCCACTCCCTCTGTCATATCACCATACAGAACGATACTATTATCGAATGCTGGAAGATCAGTTCTCAAGCCGTTATTATCGTAAGTGTGAAATCCGGAACCCCAATAAACAACTCGGGTTCGTCTCTCTTAGTAACTATGGCCAGCTGGATCCCACCAGAAACTATTCCTATTATTTTTCTCACCAGAGCAACAAACTCCTCAGGAATTTGGTCCTGGGCAAATACAGACTCTCTCTCGGACAGGGTATAGCCTATGCCCCTGCTGGAGGATTTTCAAAGAGTTCTGCTACCACGACACACCCCGTGAAAAACTACTCACCACTGAGACCACACAGTAACCCATACAAACTCTGGTCACTTGAAGGTATCGCAATGCATCTTGAGATCGGACCGGTTGATGTTATCCCCTTTTATTCCAGCACCAGCCTCAATGCATCTTTGACTGAGACAGGAATCTCTACATTCTACCCTTATGGAACTACTAACAATGACTGGCATAACTCGACAAGAGAGAAAATCGATGGAATAGCTGTCAGAATGCGATACAATATCAGCTCCTGGGGATTTTACTATTCTCACAACCGTTTCGACCGTGATTTCGTTAATCCGGACTATCTCAGCAGTTATAGAACGTTCGGCACTTTTCTATTTCACCGGTCAGATGAGTTCGATCTTTTCGCTGAATATGCGCAGATCGGCAACAAACAGGGATTAGTGAGTGGAATCAGGCTGGGTAGAGGACTGTTTCAGCAACTCCTGTTGTATCGTTTATATGAGAAGTCTATACCCACCTGGCACGGAAATCCTTTTTCAGCACAAACCAATTTCGACAATGAAGAGGGAATATATTACGGTCTACGAATCAGACCTTCACCTTCCTGGACTCTTAATTGTTATTTCGATCTCTGGAGACATCCAGCAACCCGTCATTTTGAAAAAATGCCAACTACCAGGACCGAAGAGTATCTCCAGCTGATCCATAAACGACATTTAGATACTTTCCGCCTGAAATTCCAGCATAAGAATTATGAAAAATACCGGGTATTGAATGACCTGCCCAAAATTAGAGATGAGCATAAAACGGTAACCTCTCTGGATTGGAAACATGATATACGATCAGAATTCAGCCAGAGATGTGGAATAGAGTATATCACCCGATATATACCGGAAGTGAAAGATTTTAAGAAGGGTGTTTTAGTGTTCGAGAACATCAGCTGGCGGTATAGAAATATCAACCTGATCTATCAGATCAATATCTACCGCTCCGATATATCTCATTACATCTACGAGAGAAGCCTTGATGGTATGTGGGAAAGCAGGCCCTTGTCTGGAGATGATATCTATTCTTTTATTGTTATAAAGGTTAATATGTCTGATAGTATAAAGGTTCAGGGTAAACTCGGATATTTCTTTTCCGGAAAGAACAAGAATCTGATAACACAGGTTATATGTCGATTATAGATATCTGAGTAACTCTTTCCCTGTTATACCTGCATAGAGTTCAATATATCTCTTTACCGGACTTGAGAGTATTTTGGGGAAGAGTACCTCTTCTACCTGAAAGAACCCTACTGATTGGTTCATATCTATCTGAATCTTGATCGGTCTGTTTTTTCCCGCAGAAAAAGAAACCTTCTGAATCGCCATTGATGAGTACTTATGAATATCTCCCACCTTCGGTCTGTCAGAGAGAAGCTGTGGTATTCTGGCCCGACCGTTTTCCATATCACAACCGTCTCCAATCAAAACCAGACCGGCTTCCAGAGTATTGATTGTCTGCGTCGCCATATGACCGAAAATACCCTCTGTCACTATCGACCTGATAATCACCCTCCTGTTCAAATCCTTATCGTATATCTTCTGCAGTACTTTCTCTATTATAGGTAAAGCCAGGGTTATGCTGATAAACTCATGTTTATCACGGGAGACCGTCATACCAACATCATGCAGTAAAGAGGCCAGAAGTACTGCAACTTTACTGTCCTCAGCTGTTCCTAAACCCTCTTTTTCCAGATTCAACTTGATTTTTGCTCTCGTTAAAAGATCCAGCATAACAATGGCATTTAGTGCTGCTTTACGCATATGGACAGGTCCGTGGTCGTTAAAACCTAACCGCTTAATTGATACTATATTGGCATAGTCATGCAAAGCCTGAACTTCATTGTCATGGAATATCATTTCTGCTGCAGTCGCTGACTTCCCCTCGACATGCTCCATTATCTTCTTTTCCAGAGATATCTGTTTTCGCGATTTTTTCATATCTATTCCTCTTAGAGAAAAGATAATTAACTATTGGCTTTTGTCAATAGGGTAATAACGCTTCTCTACACAATTTTTAGTCACGCCAGGCAAATTAATGAGAGCCCATACAGTCGGTTGGTTGCCGACTATATAGTTACCCATTGATAATCAACTATATCGCAAAAGAGTGAAGTCTGATTCTTGATATCATTTATAATACTATTCAGATAGAGATATCCAGAAAACTACTGCCCGCTTCATTACTGGAATTAAGATTGGAAAAACAAAAGTTCTTGACTAACAATCGTCATACTGTCATCTAAAGAGATTGATAATTATAATCTTGAGGAGCTTTGAATGCGTAAGATATTGTTGATTGGTCTGTTAATAACTGCCTTTATTGCAGCTTTATGGCCGGATATCGAGTTAACTCTGGATATACCTGCCCCTCAATTCCTGGATAATCGTCAGGTTTCAGAATTGCCGGTGATACAGAGGCCAGGAGACCCGATGCTTCCCTACCAGCCTTTGCGCATTTTGCTCCCTCAGGGAGAGAGATTTGTCGATATAGAAGTTAGTATAGAGGAGTCAGGTAAAAGGATTGTAGGCCTGGATCTACCTATTTCTACCTCACAAGCACCGATATCCTGGAGTAAAGAAGTAAAAACTCAGACAGAGCAGGAGATTAGCTGGCAGGGCATGTATCCAGCTGAAAGATTCAGGGTTCATAGCCAGGAACGAAAAATGGGATATGAAATATTGATTGTCAATCTTTACCCCTATCAATATAATACCGAAAGTGGAGTTTTACGTATTTCTGACAGATACCATCTCAAGATAAAAACTATATACGACCGGACTCTTGCCGAAGAACAGAATCGTATGCTCCTGACCACCCGGCCTGCCAGGGAAGAAATTGCCAGGTTGGTAGAGAACCCCGAAATGGTTTATCGTTACAACAAAATCAATATTCAGAGAAATTCACTATTACCGGATCAATCTGACTCCCACAGCATGATTGTCATCACCGATAGCCAACGTTCAGAATATTTTACAGATTTTATCGACTGGAAGAATGACAACGGACTATCAACGACTCTTTTCCTCGTTGAAGATATCTATCTTGCTTATGATGGAATCGATGATCAGGAGCAGATCAGAAATTTTATCATCGATGCCTATGAAACGTATTCACTGACAGAAACACCTCTCGAGTATGTCTTACTCGGTGGAGACGATACAATAGTACCGGTGAGAGGCTTTTACTGCCTGGTAAATGGGCTCTGGACAATTTATGAGGATCATAATATTCCAACGGATGTCTATTATAGTAATCTGGATGGCAACTGGGACGCAAATGGGAATGGAATATACGGCGACCCTGATGATGGTATCGATTGGTTCGCTGAAATCGCTATAGGCAGGGTTCCAGGTGTTAGTGAAAACGATTTTCTAAATTTTTTCCAGAAAAATTACCACTATGCCGCTTCACCTGCATACAGTAACGATATTGCTATTATGATCGGCCAGAATCTCGATAATATTACCTGGGGTGGAGACTACAAGGATGAGATTATCCCGATTTTACCAGATCAATACAGAGTTAGCAGGTTCTATGAAAAGGACGGCTCGTATAACAATTCAGCAATAAGAGAATCCATTAATAATGGTCTCGGTATACTCAATCATCTCGGGCACTCCAATGAAAGCACAGTCTTTGGGTTGACCGGTTCGAGTGTTAGTTATCTGACAAACAGTGAATTCGGTCTGGCTTACTCGCAGGGATGCTACACTGCTGCTTTCGATAGCTGGACAACACCAGATTCCTATTGTATTGGTCAGAGACTGGTAAACGCCGAAGGTGCCTTCTTTGCCTTCATCGGTAACACCCGTTACGGCTGGTACTGGCCCGGCAGCACGGAAGGTGCTTCGCAGCTTTTCGATATAACCTTCTTTAAAGGGTTATTCGAAGAGGATATCAGATTTGTCGGGAAAACACTCAACTATTCAAAAGAAACACTCGTCAATGAAGCCATAGAAAACGATTTCCAGCATCATCTCTGGAAAAATGGCTTCATGCGCTGGACTTTCTATAACCAAATTCTGTTTGGAGACCCATCAGCCTATATCCGTTCGGCTACCGGGCTCTTTCCCTATCTCGAACCAGTAGATGTTGTATATGACGATTCTATGGGTGATAATGACGGAATAGCCAATCCGGGAGAGACTGTCAATCTCTACATTGAACTATATAATCAAGAAAACTGGGCTGGAGCAGACAACATAAGTGTAGAGATAACAGGCAATTATGACGGAATTAATTTGATCAAAAGTACGGCAAATTATCCCCCTGTCTCTGCAGGCTCAACAACCCTGAATTCTGAACCATTCATCATCTCTCTTTCTAATGATATACCTTATGGAGATTATGATTTCAACATATCGATAGTTGCTACCGGCAACGAAGAGAACGAGTTTTTTAAAGAATATGATCTCTCCATACCGATATCCCTCCGTCAGCAGCACTGGCCGTGGGAATCTGTAATACCTGTTCAGGCTGCACCCCTGATCAATGAACATGAATCCCAGCTTGCTCAAATAATAGCAATAAATGCATTGAGTAATATCAGTTTTCTCAATTACAGGGCTGAGGAATATCTCCCCTCGCTTTCGTTCGATACCAATATGCTCAAGAGCGCTGCTATGGGAGATCTGCTCAACAACGGAAAGCTTATCGTTGTTCTTGTCAATCGGTCTGGCTTGATTATTGGTGTTAACCTGGAGGGTGAACAGATCTTCAGTTACAATTCAGGAAGCCAGTTTATTAATACACCAGTTTTAGCCGATATAAGCGGCAACGAAGAACTAGAAGTTTTAGTTTTTGGTATAGACAGAAGATTGTTTGCCCTTACATCGAGTGGAGAACCTCTTCACGGTTTCCCACTTCAGCTGGAAAATAATGTTCTCGTTGAACTTGCAGCTGCAGATATAAGCAAAAATGGTGCTGCCGAGATCATTATAGGCTATGTTACAGGTGACCTGGACGTCATTGACCTGACAGGAGAAAGCATTAACGGCTTCCCCATTAATCTCGGCGCTGCTATTAACACCTCACCCATTATTCTGGATGACAATTCAATTGTCGTATCCACTCAGACTAACAGTCTATATAAGATTACCCATGAAGGGAAGATCGAATGGGTAATCGAATCGGATAGTCGGATTATTTCAGAGACTATAGCGGCGGATTTTACCGGCAACAATGCACTGGAAATTGCCTTTGTTACTAATAGCGGAGAGGTTTCCATAGTTAATCGGTCAGGTGAACTGCTCACCGGGTTTCCCTTAACTCTGGACGATTCGGTTAATCAACCTCCCCTGGCAGCTGATATCAATGATGATGGTTATCCAGACCTTATCTTCTCAACGAGTAACGGTTTAATTTATGCCCTGAACCGTAACGGCATAATACTTGATATGTTGCCTGCTCCAATGAACCTGCCCCCCGCTTCACCTCTCTTTCTATCTGATATAGATAGAGATGGAGATTTTGAGATAGGATACGGCACAAATATGGGTATCAGTATTCTGGATTATAAATTACCTGCCGGACTGGATACACCCTGGTCTGTTTACAGAGGTAACACAGGTAGGACAGGAAATTACAGTGATAATGTTCTCACCAGTTACAGTTATGTATCACCGGAACCGCTGGAAACAGAATTGAAGCAGAACTATCCGAACCCCTTTAACGTATCTACTACTATCCCCTTCTATCTTGAAGAACCGGCAAACCTGACCATAGCAGTTTACAATATCAGAGGGCAACTGGTAAAAGAGATCTATAGCGGACAGGCTGCTGAAGGGGAGGGAGAAGTATTCTGGAACGGTGAAGATAATAACGGTAGGCCTGTAGCCAGCGGGATCTATTTCACAAAAATGACTACTGATAAGAGGAACCAGTACCGTAAGATGCTATTACTTAAATAATCATCTCAAGACACATATACTTGTTCAGATAGTCATATCATCGGGCAAACATAAAAGTTAACCGTAAGATATAATATCCTGTATAAAATTGTTTCCCTTTTCTGATCTTTTAAAGAGCCGATCAGATAAAAGATACTGGACAATTATATATTGTGAGAAAACTGGGTAAGCAATAAGGAGATTAAAATATGCAACAGGAACTGATTCGCAATTTCTGCATCATTGCTCATATAGATCATGGTAAATCTACCCTGGCAGACAGACTATTAGAAGAAACAGGAACAATTGATCGCAACATGCGAGCAGCACAGATTCTGGACGATATGGACCTGGAGAGAGAGAGGGGAATTACCATAAAATCACATGCCGTCCGAATGACCTATAAGAGAGATAATAAAACCTATATTCTTAACCTGATAGATACTCCGGGACACGTAGATTTCTCCTACGAAGTTTCAAGAAGCCTTGCCTCCTGTGAAGGGGCTATTCTACTGGTTGATGCTTCTCAGGGTATTGAGGCTCAGACGATGAGTAATCTTTACCTCGCCCTGGACAATAATCTGGAGATCATACCGGCCATTAATAAGATCGATGTCCCTAATGCCGATATTGAAACTACAGAAACAGATATCTCAGATATTATGGGTGTAGACCCCGAAAATATCTTCAAAGTCAGTGCTAAGATGGGATTAGGTATTAGAGAACTCATCGATGGTATCATCGACATAATCCCCCCTCCAGAAGGTGATATTGAACTGCCAGTAAAAGCTCTGATTTTTGATTCTCAATACGACCGCTATCGTGGTGTCGTAGTCTTTGTAAGACTCTATGATGGTAAATTACAGCGTGGAGACAGGATCAAACTGATGGCTACAGGAAAGGAGTTCGATATCGAAGAACTCGGATATCTCGGTGTGGAAAAGATCAAATGCAACAGGCTCTCTGCCGGAGAAGTAGGCTATATTATCGCTAACATCAAAGAAGTAGCAGACGCCAGAGTTGGTGATACGATAACACTGGCTGAGAAACCGTGCAGTAAAGCATTAGCGGGATATAGAGAACCCAAACCGATGGTCTATAGCGGTATTTTCCCTATCAATAACGAAGATTATGAAAACCTGAGGGATAGTATCGCCAAATATAAACTGAACGATGCATCTCTCGTCTTCGAGCCGGAAAACTCCCTCGCTCTCGGTTTTGGCTTTCGCTGCGGTTTCCTGGGTATGTTACACCTCGAAATATTCAAAGAAAGATTGTTGCGTGAATTTAATGTCCCAATAATTTCTACTACTCCGAGTGTGAAATTTATCATAAATCTGGTGAAAGGAAAACCTGTTATTATCTATAACCCGGCAGATATGCCCGATCCGACAAATATCGAAAGCATACTGGAACCAATAATGGATGTAGAAATCATCGTTCCGGACGAGTATATTGGTAATGTCATGAAACTCGTTCTGGACAGGCGAGGTGTTCAGAAGAACCTGCAATATCTTGATCCCAAAAGAGTAGAACTCTCCTATGAAATGCCATTGATTGAGATCATTTTTGACTTCTATGACAAACTTAAATCTGTTAGCAGAGGGTATGCTTCTCTCGACTACACTTTCAATGAGTTTCGTAAATCTGATATTACAAAAGTCGACATCCTGATCAACGGAGAAAAAGTTGATGCAATGTCTTTCCTCTGTCATCACGATAAGGCATACAACTGGAGTAAAAGTATTACAGAAACCCTCGCAGAAGTTATACCTAAACACCTTTTTAAAATTGCCCTGCAGGCTGCTATTGGCTCTAAAATTATCGCCCGTAGCACGATAACAGCTATGCGAAAAAATGTCACAGCCAAGTGTTACGGTGGGGATATCACGAGAAAGAAAAAACTCCTGGAGAAACAGAAAGAGGGTAAGAAAAAGATGCGGGAAATCGGTTCAGTTGCTGTCCCTCAAGAAGCCTTCCTGGCTGTATTGAAGGCCGATAAAAGCTGATCCCTGAGCTTCTAGATATACTACATGGCCACCTGAAATTATCAGGAGTGTATCGGACTGGATATTGCACTCCAAAGGAGAAAAAACTATTTATTGACAGATAAACTGGAGGAACATTAGGTTGTAAATCAAAGGAATGATGTGAGCGCATATGTGTATTAATTTAAAGGTATTTAAGATAGAACTATTTTAATTTAATGATCAAAAGAACGAATAGGAGTTCTATGATGAAACGATTTAGATTTGCCTGGATAGTGATTCTCTTAGTTTTCATAATTGTCACAGTAAACGGACAATCTTCTACGAGAAGCACGATCCTGACAGAGATATATCAGAAAGACTATGAGCTAATCAATAGAACAGTCTTTACATTTAATAATCGTCCAGCATACCGTATTATCGAAAGGGGTGAGAATCGACAGATTATTATCCACATCGATAATGCTGCAATCCATGAGCTCGTAGCTCTTAACCAGAATTTCGACAGTCCGATACTCAGATCAATTCAGCTTTCAGAAGGGGCAGCAGGTCGAGCAACTATCACTATCCACACCCATCAGCCTGTTCATCTGAGATCTTTTGAGATTCAAGTACCAGAGAATAAGATCGTATTGGATATTTACAATAAACTCACTCCGGAAAACGATGAAGAGAAGTTCATTTTTGCCAAATACTATTATGCTACGAGTGATTTTCGACGTGCCGAAAACCTCTTGCGAGAGATAGCTGCTTCCAGCCCGCAGATTACTGGAGTAAACTACTATCTTGGTGAGCTTCATCTCAGTCGTAATGAAGATAGAAAGGCTGCTGAGAGATATGCAGAAGTTAGTTTTCGTGATGAAGAGTATCTACAGGCAAGAGCACAGCTTATGAAACTGGGAGTCATTAATCCTTCCTACAATGATGAGATAGAAGAGACATACTCTGCCTTCCACAATTATTTTCTTCAGGCCGAAGATCTGAATCGTCAAACCTTTCTGTTGGCACTTGTCAGTTCACCCTTCGGAGATATTAACAGAACCAGAAATTTACTGGCAAAAATCGATTATACCGATCCAGTTATCTCGCATATGACTAATAATATCGATCTGCTGTATGAACACCTCTCCAGAGATAAAGAGCTGCAGCATCTCTTGCCTGCCAGTTCTACTGTGACTAACCGAAATACCTCTCCCCTACCTTGGTATATAATTATCATCCTGACAGCTCTGGTCACAGCAATAATAGTTGTTTTAATCAATAACGTCTTCTGGAACAGAAGAATAAAGAATTCTCGGATAAAACCCGCTTCCAGAACAGAACCAGTTAAAACAGAAACTCCATCGGTCAAGCAGCCACCAACCAGTAAGGCAGAGAAGCTCGGTGAGCAAAAGAAACCCAAATTTATAAGTAAAAATGAGGTACCTGACAAGACTATAGAACAAAAGAAAGAATCCAAACCGGAGAAAGATACTGGTAAATCCATAGGTTTGCAGATCCCACCACAATATGCAGCCGAAATATTGCAGGAGACCGAGAAAGAGATAAAAAAGAAGGAGAAATTAGTTGCTGATTATATAAAACCTGAAGAAACCTCGAAAAAAAGTGAACCCAGAGAGTTCAGAGATGAAAAACCAGTAGAACCAGAAAGAGATACACCTGTAATTCAGAAAGATAATGAGGGATCAAAACTTCAAGGAATGCAGGGTAAAGAAGTAGATATCGATGAGGAGTTAGAGAGAGTAGAGGGATTTTTATCAGAACAGGACTTGAATAAGGAGATCGAAGAAAGAGAAGAATCTGAAACATCCAGAGAACATCCATCTGAATTGGAAAGCCCTGAAACTGATGAAAAAATTGGTCTTGGTAGTTGGCCCCAGAAGCAGGAAAAACCTGAAGAGAACAAAGCAGAGAAAGAAGAAGAGAGCACCCTTGAGGAAGAAGAGGCTTTCTCCCGATTAGAAGAGCAAGAAGGGACAAACAAAGATGAACTCCCTCAGAAAGAAACCGCAGCATCTGAATCGGAGAAAACAAAAGAATCTGTAGATCAACAGGCAGTAGATCTGGAAGGTGTGTTAAAAGATAGTATTACCAGAGAAGAACTCAGTCCCAAAGAAAAAGAGAAACCAGTATCCGAGGAATCGAAATCATCACAAGCAGGTTCCGAAGTAGAAGAGGCACAACAGACAGAGCAAACTCAAAAAGAAAAAACAGTTGATGAAGGAAAAACGGGTTTTGGGTATCAACCACCCAGGGATCTTGACGAAGAATCAGACTACTATCGATCCGAACAGAAAGCACCAGAGAAAGAAGAATCGGTAAGTAGTAATGACCAGTTTACCATAGAGAAAAAAAAGGAAAAAATTGAATCTCACTCTGATACAACCAGATGGGACGACCAAAAGAGAAAGATAGAAGACCAGTCGCGGAGTAAACCTGTTTCAAGCAAAGGTGAAGAGAAAATCGACGGGAAGGGACCTGACCTTCAACCTTCGACGATGATCTTTGAAGATCTTAAAGTTAAACTGATCGTCCAACTTTACCAACTTGGCTGGGGTGCTGAAGCCATTGCTGAAGAAATGGAAGCGGATGTTTCGGAGATAAAAAAGGTCATTGCTTCGGAGTGCAATAACCGTTGAAATTTATTATCACAGGATTATCAGATTATCGAAACTCCTGAGCATCAGGTATGAAACTTGCTCTATGTAGACCTGACTTCGAGTAAATATTTGATGTAATCAAACAAAAAAACAAGGGGTTGTTATGGGCAGAATTATCACGTTACTAACCATTCTTATTCTGTGCTCCCTGCCACTATTCGGCACAGTTGTTTCGGTGGTTGACATTGAGGGCATGATCACTGCAGGTCAACTTTCATACCTGGAACGGGAATTAGAAAAAGCTGCTACCAGCGAGACTGATCTGCTAGTCATAAGATTGAACACCCAGGGTGGACTGGTTGATGTAACATTTAAAATAAACGAGGCTATTCTTAATACTTCAATCCCGGTGGTTGTTTTCGTTACACCTTCCGGAGCTATTGCTGCATCTGCTGGAGCCTTTATTCTTCTGGCAGGTGATATTGCTGCAATGTCACCTGGAACAACTGTTGGGGCAGCACAACCGCTCTCGATTACTTCTGGTGGAGTACAGGAAGCTGCTGATAAAACTCAAACATTTCTGGCCAATCATGCCCGCAGCCTGGCAGAGCAGAATAATCGTCCTGAAGACATTGCTACAGGTTTTGTCATGGACAACCTGACACTGACAGCCAATGAAAGTTTACAGGAAGGATTGATTGACTATATCGCTACCGATCTGGAAAACCTCCTTCTGCAGATGCATGGGACTATCATCGAAAAACATGGCCAGAGTATAGAGTTAGAGACTGCTGATTCTCAAATCATCTATCGGGAGATGAGCCTGAGAGAGAGAGTACAGAAATCTGTGAGTAACCCTCAGATCGCATTCCTTCTGCTGATGCTCGGACTGATGGGTATTTATTTCGGGCTCAGTACACCAGGTACCTTCGTTCCGGAAGTCCTGGGAGCTATACTCCTTATTATCGGTATATACGGCATCGGTTTGTTCGATACTAATACAACCGGAATCATTCTCATAATAATCGGTTTTGGTCTCATTACCGGAGAGATTTTTACTTCGGGATTTGGTATTCTCGGAATAGGAGGTATTATCTCACTATTAATAGGAGCATTACTATTACCACACGAGCCTTTGATGGGCTTTGACTGGTATGGTGCCTTTATCCGCACAGTCATCGGTATTATTATTGGTATTGCTATCATACTCATATTCGTTATCCAGCGAATAATCTACTCCCATAGGCACCCGATGTCAGAATCTACCAACCTGACAATACCCAACACAGGGGTTGTAGTAGAGGAACTGGCACCGATAGGTATGATAAAATCCAAAGGGGAGTTATGGAGTGCTAAGAGTTTCGATGGTACTACCATACCTCTCGGTCAAGAAGTTGAAGTAATCAAGGAAGAATCTTTCAAACTCATAGTTAAACCGAAAGAAGTAAAAGGAGAGTAAGATATGTTTGAGCAACTATTGTACCCTATTGTTGTAATTGTCGTTATCTTTATTCTGGCGGCAATAAGAATCGTTCGCGAGTATGAGAGGCTGGTTATATTTCGCCTCGGTCGCTTAACAAAAGTGAAAGGACCTGGTTTAGTATTCATTATTCCGATTATCGACAGGGTTATCCGTATCCCATTACGCATTGTAACACTCGATGTTCCTACTCAGGAGGTTATAACAAAAGATAATGTCACCGGGAGCGTAAATGCTGTTGTTTACTATCGTGTTGTCGATCCGAGTAAGGCAGTAGTAAATGTTGAAAACTATCGTTATGCAACAGCGCAGTTAGCCCAGACTACTCTGAGAAGTGTTGCAGGTCAGGCTGATCTAGATGAGATACTCTCAGAACGTGACAAGTTAAACGTTCATATTCAGAAGATACTCGACGATGCTACCGACCCCTGGGGTATCAAAGTTACGGCAGTCGAGATTAAGGATGTCGGTATCCCGGAAGGTTTGCAGAAGGCAATATCGCGACAGGCAACCGCTGAGAGAGAGAGAAGGGCTATTATTGTTCAGGCTGAGGGTGAAAAACAGGCTGCTGAAAAGCTTTCACAAGCGGCTAAAATTCTGTCTGCAGAAGAGGGTGCACTCTTTGTCAGAACCCTGAGAACACTGACAGAGATTGCCAGCCGGGGTGGCTCAACAATAGTATTTCCTTTCCCGATCGAGTTGAGAAATCTCTTCCCCGATCCTAAAAAGAAAGACTAAATACTATCAACAGGTTTTGATTATAATATCCTGTTAATTCGACTCTTAACAACAGGGGTAATCTTGTGATTACCCCTGTTCTTTCTATCAGATTCACAATTATTCCAGCCCATTAACTAACCAGAGAATCGTTCAGTTGAAAAAATGGCGGAGAGTCAGGGATTCGAACCCTGGGAAGGTGTCACCACCTTCAACGGTTTTCGAGACCGCCCCGTTCAACCGCTCCGGCAACTCTCCGCTAACGTTTTGATTGAAAGAATCGTTTCAGCAGTTCTCCACACTCCTGTGACAAAACACCACTGACAACTTCAATATTATGATTTAGTTGTTTATCTGAAGGAATATTATAGAGTGATCCGACAGCTCCTGATTTAAGATCTCTTGCACCGTAAACCAGGCTGCCAAGCTTAGAGAGAATCAGCATACCAGCACACATGGAGCATGGTTCCAGTGTGACAAAGAGTGTATAATCGTAAAGAAACTTTTCTCGTTTCCTAATAATCTCTTCGATAACGAGCTTCTCTGCATGAGCTGTAGGGTTATTATTCTGCCTTGTTCTATTATGGTTGCTAATGATTAGATTGCCATCTTTAACCAGAACAGCACCCACTGGAATCTCATCTTCCTCCAGTGCTTTTTCTGCCTCCTGCAGGGCAAACTTCATCCAGTACTGATTATCACCAGCCGCCATTCAATATAATTGGTTTGACCAGATAAAGAATAATGAGGAGAGTGAAAATCAGATTGATAAAAAGGAAAAATGTAACCTTACTGATCGATTTCTTGAATTTGTTTAGTGTGGCAGTGACCGCATGGTTTTGCTCTTCTTTGAAGTTGTTGATTGCTGCTATCAGTTCTTTTCTTAGGGCTCTTATCTCAGGTTTTCTGACAATGTCATCTTGTTCTGGGTCGTTAATTGATAACTGATACTGGTCAAACTTGGAATCATATTTCCTTTCCAGTTCTTCATAAATCGCTTCAGCCAATTCATAGACTTGTTTAGCTGCATCAGTCCCGAGTTTCTCTTCAAGTTTCTGGAACGTCTTCATCGATAAGATTACAGTCATAGTTACTCCTGTCTTAACTGGATAATTATCAGTCGATCATTTGTAATGAATTGCTAAATACTGTTCTTCGTGTCAAGTAATTCTTTAAAACCCTGAAAGTACTACTTCTTTCTTCCTATTGAATAATATGTGAAACCTAACTCCTTCATATTCAAAGGATCATATTGATTTCTACCGTCGAAAATAACAGGATCCTTTAACAGGAGTTTAATCTTAGCAAAATCGGGATAACGGAATTGATGCCATTCCGTAACCAGGAGCAGGGCATCTGCATTTTTCAAGACCTCATAATCATCTGTGTAGTATTCTATCCCCTCTTTTCCGTGGAATACCTTTTTTGCTTCTTCTAAAGCTATGGGATCATAGGCATTTACTCTAGCACCGGATTCGATTAGAGCTTCGATGATTACCCGGGAAGGGGCTTCTCGCATATCGTCTGTCTGGGGCTTGAATGCAAGTCCCCAGATGGCAAAGGTCTTACCGTGTAGATCTTCTCCGAAATGCTGCTTAACTTTATCGACAAGGATCATTTTCTGTCTTTCGTTAACATCCTCAACTGACTGCAGGATCTTCAGGTCAAGATTGTTATTCTTACCGATCTTTATCAAGGCTTTTACATCTTTGGGGAAGCAACTGCCACCATATCCCACTCCTGGATAGATGAATTTGTAACCTATCCGGCTGTCAGAGCCAATACCCTGTCTTACTTCAGAGATATCTGCTCCGGTTAATTCACAGAGTCGGGCAATTTCGTTAATAAAAGATATCTTTGTTGCCAGCATAGCATTAGCGGCATATTTAGTCATTTCCGCTGACCTGATCGACATAATCAGAACCCGGTCATTAGTCCGGTTGAATGGAGCATAGAGAACTTTCATCAGCTCAGCTACACGAATGTTATCAGTCCCGACGACTATTCTGTCCGGCTTCATAAAGTCATCCAGAGCATTCCCCTCTTTGAGGAATTCGGGATTGGAAACGACATCGAATTCAAGATTTACCCGACGCTCTTTGAGTACTTCAGTCATTTCCTCTCTGACCAGGTCGGCAGTCCCAACAGGAACAGTTGATTTATCGATCACTATCTTATAGTCATTCATGTAATGGGCGATATCCCTGGCTACTGAAAGAACATGAGAGAGATCAGCAGACCCGTCTTCATCTGGAGGTGTCCCTACAGCAATAAAGCATAGGAGCGACCTTTCCACTGCATCCTTCAAATTCGTAGTAAAGGTTAATCTTCCCTCTTTACTGTTACGGACAAGCATCTCTTCCAGGCCGGGTTCATAGATTGGTATCTTCCCCTGTTTGAGTATTCTGATCTTCTCTTCATCATTATCGACACAGATTACATTACTACCCATTTCAGCGAAACATGTTCCAGTCACTAAACCGACATAGCCACTACCAATGACTGCCAGATTCATCAATCCTCCTTAATCTCCTTTTTTAAGAAATTTATAGAAATCACTATCGGTTGTGATAATGAGTCTGTTTTTATCATTAATCGTATTGCGATATGCATCCATAGTTCTTATGAACTCGAAGAAATCGGGATCACGGTTGTATGCAGCAGCATATGTTGTAGTAGCTTCAGCATCAGCCCGTCCCATTATTTCCTGAGCCGTCCTGTATGCTTCTGATTCGATCTGTTTGAGATCACGGTCCATCCTTCCAAGTATTTCGGCTGCTCTCCCCTGTCCACTCGACCTGTAACGATCAGCAATCTGCTTTCTCTCCGAGCTCATACGCTCATAAACCTCTTTCCTGACATCTTCGATGTAGTTAACTCGTTTGATCTGAACGTCGATCAGCTCAATACCAAATTGCTCTATTAGTGGGTGGGCAGTTGCAAATATGGAATCTGCAATAGCTCTTCTTCCAACCATAATCGGTGTTTTGATCTCTTCGTAATAATCGGTCTCGAAGTCAATTTCAATAGCAAATGCCATATCTCGGTCGGTATCTCTCACTATCTCTATCAGTTGATTGAGGGTGATAATGTCACGAGTAATACCATCGATAATATCATCTAATCTGCTTTGGGCAAAAGTTTCAGATCGTACTGTCTGGTAAAAAAGGAGAGGTTCGACAATCCGCCAGCGGGCGAAAGTATCGACCCAGATGAATTTCTTATCCTGAGTCGGTATCTGATTCTGTTCGCCATCCCATTGTAGTATTCTCTTCTCGAACCTGTGAACCTGCTGGATAAAGGGGATTTTTAACTTGAGTCCGGCATTTGTTCTTGCTTCACCAATCGGCTCACCAAACTGAGTTATAATCACCTGCTCTGTCTCATCGATGATATAAAGAGAGTTCACTATGACTATCAATAATATAATTGCCAGGATAATCAGTATTATATTCTTCATTATTCCCCCCTCTGTTCCAGGTTAAGCAGGGGTAAAATTCCTGACTGGTCTTCATCAACAATATAGACTTTATCGAGATTTTGCAGGATTTCTTCCATTGTCTCGAGGTATAATCTTCTTCTGGTAACCGTTCTGGCACGGTTATACTCTCGCCAGACATCTGTGAATCTATTCGCTTCACCAGTAGCTCTATTAACTCTGTTGACTGCATACCCTTCAGCCTGTTCGACTACCTGCCGTGCCTTCCCACGCGCTTCTGGAATTATCTGATTATATTTCTGTCTTGCTTCATTGACGATTCTCTCCTCTTCCTGCAGGGCCGCATTAACTTCATTGAATGCCGGTTGCACAGGTAGTGGTGGAGTTACGTTCTGCAGGTTGACTGTTCTTATCTCCAGCCCGGTTTCGTAATCATCGAGAAGTTGCTGAAGAATCATTCTGGTCTCATATGCCACTTCCTGACGATTAAGGACTATCACCTCATCTACACTATGATCTCCGACCACCTGTCGCATAGAGGATTCAGAAAGATTTCTGAGTGTGCCGGTAACATCACGAACATTAAAGAGGTATTTTAAAGGATCATTGATCTGATACTGGATGATCCATTCCACATCAGCTATATTAAGATCTCCAGTTAACATCAGAGATTCGTCTGAATAGTCTCTCTGTGAATATCTCGTTGCTGCCGAGCCAACTTCCAGAGTTCTAAAGCCAAATTCCTCTTTATAGACGTATTTGACTTTAACCTTTGTCACTCTATCGACACCGAATGGTATTTTAAAACGTAATCCTGGTTCGGTTGTATGGGTATATCTCCCGAACCTCTGTATAACTCCTACTTCTTCAGGGTCTATTGTATAAAGCCCGGTTCCGATAATAATCAATAAACCGATAATGATTATTATGAGTAACAGCAGTCTCTTCTGATTACTCCATAACCCACGGGCTTTTTGTTCCAGATCAATTACAGTCATCTTAAACTCTCCTTGTTTGATCGGTTAACCCGAATCTACCAGTCAGATTTAATGATTCGAGCATAGTTTCTTTATGCTGCCAAAATTCAGCACCTTCAATATTCTTTTATCAATTTCATATACTATTTTCACTGTTACTCAACCAGTCAATACAATTTATATTCTGTCAACGATTCATTACTCCGTTTGAATGAACCTCTATACCATCACTATTCTTCTTCGTAATCTTCGAGTACTTCTAATTGATTGGTTTCGGCAGTAACAGATATAGCCCGCCGCAAGATATTAACCTGCATAACGACTTTCTTAATATTACGACAATCGGCAACTAATCCAACAACCCCTTTCAGTGGTCCCTCTTTAAACCTGACCCAGGATCCCTTTTCCAGATACTGGTGGGGAGCAGCTTCTACCTTTTTGGTTCTAATCAGTTGAATATAGCGTAGCTCTTTCAGGAAACTCGCCTCATCTTTAACCCTGATGAATGAGACGGTATGGCCAGAGACAATCAACAGCTGTTTCTGTTCATAAGTTGCTCTAACAAAGATATAACTGGTAAACATCGGTTTGGTATATATGACCTTTTTCCGGTCATAGTGTTTCACACTCTCGATCAGGGGAAGATAGTAACAGATTTTATTCTTCAGAGCGTAATCGGCCAATTTTTTTTCTCTGCGGGGTTTTGTATAAATGGCAAACCATCTCGATCCGTCATCTCCCGGTTCGAGTTCTCCATAGATTTCGATAGTATCATTCTCTCTTTCAGCCAAGGGTTTACTCCTGATTACGGATATTATCAGACTTATCAGTTACAACCTGATAATTTTCTCCGATCGTATCCCGTTAGTAGCCAGTCTCGTATCGAGTATTAGCTCTGACCTTTCAATAATATCCTGGTAATCGTAAACTGAATGATCCGTAATGATTATTACCAGATCGTATTTATCGATCCTGTCCAGTTCTACCGACCTGTAATGTTTATGATTGATTTCGTTTACGAACTCGGGAATATAGGGATCATTATAATTGGGATAACACCCTGTTTTCTCCAGCAGGTTAATCACCATCTGGATAGGAGATTCTCTAATATCTTCTATATCTTTTTTATAAGCAGCTCCGATTAAAAGTATCTTGGAGCGGGAAATAGCCTTACCTCGTTTATTCAATATGGACATGGCCTTGTTTACTACAAAATCGGGCATTGAATTGTTAATCTCACCGGCCAGCTCTATCAGACGAGTATGATAATTGAATTCTCTCGCTTTCCAGGTAAGATAGAAGGGGTCAAGAGGAATGCAGTGGCCACCAATACCTGGTCCGGGGTAAAATGGCATAAAACCGTACGGTTTAGTGCTCGCAGCCTCAATTACTTCCCAGATATCTATTCCCATCTTCTCGCAGAGTATGGTCATCTCATTAGCCAGAGCAATATTGATATTACGGAATGTATTCTCGTAGATCTTCTCCATCTCTGCCACTTCAGGGGATGATACCATGAAAACATCGGCCTTCAGAACGGACTTATAAAAAATCTCGGCTATTCGATTACACTCCGGTGTCATCCCACCAACGACCTTGGGTGTATTATCGGTCTTAAACGACAAATTACCCGGATCTACCCTTTCTGGAGAAAAGGCGATAAACAGATCTCTACCGACAACAAAACCCCTCTTTTCAATTTCAGGAGTCACTATCTCCCTTGTGGTACCGGGATAAGTGGTACTCTCAAGTACGAGAAGTGTATCTTTAGAGATATTTTCGGCAATACTCCTGGTCGAAGATACCACGTAGGAGGAATCCGGTTGCTTGTATTTATCGAGTGGTGTCGGGACTGCGACAAGAATAACATCCATATCCTTAATCTTCGAATAATCGACGGTTGCAGTTATTAGATTCTTTTCAACAAGAGATTTAAGCTCAGTAGAATCAACATCACCGATATAATTCTCACCACGGTTGATCTGATCTACCCGTTTCTGCTGAATATCAAAACCGAGTACTTTAAAACCGTTGCGGGCAACAGTAACGACCATAGGTAGGCCTACATATCCTAATCCGACTACAGCTACCCTGGCTTCTCTCTTCTCAATCTTCTCTATTAGGCTCATCTGCTGTTTCTCCTTTATAATTCCAGTCTAATAATCTTCTCTCAATCTATAGCATATCTGCTTCTCTATACTGAGCAGTCACTTCTTTTTTACATATCTCAAACTCTTACGAGGGTATTTTTATTGTAAAGTGCGTCAATAGCGGTAGTGTTCCGGTTTATATGGTCCTTCTTCGGATACCCCGATATAATCAGCCTGCTCCGGAGTCAGTTTCGTCAGCTTCACTCCGATCTTGTTCAGATGAAGTCTTGCCACCTCTTCGTCGAGTTTCTTCGAAAGGGTATAGACCCCAATTTTATAACTATTCTGCCAGAGATCGATCTGTGCCAGAACCTGATTGGTAAAGGAATTACTCATTACAAAGGAGGGGTGTCCGGTCGCATTACCAAGATTCACAAGACGACCTTCAGATAGAAGGATGATCGCTTTCCCATTAGGAAGATGAATGATATCTACCTGGGGTTTGACATTCTCCTTCTTCACACCATTTAAACTGTAAAGTCCGTCAACATCGATCTCATTATCGAAATGGCCAATGTTACAGACTATAGCATTGTTTTTCATTTTGAGCATATGGTCAACGGTAACGACATGGTAATTGCCGGTAGCAGTAACTACAATATCGGCATCGGCAATGACATCTTCCAATACTTTAACCTCATACCCCTCCATCGCTGCCTGAAGAGCACATATCGGATCTATCTCGGTTATGATAACTCTGGCACCAAAACCACGCATAGATTGAGCACATCCTTTCCCGACATCTCCATAACCGCAGATAACAACAACTTTTCCGGCAACCATGATATCTGTTCCTCGCTTGATACCGTCTGCTAATGATTCACGACAGCCGTAGAGATTATCAAACTTTGATTTGGTCACAGAATCATTAACATTGATAGCAGGAAAGAGTAGTCTCTTCTCTCTGTTCATGCGGTAAAGCCTACTTACACCGGTTGTAGTCTCCTCGCTGACACCTCGGATATTCTCTGCTATCTTATGCCACCTTTGAGGATCCTTTTCCATCTCCTCGATTAAAAGTCTGTTGAGAATTCTCCTCTCTTTATCAGGAGCTTCGATAGAGGGAAGTTTGCCTGTTCGTTGATACTCCTCTTCCAGTTGGTATCCAATGTGAACCATCAGTGTTGCATCTCCCCCATCATCAACTATCATATCCGGACCATTCTTATCCGGGAAAGTGAGAGCTTGCAGAGTGCACCACCAATACTCTTCAAGAATTTCGCCCTTCCAGGCAAAGATAGGAACACCCTTGTTTACCATTGCCGCTGCTGCATGATCCTGTGTGGAATAGATATTGCAACTCGCCCAGCGGACCTCAGCACCTAATTGCACCAGTGTTTCTATTAATACCGCTGTCTGTACTGTCATATGTAAACTACCGCTAATCCTGGCACCGGAGAGTGGTTTGCTATCTCTGTGCCTTTCTCTCAGAGCCATCAACCCGGGCATTTCAACCTCTGCCAGGCTAATTTCCTTTTTACCAAATTCTGCCAGTTGCGGATCCTTAATTCTGTAGTCCATAACTCTTACCCTCTATTCCTTCCAAAAAAGGGCAGTCCGTAAACTGCCCCAGAATTACTATTCTTTTTCAGCCTGCAGCTTGAATTGATTACTATCATTCAAAGCAAGCGTATATCATTGACACTAACTGACTAGACTATAGACTGAGTATAGAATCCCTTCTTAGGATCTCTATTCTCATCTATCTATCGCCCCGGCCACCCTTCTTTTGATAATCACGTCGGTCTCCGGATCTGCCTCGATCACGATCTTTTCTGTCACCACGGTCATAGGAGCGGGATCTGTCACCTGATCTGCCATAATCACGACTGCGTGATCTGTCGCTAGATCTATTCTGATCATAACTGCGAGGTTTCCCTTCACCGGGAGGTGGTAGATTCTCCGCATAAGATTCATTACCGGCAACACCTTTCATAGTAAGCTGTATCTTACCTTTATCGGATCCGGTATATTTAACCCGGACAATATCTCCTACTTTGAGGAAATCATGTGCACTCTCGACTCTCGAGAAGTGGAGTTGAGAGACGTGAACCAGCCCTTCTTTGACACCCATGAATTTGACAAAAGCTCCATACGGTTCGACGCGACTGACAGTACCTTGATAGATCTCACCGATTTCAGGTTCGTCGGTAAGTTCTTTGATTCTCTGCTTGGCCTTTTCAATAGCCTCTCCATCTGGTGAGCTGACATTGACTGTTCCGTCATCAGAGATATCAATTGCTACTTTTGTATCTTCGATAATAGATTTGATTGTCTTGCCACCAGGGCCGATAATCGTTCCAATTTTATCTATATCGACCTTAAATGATTCTATACGCGGAGCATATACTGAAAGATCCTTGCGTGGTTCGGCAATCGTATCACGCATAGTCTCGATTATCTTTAATCTCGCCTCTCTGGCCCTGGTCAGGGCTTCCAGCATGACTTCCCGTGTGATTCCCTCGACCTTGATGTCCATCTGCATAGCAGTGATGCCATCTTCGGTTCCGGTAACCTTGAAATCCATATCACCCAGATGATCTTCCATGCCGATTATATCGGTCAGGACTTTCGAAGTATCCCCTTCGACAATCAGGCCGTTAGCTATACCAGCAACGATCTTCCTTATTGGAACACCTGCAGACATCAGAGCTAAACAACCACTGCATACAGTCGCCATCGAAGAAGAACCGTTCGACTCCAGTATATCGGAGACGATCCTTATCGTATAGGGAAATTCGTCCTTCGAAGGCATGACAGCAGAAAGAGCTCTCTCTGCCAGAGCACCGTGACCCAATTCTCTTCTTCCCGGTCCTCTCATAAATCCTGCTTCACCTACACTGAAGGGTGGGAAATTATAATGCAGGAAATAGGGTTTCTTGTATTCCTCACCGAGAGCATCGACTATCTGTTCATCTGTTGCAGTACCGAGAGTCACTGTCCCGATAGATTGTGTCTCTCCCCTGGTAAATAATGCTGAACCGTGAACCCGGGGAAGTACATCAATCTCACAACTGATCTTTCTAATCTCATCCAATCCACGTCCATCGACTCGACGTTCCTCTTTGATTATCATTTCTCTGACGAATCTGTAAACCAGGTCATCGAATATCTTTTTTAGTATTGATTCCTTTTCCTGATATTCCTTCTCATCATACTTTTCCTGATAATGTTCTAACATCTTATCACGAATTTGATCGATTCGCTCGCTACGTTCCAGTTTCCCGACTATCTTGGCCGCCTCTTTTATGGCAGTTCCATGCTGGCTCTCAATCTCATCTATCATCTCCTGCGGAGTAGCTTTAATCTCGATCTCTTTTTTCGGTTTGCCACATTCAGCAATAAATTCCTTCTGAAATGCTACCAGTTCCTTTATCATGTCGTGCCCGAAGTAAATCGCTTCCATCATCTGTTCTTCAGTGATCTCATTCGCACCAGCTTCAGTCATTACGACTGAACTTTCTGAACCAGCTACAGTCAGGTCTAACTTGCTCGCCTGCATCTCAGTAAACGAAGGGTTGATCGCTAATTGATCATCCAGTAAACCGACACAAACACCTGCTATCGGGCCGTTAAAGGGAATTTCTGAAATTCCGAGAGCCAGAGAGGCTCCGAAAATTCCCAGAACTCCCGGGTCGTTCTCCTCATCATATGACAGGGTGGTCAAAACTACATGTACCTGATTACGCAGACCTTCTTGAAAAAGGGGTCTGATAGATCTGTCGATCAAACGTGAGATCAGGGTTGCTTGTGTTGAAGGCCTTGCCTCTCTCTTAAAGAATCCACCCGGTATTTTGCCGGCAGCAAACATCTTCTCTACATAATCTACTGTCAGGGGGAAAAAATCTGTCCCCTCTGTCGCTGTCGGTGCCATTGTAGCAGTTACTAACAGTGATGTATCTCCATAGGTCAAAAACACCGATCCTCCGGCCTGTCTGGCCATTCTGCCGGTCTCTACGGTTAGCGTTCTTCCCGCTAACTCGATAGATTTCTTAACAATTTTTTGTTCTTCCATTACTTTTCTTTCTTCTCCTCTACTCTTCTTGATTTGGACAACGAGTGTGGTATTAATGATATCGTAATTGGATGGTCATTCACTCTTGTTCAATTTCGTGTTCAATTAAAAAAAAGGGAAACTCTGTTCCCTCTTATCTTCTCAATCCTAATCGCTTGATAAGCTTACGATATCTCTCGATATCCTTCTTGGCTAGATAATTCAATAGCCTCTTGCGTTGCCCGATCAGAATCAATAAACTTCTTCTGGTATGAAAATCTTTTTTATATACCTTTAGATGCTCAGTTATATCCTTTATACGTTGTGTTAACAACGCGATCTGTACCTCCGGCGAGCCGGTGTCTGAATCATGGAGTCTGAACTCTGCCATGATAGCCTCTTTGGCTTCACTACTTAAAGACATTTTTCCTCCTTATCTTTATTGTCAGATGATCTTTTTATTCTCTCTTTTTTTGTAAAGGTTTTTTTTCGTGTGCAATTGCTGCTGTTACAATACTGCTGATCTGTTATGCCCTTAAAAATCTAATGATCTGTAAACTACCCAACAGTACCATCTCTGTAGCAAAATATCATACGTTGCCGTTAAATACTCAGTAGATGTCAAGAACCTTTAGGGAGGGTGGGAGGCGGCACTATCCGACTCCCATCCTCCCTAAGGGTTGAAGAAGAGCAAACTATACATTCACTGTCAATATAGTAGCTGATAAACAATAAAACTATTGACATCTTTATCAGATCAGCAGTTGTTAATGTATATTGTAATGGAGAGAGATGAATGGCAAATATTATTGTATTGGATACCAATGTTTTACTGCACGATCCGAACGCCCTTTTTACTTTCAAGGGGGAGCGGATTGTTATTCCGATGACCGTTATAGAAGAGGTGGACAAATTCAAGAAAAATGTAGACGAGATCGGACGAAATGCCAGACAGATCAGCCGTTACCTGGATAAACTGCGTAAAGAGGGCTCCCTGCAAAAGGGTGTTGAGATCGATAATCAAACGGTTATCCAGGTAGTAATGAGCCGCAAAGTCGATAGTATCACGAGTGATGTCCTGCTATCTGATGAGAACGATAATCTGATAATCGGGACCGCGCTGCACGTTCAGAAAAACAATCCTGATCATAAGGTGATTCTCGTTTCCAAAGACGCAAATGTCCGAATCAAGGCAGACGCTGTGGGACTGATAGCCAATGACTATGAAGCCGATCGGGTAAATTTTGAAGAGTTGTTCACCGGCTATAACGACCTGGAGGTCGATAAAGCTATATTCGCCACTTTTCAGGAGAAAAAAGAAATAAAGAGTCCTGTAGAGGGCTTTTACCCGAATCAGTTTGTGAAACTGATAAATAAAGATAACCCGGAAGAGAGTTTGCTCTCCCGTTTTCACCATGAGGATAATGTTCTTAAAGAGCTGGAGCATTATAAGGGTGATATTGTCTTCGGTATTAAATCTCGTAATGTCGAGCAGACTATGGCAATTGACCTTTTACTCGACGACAGAGTACAGATGGTAACTCTCATCGGACAAGCCGGGACAGGTAAGACCCTGATCGCCATTGCTGCCGGGTTGCAAAAAGTAGTGGAAGAAAATCGCTACAGCCGTCTTGTTATTTCCCGGCCTATCTCTCCGTTAGGTAAGGATCTTGGTTATCTGCCCGGAACCAAAACAGAGAAGTTCGATCCCTGGATGCAACCGATCTATGACAATATGGAGATCCTGATTCATAGTCATGGTGAGCTTGATGATAATCGCAATGGTAAGATCTTCAACAAAAAAAGGCCTTCTCTGAATGATTTCCTCGACCATGGCTTTATCGAACTGGAACCTCTCACATATATTAGAGGTAGGAGTCTTCCAGACCAATATATCATAATTGACGAAGCACAAAACCTCACCCCCCACGAGATGAAGACAATTATCACAAGAGCAGGTGAAGGGACAAAGATCGTAATGACCGGCGACCCGTACCAGATAGATATACCCTATCTCGATTCCGAGAGTAATGGATTGAGTATGTCAGTCGAGAAATTGAAACAGGAAACAATCGTCGGACATATAACCCTCGTGAAAGGTGAACGTTCCAAACTGGCAGACATAGCTGCCCGACACTTTTGATAAGCGATAACCCTTGATGAATTGATCTGTCTCTTATCTTGAGCAGAAGCCAGAATTGAGGTTATCCCTTTTGATATTAATAAGGAGTAGAAAGTAAACTATGTCGTTCCAAAGAAGTTGGGTAGAAATCGATCTAGATAATTTCAGCCTAAATTTACAGAATCTAAAAAAACTCTTACCCGCTACAACCTCATATATGCAGATTGTCAAAGCCGATGCTTATGGCCATGGAGCATACGAGATTGCACTACAGAGCCAGAAATTTGGAGCAGAATACTTCGGGGTAGCCAATGCAGAAGAAGGTGCCCTGTTGCGCTATCAGAAGATAACACAACCCATACTTATCCTCTCCCCCTCCTTTCCTGAAGAAATAGATCTGATACACAACAACAATCTCACCCCGACGGTTACAACTCTCGCTTTCGCAAAAAAACTCAATCATAAAAGTGCAGGCAGAAGAACAAAGATACATCTGGAGATCGATACGGGAATGGGAAGAAGTGGTATTCGTTTCGACAGAGCAAATGATATAATAAAACAGATTAAAAAATTACCCAACCTGGAAATAGAAGGAATATTCAGTCATTTCAGCAGTAGTGAATCAGATCTTGAATTCACAAAACTACAGTGCGAGAGATTCCGGGAAGTTATAGAAGCCTTAGATTTCTCCGTCAGGTATATCCATATAGCCAACAGCACAGGAATTGTTACCTGCTCACCAGAGTATGCAAATCTGGTGAGAATCGGTCTTCTATCTTATGGAATTTACTCGGATGAGAGATTGAGAGATAAGATCGAGTTACAGCCGGTTATGACCTTCAAATCGGTCATATGTCAGATCAAACAGGCCAGGAAAGGAGAGACAGTTGGGTATAATCGGACATACAAGGCAGAGCAGGATATTACCTATGCCATTATCCCGGTAGGATATGCTGACGGTTACGACTTTCTGCTCTCCAACAGGGGGAGAGTGCGGATCAGGGATAAAACTTATCCGGTAATCGGCAGGGTGAGCATGGATATGATTACTGTAGATATAACTTCCAATCCGGACATCACTTGTGGTGACGAGGTAACACTTCTCAATGGTGAAGAACTCTGTCCAGAAAAGGTCGTCTCCCTATATGACGGACTCTCCTACGAATTACTCTGTCAGATCGGAAGAAGAGCAAGAAGATATTATCATAGAGACAGGAGGATAGTTGCCACTGCTCCTCTCTCCAGAAGAGACTTTGTCTCACGTGATTTTACTGACGATAAACTCAATCTGATTATAGAATCTGCTATCAGCCAACGTTTGCAGAGTAAAGAAATAGCTACCCTGCTCTACAGTGAAATATTAAAGCGCTTCTTCATCGATAAAGACGAAAATATACACTATAGACAGAACTTTCAACACAGTATCAGTTTTCGCCCGAGCAGGGTTACTGAGCTCAAGGAATTCTATGAGGTAGAAACTAGGCTTACTTTCAAGAAAGTTTTGCAACAGGCATACTTCTTTGTTGCCTGTGCAAACCAAATAGAAGATCTGGAAAAATACTTCCGGAGACGTGATGTAGAATACAGGTGGTTATTAGACGACAATTTCTCTCTTTCAGGGGAATACTTCGAAGTGACTGCCGTCAGTATTAACGATCTAAGTCTGTCACACACAAAGAGACTTCAGGATGACTGTATGGAGATAAAATGCTCTCATAACGATCTCGCATCACTGGTCGGAGAGGAGGTGACGTTTTCAATCTCCACGAAAACATACTATCCGAAAAGATCTCACCAATTGACGGTCTATTTGACAGAGATTACCCGTGGTGTCGAAATTGACTTCAACTTTCCTGAGCAGGAGATTAGTGATATCGAAGTGGTAAGTATCTTTTCCGGTCAGAGCAAGTATCCGCAGATCAGGAAAATGAACAACAGGATAGAGGTCAGTTCTGGAGAAGAAGAATGGATCTTTCCCAACAGTGGAGTTATTTTTGCTTATAACGTTATCCATAACAGATAAGATTTAAACTAATTGTCTAGAGAAAAAAAATGAGAAGGAGAGAGAAAATTCCCTCTCCTTCTCTATATAATCATCGTTAATATTCCCTTCATTGAGGGAAGTTATCTGGGTTCAACCCGATCATTGCATTCGACAGTACAAAGACCGGGTATGCACCCCCCTCTTTTACTTCAACATAAGCATCTTCCCGGTTTCCTGATAATCCTCAGCATTGAATCTGTAGAAATATATTCCGCTGGCCTGTCGCTTACCAGTTTCATTCAAGCCGTTCCAGACACGATGATAATTCCCGCTATCCAGCTTTTCATCAACGAGCCTTCTTATCCGCTCACCTTTGATATTAAATATATCGAGTGTGACATGTGACGGGTCTTTCAGGGAGAAATGAATCGTTGTAGCAGGATTGAATGGGTTGGGATAATTTCCATGCAATTCTGTTACTAATGGAATAAGGTCATCCTCGACTCCAGAGCCTTCGAAAATAAATTCCAGAGTAGAAATTTCCGATTCTCCGGTAATGTATACAGCCGATACTCCGGCCAGATAGGTAGTCTCGGGTTGCAGATCAGTATATGTATAGGTCATATCGGTTACTGTGGTTACTAAATCTCCATCGAGATATACATTATAACTATCCGGATAGAAATCGTGCTCTGAATCAGGTATCTCCCAGTTGAATTCTCCTGTTACAACATCGACCACTAACTCTTCTGGTGGAACGAGTGGTAATGGTTCAAGAGAGAAATCTACATCAAGAGTAATCTCACCAGAATTAACAACTACATTACTCTCTGTTACTTCATAATAACCTGCCAGAGTAGCTGTCACGCTATAGGTTCCTGCTGGCAATTCAAGCATATAATCACCATTATCATCAGGATTCGTACTGAAATCCCCTGCTGTAATCTCGACTTCTGTTACATCTCCGGGACCTTCTGTAATCTCGACGTTACCTAACACATAACCAGGTTCGGCAATATCGACCGGACCACCTGAATAACATCGTATCGAACCATTTCTACCACCGACTATCATCTCGCGGGAATTGTCGCCGGTAACATCGTCGATAGCTCCTATCGCATCAACCGGTGTTCCTGTTGAGATGGAATGAAGTATCTCGCCATCACTACCGGCCATAAAGTAAGCATAGTTGTTCTGATACAGTGTCCCAACAAAAAGATCATTGAGCCCGTCACCAGTCAGGTCACCACCATTGGCAATATACCAGGCATTATCAGCCACTCCCTGAGACCAGACATATTGTCCGTCCTCCCCATTCAACACTGCAGTATGGGGTGATACATGCCCGATTGCTATATCGTTATAACCATTACTGTTGACATCACCCAAAACGATGAACTCCATTATCAGAGAAGCTCCGGTAGAACCCTGCCAGATCAAGCTACCATCAGTGGCATCAAGGGCATAATAACTGCCGCCACCCATGAATGACCCGGCAATGATATCGAGAATACCATCATTGTTAACATCATCTATCTGTGATAGAGCCCAGACAGACGATCCGGCAGCCTGGAAGGACCATTCTTGTTGACCAGTATCTCCATTGATCCCGAGAACAAAGGCCTGTGTCTCTGCTTCATTGGAAGCTCCTGCTATTACATCAGGTACCCCGTCGCCAGTAAAGTCGTTAACTCCGATCACCGAAAAGGCCGGTCCACCAGCATAACGTTCCCAGATCATACTACCGGTCGCGCCATCAATCAGGAATATCCTTTTTGGACCCTGATTGTTTGTATCGTCTCCGGTTGCTGCCAGTACATCAGGCACTCCATCTCCATTGAAATCAAACCTGGCATTTACCTGGTAAACCCAGCCACCAAGTCCATAAATATTCGTATTAAACTGCCAGAGAAGTTCGCCTGTTCTACCAGAATAGGCGCGAACAGAACGATCTCCCCCTGTTGTTCCTACGACCACATCCTGATATCCGTCATTATTAAGGTCTCCAGCAATAGAGAGTCCTCTGAAAGAATATACGGATCCTCCGCTGATTTGCTGTTCCCAGATTACATCTGCCAGTCCGGAAGAGTTGCCATTTATGGCTCGAACAAAATTGTCGTCTGAACAGACGATAACATCATTCAAACCATTACCCCATATGTCTTCAATCGGTTCTATTGCCCTGATATTCGAAAATGTTCCGCTAACATTATACTCCCAGAGTTGAGATCCCATTGAAAGATCTACATACTGGCCATTCCCGACCAAGGTAATGGTTGTCATCGGATTATCGGGATCGTTACTGCTGAAAGTACCGTCAGCCACGATCTGCTGTTCACTCACCGGATTGAACCAGACACGGAGTTCATATTCCTCTCTGACAGAGAGATTGATCGGCAATTCAACAGAATCATCTATGAAGAAGCTTGTATCAGAAAAGCCGATATTATTGATCTGTAGATTGGTCATTCCCTGATTACTGATAGTGAAAAATCTCCCGGTATCGGCTCCAATCCTTACCAGTCCGTAATCAAGATTGTCGGGCATGATAACGATATGAGCTTCGGGATGAACTCCGTAACCGATCAGATCAACTGTGGCATTCGGTGTTATCGGATCGTTGGAACTGATGGTCATTACATCGAGAAACTCTCCCCAGTTATCGGGTATGAAAGTAACAGTTACCTGAACACTCTCATTCTGCTCCAGGGTTATCGGGGTCTCTGTATCAGTAGAGAATACATCCGAATTGAAGTATATATCGTCTATGATCAGATCGCCTGTTCCAGTATTTGTAATATTAACATCGATTGAAATATCATCATCGATTACTACAGTACCGAAATCCCATTGCTCGAGCGAAAGATTGATAACGGGGGTTCCAGTTCCTCCAAGATCAACTTTGTAAATTGTGCTGGGTCCTCCGACAGGACCGGCTGCATACCAGAGATATTGGCCGTCATGGACAATACCGGCAGGCCTCTCAATTTCAGACATTTGTGTCTCGAGTATATTACCCGATTGATCTACTCTATGAATGGTGTATTCCCAGTAGTCAACAATCCAGAGATCATCTCCATCAATACAGATATCCCAGGGCTGGTCTTCTGGCGGTACGAACTGCTGCAATACAGTCCCTGTGCTGTCTACCTTATAGACAGTACCGGGATCCGGATAATATGTCATAACCCAGAAATCCCCGTCGTCGTAAGCAATACCGGACATGTAGAAATCGGGAAGATCAAATTGTGATACCTCCAGACCATTGGAGTCTAGCTGGATTGCATAGGCCGGAGTAGTACTGGGAGTCTGACGATTAATCGTCCAGAGATACTCTCCATCATGTGTTAATCCATAACTGCTGTCCAATACAGGACTGGAAAATAAGAGAGTCTCCTGGCCTGTAGCTGGATCAAATTGGAATATCTGGTTATTTACACCGGCTCCGCCACCATAGATCCCATAATAGAGATAGGTGCCGTCATACGCTAATCCTGAAACCTTGTAAGGAACTTCATAAGAAGCTACAATTGTCCATTCTGCATAGAGCATTCCAGTCAAGATCAGTAATACCAGTGCTAATATAACACTTTTCATTTTTACCTCCTGATATACTATGCGGTTACCCGCAATTGTTGTTAGATTTATTATTTCAGCATGACCATCTTTTTTATTTCGATATGATCGGATGTCATCATCCTATAGAAATAGACTCCACTTGGCATACTTCTTCCACTACTATCAGTTCCATTCCAGATAACATAATGTTTTCCAGCAGATAGCTCTTCATTGATCAGAGTATCTATTTTCGTTCCTTTTATGTTATAGATTTCAATCCTTACCCTCTCACTATCCTTGAGAGTGAAGTTAATTACCGTATCGGGATTGAAAGGATTGGGATGATTCTGGTTCAAACTTGTTTTCAATGGTATTACAGTTCCATCTTCAGCAGAAACAACTATTTCGTACTCACCAGTGGTTACATCACTCGTCTCGGAACCTACTTTATACGCTATTGCCTTAACAATCGTTGTCTCTGTCAACAAGAACGGTTCTTCGTACATAATCGACCCATCTGAAGGTTCAGTGCCGTCTAAGGTATAATAAATAACCTCTTCCCAATCATAGGTATCAACACTCAGGCTCACTTCAACAGAATCAACGTATTCACCAGGTTCAGGTGTCATATCTACATTTGATACCTGCCCAATCTCGATTATCACTGTATCGGAAGAGGTAGTTCCAGCAGAGTATACTGCGTCAACATAGTATTCCTGATTTCCAGCAGGTACTGTCTGGTCAATAAAGTAATCAGTTTCAGGTGATAAAGGGGTATCGGGGCTGATGAGTATACCGTTGCGGTATACATCGAACCCGACTAAATTTCTGTTTTTCTCACCTCTTGTGACCAGTGGGATCTCCCAGGTTAACTCGACATCGTGCCAGTTGATTATCTCTGCTCCGAGATTCTCTGGTGGACTGAGTAAAATACCGTTACCACTCAATGGTACTTCATAAAGAACAGAGGTAACATCGTCGGCAACTTCAATCTCAACATAAGCCGATTTGTTACCCGTGCTTGTCGGGGCAAAGGATACGGAAAATTCTATTTCTTCATCCGGGTTCAATTCAACAGGATAGACATTTGTATCATCGAGGATGAACTCGGTAGCATCAGCCCCATCTACATAGAGATCGATTACCGAAACAGTGATAGAACCGGTATTAGTCAGAAGGAAATTGACCGGAAGGGATATCTCTTCGACGATCACATCACCAAAATTGGCCGAAGAGGGGAATATGTCTACATCGATAGCACCTGAGGGTGGTAGAAAATCTGCTAAATTTCTCGCTGTAAAGAAATGGCCCTCTGTTCGAGAATTAGGTATTCCTCGCAAACTTAACACCTCTTCAGGTATGATCTCTCCTATGTAATCTACATCGTAAAACGTGGTGCGGAAATCGATTGTCTCTGTTCCATCACTCAGTGGATATACAGTGCCATTTGTAAATTCTAAACTCCCGTCAGCAGTCGGAAAATATACATCTTCCAATTTCACTACACGTGATTGATATTCCATGAAATCATCTAAATAATCATCCATAGTGATAGTGAGAGCTATGATCTGATTGTTACTCGAATTTGCCGGGCCGGGATCCTGAATTGGTGTAAATTGAATCATCTGGCCGTAGGTATTGGTAGTCCCTATCAGATTGATTAGACCATCACCAACTTCATAATCGGTTGTTATCAAGCCTGCATCATCGTCTATCAATATTCCTGCTGTATCATCCTGAATATACTTCTGATTACGGAAACTCTGCTGGAAGGTTAGGATGACCTCATTGGCCAGCGTATAGACAGTCCCATCCTGTGGAGCAGCTTTCAGAGCTGCTACATCCAGTACTTCGACAGGGTAATTGATCGTGTAAACAGCGGTAGATATAATACTCGGTTCAAGGTCATCAGCATAACCCCGGGCTTTGACTGTGGTTGTCTCTGTAATATCAATCGGATCGGTAAAGACCGGAGAAGATTGTGTTGGATCTGTTC
Source organism: uncultured Candidatus Cloacimonadota bacterium (assembly GCA_964490765.1). Classification (GTDB taxonomy): domain Bacteria; phylum Cloacimonadota; class Cloacimonadia; order Cloacimonadales; family JAJBBL01; genus CAZBDV01. The sequence continues at coordinate 27,204 of CAZBDV010000002.1, read as the reverse complement.
CATCTGTTGTATAGTGAATAGTTGCATCAGGAGTAGCAGTTGAAATAGTTACCGATACAGCATCGTAGTATGTTCCACCGGAAGGTGAAAAAGTTGGAGGAGCAACTGCAACCGGATCACCGTAATCGGTAAGGAGTATATCGTCGATATTGAATCTTCTCCCATCACTGCCTGCAATTGAACGAATCCTGACCCTGACATTTCCCTCGACATTGACTGTATAGGAGAACAGGGTCAATTCATCAACACCATCAAGGCTAATATCATTACCGATCTGAATCCATTCACTACCCTGATCAGTACTATATTCTGCAACTATAACCGGAGCAGTTGGCTGATTATCATTTGAAAACCCTGACCTGGCGTAATAAAATGAAAGTGTCCCCAGACCACTATCTTTGTCTTCCAGCATTGTCATGGTTCCTGCCAGAGCTGACTGGTGTCTGAACCTGGCTGATCTCTCACCGAATTTTCTGTCACTGTCAGTGGTTCCGATCAGTACATTATCGAGATTCCAATCTTTTCCACTCAGATTGACATCACCGGAAGAATAACTTGCCTTCGTCTCCCCCGGACCTTCAAAATCTACTAAATAATCGGTTCTCTGGTTGGTTCCAACTATATCATTATCGTTAACCTGCATCGACTCTATAGTGGACGTTGCAGAAAATGTAGTGATGAATATAAACAGGACTGTTATTACAAACGTTAATCTACTCGTACTCATAGTAAATCTCCTATGTTATTTGATTATATTTACCCGATAAAACCCTTTATCATGATCTATTAAGGAATATAAAATCGATTGTTATGAAGTCAACTACTTTTTTATCGATAACGCTTTCTGAAAGACAAGAGAGGGATCTGGCAAGTTAATGATCGGTAAAACTTAGTTAGGTTGGCAGGACAGGAGTTTCTTTCATTCTGGAGTTATGCAAAACTATCCTTCGGTGGATATTTCTGATCAAAGCTGGAATAAGGTTTATACTGTTATCTCACTATATGAGAGACTATAACTCATTAAGGATAAACTAAATTATTGACATCAGGTTGCAGGCAGAAATTTTGAAGATATTATAAAAAATAGTTTGAGGTTATTGAGGTTAAAATGAGTGATAAGATTAGAGTACGTTTTGCTCCCAGTCCTACAGGATATCTGCACGTTGGTGGTTTAAGAACGGCATTATATAATTATCTCTTTGCCAGAAGGAACGATGGTACGTTTATCCTTCGGATAGAAGATACAGACAGAAAACGCTATGTAGAGGGGGCTACTGAGAGCCTTATTCATACGCTGGGAAGAATGGGATTAGCTTTCGATGAAGGCCCCGGGAAAGATGGTGGTTTTGGCCCTTATTTCCAGTCCGAAAGAACCAGTATCTACCTTGAACATGCTGAGAAACTGATAGCTGATGGCTCAGCTTATTACTGTTTCTGTACAGCAGAAACATTGACCGATATGCGAGAAAGACAGCGAATCAACAAGGAGATGATTAGATATGACGGCCGGTGCCGCAAACTGACATCAGGAGAGGTCAAGGCAAAGCTGGCCAATAAGGTTCCTTACGTCATCAGAGCTCGCATTCCTGATACCGGTAATATTAAGTTCAATGATCTCGTTCGTGGTGAAGTAAGCTTTCCGTGGGATATGGTAGATGATCAGGTTTTGATAAAATCAGACGGTTTCCCCACCTATCATCTGGCTAATGTAGTAGACGACCATCTAATGAAGATCAATTACGTCATCCGGGGTGAGGAATGGTTGAGTAGCACACCGAAACATATCTTTCTCTATGAGGCATTTGGATGGGAAAAACCGGAATTTGCCCATCTCCCTCTGCTGCTCAATCCCGATAAGAGCAAACTGAGTAAAAGACAAGGAGATGTCGCTGTCGAGGACTTCCTGGATAAAGGTTATCTGCCTGAAGCTCTACTAAATTTTGTAGCACTGCTTGGCTGGCATGATGAGTCAGACCGTGAAATATTCACCCTGAAAGAACTCGAAGAGCTCTTCAGTCTGAAACGGATAACCAAATCGGGGGCCGTTTTTGACCTGGAGAAACTGAAATGGATGAATGGACATTATATCAGGCAGATGGATATTGTTAAACTGGAAGAAAGGCTTCTCCCCTATTTTCTGGCAGCAGGAATCGATGTAGATAGTGAAAGCAAGTTCAGAAAGGTCATCGAATTTGCCAGGGAGAGGATCAACCTTCTCCCTGAGATAATAGAGCAGGCAAGAATGTTCTATGAGGATCTGAATTTCAGTGAGGAAGACCGACTCATTCTCGAGAGCAAAAATGCCCAGAAGCTATATGGTTACTGGTTGAAGAGGCTTGAGAAAGAAGAGGAACTAACTGTAGAAACTATAGAAAGGCTGACAAAAGAATCAGGAGCAGAATTGCAACTAAAGGGGAAAGAACTCTACTTCCCACTAAGATTAGCCCTTTACGGTAAGGTTCATGGGCCAAATATACCTATACTCTTTGATATTCTCGGCAGAGAGGAGTTCATCAAAAGGTTACAAAAAGTCTGCTCAGCCTAATCCGTCCCTTTAGAGCAGGGGTTAATTCACACTGAAGAAGATGTAACATATGTATCAAGATAAGGTTCTGTAATGGAACCCAGCAGTAATAGATAACCAGATAATCTAACAACGGGAGACAGAATGACAGAGAACAAGAGCAAGAACAATAAGGACAAATTTGCAGAAAACAGCCAGTCCAGTAATATTATGGAAAAATCCAATACCGAAACCGGCTACAAAACTCCGCCGAATTTCATCAAGAACATAATCGAAGAAGATCTACGTAACAACAAAAATGACGGTAGGGTACATACTCGCTTCCCCCCAGAACCGAACGGATATCTCCATATCGGGCATGCTAAATCCATCTGTCTCAACTTCGGTTTCGCTGCAGAGTATAACGGTCTCTGCAATCTCCGCTTTGATGATACAAACCCGCAGACAGAGACTCCTGAGTATGTAGATTCAATAAAAGAGGATATCCACTGGTTAGGTTTCGATTGGGAAGACAGGCTATATTATGCTTCCGATTATTTCGAGCAGTTTTATGAATATGCCGAACATCTTATCAAGACAGGAAAGGCTTATGTCTGCGAATTGAACGAAGACGAGATACGTAAATATCGCGGTACGGTGAAAGAACCGGGTAAAGAGAGTCCCTTTCGTAACCGACCTATGCAAGAGAATCTGGAACTCTTCAGAAAGATGAGAGCTGGTGAATTCCCCGAAGGGAGCTATGTCCTGAGAGCCAGGATCGATATGGCATCACCCAATATGAAAATGCGTGATCCACTGATTTACAGGATAAGAAATGCCCTTCATTACCGAACCGGTGATAAGTGGTGTATATATCCATTCTACGATTTTGCTCATTGCCTCTCAGATTCGATCGAAGGAATCACACACTCACTCTGTACACTGGAATTCGATAATAACAGAGAGCTTTACGACTGGTTCCTCGATCAACTCCCGATAAAACATCACCCGCAACAGATTGAATTCGCTCGCCTCAATCTGAACTATACTATAATGAGTAAAAGAAAGCTGCTCTCTTTAGTCGAGGAGAAATATGTCGACGGTTGGGACGATCCCCGAATGCCAACTATAGCAGGAATAAGACGGCGTGGTTACACCCCTTCTTCCATCAAAAAGTTCTCCGAGAGGATCGGAGTCGCTAAGAGTGAGAGCGTTGTTGATATAGCTCTTCTGGAGCACTGTTTCCGTGAGGAGCAGAATGCCAGTGCTCAAAGGGCAATGGCTGTTCTCAACCCAGTAAAACTGGTTATTACAAATTATCCGGAAGATAAGATCGAATATCTCGACGCTGTAAATAACCCTGAACGACTGGAAGCTGGTACGAGAAAAATCCCTTTTTCCCGGGAGGTTTATATTGAACAAGATGATTTCATGGAAGATCCACCGAAAAAGTTTCACCGTCTCTCACCAGGAAAGGAGGTTCGCCTGCGTTATGCTTATCTGATTACCTGTGAGAAAGTTATCAAAGACCATGATACAGGCGAGATAGTCGAGATACATTGTACCTACGATCCGGCAACTAGAGGTGGCTCAGCACCAGATAATCGAAAAGTAAAAGGTACTATCCACTGGGTTGATGCCAGAGAGAGCTTCCAAGCAGAGGTCAGGTTATATGAACATCTATTTACTGTTCCCAATCCGGGAATGGGAGATAATATCGATTTCCGTCAGCAGATCAATCCAAACTCATTGAAGATATTAACTGACTGTCGTCTCGAGCCTATGTTGAAAGATGTTCCAGGTGAGTCGAGATTTCAGTTTGAACGCCAGGGTTACTTCTATGTTGACCCTAAGGATTCTGAGCCTGGCAGTCCGGTATTCAACCGGATTGTCTCCCTGAAAGACAGTTGGGCAAGAATGATGAAAAAAGAAGCAAATAAAGCAAATAGATAAAGGAGTTTACTAATGTTCAAAAGATACCTAACAACAGTGTTTCTCTTATCACTGGCAATACTGTTGTCTGCTCAGGGATTAAGCACTATAGAAGAGGATGTTCACCGTTTTATCCTTGAGAATGGAGCTACCCTGCTTGTTCTTCCCCGGACAAATGTTCCGATAATAAATTGTGCAACTGTAGCCAATGTTGGTGGTTCAAGAGAAGAACCTGGTATAACAGGTATATCGCATTATCTTGAACACATGGCTTTTAAAGGTACCGAACAAATCGGTACTACAGACATCGAATCAGAACTGCCAATCCTCGCAGAATGTCACAGGATATTTGACGAAATTCTCATCGAACAGGAAAAGGGTAAAGATGCCGATCAGGAACTTCTGGCCAGCCTGGAGCAGGAGTTAGAGGATGCTATCGCCCGTGCAGATCAGTATGTTGTCGACAATGAGTTCAACAAAATACTTGATCTGAACGGAAGCAGGCGTCTTAATGCCGCAACTAGTATGGATATGACGATGTATACGGTTAGTCTCCCCTCTAATAAATTGGAGTTATGGATGTTGCTGGAAGCTGATCGATTCAGCAATCCTGTCTTTCGACAGTTCTATCAGGAGCGTGACGTTATACTGGAAGAGAAGAGAATGTATGATGGATCTCCGACCTATAGATTTGCTAATTACTTTATGAAAGAGGTATTTGATGTCAATCCTTACCGCAACCCTCTGATAGGCGAAGAAGATGATATCAGATCTATTACGGAAGCTCAGTTGAGAGCATACTTCGATAAATATTATGGTGCTCGTAATCTCGTCTTCTCTATTGTAGGCGATGTAGAACCGGAAAGGGCATTAGAGCTTGCTAACAAATATCTGGCAAAGATACCTGCAGGCGAGAGAGCTGAACCTGTAGTTTTTGAAGAACCGGAGCAGCAAGAAGAGAGGCTTTTCTCATATGAAGACCGCTCTCAGCCCTATATCATGATCGGTTATAAAATTCCTCCGGCTTCACATCCCGACTTCCCTATTTATTCGGTTATAGCTGATATTTTAGGACAGGGTCGCACCTCAAGAATATACCAGGCTCTTGTGGAAGAGAAGCAACTTGCAGCACATGTCTATAGTTACAACGGTGCCCCGGGAAAGGTTTATGAGAACCTGTTTCTCATTAATGTCATACCAATGCAGGATGCCAGTTTAGAGGAATGCCTGGAAGAGATCGACCGTCAATTAGCTATCCTGCAGAATGAACCGGTGACAAGCGAAGAGCTCGCAGGTGTAAAACGACGAGTATTGATGCGCTCGATCAATAGATTAGAATCGGGATTGGGGCTGGCAGTTCAGCTCGCTTATAATGAAGCTCTTTTTGGTGATTTTGGCGAACTCTTCTCGGAACTCGAGAAGGTCGATAATGTCACAGAAGAGGATATAATCAGGATTATGAACGAAGTTCTGGTACCAGAGAATCGAACTATCGGTATTTTAACAACGGAGTCGAGGTAATTATGCATAAAAAAAATATATCAATGAGACTGACCACTTTCAACAACATCATAATTTTTGCTCTTTTGTTAGCTACAGGATTATTTATCCCGGTAACCTCTCTCTACGCCAATCTGGATACAGAAGAGAGGTTTGGCATTGAATTTCCGGAATTATCAGCAATAAGAATGCCGGAGGTGAGCGAATATCAACTCGATAATGGAATGAATTTCCTGCTCTGTGAATATCGCGATTTCCCTACCATTTCAGTCAATATCCTCATCAATGGAGGTTCCTATTTCGAAGAACCCGAGATGATCGGACTTGTTGAACTAATGGCTGATTTACTGAGAACTGGCGGTACAGCTAATTATCCACAGGAGGAACTCGACTTAATGCTCGACGATATGGCCATATCGCTGCAGACGAGTGGTCGTATTCACTCAGTGTCGGTCAATATGAACTTTTTGGCAGAAGATACAATGACAGCCCTCGCAATTCTGGTCGATGTGCTTCGCAACCCTCTATTTAACGATAATAGCCTGGAACGGTTGAAACGGACTCTGAATACCGCTATTTCTCGCCGTAATGATAATATCTCCTCCGTTACCGGCAGAGAGTTTATGAAGTTGATCTTCGGTGCGGATAATCCCTATGCCAGACATAGTGAATATGATACTATAGCCAGTATAACAAGAGACGATATCGTCGAATACCATAACACCTTCTTCAAGCCACAGAACATGTTATTCTCCATTGTCGGCGACTTTGACCGAAAAGAGATGGAGAGAATGTTAGAAAGGACTTTTGGAGACTGGGTTGATGAAGACTATACCCCACCCCCAATCGAGAAGTTCCCGGTCAACTATCAATCCTCCATTAATTACATCCCTCGAGGCGATGCTGAGCAATCCTGGATTACTATCGGACACATTACCGAGATGACACAGGATCACCCCGATTATGTCCCCATGCTGATACTGAACAGCGTTCTTGGTGGAGGCTTCAACAGCAGGATCTATCAAAGAATACGTAACCAGATGGGATTGGCATATGCACCCTCGGCACACTATACAGTCTATTATGACTTCCCGGGGGTATTCTACCTGATGTCTCAGACTGTAGCCGACAAGACTGTGACTGCCATAGAGGCGATGATAGATGAAGTCGAGAAGCTTCAAAGAGAATATATAACAGAAGAAGAACTGGAGTTAGCCAGGGAGAGTTATCTAAATTCTTTCGTCTTCAACTATGATTCGCCACGAGCAATAGTACGGAGACAACTTAATTATAAGTTCTGGAATTATCCCCTCGACTTCCTCGAACAGGTCAGAGACAGAGTGTATGATGTCACCGTTGAGGATATTCATCGTCTTGCTAATGACTATATCTACCCAGAACACTTTGTTATTCTGGTTGTCGGAAATGAAGATGAATTCGATAGACCTTTAAGCTCACTCGGAGAGGTTAATGAAATAGATATCTCTATTCCCAGACCTGAGAGGGTTTTAGCTGAAGCCACAACTGAACGGAAGGAGCGTGGTAAAGCTATATTCAACGAATATCTCGAAGTAATGGGAGATACGAGTCAGATAGAGAACATCAAGATGACAGGTATCTCAACAGAGATCCGTGATGGAGAAGAGTCCTCAGTGCAGGTTACTGCTTATATCGAGTTTCCTGATAGAATAACACAGTTGATATCGACCCCGAGAGGAGATCTTGCAATGGTATATAACCGTGGTGCAACAAAAATGAGCTTCCCTGGCGGCAACATGGCCTTGCCACCCGAATTTGCCGATGAGATGAGGAACTATATCAGATCTAACCCGATCAACCTTGCCAATAATTACGAGGAGATGTACGATGTCTATCTTGTAGAAGAGAAACAAATTGATGACAAAGATTTCTATATTCTCTCCTTCAATGATGAATATAACCACTTTCTTCTCTTCATCGATAAGGATACAATGCTCCCTTACCAGACGGTTCAGGAAACAGTGCGCTATGAAGGCGATTTAACTATTTACAGGATTTTCGAGCGTTACGATGAGATCGACGGGGTTCTTTATCCAACACACATTCTGATGAAAGATGAACACGGTAATCTCCTCTCAGAGAGTGATTACGGAGAAGTAGAATTCAATATCGAATTACCGGAAGAAATCTTCTCGACCGAGCGGTAAGGAGTAGAGAATGAAAGAGATTAATCCCTACAATATACTGAAGGAACTCTCTTTTGAGAGACTTGCCGGGAGTGAGAACGAAAAGAAAGCTGCCGACATTATTGTAACCAACCTGAAGAATTTCGGCCTGAAAGTAAAGAGGGAGAGATTCGATGTTAATACCTTCGATACGGGCAAGGGGAAGCTGACAATTGATAATAAGGAGTACGAGGTTATACCTTACGGACTGAATACAGACTGTCGGATCGAAGCTGAATTCCTCTTTCTCGAGAATCCCGAGATATTAAGATACAACAAGGGTAGATACAGAAATAAGATCGTCGCTTCTTTCGGTTTCAGCCGCACTATCCAGGAATATATTCAGGAACAGGGGCTGGCAGCATTCATCTCCATAGGAAAGCCGGAACGAGAAGCGTCAAGCTCATCACATCGACAGAAGACTTATGAGGACGGTTTCATCAACTCGGCAACAATGAGTTATGATGACGGCGTTAAGATCAGTAAACTCCACGGTAAGACTGCAGTCCTGGAGATTAGTCAACAGGTAGCAAAAAGAAAAGCAACCAACCTGATAGTAGATATCGCAGGGAGCGATCCTGATGACAATCTCACCTATCTGGTCGCTCATTACGACTCTGTTGCCCGCTCTCCCGGTGCTTCAGACAACGGAGGAGGCACGGTTTCTCTGATCAAGGTCGCAGAGTATTTTGTTAAAAACAGACCGAAACGAAATCTCAGACTGATATTTTTCTCTGGAGAGGAACTGGGACTTCTCGGAAGTCAGTATTACGTAAAGAAGTATGAAGAAGAAGTGAAGAAACAGGGCTCACTGGTTATCAATATCGACGTATCAGGCGATCCACTGGGAGCTGACAGGGTTATTGTAACCGGCTCCAGAGAGCTACTCGGTTATTCCCGGGGTATTTTGCTGGAGGAAGATCTTTGTATGAATCACTCACTCGATATATACAGCTCGGATCAGATGCCCTTTGCCAGGTTGGAACTCCCGGGTATAAGTATCGCCCGCTTCGCCGGTAAAGGGTCATTTCATATCCATACACCGAATGATAGTATTGATAGAGTATCCAACAACGGACTGAATAAACCGATAGAGGCTGCAATAACACTCCTGAATCGCATACTAAATGCCGAGATCTATCCTGTCAGACGCGAAATAGATACATCTTTGCGTGATAAGATCGAGAAATATTTCTGGAACCTTACCTTCGAAAAGCCCACTTTAGAATGGACTCCAAAATATAAACAGTGAGTTTAACAAACCATTTCAATTAGAGATTATTCTGCAGGGATAGCCTTAAAATCTCTCCCTGCAGAAGTCTCTAACAAATATAGTTAGGGTAAACCCGACAATATCCTTGACAAATAACCACTTAGAAAAATCTTATCTGAAAAACATAAGGAGAGATAACAACATGACTAAGGCGGATCTGGTGAAGATGATTTCTGAAGAGACAGGAATTTTGAGGAAAGATACGGCAATAGTGGTCGATTCTTTTCTGGAAGCTGTCAAAGAGAGTCTCCAGGATGGAAACCACATAGAACTGAGAGGATTCGGAACTTTCAAGCTAAAGGTAAGAAAGCCACGAAACGGCAGAAATCCGAAGACAGGAGTCACAGTGCCGGTACCCGAGAGAGTAGTTCCGACCTTTAAATTCACCAAAGCTGTCAAAGAAGAGATCTCCAAAATCAATCCCCAAAAAATAAAGAAATAAGGAGAATGAATGCCCTGCGGACGTAAAAGAAAAAGATACAAGATTGCTAAGCATAAGCGTAAAAAGAGACTGAGAAAGAATCGTCATAAGAAGAAAATGCGTTAATGGATAAAGACTATTCTCATTTATTATCTATCGCCAGACGAGTCAGGCGTAAGATAATTGAGATCATCTTTAAAGCCGGTTCTGGTCATCCCGGAGGTTCACTCTCCGGGGTGGAGATCGGAACCGCCCTTTTTTTTCATATACTTAATCATAACCCGGAAGACCCGAAAGATCCGAAACGTGACCGCTTTGTCCTTTCGAAAGGGCACGCTGCACCGCTACTTTATGCTTTATTGCAGGAAGCTGGTTATTTCCCGAAAGAGTGGCTGACTGGTTTCCGAAAATTGAACTCCCCTCTCCAGGGACACCCTCACTCGCTTAAGTGTCCAGGTGTAGAGGTGTCGACAGGCTCTCTGGGACAGGGACTTTCCATAGCTTCTGGTATAGCCTGGAGTGATAGATACGATCGACAGGATAACAGGACATTCGTTCTGATAGGCGATGGCGAACTCGATGAGGGACAGATCTGGGAGGCAGCAATGTTTGCTGCTCATTACAAATTATCAAACCTTACAGCCATCATCGACCGTAACATGCTGCAGATCGACGGCAATACAGAGAAAGTTATGGCTCTGGAACCACTGGCTGCGAAATGGCAGGCTTTTGGCTGGGATGTCCGGCAGATAGATGGTCACAGCTTTCCTGAGATCATAGATGCTGTAGAAAAAGACCGGGAACAAGAGAAACCGGTGATGATTATAGCCTCTACGGTTAAAGGGAAGGGTGTTTCTTTTATGGAGAACGATCCCGCCTGGCACGGCAAATCTCCCAGCCGGAAAGAATATGAGCAAGCAATGAGGGAGCTCTCATGAAACCACCATTCAAAAAAGGGGAGATATTACCTGTTAGAGATGGTTACGGGAAAGCTCTAATCGAGCTCGGTTACTCTAAGCCCAGAGTAATAGTTCTCGACGCTGATCTCGCTACTTCAACACGTTCCAACTGGTTCGCTGAACAGTTCCCACAAAGATTCATCGATACGGGTATCGCTGAACAGAACATGGTGGGGGTCGCTGCCGGGTTGAGCCTGAAAGGGAAAATCCCTTTTGTCACTACTTACGGGGTCTTCGTAACAGGACGTGCTTTCGATCAGATCAGAAACACTCTCTGTTATTCCAATCTCAACGTTAAAATCGTCGGTTCACACGGAGGACTATCTGTTGGCCCCGACGGGGGTAGTCATCAGGCTATCGAAGATATTGCCCTGATGAACTGTCTACCCAATATGAAAGTTTTCGCTCCCGTCGATGCCAATGAAGCCTGGCAGGTGACGCTACATGCAGCCAAGACAACGGGACCAGTATACATACGTTTAGCCAGAGAAGCAACGGAGATTGTCACAGCTGGGGATTATTCCTTCGAACCGGGAAAGGCTAAACCTCTTACCCGTGGTGAGGATGGATACATCCTTTTCCATAGTGTAATCGGGTGTGAAGTACTCAAAGCGCAACAGATACTGAAATCTGAAGGGTTCAATCTCACTGTTTTGAATTTTTGCTCAATCAAACCGCTCGATACAAATATGCTTGATGAAATAGCTGCCAGTGGAAAGCCTCTCTTCATTGTCGAAGAACACCTCCTTAACGGTGGGTTAACATCCATCGTCGCGACCTATTATTCGTTACATAAACCAGTACGACTCTATTCGATCTCGCTCAATGACTGCTTCGGTGAGTCCGGTTCACCTTCTGAACTATATGACAAATATGGATTTTCGGCCGGAAAAATAGCAGGTTGTATCAGCTACAATCTCGGGAAGTAATGTGAGAATAATTAGATTTTTTGTATCTTTTCTCTTTTTTTCTCAGTTCTGTATCGCGATCTTTGCATCATCACCTCAACCTCGTTTTATTGCAGGTTTGAATGTCTCACAACATTACGGAGTGGAATACGGTTACGAAGAATACGAGGTGGAAAAGGGAATCCGCTGGGGAACCTCTTCAGGTTTCGCCCTGGACTTTCCGATAACCGATAACCTGACTATCAGTCAGGAATTTCTATTCACCAATAAGGGCTCGAAGCAGAAAATCGGGATCAAAGGGGAACCGATCGAACTCGATGTCTACTATAAAACCGATTATCTGGAATTTCCTGCAATCTTCCGACTCTTCCACTTTCGACACAATGACTTTGTCCTCTTTTACCAGACCGGTTTTGCCCTATCCTATATGATCAATGCCAGATATGAGCTATCAGGTCTGATCGAAACAGGAACCGGTGATCATGTTATCGACATAAATAAAAAAATTCAGAATATAGACCGTTTTGATTTCGGGTTCATTCTCGGTGGTGGTGCGAACTTTAAAATGATGAAGAAACTATTCTCGCTCGACTACAGAATTAACTTCGGAATCCCCTTTCTTGAACTACCCACGACTGAGGATGTCTTCCGAGATTTAAACGATACACCGCGAGTAAAACTTCGCAACCAGTCTTATTCTCTATCTATCAACTACTATTACTGATCATTGACCGCACCAACAACAATTTCCCGAAGTATATAGCAATAATTCAGAACTCACTATTTAATATCCGATCTACCTTAGAGGAGCATGGGAGTCGGCACCATCCAACTCCTGCCCTCCCTAAAGGTTAACTAATGATACATATCATTCTGTAAAAGGAAACAATACACTTATATACTTCTCCGTCGAAACTCTTCTCTCCTGAATAAATTGGTTGACGATTGATTCAGGATAAGAAACTTTCTACTATATTATAATGAGAGGTGTTTCGATGAAGATATTAAACCTGATTGTTGTTCTCCCTCTAATGTTTTGTATCAGCCTTGAAGCCGGCTGGAATGATATTAGAAACAGTTCATTTACACTCGATAATGAGATTTTCCTGCAATATGAGAGTAGCTTGCCAGAAACTTATAACCACCAGGTTTACTATTATCTCGATTCTGAATGGCATCATAATACCGTAGAACATCTGTCAGACTTGACCTTCCAGGGGGTGATCCCCTTTTCTAACGAAGAGATCCTCCCCCTCAGTTTCCGCATAGAAGAGGAAGAGGATATTTACATCATTCCTGGTTACACTGAAGAACAACCGTCTGAACTCTCTGAAATGACCACTCTATCTGATTATGAGCAAAACTCCGCCATACCTGAACATCTCAATATTGCCGGAGAGAAAATGCTGCTTGCAGAGGAGAACCTTTATTTCGCTTTTCAAAATTACGGTGGTGGTTTCCCCGTTATGGAGGGAACTTTAGGACCATTCTATTCATATGCAATTTACCTCTGGCCCGAGTCTGAGATCACCACTCAGTATGTCTATGTTTTGCTATTTACCCTAGATTTACCACCATTTATCAATCCGGGATTATTTAAAATCAATGCTGCAACCGAAGAATTATTGCAGATCGGATCCATAAACTATCAGCTGGATCCAGAAAACAATACCCTCTATCTCTCCTGTCTCTGGGATGACCTGGCCAGTGATCCCGATTTTGCTGATGCATACTCTCCCGAAGAACCTGTTATCATAAGTTCCTTGACGCAAAAGATAGAGGATTTTGGCCAGATTGTTACCATTATGGATGAAGGACACCTGCATAAGGTTTTTCTAAAAAAATATCAAATCGAACCATATGAAAATACACTACCAGTGATAGATAACGTTGATGTAATCCTGAACGATGACAATACTGAGATTTTTCTCGATTATTACGATGCTGAGGGGCACTTCCCTCTGATAGCAGAGATTGAGCTTGATAGTGGGTTTACAGTTCCGTTTGAACCAGCTTCCCATAACTTCAATGAGGTTGTTCAATACAACTGCCAGTTCGAAGTAAATTGGACTACTGCCACTCTCCTGTTCAGTGATAATGGTAATGATATAGTTGAATACCCCCTCTTCAATACTGCTGTAGCGGACGAATTGCACATTGCTTCACCGGGATCTTTGCTGATCTATCCCAATCCCTTCTCAATCTCCGGATCTGATAATCAATCTATCTATTTCCGGATAGACAACAACAGTAGTGTGGATATATCTATCTATAATATCAGAGGACAGAAACTGCTGTCAAAGAGAAATGTCCAAATACTGGATGAGTATTTTTCTCTCCCGGGTATTGAAATCTCCCGATCACTTCCATCAAGTGGTATCTATCTGGTTACAGTAGTTCCAAAGACAGATACCCACGAAAGTGGCCGAACAGAGTCGATAGAGAAAGGAAACAGACAGTTCGGAAAATTCCTGTTCCTCAAATAATTCATCAAACTGACAACAATTCATTCACACTGTCTGAGAGTTATAAGGATAGCCATCTGAAGAAAGTTACTTGACTGACAATAGTGTAAACAGAGCTATAATTGAGTTATCCGATCGTTCAGCATCTGTATGACGATCAGGAAAACCATAGGAAGGAGTTGAGAGAGATTGCACATGATACATATTATAATCTGCTTATATACCCTGATCTCCTTTGCAGGGCTGATACTTGCCCTCCCCTTTCTCCTGATTTTTCGATCCTTCATGGAAATACGAAAACGTTATGCTTTCTCGCTACCCCCCTCCAAAAACTATATCTGGTTTCACGCTGCCTCTGTCGGAGAAGTAAATGCCCTGAAGCCCCTACTACAGGAATTCAGGAGAAGATATCCTGCTGAGAAAATACTTCTGACTACTATGACTATCACCGGAATGAAGACTGCGGAAAGTATCAGGGAATGCGATTACGTAACACTGATACCTCTTGATTTCCTTCCATTTCTCTTAATCTTCATTAAAAAAATTAAGCCCAGAATGCTTGTTCTCATTGAAACTGAACTCTGGCCTTCTCTCTTCTATGCCGCCGGAATGAAGAAAATCCCCGTCTGTCTAGTCAATGGAAGAATATCAGACAATTCCTTCAGGAAATACAGGCTCCTCTTCTTTCTTATCGGTAAACTCTACAGGAAAATCGTGTTTGTTGGCTCTCAGTCAGTTCTCGATAGACAGAGATTTATTGCTCTGGGCTTCAAAAATGTTCATAACACCCAGAATCTCAAATTCTCCCTGCGACTCCCGGCATACGATCTGGAGAATCTAAGAAGAGCCTGGAATCTCGAAAAAGAAGATTTCATACTCGTCTGGGGCAGCAGCAGACCGGGAGAAGAGGAGTTATTCGCCAGGATACTACCTGAACTGCAGAAAAAGATACCCCGGTTGAAAATCATTGTCGCACCCAGGCATCTGAAAAGAATCCCACAAATCCTCCCGATATTCGATAAATTCTCCTTATCTCTCCTCTCAAAACTGCAGGAGGGAAGCGACATCATTATCATAGATGCAATGAATCTACTCAACAGAGCATACGCAATGGCAGATCTGGCTATCGTCGGTGGCAGCTTCTGCGACTTCGGGGGACATAATCCTCTGGAACCAGCATACTATTCAATTCCAACCATAATCGGGAATTATCACTCCTCCTGCCGCCATGTCGTTCAAACTCTGCTGGAAAACAGTGCAGTACTTGTATCTTCCAGAGAGGAACTCCTCTCTGACATTCTCAGGCTTTATCATAATACTGAATTAAGAATTACTCTGGGAAAGAATGCCAGAAAGACCATCGAAGAGAATTCGAATACTGTTGAGTTAAATCTTGAATTCATAAGCTCAATATTGAAAAAGCAGTGATAAATTAACTTCATTCCCGGCATATCAGGCCGTTTTATATCTGAATTTGTACACTGATTAATCGAACTTAATTATTATAATTCACACATAATACAGCAGATTTTCCCTTCTGGAATCTGAACTAATGATAAAAATCCGGAAGCTAATAAGAAACCACTTGACTTACCTCTTCCAGGTATTAAAATCTGTAGTTAAGGAGTTGTTTATGAGAGAAGCACAATATTACCTGAAGGAAAGTAACAGAAAGGTGAAGTGTCTACTCTGTCCGCACTATTGTTTGATTGAACCGGAGAGTAGCGGTATATGTCGTACGAGAACTAACATCGATGGAATTCTCTATGCTCGTAATTATGGTAAGACCGTCACCATCAGTATGGATCCGATTGAAAAGAAACCGCTCTATCATTATTATCCTGGAAAAGATATCCTCTCAATTGGCCCGAATTCCTGCAATATGCGATGTGATTTCTGCCAGAACTATGCCATCAGCCAGTTGGATAGCAATACCACTGAATTGAGCCCACAGAATCTTCTCGATTTGTGTCTAAAGCATAATGTGCCCTTTGTGGCCTATACCTATACCGAACCGCTGACCTGGTTTGAATATATTCTCGATGCTTCACAGCTTCTGTTAGCACACGATATAAAATCTGTTCTGGTCACAAATGGCTTCATCAATCCTGAACCACTGGCCGAACTTTTACCCACTATAGATGCAATGAATATCGACCTTAAGGGGATGTCTGACGATTTTTACCGTTCCCTCTGTACAGGAAGACTCCAGCCAGTGTTAGATACGATCAAAGCCGCTTCTGAAAAATGTCATATAGAGATTACCAACCTTCTCATTCCGGGAGAGAATGATACCCCTGAGATGATCGATGCTTTGATTGATTTTCTTTCCGATATTAGCCCCGACATCCCGCTTCATTTTTCCCGCTACTTTCCTCAGTATAAAAGACATAACCAGCCAACACCGACAAAATCATTGGAAACAGCTTTTGAGAAGGCTAAAAAGAAGCTGAATTACGTCTACCTGGGGAATGTCTTAACAACTGATGAAGGCAATACCTACTGTCCGAACTGCAACGCTCTTCTGGTAGAAAGAAAGAACTATAATACGCTGATCCATAAACTTCAGGGCAACAGATGTTCGGTCTGTTCCACTGTTATCTACGGAAAATTCAACTGATGTTCAGAACCCTGTTTCGCATAATTACGCTCCCCGATAAGATTTTGGGGACTGTGCTATTGCTTCTTGCTGTCACCTCTGTTCTTTATCTGCAAGCCAATCATAACCGGACAGAACTGGAGATCTACTTAGATAACGAACTCTGGAGAACATATAACATGCAGCAAGATCAGATGATAACTATCCGAGAAGGTATCATCGCAGAGATCAATAGTGGTCGTATCAGGATGAAAGAATCGATATGTACCAATCAGATCTGTGTCCAGCAGGGATACAGCAGTTCCGTACCGATAATATGTGTTCCGGAAAAGATCGCCCTTATTATCAAGCGAAGAGAAGAGCCGGATATGATGATTACTAGATAATCACTGCTTCCTGACTGATATAACTTGCCAAGAATCGGGCAATTAAGGAGATTAGTATCAGAGAAATAAATAAGGAAGGATTTTATGGCTAACAAAAGGAAGCCAGGTTACAGGCCAAAGAGCAGAGAGCA
Source organism: uncultured Candidatus Cloacimonadota bacterium (assembly GCA_964490765.1). GTDB lineage: Bacteria > Cloacimonadota > Cloacimonadia > Cloacimonadales > JAJBBL01 > CAZBDV01. The sequence continues at coordinate 9,923 of CAZBDV010000002.1, read as the reverse complement.
GGCCAGGGGCTGGAACTACAAGAAAATTACGCTCTATTTCATTGCCCTGCTTTTTATCATTGCTATAATATGGCTCGTTCCCTACCTGGGTCGTGACAGTAGAGAAACCGAGATCGCAGAACCTGAAGAAACTCCCCTGTTCAGAAAAGACAGTGAACTGAGTTTCTACGATCAGGAAGAAAATCTGGTAACGACTATCGATATAGAGATTGCCGATACAATACCCTCCCGCACTGAGGGATTGATGTTCAGACCTGCTATGGAACAGAACAGAGGTATGCTCTTTATTTTCGACCGGACACATAATATAGAGATGTGGATGAGAAATACCTATATTCCACTCGATATGATCTTCGTCAGGATTGATAGAACGATTGCTCATATTGAGACTGCTACCGTCCCGTTTACAGATGATCCTATTGCTTCACCAGAACCAGTGCTTTATGTCATCGAAGTAAATGCCGGCTTTGTAGAGAGATACGGGATAAGAGAGGGTTACAGAGTAGACTGGTATTAGAGTAATTCTTCCGGATAGAGAATATGATATGTAGATCCTGTGCGTGGTTTGGCCATCCAGTCTTTGACCGTTTCCCGCCACTCCAGATAATGCTCTGTCTTCTTATGGGCAAAAACCGCTTCCTCTGTCCTGTATGCTTCATATAAAACGAAGCAGGTTGGATCATTTTCACTCTGGAGAACGTCAAATCTCAGGTTGCCGGGCTCCTTTACAGAGTTATGATGATTTTTAGCAGTAGCTCTGATAAACTCGTCCAGATACTGGCTCTGGACCTGAATATGGACTATGTTGACAGTCATTTTATCGCTCCCCTCTATTTCAATAGTAACAATTTAATATACCCCCGGTAAGCTCCTGCTGACATCTTACAGAGATAGACACCGGAAGCCATTCGTCTACCTTTTCTGTCATCTCCTGTCCAGAAGTATCTATATTCTCCAGGATGGAGTTGTTCAGAAACGACCTCTCTTACCAGGACTCCCCGAATGTTGAAGATCTCAAGAGTAACATGCTCCTCGGTAGCAAGGGTAAACTTGAGTGTTGTCGAACGATTGAAGGGATTGGGATAACTACTCTGCAGTTCTGTCCGGATAGGTGGACGGATAAGCTCGAGCTCCCCGGTATATACTGCTGGAGAAATGCCGCTGTCATATACTCCCTGTACCCCATAAATATAAATCCCCGATACTGGTGGATAGTCCGTAAACAGAGTATCCTGGACATTCTCCTCAATTACAACATCATTACGCAAGATGCGATAACCTCTAAGAGCCCGTCCTGCTCCCTTTCCGGTTCCACTTCTACTCGTTTCTGAAGGTGTTGACCATCTCAACTCCACTCCATTATAACCATTGTCATCCAATAGTGTATACTGCAAACCGGATACAGGAATCAATTTCTCTATCAGTTCGATCTCTAGGATCACTTCATCAGGGACCAGTTCTACCCCATTGATTCTCTCGGTCGTAAAACCTGTAAGAGAGACTCTTACATCATAGAACCCTCTTTCAATATCGGGGATATACACCTTCCCCACTTCATCTGCAAGTGCATTATAGAGAACTTGATCATCTTCTACCGACAGGAGTTCAAGAAGGGCACCCTCTGCTGTATCACCGGAATTTGTCTTTATATATACTGTTAGGCTACTGTTCAGATTCTTGTTGATAAGGTTGGATATAGCTGCTGGAGATTCGTTATCATCGCTGTATAGGGCAGTAACCCCGTAACGATAGTCTCCATCGGGAATAATAAGCCATTCACTGTCGAGATATTGATTGATTGTTGTTGAACCGATAAACTCCCATTCCTTGTAATTATGCAGGTTCTCGGAGAGAAAGCGATAAATATTGTAGGTTTTAAAAATCCGGGTAGAGCTACTGGTAGTGGAAATTAGTGGCTTCAAAAGGGGTTCTACTCCTCGGGTCTCAGAATGTAATTCTGCTCTTACTGTTGTCGGAACAGGCAAGCCTGAATCGTTTGTTGACCTGTTATTGAAGTCAGGATAAGAGATATATCCGTAATCATAGCCTCGAGCCCGAAGAAAGAAATTTCCGGTGAAATAGGGGGTGAATTCCATCCCGATCGCATAATCAAACACATAAAACTGAGTATAGGGTTGCAACTCCTCCCCATTATCGACAGAAATCCCCAGATGCTCTCCGGAGGTTGAACTTATTCCGATCAGAAAGCCGTTCGGTGCTGTAATCGGAAATGGCAGAAAATGAGTATTCCATTCTCCCTGATTATTTTCTATGCCCTCCTCTATATAGAGCAGTTCCGTGCTGAGTGGATACCCCTCTTCGTCAAGATCGAATATGAAAAGATTCACCTCTTCATGTGTTACCGTCCCACTTAAGTGCCAGGAGATAGATTCGATTCTGGCATTATGGTGATACATAGCACCCATAACACTGGCTGAAGTTCCGTCAAAAAACCCGACAGCCCCCTCAATAATACCGTTATCATAAGAAAATTCTCGTAACATAACTGAAACAGGATCTGACCAGGAAATTAGAATCTCGTCATTATCTAATGGAATGGCTATAACATCATCTACCGGAAAAGGGGTTTCGAGAAGTGGGATATCATTCAGTATGATATCTTCCTCTCCAACAGAAACAATCTGAGAGTGTTCGTTATATAGAGTATGGTCGATTATGAGTTCATAAGTATTGTTGATAAAGATGCTATCGATCTGAAAACTTCCCTCACTATCTGTTTTCGTATAATAATCTTCATAACCTCTCAGACTAACGACAGCTTCAGATATTCCTGCCGAAGGATTATCACTTTTAACCACTCTACCCTGTAGAGAAACTACAGGAATTGGTTCCATTTCCAAATTGATGAAAATATTTCCATCAGGAGGCAGGGTCACTGATTCCACCACCAGATCATAAAAACCCTGCTTACTTATTCTGATTTTGTAATCTCCGGAAACTAATGAAGATAGTAAATAATGCCCGTTATCATCCGTATGGGTTTCGTCCCAATCCCCACAGACAACTCTCACATCTGGAAGTGGTAATCCGGAATCACCTGCTGTAATATAACCCGAAAGAGCAGCATATTCCACCTCGATCTCCAGGTCGAGTGCGTAGAGATTGGTTCCTGCACCCCAGATATTCATATGAACAAGTTTACCGGCAGCAGAGGCATAGTAAGGAGCATTTCTTGTAATAGCTGTACTGGTTATGGAGCCACTAGGAGAATAAAAGTAATAAGGTTGGGGATTATCCCTCTTAAACACCATCAGAGCTGGATTAGTATCCGATTCATCACCCCAATTGCCCAGGATGAAGACACTACCATCATAGGATATATCAGACTGGGCAGGAAGGAGTTGTAATTCGCTACCAGCTGCCCTTTCGATCTGATAGCTCCATACCAGTTCATAGTCTATCAGATTAACCAGATGGATCCGATTGAGGCTATAATCGTTTTTATTTGCAGTTATAATAGCAGTAGAACCATCACCGGATATTGAGCAATGCCTGTGATACCAGGTTCCATCACTATCCCGATATCGGAATCTCTCCCTGTATCTCGAGCCGTCCCACTGATGCACTACTGCTTCACGCCAGCCTGTGATGATACGATCACCTGATGCACTCATAGCAAAATTGATTGTAGAAGAACCTATTCTGAGCCTCTGCCTTAGTGAAGCTGTCTCTCTATCGTAAATTGATGCAAAGGGTCCCTGAAGCAATCCGATAATTTTCCCGTCATCCGAAACCCTGAGCATCTGAGAAAAACTGTCGTTAAAACTAATTACCTCTAACGGTTCGCTGCCATCAGGAGAAAAGACATATACTCTAGTAACGTCATCTATCAGATCTCTCATCGCGACAAATATCTCTCCTTCTTCTTCAGAAATAACAATAGGATCATTAGAAGCGGGGATATAACCTGTGAGATCGTAACTCCATAAGGGGCTACCGGAGTCATAACACCAGATGTAGAGATGGCAATAGCCATCGCCATCATCGTCGAAACCAGCCGGGAGATAGTTCAAACCGGCATAAAGGTCGATAGTTTCGATTGCATCTACAAACCAGTCTGTGTTTTCCTCCCCTTCATAAGTCCAGAGAGGATCCGGAGTATCATCTTCAGATAAGAGCGGGTAAAGGGCAACTTCAACAGGCGCAAAGTCAGAGCCACCGAAAAAGATCGTATTATTAAAACCAAGGGAGAGAGAACGAGTTAATGTATATTGATATACCTTATGCCAGAGTATCTCCTGCCTTGAATTTCTGGTATCGACATATTGCCCGGATGGTTTCCAGAAGTTATCCCTTTCATATATTACGGAACTTCCCATTGCTTCAATATTGTGATACTCACGGAATTGCAGAGTTTCTTCCTGACTCAGTAATGTCGATACAAGTACTACAAGGAAACAAAGTAGCAGGAATCGATCTCTCAATCTGCCTCCGATTGTAAATGTCTCTGCAATTTTCGGTGTTCGTTCAGTTTATGATTGTAAATTTTCTGATTACCATCGTATCAGAAGTCCGCAGGCGTAAGAAGTAAATACCGTTGCTGATTGATCTTCTTTTCTCGTTGAGAGGATTCCAGCACAACTGCTGTAAACCGCTCTCCATAAAACCGTTATGAACAGTAGCCACCCTTTGCCCTTTTATATTATAGACAGCCAGGTCGATATCCATATCTTCAGGTAGTTGCAGACTGAGGTTCACATCCACTCCTCTACTTGAGCGTAAACTAACCGGGTTGGGAAAGAACTGGATATCTGTTTGGAGTTTGATGTCGGCGTATTGCTCGTCGATACTGGTTACCAGAATCTCGACCTGGTTGGAGTGGGGTGATTCTCCCTCGGCATTAAAGGCAGTAATGGTATAGGTCGAATTTTCTGGCGGAAGGGGTATATGATAGACCGGATTACCAAAATCTATTGTGTGTTCTACAATCCCATTTCTGTATATCTTATAACCTGTCCAATTCCCTTGAACGTTCTGACGGGGAGCATCCCATTTCAAGATTATCTCATCATCATTATCTAGCAGATACCTTAAATTAGCTGGAACCAGGCCAGGTATAAAACTACCATAAGACCAGCTGTTTTCGATCTCCAGAGGGAAAAAGCCTGAACCTCCGGTAACATTCAACTCACTGATCCAGAGAGTATTATATGCCGCATAGTCTTTATATATTATCTTCTTTGTTATACCCACGTTGTTCTCAACCCACCAGACCTGATAAATTTCACCAGTAATTGGCTCAGATATAGTGATCTCTATAACCGTATTCTGGCGAGAAGTTTCATCGTATTCCTGTAAATCGGTTATCTCTGCTGTGAGATAGATAATCTCTCCTGTCGGAACATCATAATGGGGATAAAGCCAGCTCTCTCCATACTCGACATCGTACTGTTTGATAAGAGCAGAATCTTCGGAGATATATAGCGAGTCTGTTGTTCCACTTTGTTGATCGTGTATCAGATATGCCCATATTTTAAGATAATCGTCTTCTTCATAGAGTAATTCAGTCACTTCGACCGGAAAGACGAATCTCGCCTTGTTCATAATCATTAATTCGGGAATGTTATTATCTAAAACACCGTCAATCCTGTAATGGTGGGGTTCTCTTTCATCAAAAATCCCGATTTGATATCCTGTCAGATTATCACCCCCTGTCAGTGTAATACTGATCGGTTCCTGAATACAATCATATGCTCCCATAGGAACTGCTTCATCTTCATAGAGAGGAATACCGTAAGCGTAAAGATAGAAATCCCCGAACTCTTCTGTGCTCAGAGTGAATTCCCCGGTGTCGTCGGTCTGGGTTTCTGCAATTTCTGATTCTGACTCTATATGAAACAGGACAACTCTGTAAGCTTCTATTTCCATCTCACCTAGATATTCTACAGTACCCGATATAGAGGCTTCTTCATATTGATATATTGGATCGAAGATGACTAAACCGTAATCTGGATTATCATTTCCATCGAATATCGTAGCGGCAATTTCGTCATAATCTTCACTGTCCCAGATATTATTCTGAGCACTGACATCGGCTGTAGATAGATTATACACACTGTTTGTATTACCATCAGGAGCAACATTACCATAAATCTGGTTCATCCCATAAGCGTTCGGATCGGGACTATCGATCTCACCCAGATTGGCACTACCGCCAGTGACGATATAGAAACCGGTATAATTACCGGTGAATATGTTTTCCGTAAAGAGCGGTAATGCAGAAGAGCCACTGATCATAACACCGGCACCCGAGTCAGGGTTACCAGTAACATAATTGTTCTGTACAATATTATTGAAGAAAAAACCGGAGGAGTGGATCAGATAGATGCCGGTCAAATTGTATTCGATCAGATTATTGATAACTGTCGGATTAATTCTACTTGCTCCTGTTAAATCCCAGGCAGTAATACCTTGCCAGGTATTGTGATGTATATGATTATTACTGATAGTCGGATTGTTATGACCTCCAGCAGACTGATTACTGAGCTGTATAGCTCCTCTCGCCTGGCCACTGAGTGCTGATGTGGTAATCTCACAGTTATCGACAAGTGTATTGGAATTCTGAACTATGAAGATACCGTTCTGTTGACTGTTCTCTATTCTGGAGTTAAGAATATTGACTTCTGGTGGATCAGCAGCACCTATAGCATAAACCCTGACTCCGGTTATATTATCATCGAACCGGCAATGTGATATAGTTACGGGTGAGAGGACAGAACTGATTCCGGTGTCGGCATTGGCAACAACACAGTAAGAAAAGAAGCTCTCAACAACCTCATTTTCTAAGCGAATCATATCCCACCTCAATCCTTCAGCAAAAAATCTTATAGAATCAGCCTCTGTTCCGATGGCATCGATTGTACCCTCAGCAGTGATACGATAATCTCCAGTAACCTGGATATGAACACCAGGTTCTATCTCCAGTGACTCTCCCAGAGGAATAGTTACATCACCAATGACATTGTAGGGGCTATTTGCAAGTGACCAGGTTCCCGATTGATTACCGGAAACATCTGTTCCTTCGAGAGCCCCTATATAAAACAGCATGACTCCCATGACCATTAATATTGTTATCCTCTTCATATTAACTACCCCCTTGATTTATTAAGCCTCTTATCAGAGGTGAAAAAGTCTATTAATTATTCAACCTTTCATAGAGCTATTCTCAACCTCTGTTGATCAATGTCAATAAAAAAGCTTGTCTTACCATATTAAAAAACCCTTTCGTCAGGTAAAACTTCTCTTGACAAAAAAACATCTTTAATAACAAAATGTAATTGTGTGAGAGGTGTAAACTATATCTTAGATGAGCCAGTAACTCTTTCTGTCGTCTCGGAGGTGTAGTAAGTTTAGAAAGCATGTTCGTTGATAGATGAATGAAAGGTCATTACAACGAACATGAGAGATGCATTCTGATTTGATAGTTGCAGTTCTGAAGATATCAACCCAAAGCTCATTATACAATGGGGGGTATAATGATGTGCTATGTCTAACTATTCCGTTTTCATTTTTTCATAGGGGACAAGGTTCTGTTCCGGTGATTAAATAATTAGGAGTAGAGGGAATAAGGATATAACAGCAGAATATCCAGTAACGATAATTACAGTTAGAAATAGAAAATCTCAAAACTTCAACCTAGGGTGCAGCAAATATCAATGTTAGTTTCAGAGTTAAGGAGTCAGAAAACCGATAGTGCAGCAGTAATATTCACTAAATTAGGTTTCTGTTTGATATCTGCATTGGGTTAAGGAACTGTCTGGCAACATTTTTTATGAAAAACTTTTTATAACAGGAGGTCAAAATGAAGAGGGTCCTCTTTAAGATTGTAACCAGTGTACTGCTCTTAAGTGTAAGTCTGATCGTGGCAGAGCACATTCCAATGGAGAATCTGGCAACTATGAACTCTGATCATCAGACAAAATTTCGATGTATTAGAAACGAAACTCCAGAATATAGTTTTCATATAGATCCTCTCAGAATAGGAGCTTCGTGGTATGATTATTTTCCGGGAGGTGAGCATTCAATCCCAATACGTTTGCAGCCCTGTCCATCCGGAATATTTCCTGGAGGAGGGATCTACACTGCTTTTCAGGGAATGAGTTCAGCAGGTGGATTGAAAAGAGTTTATTATGGTTATATAGAAGAGGAAACTGTTTTGATGGGGCCATCATTGATCAATCTTACCGGCACCACTGCAGAATTATCAGTATCTATTGATGTTGATAATGAAACAGGGGTTCCCTTTGTAGTATGGTGTTCTCCTGACGGCTGTTTTATGAGCTTTGACCAGTACAACATGATAGGGATACCCGGTCTCTGGATAACACCTTATCAGGTTCAACCTGAAGGGTACAGGCCTGAGGTGTTTGTCGGTGGTTCCCCCAATCAAGGTCAACGTAGACTATACATCTGGGGATTCGGCACAAATGATATAATCATCTCTTATACTGATTTCTATGATCCTATTGATCTGGAAAGTTATAACCCGGATGATTGGTCTATCGTGACTGTTCCACATATCAGCAACTGGTATGCTGACGATATTATCATCTACGCTTCCCCGATCGTATCAAGAGAATCCGGGACCATAGCGCTTGTAGGGCATAGTGAGTATCTGGATACAGCTTACCCTTATCATTCTTTTAATGCTCTTTTTGTACTGGAGAACAATAACTACGGCGAGGGTAACTGGAATCTTTTTACTGGTGATCCGACAATTCCGATAGAAAATCCGGAAGAATATTTTGTTAATGAAAATCTACAGCCTTTTCAGGATATGCGATACAGAGCTTTCCGAAATCGGCATAACACTATACTCGACGATGAGGGTAACTATCACTTCGGATGTGTCTATGCTCTCTTTACCGAAAACAACTCGTGGTTTCCCTCTATGACAACAAGTAAACATGTTAAATTCGATCGGGAAACAGAAGAATTCATCGTTCAGGACCTCTATCCCCGCGAGTATTCCGGCCTCTCCTATCTTCCCTGGAGTATTCCTCCCGAATATGACAACGGTGGTAATCTGATTTACGACTACAGTTGGCCATGTTACTGGCCAGAACCCAATCATCTTCATCTCGAAAATTATCACCGTATGATTGAACAGGAAGGTAGACTGATAGTTCTATTTCAAACCAGTTCGGAAGAGACACTGCCTGTTACACAGATTATGATCTCGAACGATTACGGTGACACCTGGTCCTATCCTATAATACTGGATTCAGTTGAAATAGCAGAATTGGAGGAAATGATCCCGACTTACTGGTATATCGCTGACTGTATGGAGTATCTCGGAAATGACTGGTACAGGATCTATCTCTTCTTCTTCGACCAGAACGATTATGGATCTTTTGTGTTGGGGAATGGGCCCAATACCGGTGGTTATCTCTGTTACACCTCTATAGATATTGAATTTGATTATGACCCCCCACCAGATCCACCGTTGGGTCTGGACGATCATCTTGTTATAGTACCTGAATCCCTTTTGGAACAAAACTATCCTAATCCCTTCAATCCTGAGACTACGATAAGGTACAGACTTCCAGTCGCTTCTCAGGTCAGGCTGGAGATTTATAACCTGCGTGGAGAACTGATCAAGACTATCGTTGACGAATATAAATCTGCGGGTGAATACATGGCCGTCTGGAACGGAAACAACAGGGATAACAGAAGAGTTGCAAGCGGTATTTATCTCTACAGGTTAACTATCGGGAATCAATCAGAAACAAGAAAGATGCTCTTGCTCAAGTAATCCCCATCACATCAAAGCATATCCTGATACACTAATCAGGTCAACCACAGGGGAGGGTGGGAGCCGGCCTGAGCCGGCGCCCACCCCCCCCCGTGGTTGTTCTATGTTATCATCTGTAAAAAAAAGTAAAATATTCGGTTTATTGAGG
>CAZBDV010000001.1:0-234496 GCA_964490765.1 uncultured Candidatus Cloacimonadota bacterium | reverse complement strand
GGATACAGAGGATGTAATCTCTCAAACCTTTGCTCTATTAGCTGAAGATGCTGAATTGCATATCAATGATATGGTTCTGGCTGTATATGATCAAGATGGAGAACTGGTAGAAAGAAGGACTGATCTCGATTATTCACGAGTCAGATCAACCAATCAGTTTAATTTCAGGGAGATGTATGGATTTACATTTGCTCTAGAGTTGATCAGGGAAGAAAACGGGTATAAGACCGTTATCGAGGAGTTGAATTATGATGTGATCGGACAGGGTTACAGGGCAATGCCGGAAGAGGTGTCAGAGGCATTCTTACCCCTTTATGAAGCCTTAGCTGTCAACTTCAGGACATCTTATCTGGTAAACCTTCCCTTCAAGCAACCGGCAATCATGGTTATTAGCCATGCTGGTGCTACAGAACTGCCGACTAACGATTACGCCCGTTGGAAAAGAGCCAGGGGATTCGACGTGACAGTTGTTAATCTGGAAGACATTGGAACAAATCCCACCAATGCGATGATCAAGAATTACATAGTTAATTTTTATAACAATGCCGAAAACAAACCAGATTATCTACAACTGGTTGGAAATGCCAGACCTGGATCAACTCTCCATTTACCTACGTTTTATGCAGGTAATGATAATGATGCTACCGATCTACCTTACGGTCTGATTACGGGAAACGATTACTTTCCTGAAATTCTGGTAGGTCGGTTCTCAGTAAATAATAGCTATGAATTGGCCACTGTGGTTAACAAAACAATAAAATATGAGAGGGAACCTTATCTGGATGATAGTGACTGGATGGACAGAGCATTGTTTGCTGCTGGTAATTATGCATCTACTTTACCGATACCGGTAACTCCTGTTCTCTTCTCTAAATGGCTGATGAATCTTTTCTATGATTATGGTTATACAGAGGTAGACACTATTTTCTGGTATCCCGGATCACCCCCTATGACAGGGCAGGTAATCGATGCAGTAAACAGAAGTGCCCAGTATATAAACTATCGCGGTTGGGGAGCTGCAATGGGCTGGCACTATCCACTCTTTCATACTGATCATCTGGTAACTACAAATTGTGGTAGTAAATCACCGATAGTTACCTCTATTGTTTGTAACACTGGCGATTTCGTTAATTCGAATCATAACCCCTGCTTTGGAGAAAAATGGATGATTATGGGAACTCCAATAAATCCCAATGGAGCAGTTGGATTTATTGGGCCAAGTTACCTCCATACAAGTACAGAGTTCAATAATGCGATAGCTTCAGGCTTTCACTGGGGTATACAAAGAGAGGGTATCAGGTGTCTGGGAACTGCTCTTTTAAGGGGTAAGATAGAGATATACAACGGTTATCCCAATGATCAAGCACCGGGTGGACTGGTTGAGTTTTATTTCAGTATATATAATGCTCTTTCTGATACATCTTTAAATACATGGGTTCGTATTCCTGACGAGATGAACATAGTATTGCCTGCACAGATTGACCAGGGAACCAATTTCATCGAATTTGATGCTCCTAATATGTCAGGTGGGTATGTTACATTAACAAGAGATGAAGAGGAATACACGACCCATAGAATCGAAGATAATTATGCCTTTATCCCCATTGATCCTGAAGAACAGGGTGACATAATAATGACTGTAACAGCTAAGGACCATATACCCACTATCCAGACTATTGAGATTGCCTCTTCGGAGAATATAACTCTTATGGAATACAATTTTGATGGGGCTGAAATCAATCCGGGTGAGACTATTACTCTTAATACAACTTTAAAGAACTACGGCAATTCAACAGTATCGGGAGTATCAGCAACATTGAGTAGCAATCAGGAAGAATACATAACGATAACCAGTAATACAGCAGACTTTGGAGATCTTGAAGGAGGTGGGACAGCTGCAGGGAGTTTCGAATTCGAAATATCTCCCGATTGTCCTCATCACACAGTGATACAATTTACTCTGGATATATCACCTACTGATGATGTAGCCAAGCTACAGGTTTTGGTTGTTGGAATTCTATTCGAGATAGATGACCATTTAGTAAATTCTCCTAACAATGTTTTAGATCCGGGAGAGACTGCAACCATAGACGTTTCCATAACCAATATCGGTAATGTCGATGCCTATGATCTGATTGCTTATGTAGAACCACAATCAGATGCCGTGTATGGTGTGACATCAGATCCGATTAGTTTTGGTGATATTATGATTGGAGAATCTGGTACAGCGTCTTTTGAAGTCACTGCTAACGAAGATGCGTTTGTTGGTCGTCAAGTTTATTTCGTGCTTCATTTCGAAGATCAGGTGGGCAGGCTAACATCGAACTATTTCAATATTACACTGGGTGAAGTGACCAATGTCCATCCGACCGGACCATGCAGTTATGGTTACTATGCTTACGATAGCTTTGATACAGAATATCCCTATGCACCGGAATATTACTGGATAGACATAGATCCCGAAAATGGTGGGCCAGGTAACGATTTATGGTTAGGTGATGATGAGACTGTGACGATGGATATGCCCTTCACTTTCCGCTATTATGGAATTGATTACGATGAAATATCTATATGTTCAAACGGCTGGATTACCTTCATACCAACCGAAGAGATCAACTTCCGTAATTGGCCGCTACCTTCACCGATTCCTCCTAAAGGTATAATTGCACCATTCTGGGATGACTTGAAGGGACTAGATGATGTCGACAACGAACTCAGACTTGCCTGGTATCATGATGATGTTAATAATAAAATGATCATCAGCTGGCTTGATGCATATAGTAATGCAAATCTGACTCCAAGCGGAAAAGAGAAAATTCAAATTATCCTGGAACCGCGACCGGATCAGGATGGAGATATAATTTTCCAATACAACACTGTCTGGAATCAGAATCACACACGTAATTATTCAACTGTTGGTATAATGAACCATACACGAACAGTCGGGTTGCAATATACCTATGCTAATATCTATCCCCCCTCTGCAACCCAGCTCCAGGACGGTATGGCAATCAGAATAACAACCGATGCACCCGATTCATACACTTATGCAGAAGATACGACAATTCCCGAATCTGCTCTTTCGCTAAACCAGAACTATCCCAACCCATTCAATCCGGAAACAATGATAGAATTCACTCTTCCCGGTCAGAACCATACAATTCTGGAAGTATTCAACATCCGTGGCCAGAGAGTAAAGACTCTTGTGGACCGGATACTGGAAGCAGGAGTTCATAATTTTGTCTGGAACGGAACCGACGATAGTGGTAGAATAGTAGGGAGTGGAGTCTACCTATATAGATTATCAACACCAGAGGACTCTAAAGTAGGTAGAATGATCCTCATGAAATAGATAACGACTGATAATTCAATCCGAATATCGTAAAGCCTGTGAATTTTCCTTCACAGGCTTTTTGTTTATAATTACTCGATTACATAAACTAATGGGGTTAATTCAGATTGACATATTGAGATGTTACCAATTAAAAGGTCTAAGTGAGGTATTTATGAGATCGATCAGTGTATCAGTGCTGTTTATCATACTAATTGTTACAATGGTATCCTGTGCGCCTTCAGGTAGATATACAACCGATACGAGAACCACTCCACGCAGCAGATATTACCGAACAACATCACCTTACAAGGATTTGCCCTCCTCAGGCGAAAACTATAGAGTAGGTGCAACTTTTAGATGGATGACATCATATTATGGAGAAGATTTCCACGGAAGGCAGACATCTAATGGAGAGATCTATAATATGTATGCTATGACTTGTGCTCACAGAGAACTACCTTTTAATACTATAATCAAGGCAACGAATCCGATGAACAATAAGTCAGTAACTGTGAGGGTTAATGATAGGGGTCCTTTTGTCTCAGGCAGAGAACTCGATCTCTCTTTAGGAGCAGCAGAGAAGATTGATATGATAGATAAGGGTGTCAAAGAGCTGCATATTGAGATTATCAGTCTGCCTTAAAAAAAGCCTGCCCATCGGATTGGGCAGGCCCGAATCTAATACTACTATTATCTTCTTATTCTCTGAATTATTCAACTATTATTGTCGTACTGCTGCTGACTTCAGAACAGATCTCTAATGAAACTTCAATCTCAACAACTCCCTCTTCATTCTCGGCTGTATATATATTTTCTGCTATCCCTTCCTCGTTAGTCTCAACAGGAGCATCAATGTTGAAGGAACCTTTATCGGCTGTAAAGAGGATATTCTTTCCTGATACTACACCACCGAATTGGTCTGATAAGATTGCATATACTGTCACTGTAGCCCCAGGTGAGATAGTCTCTAACTCAACCTGAACCTGTATATCTGGCAGCAGATCAAGATGGATAAACTTTTCTTCCATGACTGACGGGAACCGTTCTAAACTTGCTTTGAAGGTATCAATACCGTAAGCTAATGTGTCAGTAACTGTATATAACCCCTGGGCAAATCCTTCTTCGTCGGTGATAATGAAATCTTCACTACCGGTTCCGACGAAAAGACTGGTTGTCTTATCATAATCAACGATGATCTTCACTTCTGATATAAATCCCGAGCTTCCAGCGAGTTGAAAGTCAATTACAGTATTGTCGAGGTTGCAGTTGCCACCATCACTATACAAATGATCATTGACAACATTGACTTCAATTTCCGGTCTTATACCTTCTCTTTCATCACAAGAGATCAATAAAACCAGTAATATGATAACACAGGGGAATATGATTAGCTTACGCATCTTTAACCTCACATTGAGTCGATACTTTCGATATAACGACGGGCAGTAGTACCGAGTCTTCTATCATTAATGATTTTCTGAAACTCTTCTCTTGCTTCCGTAAATCTTTCCTCTTCAAAAAGCATCAGCCCTTTATAGTAAATAGCATTACTGTTCCTAGGGTCGTCTTGAAGTAACTGATCGACCTTCTCCATAGCACTCAAGAAATCACCCTTATCATAGTATTTTGTCAGCAATAACAGAGTAATATCACGGTTAAATCTCAGCTGGTTAGATCGTTCGTAGTATTCAATAGACCTGTCTTCATCTCCGATATCCTCATAGAACTTGCCCATATTACGATAGACGGTAACAAGTACATTTTCAGGTGGATCTGTCTCCAGAAAATCTTCATAAGCTCTGATTGCAGCTCCTGGATTACCGGTTCGATAGTGAAGCAGTGCGATGTTCTGTAATACTTCTGCATCCTGTCGAAGTTCAAATGCATTGTTGAACCAGGTTAGTGCGTTCTGATTATCCTCCATTCCGAGATAGAGTCGTGCAATAGTTCTTCTAACTATAAAATCAGGGTTTTCACGGTCGAAATCCTGTAATACGTTGATAGCACTTTCTGGGTCGTTTAAATTCCGTTCATAAATTTGAGCAATCTGTCTCGGATAGACATCATTTTGCGGATCCATTTCCATTCTTTTCTCGATAATTCTGACAGTGTTTTCATAGTCCTGTCCCTGATAATAAGATGTCTGCATAGCAGCAAGCATCTGATTGATCTTATCCTGTAAAGGAATATTATCTTCTTGTTCTGCCCTTAAGAAATAGTTATATGCTTCTTCATATTTATTTGCCGCAGCAGCATACTGGCCTTCGTCATAAAGTGCATCTGCTTCTGCTGCCGCTTCATTTCCAAGTCTCTCCAGCGGTTTGTCAGCATCTACAGCAACTAAAGCCAGAGACATTAACATCAGGCAACTTGCAATGATTACAACTCGCAACTTCATCTGTAACCTCCTCTAGTTCATATCCTATCTTTAATATATTTAACTGGTCATTTGTCAACTAGTTATTCACTCATTTTGCCTTATTGTTCGTTTGAATGGTCAATGTTTCCAGGCATTCACTTCAATTCTTTTCCATTTACTGTTAAGACACCTGACTCTCCAGAATCCCCCGTTTTTTCTCAAAATTTGCTGTGAAGTGTCTTCTGATATTGTCTGATTATTTATCAGTTTAACGAAATCTTACTAATATTGTTCCATTTATTATCAAGCTCTGGGATGAAACATAGCGTGGTTTTCTTTAATGAATCGGAGGTCGATATTGGTGTATATTTGTGTTGTATTGATACTTGTATGTCCAAGTAGAGTTTGAACGATACGAAGATTCGCACCTGCTTCCAGCAAGTGTGTTGCGAATGAATGTCTGATTGTATGAGGAGAGATTTTTTTCTTGATCCCTGCTATGATGGCGATCTTCTGTAATATCTTCCAGAATCCCATACGTGAGAGTTTTTCTCCATTGTAGTTAAGGAAGAGAAAGGTTGTCGGTTTTGCTCTACTCAGTATAGGGTGTATGTTATCATAATACTTTCGGACATAGGAGATAGATTTACTGGCTATTGGAATCAATCTCTCCTTCCTGCCTTTGCCGAATACTCTCAATAGTTCATCTTCCCAGAAGATGTCATTTATAGTGAGATTAAGCATTTCCGAAACTCGGATACCTGTTGCATACATCAATTCCAGAATAGCCCTGTTGCGAATGTCCAGTGGATCAATCAGAGGTATGGAATCTAACATATGAAGCATCTCATCAACAGAGAGAATATCTGGGATATGCTGTTTGTATGACAGGTTTGGTATATCATCAGGTTGAAAATTTACCGGAGTGTCTTCAGCAATCAGAAAAGAGAAGAAAGAGCGAATCGTTGAGCGTTTTCTGGCGATTGTGTTGTTCGTTATACCTATCTCTTTAAGATCATTAAAATAATTAACTATATCTTCCAGCTTGATGCTACCAGGCTCTTTCTTTATATAATCGAAAAAACCAAGTAGGTCGAGTTCATAACTCATTATACTGTTTTCTGTCAGCCCCTTTTCCGTTCTGAGATAAAACAAAAAGCTATTGATTGCAGCCAGTGATAGGGGAGAGATAGCTCTGCTATTCATCAGAGATCTCTTGCGAAGTTCATTTTTGTTTTTCTTCATAAATTCCGCAATTTAAGCGTAGAAATTGAATGCTGACAGACTTAGAAGTAGACCATTGTTTAATCGAATAGAAAACTGATATTCTACCTGTTAACTATCCTTTTCATGATGGTAGTTCAGTGCTTCTCTCGTTATAGTAACATCATGAGGATGGCTCTCTTTTAAACCAGCAACTGTGATTTCGATAAAGCGAGCTGTTTCCCGCAATCTTTCAAGATCAGCAGCTCCGCAGTAACCCATACCAGCACGTATCCCGCCTAATAACTGATAAAGATAGTCTTTGAGAGGACCTTTATAGGGAACCATCCCTTCAACCCCTTCAGCGACTAATTTATTGGCTTCCACATCATCCTGAAAATAACGGTCTTTACTGCCACGATTCATAGCACTCAACGAGCCCATTCCACGATATGCTTTGAATCTTCTGCCGTTTACGATGATAAATTCTCCGGGACTTTCATCGGTTCCAGCAAAGAGACTCCCCAGCATGACCGCACTTGCTCCAGCTGCCAATGCTTTGACTATGTCACCGGAAAACTTTATGCCTCCGTCTGCTATGACGGGGATACTATGCTTTGCTGCTTCCTCAACGCAGTCCATAATTGCTGTCATCTGTGGAATACCCACTCCGGCGATAACCCTCGTAGTACAGATAGAGCCGGGTCCTATGCCTACTTTTATTGCTTCGACACCATTATCAATTAAGGCTTTAGCAGCCTCTGCAGTAGCTATATTGCCGGCAATTAGTGGTGTCTTAACCTTTGATTTTATCTTATGGATAGCTGTTATTATATCCTTATGATGTCCGTGAGCTGTATCGATTACTATCACATCTACACCTTTAGCTGTCAGCTCGGAAGCTCTTTCGAAGAAATCTCCTCTAACCCCTACAGCAGCACCAACTAATAGTCTCTCTTTCGAATCTTTGGCAGCATTGGGGAAGGTAATCTTTTTCAGAATATCCTTAACCGTTATCATACCGGTAAGGATGTTATTTTTGTTTACTATCGGCAGCTTTTCGATCCGGTTAGCATGGAGTAGTTGTTTCGCTTTCTCGATATCAATCTCCTCTTCGGCGGTAATCAGCTTCTCTCTCCGCGTCATTAGAGAGGATACTTTCTTAGAGAAATTCGTCTCGAATCTGATATCTCTGTTGGTTAATATACCCACCAGGCTTCCTTCTCTAACGACTGGAAAACCACCAATATTATGTTTTTCCGACAGTTTCAGGGCATCAGCGATAGTATCATCGGGATTCAATGTTATGGGATTGGTAATAACTCCACTTTCAAATCTCTTGACTCGCCTGACCTCTTCTGCCTGTTGTTCAATACTCATATTCTTGTGAATTATTCCGATACCACCCTCTCTGGCTATAGATATAGCTAACGTCGAATCTGTTACGGTATCCATCGCAGCAGATATAATCGGAATATTCAAAGAAATATTATTGGTTAGTCTTGTGCTCAAATCAACACTGGATGGGAGCACTTCCGATTCAGCTGGCACTAACAAGAGATCATCAAATGTATAACCCTTCTTCGATAGAATTTTATCCATGGAAACTCCTTTAATCCAGAAACTCTCTTTCTATTCATTTGTCAAGATTTTACCGCTACTCCAACTCAGTGATCAATAAAGGAGGTTATAGAACCAATATTCAGAAAATTAGTCTCCTTGATTACAGTCGCATTTCAGACAGAGATATCTGTTCAATAATAGAAACGAGCTCTAAGAGCTGTATATATATGATTTAATCTTTACTTGACACTAATCAAATAGATAATTGTTCATTAAAATCATAGATTAAGGTATTAAGGCGATTCTTTCAGAGTGCATATGCTTAAAGCGATGAAAGAACAGAGATTGATTTAAAGGAGATTGAATGCCCAGATTAGTAATCATCGATGATGATATTCAGTTGTTAGAGATATTAACCCTGATCATAGGACAGTATATTCCTGTAGCGAGCATTTTTACTGCAAATGACGGTCTAGAGGGGATGGAATTAGTGAAAAACCAGAAGCCAGACCTGATTCTGCTTGATATTAACTTACCATCGATCAGTGGTCATACAATATGCAAACAAATTAAGGCAGATCCCGAACTACAAAATATTCCGGTTTTGATTATAACCGGTGAGTCTTCTGATACAGATGCTAAAGTCAAAAGCCTTGAGAGTGGGGCAGAGGCTTTTTTAAGAAAGCCATTCGATACTCCCGAATTAATTGCACAGATAAAATCACTATTAAGATTAAAGAGAGCAGAAGATGAACTTCGTGAGGAACGTGACCTGCTCAGGATGGACGTAAAATTAAAAGAAAAAGAACTGGAGAAAAATTACCGGGATATCAAACAACTCTTCGGTGCATTCATTGAGGTTATGGCAACTGCAATAGATGCACTCTCGATTTATAATTATGACAGCACGAGAAGAGTAGCTGAGATGGTTGGTAACTTCGTGAGTTTTATCAGAGAGAATGATAAAGGTAGATATAAGGATACTGTGATCGATGAAGAAAAACAGGAGAATTTGATAATAGCTGCGTGGCTCCACGATATAGGCAAGATATCCATTCCCACACAGTTGATGAATAAGCATACCAGATTGGGAGAGCATTATTCAGAGGTGATACAGAGATTGGATACTATCTACTATTATCTGAAATTGGAAAAGGCGGAACCTGCCCTAATAGAAAAATGTCGAAAGGGTATTGATTTAGTAACAACTTTAAATAATCCTATGCACAGAAGCGAAGAAGAAGATATTGACCTTATACGAGAGTTATCAGAACTCACATACATAGATTCCAGCGGAAAGGAAAAATACTGGTTATTACCGGAAGAGGTAAAGGCACTCACTATTCGAGAGGGCACATTAACGGAGAACGAACGGCGTCAGATCGAAAAACATGTAAAGATGACAGATCTTCTTTTGAGCAAGGTGCCATTCCCTTATAGTAAAAGAGATATTCGGGAATGGTGTAATAATCATCATGAATTACTTGATGGTTCCGGTTACTACAGGGGTCTTAAAGGTGAACAGATATCTATCGAGACCAGGATATTAACTATCGTCGATATATTCGAAGCTCTGACCTCCAGTGAAAGAGTCTATAAAAAACACTATTCGGAAGAGGAAGCTCTGGCAATCCTTAAGAATATGGCAGAGCAGGGTAAATTGGATAAAGGCCTGGTTGAGTTATTCAACCGGAGCAGTGCCTGGAAGGAGGCTTGAGGTTATAGTTATGAAAAGTAAAGAATTCACAAAGATACCCGCTCTTAATAAGCTTCTATATGCTGAGAACCTGGCAGAATACAAAGCGAAATTAAGACCTGAGATTTTCAAAAAGATAATTCAAAACGAACTCGACAGATTGAGGGATGAGATCGCTCAGGGCAAGAAAATACCGTCCGAAAAGGAGATCATTGATGTTGTAAATGAGCAGTTTATTGATATACTGAAACCTTCACTCCGTAAAGTTATAAATGCTACAGGCGTGGTACTGCATACTAACCTTGGTAGAGCTCCATTGGGGTATGACTTACTGGAGAATATCAAACCAGTATTGCAGGGATACTCAAATCTTGAGTTCAACCTGATATCTGCAGCGAGGGGAAGCCGAAACGATCATCTTAACAAGTTACTGCAACTGGTTCTTGACTGCGAAGAAAGCCTGGTGGTCAACAACAATGCAGCAGCTCTCTTTCTGGCACTGAAGACTCTTGACAATGGCCAGGAGGTTATCATATCAAGAGGTGAACTGGTCGAAATTGGTGGTAGTTTTCGGATACCTGAAATCATAGAAGCGAGTGGAGCAAAATTAATAGAAGTCGGTACTACGAATAAGACAAAACTGAGTGATTATGAAAGGGCTGTCAATGAGAATACTTCCCTTATACTCAAGGTGCATAAATCGAACTATTATATCCACGGTTTTACAGAGGAGGTAGAACTGAGAAAGCTCTCTCAACTTGCTGTAAAATATGATCTGAAGCTCGTTTTTGATCTCGGGACTGGACTGTTGAACAGAAAACTCTATGTCGGGATGGAAAATGAACCAGATGTTAAGAGCGCTATCGATGATGGGGCAGATCTCGTTACCATAAGTTGTGATAAACTACTAGGTGGCCCACAGGGAGGTATCATAGCAGGAAAGAGAGAGATAGTCTCTCGTATAGCCGTTCACCCTCTGATGAGAATCTTACGTGTCGATAAGATGACCATCAGTTCTCTCTTCTATGTTTTGCACAGCATGCTCTATAAAAGAGATGACCTGGAAAAAGCCAATCCGGTTATTCGGTATATCAATCGAGATATGAAAAAGAAAGAAGAATTGGCTGCGTCATTGGTTAAGAGCTTGAGCAAACTTCCTGTAAAGGCTACAGTTATTGATAATCAGGCTCGCTGTGGTGGAGGTACTATGCCCTATCATTATATTGATAGCAAAGCAGTACAGATTTGCAGCCCAAAAGCCGCTGCCGATAAAGGACGAGCATTTGCAGAGACTCTTTATTATAAATTATTGAGAAGCGAAACGCCGGTACTCGGTATCCTGAGAGAAGGGACTCTCCTCTTCGATGTGTTGACACTGGAAAAAGAAGATATCAAGACTATCACTTCAATAATGTACTGGGCATTAAATCTTAAGGATAAACACGAGAGAACTAATTTATGATATTACTGACAAAACAGAAATAGTTTGAGAAGTTAACGTTATTGTTAGGATAAGAGATTAATATGAAACATCTGATAATGGGAACAGCAGGACATATAGATCACGGTAAGACAACTCTGATCAAGAAACTCACCGGTCGTGATTGCGACACACATAAAGAAGAAAAAGAGCGCGGAATAACGATCTATCTAGGTTTCAGTCATTATACCCTCGATAATGGCAATACTATCGGAATAGTCGATGTACCGGGACACAGTGACTTCATCAATACAATGATAGCAGGAGCTTCCGGTATTGATTTTGTGCTCCTGGTGATAGCAGCAGATGCTGGTATAATGCCACAGACTCGAGAGCATCTGCAGATAATGAGTATGCTTGGACTTGAGAAGGGTATTATAGTGATAACCAAAACCGATCTTGTAGAGAAGGAATATATACAGTTAATAGAAGATGATATCTCCCAGTTATCTAAAGGAACCTTTCTTCAGGCTGCTCCAGTAATAAAATTCTCTGCAAAAACCGATCAGGGCCTGTCAGAAGTTAAAGAAGCTCTAGAAAAAATTGAGGTCGATCTTATAAGACATCGTGATAACGAAATCTTCAGGCTTTATATTGACAGAGTTTTCAATATTACCGGTTTCGGGACTGTCGTAACTGGAACCGTTCAAAGTGGTTCAATAAGCAAAGAGAGCAAACTCTTTCTGCTGCCTGAAGCTGAAAGAGTGAGAATCAGGCGATTGGAGCGTTACGGTAATGAAGTAGATGAATTGGTTGCCGGAGACAGAGGTTCACTAAACATTACCGGTATTGACAGAGAAAGAGTTAAACGGGGTATGCTTCTCACCGATAGGTTGTTACAGGGGAGCAGATTGATCGATGTCAAATTGTCGCTCTTTCTCGACTCGACACCGCTTCCGCTCTGGTCACAATGTGTATTTTTGCATGGTACCGAACAATATGAAGTTAGGATACATCTTCTTGATACTGACAGTCTTCAACCAGGCAGCCAATCCATAGCTCAGGTTCATTTCAGTAAACCAGTTTATGCCTGCTACGGTGACAGGTTTGTAATCAGGAACAGCTCTGCTGACCTGACTCTTGGTGGTGGTGAGATAATTGACGTCAAACCCCTTCATCACAGAAGAAGAACGAGCAAGTTGCTCGAAGGTTTACAAAAGATACTCTTTGGCCGTCTTGAAGAGTTGATAGCTGCCGAGGTCAGAAAGAATATACATCCCATTTCCCTGGAATATCTGTCCCGTATCTTTAACAAACCGGCAGAAGAATTGATGAAAATTGTCTCATCTTCTCTTCCGGATGATATAATGGTTTTCAGTTCTCAGGATTCTGTCTATCTACAGGAACAGAAACGATATATTAAGATGAGAAACAGGATATCTAATCATCTTACTACCTACCACAAGAACAATCCACTGGAAGAGACCGGCAGAAGGTTTGAAGAATTGATGGGGTTGTTTGGTAAAGATCGTGACGAAGAGCTGGAGAAATATCTTGAAATCCTTCTTCAGGATATGGTCGTAAAAAAAATACTGAAAAAGGTCAGAGATACCTGGACGCTCTACAGCCACAAAATTGAGTATACTGATAGATTAGTCCAGCAGATAGCTTTCGTTGATGATTTTCTGCTCAATTCCGGAATGAAGACACCTTTGATGTCTGAACTACTGCCTGCTGCTGAACAGAAAGGTATTGATGAAAAGCTACTCTATCAGATCCTGAAACTTCTTGTCTACCGTAACAAAGCATACAGGATAGAGGATAGTTATGTCCATGCAGATGTGATTGATAGCAGTCGCATTAAACTGCTGGAAGCTCTGCTCGAGAAGAAAGAGGGTTATACTGTTGCCGAGTTCAGAGATCTCGTCGATGGTAATCGTAAAATATGTTTGCTCATGCTGGGCAGGTTTGATGGAGAAGGTATAACACTACGTAAGGGAGATTATCGCATTATTACAGAAAAGGGAAGACAGTTCCTAAAATCAGCTAAAGAAAACTAAACCGTCATTATTGTGCAGACATAGTTTTCTTCAATGAAGGGTTAAACTATTTTATTGGTTCAAATGGTTCAATGTGAACATTGATAATGGAATCAGCACCAAACTCTGATAATAACTTCTTCTCGATCTTATCAGCAATATTGTGAGCCTGAATTACATTCAGGTAACTGTTAACTTCTATATGAACATCAATGACAACTTTATTTCCGACCTTTCTGGTTTTCAAACTGTGTGGATTGAGTGCTCCCTGAACCGATTTTATAATATTGATTATACTACGTTCCTTCGCTTCTCCGATTGATGTCTCCAGCAGTTCCATTACACTCTCCCTCAGAAGTTTAACCCCGACAGCAATGATAAAAGCACTGACCAGAAGAGCAGCTAATGGGTCAAGAATCAGACCCCTCTCTCCGAGTATGATTGCACCACCAATACCGAGAAAGGCTGCTACTGATGTAAGGGCGTCAGTTCTATGATGCCAGGCATTAGCAATCAGAGCGTTGCTCTTATGTTTACGTCCAACATTTCGCGTAATTCGATAGAGAAACTCCTTGATGAAAAGGGAGAAGATCGCTGCTATCAGTGCCATAATACCCGGTCGGCTCAATACCTTATGCTGGAAAAGTACCTGAAAGATTACTGTTCCATTGTTCCAGAATATGAAGATTCCTGCCAGTAAGATCAATAAACTGATTATGACTGTCAGGAGGGTCTCGAACTTACCATGACCGTATCGGTGGGTTTTATCAGGTGGTTTGTATGCCAGTCGTAAACCGAGCAGTAGAAAGATATCTGATACTGAATCTGAAAGTGAATGTATGCCGTCTGCTATCATGGCACTACTACGACCGAAAACACCACTCAAAATCTTGACAACTACCAGTAAGATATTGGCTATTAAGCTCTTAACAGTAACTACTGCAGCTTCCTGCAGACGGTGGGTACTGTCGATGCCCTTACCCTCTTTCGAATTCAATGCTACCCCTGCTTGATTATTTCATCAAGCTTCATTTGAAGAGAATATTAACGAAGGATAATTACCTTGCCCAGTTCTTCGGTTGCCTGGCTGTTTCCCGGTTCTCTGGCTCTTATCTTATAAATATATGTATTATTGGCTAACCTGGCACCTTCCTGATCTCGTCCATCCCAGTAGATCTGGTTGTAACCCTGAATACCTGTCGCGTTTATAGTCCTTATCCTTCTTCCGGTAATTGTATATATACTGATCGTAATCTGGGCACTATTATTCAGAACGAATGTAAAGTAACCAGTATCACTTATTGGATTGGGGTAGGGAAGCATTCTGTCTATAACCACCTTCTCGGAGATTTTCACTCTGAAATGAACATCGGCTACTGCGGGATTGTTAAAATTATCGAAGACAATAAGTTGAAGATGATGTTCGCCCTCAGCAAGATCTCTCAAAGGCCAGGTCAGTGTTCCTGTCTGATATGAGCCAACATCATAAATGAAACCCGAAGTAACGTCAATCGGAGAGGTCTGGATTTCTTCCATTAATAGTATCTTGTGACCAGCTTCACCAAGTATATTGATTCCGCTTTCATCATGAATTCTAGCATAAAGAGTCGGGTTAGGTGAAACAATATCACCATTCCGGAAATTCTCCGTATCCAGCCATACGGTGATTTCGGGTGGTATACTGTCCGGTACAGTTCCTGAATAAGGAATATTGGTCAATAGAGTAGGATAGTAGTAGTCCAGAAAATCCTCATTGCTGTTCTGATCGAAGAAATAGGAAATTATCCTGCCCCGGTCTCCGCGTAAAATATCACCTGGAATGATGAATGATGCATCATAATCCCCCTGCTCAACTTCATTCTGACCACGGTGATAGATATTGCCCCATTTTGTATAGTTAAAGATGTTCTGGTTGGATTGGACAGTATAAGTTTTATTATATTCAGAACTGTAGGCAATTAGATCGGTAATCCCAGTTAATTCTGGAGCGGCAAATGATCCTTCCACATCTACCCGTTGATAAGCATAGAGGCTGTCAGGATCTCCCTCTATAGTCAAATTGGTATAACGATAAGGTGTTGTAATCGGTAGAACGGGATCGCCGAGGAAAGTATATCGTTTGTTTTGTGCTTCATTATGCTGTTGTTTAGCCTCCATAAGGGCAATACCCGGCAGCTTATACTGATTGATCATCCGGATCAGGAAACTCTCAGTCAATCTTCTGTTTGGTTGGGGTGTCGAAACATCAGTAGCAGCCATTGAAGCTATTGAACCTCCATCGGGATGCCAGATAAGTCGCTCACTCAGGCTGTTGAAACCGGCGAATTGATATTGGGCTACTGAGCAGGATGCAGCTATGAAGAGGGTTAGTTTATCCCGGTTTGTCAATAATGGAATATCGGCAATACGAAAATAGCTCTCGTGACCTAAGAGATCATAGGCACCGTGTCCTATATAGCACCATATGAGACGACCGTCATTAATTTTGGCTACAATATCATCTCTGGCACCAGGTTTATTCCCAAAGGAGTCGAATGAGTATTCGATTCCAAAGAGCTTATCTGTATAGATACCGGGTGACATAGAGGATGCTATTGTTTGCACCTGCTCAGAGTGAATGATTTCGGTAGTGCTGGTAGTTGTAAACTCATCATCTGCAACGAAGAGTAAGCTGTTTCTCCATAAGCCAGGTGTTTGATTGAAACGGTAATTACTGATCTTGGTCCAGACAGTTTCACACTGAGCTATGTTTTCTACCGGTATTCTACCAACTCCAAGGTCGGGTAGATCATTACCCGACTGATCAACATAGAAGTCCTCACTCGAATCACTCCCTCTCTGGAAAATCATCAGATTGT
The DNA here is from genome assembly GCA_964490765.1 of uncultured Candidatus Cloacimonadota bacterium. Lineage (GTDB taxonomy): Bacteria > Cloacimonadota > Cloacimonadia > Cloacimonadales > JAJBBL01 > CAZBDV01. The sequence continues at coordinate 218,024 of CAZBDV010000001.1, read as the reverse complement.
TCTTTTCATTTGCCTGGCCAGAAAAATTTCTCCAATCGATAGTTCCGGAGCCAACCAGTGTTACATGCTTAAGAGTGTTGCCAGCATCAGCAGGATAGTTGTAGAAGGCGTAACGAATAAATAGTCTGATTGCATTGGGATCGGGCATACCACTGTTGAATTGATTAAATATATTCTGCTGTTCAACTACTTTTGCTAACAATCCCTGTTTGGTCAAATACTGTTCTGCCAGTTGCACGGCATAGTCACTGAAACTATCCGGTGTAATTATCAGCGCATCTATCGATTGATTTTCTGCAGTCAGATCTCTCGGTAATACTTCTCTGAAGTTACTGATAGAATGATAATCATTTTCTCTTACAAGAGCATATAGAGCACCTTCATTGCTATCACCCCTGATATAAAAATCGTAGTCGTTAGATTCCGGAGCAGGGGTTACCGGTAGTAGATCAATCTGATAAAAGTTATGCACCTGAAATGCTTTTAGACCCTGTGAATCTCCTCTGATATTGTATTGAACAGGTGCATTCTGATTGATGTCTTCATCGTTAATATTAAATAGCAACTGCTCATTACCTTTAACAAGGAATCGATGATATCCTATCCGATAGTAATCGAAATAGATCGATGTACTGCTTGTTGTTGGATGAGTAGTAATAACAACATTGTTGGTTCCGTCCTCTAAAAAGTAACCGGATCGTGTGAAAGTTCGATAGGTGATACCAGACCAGTTCTGTCTGTTAATAACCAGGTTCTGATTGATTGTCATCGATATTGAATTTGTCACATTGGAACCACCCTGTGCTGGTGACTGTGATTGCAGTGTGATCGTTAGATTTTGCGTTTTACTCGTATCTACATGACTCGCCTGAAAATTATATTGATGATTACTGCTGACATTATTAGAGAACAGGGCAGAGAACCAGGTAAAACCAGACTGATCCCTTCTGACAGATTCGTTTTCGAAGTGGTAGTAAGTTGGACTGCTGAATCTCTCTGCTGAAGGGGGCGTAACGTAGCTTTCGATCTCTATTCTCTTCGGTGAGTCCTCGAAGTTCCCACCGAAGGTCAGCCAATAAACAGTTCTCTGTGAATAGGGATTATAATAATGATTGACCAATCCGGATAGAGGCTCATTCTGTTCAAAACCATCCCGGTTATGAGCATAAAAGATGATACTGTCACCTTCTTCAAACTGACCGTTCTCCTCTCCTTCGATCAAAAGAGGTATCTCTCTGAATGGATGTCCTGTATGATTCACACTGTTAGGAAGGAGAGCACCACCTGTAGTGAAGATGCGTATAGTGCGAGGGTCTATATCATCGAGTGGTAATTCCGAGAGTTGCTGATAGGTTAATCTATGCATCCCTTTCTGGGTCACATCGAATCTGTACCAGAAATCGGAACTACCGAAAGGTGCATAATTGAGTTCGATATTATCGCGAATCTGCCAGTATCGGGCACTATCATAGTTGAGTATGTTCGCTCCGAGATCAAGGTCATCAATAATGTTATTTCTCTGTGACGTGTCACCAGTTATTCTCACACTAAAAGTAATTCTCTCCCCCAATGACAGTATTGACTGGTTGTAATTGTAGTCAGTAGGATATATCGTTAGAGGAATAACCCGGTTATATCGGTAATAGGTAGGTTCGCCAATTACCAGTATATCCTCAGAGCGTGAGAGATATTGATCTTCGTCTCGCTCATATATATATTCGCTGACCTTCTCGCCCATCACCACCCGGGGATTAGGCAATATCGGTTTGTTGAGCCTGTGCTCTTTCCAGTCAATATCGATTATCTGAGTGTCTATGGTTCCATTTTCTGGAACGCCAATATAGTATGTGATTTCAGGTAACATTGGTGCTCCGGTTTCTTGAATATAACCGATTTCGGGAGCACTAAGATAGATATGACCGTCGGATTCCTGGAAGGAATAGTTATCAAGACTGAATTGGAAGAGTAGATTGTCGGGTGTCTCGTTAATGACCTCTATTCTGGCCTGTAACAACGCTACGATAAGTATCAGGCCTGTCATGATAAGAGTTTTCTTCATCGAACATCTCCTTTGTTTTTCCAGTTTGCTCTCATTATACATTTGCTCATAATAAGGAAAGACACAAACTGTCAACGCAAAAAAACATGCTCTATTACTACTCAGATTATGTTATTGTAGTTGAATTAGGAGTATAGAGAGTAAACTCATAATCGTTTCATCGTTATTACAGATCGTTAAAGGCAGTAGCATTTTTAATGGTGGAGGTGGCGGGAATCGAACCCGCGTCCAGAGATATGTCAAAAGCTGACTCTACATACTTAGTTGTTTTTTAGATTCTCACTCTCCAGCGGGAGAAACAATCAAACCCATTGCCGGAAAGCCAGTCGCTTGGCTTAGCACCGAAGTCGCGACAGTCCTCCAGTGAGCAGCTGTCTGTTACGACGCTTATTGCTTGACCGACAGCATATCAAACATAAACGTAGCAGCTTATGCTGCTAATGCATAGTTATTGTCTGCATTTACATTTGAGTGTTACCATGTTTAACGGGTAGGTAACCTCCCCGGTATGCATCAGCAATCCACTCTATCCCTGTCGATACCGATCACCCCCAATATTTACCTTTGAAAGATCTATTAGATATAACATAAGTAATATCGCTATTATTACAAACTACATTGAAAAAATCTCTTCTTCTGTCAAGATAATAGCAGATGATACCTCTATAGGATAAAGGTTATCCTGTAAACAGAACCAGCCATCATTAGAAGATATTTTATCGAATAAAGAAAGAAAATAATATTCTTTTACCTTAGAGGAGTCCAGGAGTCGGAACCGGCCGACTCCTGGACTCCTCTATAGTTATTCAGTATTAATTTGAGTTACCCTCTAACAATATAAGCCTATAATCATCAAGTTAAATTGATTTCTTTCGTCTGAGCTTTCAGTCAGAGTTCTAAAGAAGGGACTATTCACCTCTCTGAGTTTTATTTTCTTGCTGGATTAAAGCATCAGGTTATCTCTATGTCGATAATCTTCTCTTCTTTAACCGCAATATCGAAATTGATCTTCAGTAATCCGTCCTGATATTTTACCTCGGGACTATCGTAATTGAGAGGTATTTCCGGGAAATAGACTATTCTTTCAAAATTTCCTGATTCTATCTCCATAGTGTAGTAAGATGGATTATCACCCTCTGTTGCCAGTAATCTTTTTCCTGAGATTACTAAATATTCTCTCGTTGTTCTTATCTTAACAGAATCTTTATCTATACCGGCGATATCGAATATGATATGTAATTTCTGCTGACAACGATAGATATCACAGCTTGGTTCCCAGTGATCATCTCCTGGTTGAGTCAGGCTGAGAGTTTTAGAGGGGAAAGTCGACATTTCATTCATTAATCTGATTACTTCTCTTTGCAGGTTGAGAATATCTTCAAAAATGGATTTCTTCATTATGATGAGCCTCCGATCTTTCTATTCCTCATAAATCATAATTGGCTGTGTAGCATTTCTTGAAGCATCAAAGGCAGCTTCTTCGGCGTTACTGACCATCTCTTCGAAAGAGTTTACATTTTTGTTTAATCCGGCTATTCCCCAGCTGATGTGTTTATCGGCTATCTCCTTGTTATATATCAACTCCTGATGGATTTTTCTTATCATCTTCTCTGCTTTATGTGGGCTTGTATTAGGTAGAATCAGGGCGTACGTATTATCGAAAACTTTACCGAGTATATCGATTGGTTTGATATTCTTCTGAAAGAGTGCAAATATCTCATGGAGAATAAAATCTGTATGCTGGCGGCCATGAGTTTTAACCAGCTCTTCATATCTGTTGATCTTCATCAGGGCAATCGTCAGGTGAAAGTTAGTTCGATTGAGTAACCTGAAGAGATAACTACCCTTCTCCAGAAATGATCTATAGCGATAGATATGAGTTCTTTCATCGAGTTCCCGTTTCGCAGCCCAGAATTGAGTGAGTTTTTCAACAGCAAAGAGCATAGCAGTAATTTTGGTGATCATTCGGAATTGTGACTCTTCTTCAGGTGTGAAAAACTCATCACTCCTGTCGGCAAAAATAAATCCATAAGTCTCGGTTCTGAAGCAGAGAATACCAGCCATAATATGGCGACATTCGTGTTCAAAATTACAGGAGGAATCATCTTTCAACGAAAGGAAACTATCTTTTCGCAAGTCCTTAATAAATATATCCTCATCGTGGAAGATCGTATTCTTTGCATAGGTGTGGCTGATATTACGCCCTACTTTCAGTTGGAATTTATTTGCCTGATAGATAAATATACCACTGCTGTGAGATTTCAGGTGTTGCTGCAAATAACTCAGAATCCTGGTCAGTTGCTCTTCCAGTACTTCTAATCCTACAAGTTCATGTATGAGTGCTTCAAATTTGGTCAAAAGCATCATAACTTACCCCTTGTTATACTCTGAAATTTTGTAAGTTAATGCTCAATTCTCTCGGTCCAGGTAAATTCGTATTCCTGATCGGGTCTTAAATCTCTACGAAATTCAATACGATTAGCATCGATCTTTTCGTGCTGATGATTCTGTCGCTGGATAGTCCAGTTACCTCTTATATAATGAGTCACCACTATAGATTTTGTCTCTTTACTTCTATTCTTAACAGTAACCGACATATCGTTCTCGGTGACATTTCTGGCAGGTCTTCTGGTCTCTAATGTTCTGGTTTCGGCGACAACATCAAAGGCGTTACCTGGAGAGATTATCCAATCTTCATTGACCGGCAGCTGCTCGACAATATCTTCACCAACGAAATTAAGGGCGGTGTTAACTTCATCTGTCTTGCGATATACCTGGATAGCCCCTCTGGGGAGAGGCATACCCAGACCACTCTTCTCATCGTTGGTGATCTTCATTCTAATCAGGACATTCTTGCTGCTGGTCAGATATTCGTAATATAATTCGGGCTCGATTATCTTGGGAGGATAGAGTCTGATCTGTTTGGTCTCTGCATGCCGAAAATCAATAGGAGAAGAATAGAAATAGATATGATAATCACCGAGCTCTTCAGTAGTGAATTGAGGTGATGCTGGAGCGCTCTCCATCATCATATCTGCTTCAAAACCCATACCCATCTTCCGATAATTATCTATGTATTGTGGTTGAGCGAGTTTTTTCGGGTCACCTGCAACCAGGCTGATATTTACATCTTCATAATCGATTTCAGTAGTGTTTGATATATTGGCCAGAATTTCAAGATTAAGCTTATCTCCTTCCCATACAGCCTTATAAATTCCCGACCAGCTAAGGCCTGTAGTAAGGTAAGTGAGATTGGCCATCTCTCTACCGGAACGTTCTGACTGGAGTGTCCAGGTTAGATTAGGTTGAGTTTGATAATCCATATCTTCGCTTTTCAGAACGTAATTTCTTATCTCAGAAGCTCTGACAAAAACCGTATTACCTCGATTCTTATCACGTAAGCCAATCAATGTGTTATCGTAGTAGAATAGTTCGCCATTAATAATACTTCCATCTGTAGTAACAATCTCTATCTCCCTGTTCATTTCACTTCGGAGTAGATGAGCGAATCTTCTTGTCTCAACGAGTAACCCCTGTGTCTGGACATGGAAGGCATTACTGACCACTGGTATTAACATTACCGTGTTATCCATTATCCCGGCTGGAATTTTATCATAGGTGTATTCATTCAATCCTCTTCTGAGGGATAATTCTACTGTTTCGTTGACCATACCGTAGTTTCCGTGATAAATAATTAGACGGTTATCAGAATAAAGGCTGGATGCCATTAGCACAGCGGCTATGATCAGAATAAAGGTAATAGTTCTCATTTTGACTCCTTAACAGATTATCATTTTTTTCTCAAGTTTATCAATAATATAAATCAAGTAAGACGATTTCAAAGACAACTTTTGATCTTGGTAAGTATCATGTCAATACCTATCAGATTATGGCCACCTTCCGGAATTATCACATCGGCAAATCTCTTTGTCGGCTCTACAAATTCGATATGCATTGGTCTGACTGTATTATGATACTGTTTGATAATTGAGGGTAGTGACCTTCCTCGTTCTTCAATATCCCGTTTGATACGACGCAGGATTCGGATATCCGAATCGGTATCTACGAATATCTTGATATCCATCAGTTCTCGTAACTCCGGGTTATCAAAGATCAGAATCCCTTCGATAATGACTATTGCCGCAGGTTTCTTCAGATCTCGCGATTCTGCCCGGCAATGTTTCTTGAAATCGTAAACTGGTGCTTCAACAGGAACATTGTTCTTGAGGTTTTTCAAATGTTTGAGCAGCAGTTCCCAATCGAAAGAGTTGGGATGGTCGAAATTGATCTTTGCACGCTCGTCCAGAGGAAGATTATTAAAAGCCCGATAATAAGAATCCTGATTGATGATTGTTATCTGTTCAGGAAATTGTTCGATAATCTTACCTGTAATAGTGGTTTTGCCGGAACCGGTTCCACCAGCTATTCCAATTATCAGGGGTTTCTTCATTTTAGGTCTTCTCCCGTGGTTATTTTCTTGTTCGGATCAAGATAAATAGTTATTTCCAATCCACTCTCCAGAGGGATTTGCAAGCTTTGGAATCTCGTATCACTTCTAACGAATGAAACATACTTATTAACAGATCGCCTGTGTGAATTGATATTATCAGCAACAATCAGAGCCCGGTTATTCATTTTGGGTATGAGGAGTTCCAGATAGGTTTTGTAACTCTCCTTGTTAGCATCAATAAAGATAAAATCATATCTTCGTCTCAATTCAGGGATAATATCCTCCGCTTTGCCATAATGGAGATCTATATTTTCCCGACCTGCAAGGTTAACCATGGCCATTTCGAATCTCTCCCGGTCACATTCTATCGTATCAATTCGGCTAGCTGTCGATTCTCCTGCTATTGAAAGATGAAATGTTGAAAATCCATTAGAAGTTCCGATCTCCAGAATATACTCTGGTTGCTTCAAGCTGACCAGGAACGATAGAAAGTCGGCAGTTTCATATCCAATATTCCAGAGTCGTCTGATATCGTTTCGTTGTTTCTTGAATCGTTCAAGATATTCCCGATAGTCATACATTTGTAGTATCTCCTGGGATAATGCAGAGTGATCGGGTCACTTCCATTGATACTTACCAAATGTTCCTTTCAGGGCAAAGAAGAGGAAATACGGCAAATGCAGAATAAATGCTAAGGGATAGAGAAAGAGATAATTAATCTTCTGCATCCTGAGCAGAAAAGGGGTCAATATGATAAATTCTGCTATTACTTTTAGCAGAAGCAGAACGATAAACTCTGAAAGGGATAATCTACCGATTATCGTTATCAAAAAAGCCAGCATAAAGAAGAGATAATAGAGAAAAAGCAGTGCTGTTCCGACTCTGATATATAGCGGATAGAGCCGCCATTTGGATGCTCTGCGAGTTTCAAGGTTGATCTGAGCAGATGCAGTTTTGTTATCCTGGGAGGGAACGATAGAACCAGGACTGAACATAAAATTCATCTTCCTGATATATGGAGTCATTCTTTGCATCATTAAATCATCATCTCCAGAGGGGATATCCTCCATTCCGCTGAATCCCTTCACCTTTTCATATAGTGTCTTACGATAAGCCATATTACGGGCTGTACAGGTAAGACCAAGGTTCCAGCCCATCCCTCCAGCTGTAACAGCATAGATAGACAATCTCTCCAGATTTTTGAGTCTTAAAAGAAGACTTTCACGCTCTCTGAATAGAGGAGAGTAACCCGCAAGAAAGTCAGTTTCCGTAGTGAAATGCTGATTAATCTGGGAAATCCAATCTGCAGGGGGCAAGCAATCGGCATCTGTGAAGGCAAGTATTGGGAAACTGGCAGTTGCTATACCCCTGGCCAGGGCTCTTTTCTTACCACCCGGTTCTCCAGGAAGGATCCTCAAATAAGTGATATTAACTTCTGAGTTTAGAGATTTCTCTACCATCTCTCCTGTCCGATCGGTAGATCGATCATCAACGACAATGATCTCATATTTTTCATGAGGGTAGTTTTGTTGAGTCAGACAACGGAGTAGATTGGCAATATTGTCTTCCTCATTGCGGGCTGCAATTAGAACAGAAATGGACTGCTGTCTGGGCACTCCTTTTACTGTATCTAGCCTGAATATGCCGATCGCAAGGAGGAGAAGTATAGATAGATAATAGAAAGAAAGGATGAGTACTGCGAGATACACTTAATTATCTTGTTCCGGGTCTTTTTTATCAGGTTTATAATCGTAGAGGGGCCTGACAGTAGCATCTGTCAGCTCAATGAATTTGGCCAGTTCCGGTGTTTCACGCCTGATATCTTCTAATGTTGGATTTTTGATGATTTCATCTTTCTCTTGCCGTTCAATCTTTTTCAAAGATAAATTGAGCCTGATATCAAGACGATAGAACTCTGATACGATTGCAGCTATCTTCTCACGGTTTTTCTGAAGGTAGTTAAGACCGGTTTGTGATTGGGTCTCTAAATGTAGAATATTTTTCCTTGCCTTGACTAGTGCCAGGTCTGAGAAAAAATCAGCAACCAGTGGCAAGGCATTGCTCAAGCGTCTGTTCAGGTTCTCTCTGGTCTTATTGAATATCTCAGGAGTGATTTCACTATATTTGGGAAGTTCTTCATCAATCTCCTTTACCATCTTCTCTTTAAGATTATCCTGTATAGCTTCACTCCGAGATTTTTGAACAGGGGGTTTCTGTGCTGGTTGAGCTGGTGTAAAATCATGAGTTTTCAGGCTCTTGATTAATTCGGCTACAGAGGTCATCATATCAGTTTTGGAGAGTTTTATGAAAGTCATTTCTGCAATAAGAACAGGATTACCGGAGAATCTGATTTCTGTCTTTGTTTTGATCAGTATAGAGAGGATATAAAGAAGCGTATCTTCGGTAAAATCTTCATTGATCTTCTCCATCTCTTCCCGAACAGAGGCGGGTAATTCTGGCAGGGGAACATTAGTCTTGATCAGAAGCAGGGTTCTTACATAATCTAGATATCCATTAATAAACTCCTGCAAGTCGTTTCCCTTCTCCAGGATATTATGGATCAGTGAAATTATGGCAGCTGGTTCTTTCTGGGCTATGTATTGTGTTATTTTGTGATATATATCGGTCGATACTATACCGAAAATCGAGAGAACATCGTTATTCTTGATATCTTGCTTACCAAGTGCAATCAACTGGTCCATCAGAGAAAGTGCATCTCGAAGACTACCCTCAGCCTTTTTGGCTACAAGATAGAGTGCTTCATCTTCAACTTTTATGTTTTCTGAGGAACAGATTGACTTCAAGCGTTCAACTATAGATTCTATTGGAATTCTCTTGAAGTCATAACGTTGACATCGGGAGATGATCGTTGGGAGTACTTTATGCGGCTCGGTCGTGGCAAAGATAAAAATCACCTGTTCTGGTGGTTCTTCTAACGTCTTCAATAGAGCGTTAAAAGCGTTCTTGGAGAGCATATGGACTTCATCAATGATAAAGATCTTATATCGTGATTTAGAAGTAGAGTACATCAACTCTTTCTGCAAGTCTCTGATATCTTCTACACCGGTATTAGAAGCTCCATCGATCTCGACTACGTCAGTAGAGGTCCCTGATGTTATTTCAAGGCAGTTTTCACATTTGTTGCAGGGTGTCGGTGACAGACCCTCCATACAATTGAGGCTTTTAGCCAGAATACGGGCCATTGATGTCTTGCCTACACCACGAGAACCGGTAAATAGAAAAGCATGGGCTATTCTATTGAATGTAATCGCATTCCTGAGGATAGTGGTAATATGCTCCTGAGCATAAACCTCATCAAATGTTTGGGGTCGATATTTCCTTGCCAGAACGATATAAGACATTTAAACCTCTTTTTCTTAAGTTGTTAATTAAACCCTGCTACGCATAATTTTGTCAATATTAAAATCCCGGCTCTATTATGACTTATCGGGTGAAATCATAAAGCTCGTTGCTTTATTAGGGAGATAATTTATGGAAATCAAAGAAGCATAACGAACACTTAATTGATAATAAAGATAGTAACGGTATCTCTTGAGATATAGAGTAATCACCGCATTTACTTTCACCGAGTAGTTTGTTCTTGACAAAAGGGATAAGGAGTAGATAAATTATTATAATTGTTGAGTACAGTAAGAGAAGCAGAACATAACAAAGGCAGGGAAAAATGGAAAATCATGATCTGAAATGGATAAAGATCTTTGTTGGTATTATTGCGATGACGATTGTTGTCATCGTATTGAGGGAATTGAGGTCTATATTTATCCCGTTAACTTTTGCTATATTCCTGGCTTTTATTTTCGCACCCTTAAATATTGCACTTCAGAAAAAGAGGATTGCTAAGTTTTTCTCGATCATTATCATGATGACCATAATACTCATTTTCTTTGCTCTGGTTATGTTCATATTCTACTCGGCTATCTATTCGCTGATTGTAGAGTTTCCCAAATATCAGGAGATGATGGCAGAGGTTATCAATGATGCCTATTTCACTTTACAGGAGTGGACACTAAAACTGGAAGTGGTCTTTTCCAGACTACCGGAATGGTTTGATCAATCGAGAATCATCTCACCCGGTTCTTTTTCTGTTACTCGCTTTGTTACAAGTACAATGGGGACTTTTTTCGATTTTGCTATCAAGCTTGTTCTGACATTGATTTTTCTTATCTTTATCGTCGCAGGGATTGACAAACTCGGGAAGAGATTGAGAAGAGTGCTTACAGAAGGGCGTAACAAACAGACACTGAAACTGATGAATAACATTCAGCAACAGATGGGAAAGTATTTCCTCAATAAGACTTTGATAAGTTTTGGTACATCACTGGTTGGGATGTTCTTTGTCCTGATCTTCAAAGTTGACTTCGTACTGATGTCAGGTATACTGATCTTTGTTCTGAACTATATACCCAACTTCGGTTCCTTTGTCGCTTCTGCATTCCCTGTTCTCATCTGTTTTTTGCAGTACGGTTTTGGATGGCGATTGATAGGTATCACTGCCTGTTTGACTGTAACACAATTAACTTTCGGTAACATAATCGAACCCAATCTGATGGGTGAAAAACTCAATCTGTCACCGATAGTAGTATTGATCTCTCTGATTTTCTGGGGTTGGGTATGGGGGCCTGTAGGTATGATTTTAGCTGTTCCCATTACATCTTCCATAAATATCATTATGAAAGAGATCGATGAAACAAATATCGTCTCGGCAGTCATAAGTGACGAGTAAGACGAAGTAGTAGTCGTTAAGATACAGCTGAGTAAAAGATGTCCTTAAAAGTAACCGAGGTTGTCAAAGGTAGTATTGCAGAAGAGGCTGGTCTCTGTTCTGGTGATGAGATTATCAGTATAAATGGCCATGAAATTGATGATTTTATTGGTCTGCAATTCCATTCTTCAGAGCCTCTTCTGGAATTTGTCATCATAAGTAGAAGCGGTAAGCATAAGAAGTTGAGACTGGAGCAGGACTGGCAGGAAAAACTCGGTATAGTTCCAGAACCCTATAAGATCAGACATTGCGCCAATCATTGTATCTTCTGTTTTATTGACCAGATGCCCAAAAACCTTAGAAAAAGTCTCTATGTTAAGGATGATGACTATCTCTTTTCTTTTGTATACGGCAATTTTATCTCTTTGAATAATCTTGGAGAAGTAGATTTCCAGAGAATTAGCGAAGAACGTATCAGTCCGCTCTATATATCTGTGCATACAACAAATCCTGCTCTCCGCAAGCAGATCATGAGATACAGAAGAGAGATAGATATTGTTAAGAAACTACAATACCTTTCGGCTAAAAGAATTGCTTTCCATACTCAGATTGTTGTTTTACCCGGCCTGAACGATGCTGAAGAGTTGAAAGATACGATATACGATCTTGTGGAACCGGGATTGAATACCCTCTCTATAGGACTAGTTCCTGTCGGACTGACAAAGTATAGAAAACACCTCTACCCTCTGGAATCCATAACTCCTGAACTTGCTCAAGAAATCATCAAAAATTCCAGAGAACTGACAAAAGAGACAGGTTTTAAACAGATTTATTGTGCTGACGAGCTCTTTATCCTGGCTGAAGAGGATATTCCTGTGAAAGATTATTACGATGATTTTTGTCAGTTAGAGAATGGTATCGGTATGATCAGAGCTACATTTGATAACTGGGTAATGAAAAAAGAGACATTCCTCAGAGAACTACCGAAAGGGAAGATTCTTTTCATCACAGGAAAACTTGCCGAAAAGCATATCAGTATCATTGCCAGAGAAATAAACCGTTCCTTAGGTACGATCAAGATAGAAGTATTGGGGATCCAAAACGACTTCTTTGGCCATAAAGTCACGGTGACCGGACTTCTGACTTACCGGGATATCAAAGATCAATTGTCAGTAATGGAGAACTTACCCGATACGATAGCCTTCAGCAGCAATATGTTTAATACTGATGGTTATACTCTCGACGGAATACACCAGGATGAGTTTAAGACCAGATTCAATCGTAATGTCTTGATAATTAATGAACTCTGGAATCAGATCGAAAAAAGAGAATATCGATAGTTTAAAAGTTTATTCAGAGCAAAAATAGATTCAGATACCAATCAATAATAACATAGCCCAGGAATATATAGAGTAGAGTTCCTGAAATCAAAAAGGGGCCAAAAGGAAACTCCTTCCTCAAATCATATCTGATAAGCAGCATAACAACAACAGCAATTATCGAGGAAACCAGTATCGAGAAGAGGATTCCTGCAATCCCGATAAATGTGCCGATACCAGCGATTAGTTTTATATCACCTCCACCGAGACCGATCTTACCAGTAAGTTTCCAGTAAGCGAGTGAAATGATATAGAAGAGTAAGAAAGCTGCTGCACCACCAACAATAGAAGAAAACAGGCTTACATCGTTGAACGGATGTAGAGCAGAAAGAATACCCAGGGGTATCAATGGTAGAGAAAGTATATCTGGTATGATCTTATGAAAACTGTCTATAAAGAAGATAATGATGAAAAACCCTATCAGGATAGCATACTTGAAGAAGAGAAAGGAGAATTGAGCATCGAGACGAAGGAAGAGTAACAAAAAAAGTAAAGCTGTCAGGAACTCTACTAAAGGATAATGCCAGTGGATTTTAGTACCACAGTTTCTGCATTTGCCAAGGGTCAGAAAATAACCGATCAGGGGTATATTAAGCCATTTCGGGATCGGGTTGGAACAGGCTGGACAATAAGATGCAGGAAAGACTATAGACTCTTTCCTGGGCAGACGATATATGCAAACATTAAAGAAACTTCCCAGAGAAGAGCCGAGTATTATTATGAATAGTATCTCAAGGTAAACGAGCAACTATTACCACCACCAGTTATCGTTCCTCTGATAGGGTTTCATGGAACGGAATTCTACTCGGATACTCGTTCTCTCAGTAGGTCTGTATTGAAGCGAAAATTCCGGTAAAATCTGACTCTGATTATCGTCATTAGCTTTAACCGAAAAATTGCTATCCCAATTTGCTGTGCCGTAATTGACAAAGTTCAGGTCGAGTTGTAGATCGATTTTGGGATGCAAATCAAAGAGAAGATGATTGGTGTAAACTGACTGATAATATCCTTCTCCACCGGACGACATACCTGTCATAAATGACATTGTATGATTCATTTTTATATTGGAGGGATTAAGGATTCCATTAAGGTTTATATAGGGAGCTTCTAAATTACTTCCCAGTGGCTCAGCATAGATATGGATAGCTGATACCAGCAGTATGAACAAGCCTGTAAGCAATACTCGTTTCATTTCATCCTCCATTCAACAACATATTTTAAACGAAACTTTTGTCAAAGAGTTTCTTCGCTTAAACAGACTGAACATCATTTATAGAATACCGCACGATTATCATACGATTTATCAGATGCTCTGAGAAAGTTTAAGAAGCCATACTTAACCATATGGAGGTAGAAAGACTGTAGAGAGAAGATAAAATGATCCACTTTTCTATACATAGCAGCAAAAGAGTGATTTAAATAAATTAAAGCCCTTCACTGTATTGCAAAGTTCATAACATATTTATTAGTTGACAATTTTAACAGTAAACCCTTAATAGAACTAACTTGGAAAGAACTTTTCATCAGGTTCAAATAGTTTGTCTGCTGGATTAGTTTTTTTCGTCGGGACATGTAGTTACTTGATTTGAACAAAAAGGAGTTGGAATGAAGGTTATCAGAATGGGATTAATAGGTTGCGGAAGGATATCCGGCAAGCATTTTGAAGCAGTTGAGAATCTGAATGAAGCCTGTTTTGTTACCTGCGCAGATATCATCCCCGAAAGAGCTGCTGCTGCTGCTGAGAATTTTGAACTCAAGACCTATTATGCTGATTACAAAGAGATGCTGGACAAGGAGAAAATTGATCTTGTAGTAATTTGCACACCGAGCAGCCTGCATCCTGAGATTGGCATTGAAGCTGCTAGGAGAGGGATCAATGTTCTTACTGAAAAACCTATGGGAACAGATCTCGAGTCTGCTGATAAATTGATCCAGAGCTGTGATGACAATAAAGTACATCTCTTTGTTGTGAAACAAAATAGGCTCAATCCAACAATGCAGTTACTGAAAAGGGCGATAGAGAAAAACAGGTTCGGCAGAATATATCTTGTGCAATCTAATGTTTTCTGGCAAAGACCACAGTCCTATTATGATATGGCTTCCTGGCGAGGGACATGGAAATACGACGGGGGAGCTTTTCTTAATCAGGCAAGTCATTATGTTGATGGCCTATACTGGTTGATAGGAGATGTCAAGTCAGTGATGGCAGAGACTGCTACAATGGCACGTAACATAGAGACTGAAGACACAGGAACAGCTATTCTTAGATTTGTTAATGGTGCTATAGGTACTATCAATGTTACTATGTTGACCTTTCCCAAGAATTATGAAGGCTCAATTACCATTCTGGGAGAAAAGGGTTCTGTAAAGATTGGTGGTATAGCACTAAATAAAGTCGATAAGTGGGAATTCGAGGATTATGATGACGATGACAGATTGTTAGAAGAGGTTAATTATCAGCCATTGACAGTCTACGGTTCTGGGCATTTACCCTATTATCTAAATATCGTAGAGGCTATGAATGGGAAAAACAGTCCTCATACAAACGGAAGAGACGGCAGAAAGTCACTGGAAATTATTTTAGCCTTTTATCAATCGTCACGCACCGGGAAGAAGGTCGATCTCCCGCTGTCTGTATAGATTAATAACGAGAGGAGTTTTGACAAACAAGAAGAGAGGTAGATTTTGGTATTAGAGAAATATTTCGACTCAAGAAAATCGATTGTAGAAAAAGCGTTGAAAGAGTATTTGACACCGGTAAATGAATATCCAGAACCGCTGTATGAAGCGATGCATTATTCGATCTTTTCTGGTGGCAAGAGACTCAGACCGATAATCTTCTTCGCTACTTATGAGATGCTGAAGGAGAAACGTAACGCTTCGATGCTGCAACCAATTGTTCCGGCTGCCTGTGCTCTGGAGATGGTTCATACCGCATCTCTGATACATGATGATCTTCCCAGTATCGATAATTCTGATCTGAGAAGAAGTGAACTCAGCTGTCATAAGAAATTTGGAGAAGCAACTGCTATCCTTGCAGGTGATGCTCTCTTAACCAAGGCATTCGAAGTCTTGACCAATATAAATAATTCAAAAAAAGCTATTACCTGTATCAATGTCCTTGCAAGAGAGATTTCGACCAGAGGTATGATAGGGGGACAGACTGTAGATGTAATGGTTACCAGTGCTAAAGCACGAATAAATGTTCTCAAATACATACATTTGAAGAAGACAGGATCATTATTAAAGGCAGCGATAGATCTGGCCTGTGTTATGGGTGAAGCGGAAGAAAATGTTATTTTAGCACTGGAGAACTTTGCCCTCAATGTCGGATTAGCCTATCAGATTATCGATGATATCCTCGATGAGATTGGAACCAGTGAGATTTTGGGCAAAGAACCGGGAGAAGATGCTCGGAATAACAAAGCCACCTATGCAGCCATTCTTGGCCTGGATAAAGCGAGAAGAACAGCAGAAAAGCTGCTCGATGACTCTTATAAATTGATCAAGAATATGCCCTCTAACGAGATATTGGTTGAATACATATATATGATAAGGGAACGAATACCACTGTGAAATATTATCTAATGATTATCAGGCCTTTTAACTGTCTCTTCATAGGTTTGGCAGTATTGGCCGGAGGGCTTTTAAACAATTATATGGTTGATTTTACAGCAATGATCTTTGCTATTCTTTCGGCTATTTTTATTGCAGCCGGTGGTTATGTTATTAACGATTTCTATGATCTCCATATAGATATAGTCAATAAACCACAGCGTATTATGCCGAGAGGAAAAATTGCCCCGGAACGTGCCTACCTCTATTCATTGTTTCTCTTTGTATTGGGCTTTTCGCTCAGCTTCTTCACAGCCAATATCTGGGCTATAATTATAGCTATTATCAATTCGTTACTTCTCTATTTCTATGCGAAAAAGCTGAAAAGATCAGTGCTAGTGGGCAATATTGTAGTCTCTTATACCACAGCTAGTACTTTTCTTTTCGGAGCTGTTGTCGGAAACAATGTTACAAATATTCTTCCGATCTTTGCCTATACGCTCTTGTATACTTTAGTAAGAGAAATAGTTAAAGATGCAGAAGATAAAAGAGGAGACGAGAGATTACAGGTCAAAACACTGGCAACTATCTATGGAGAACAGAAAGCTGTTCTAATATCTTTAATTCCGGCAGTTATACTTGCCGGTTTACTGGTGATAGGTTACGGGATGCGACTCTCCAGCGTTATTAGTACACAGACAAGTTTTTGGGTAGTATTTTTACTATATACTATCCCACTTCTACTTATATACGTCAATCTGTTTCGTAATATAACTTCCAGTAAACTAAACGAATCGTCCACACTCATAAAGCTACATATGTTGGTACTGTTGTTTGTATTGATATTTATAGGATAATTGAGCTAAAGAAGGAAACAAGCGAGTCAAATAAAAGGTATAAATTATGAATCACATCTATAAAAAACTGATCAACATGCCTAAACCGGCATATTTCATTCTGATAGATCCTGATAAGAGTGGTCCTGATGAGGCTTTTCACCTTGCTCAGAAAGCTGAAAAGCTTGGCGTCGACGGGATATTAATCGGGAGCAGTATACTGATGCACAGAGAAGTAAGTGACTGTATCAAGAAATTGAAGGAACAGATCAAAATACCCCTCCTGATCTTTCCCGGGATTTTAAACACCTTTTCACCACATGCAGATGCGATACTATTCCTAAATATGATAAGCAGCCGGAATGCACAATTATTGATAGGTGAACAGGTAAGAGCCGCACCACTAATAAGAAAAAATGGCCTGGAAGCAATCAGTACAGCTTATATTCTCATAGAATCAGGGAAACTTACATCAGTGCAGTATATTAGTAATAGTCTTCCAATTCCGCGAGATAAGCCTGATATCCTCGCAGCTCATATAATGGCTGCTGAATATATCGGGATGAAGATGATTTATCTAGAAGCTGGTAGCGGTGCAGAAAGGCCGGTTCCGGTGGACATGATCAAGCAGGCCAGGTCAACAACCGACCTTCCCATCATTGTAGGAGGAGGGATACGAACTCCCGAGAAAGCAACTGTCATAGCTGAGGCGGGAGCAGACATCATAGTAACCGGTACAGTTCTGGAAAAGAACAACGATCAGAGATTGTTATCGGAATTCGTTCAAGCAATACACAGCCTGAGAAAATGATTGATATTCACACCCACATTTTACCCTATATCGATGATGGAGCAGAGGACATCGAAGATGCTCTAAAAGCACTAAAATTGGCTCAGGATAGCGGTGTGACTGACATATTCCTCACTCCTCACTATATGCCGGGTGAATATGATAATACCAAAACGCTTATCCGTGGAGAAATAAAGCTCCTCAGAGAAGCTGCGCTCGAAGAGAGTATAGGTATTAATCTAATCAGCGGGATCGAAGTATATCTTACGCAAATGAGAGGCAAGATGATCGATTTCGATAAATTCAGGATGGCAGACAGCGATTATGTCCTTGTAGAGACCGCTATGCACGGTTTCCCCATCAACCTTTTTGATATGCTCTATCAGATGGTCAAAGATGGCCTCAGACCAATACTGGCCCATCCCGAAAGATATATAGATATTATGAAAAACATCAATATTGCTGAAGAACTCATTCATCGTAATGTCTATCTGCAGGCCAATGCCGGCAGCTTTCTCGGTGAATACGGCAGTCTTGTCACCAGTACAGTATGGGAAATGTTTCACCACGGTTATATCCATTTTATTGCATCAGATCATCATTGCAGGACAGATAGCTATTCTCTCGCTACTCTTGAGAATCTATTAAGGGAGAACTATACCGATGTTCCGGTGAAAAAGCTGATGTGCGATAATCCTGCCCGGATTTTAAGAAATGAACCTGTTGAGTTCTTGAATCCAGAAATTCAACCTATCAGAAAAGATCGAGATACTGAGAGTTTATTTCATCGACTCTTGAGAATAATCAACAATGGCTAACAGAATTCTATTAACTGGTGCGACTGGATTTATCGGGAGCAATGTTGCACGGTTACTCATAGCCAAGAAGACGAATTTTACGGCTATTGTAAGGCCAGGAACGTCAACTAGGCGGCTCAAATTCCTCGCAAATAACGTTGAGTTGATTAAAATTGACCTGGCAGATACACAGAAATTGAGAAGTTTTCTTAATCATGAAAAATTCGATACTATTATCCATATCGGAGCTCTCAGAGGTGGGAAAAAATATCCGAAAAGAATCTATTATGATACCAATGTCAAGGCTACTGAACAGATCGCGGAGGTATCATTAAAGAATGAGAGCAAATTGCTCTTTTGCTCTTCTGTAGGGGTTTACGGTGCTATACCACAGGAGTTACCTGCAACAGTCAAGACTCAATATCAGGGTGACAATGTATATCATGATACCAAGATCAAGGCAGAGTCTATTATACAGAAGCATGCACTGGCTGGTCTGAAAGCAGTTATTATCCGACCTGCCATTACTTATGGTGAAGATGATTATGGATTTCCCTATACACTTGTGAAACTGGTGCACAGGAAGCTAATTTTTCTACCCGACATAACGAAGATAATCCACCTGGCCAATATTGATATCGTAGCAGACGCTTTCTATAAGCTTGCAGAAGATGAGTTCAGAGGTAACAAAATTTACAATATTGCCTGATCGGTATCCCGTTCAATTAGACGAACTGGTAGATTTCATCAGCAATCGTTTGTATAAGAGAGATTATCCAGGTAACAGGTATATCTCTGTTAAAATATTCCGCAGATTAGCTCGTTTTGCAGAAAAACACGGGTTGCATAATTTTCATAATCGAATCAAGTTGATCAGTAACAGCTGGTTCTATGACTGTTCTGATGCTTTTAAGGATCTATTTTTACGGCATGCTAAGACGATACCGGATTTCAAGGTAGTTGTGGACTGGTATAAAAAGACTCATAGCATAAAGTAAAACAGCAGAACATTGTCAGCAGGTAGGGGAGAGAAATGGCTATACCAATTATTGATGATTGGAAAAATTATTTTCAAAACGAGAATGAAGGGCTCGGTTCATCTTATGAAAGGGTAATCCTTAATCAACACCTGACAAGGATTTGCCAGGAACACGATGTAAAAACTGTTCTGGAAGCACCAATCTTTGGTTTTACAGGTATTTCGGGGATTAACAGCATGAATATGGCCCAGGAGGGAAAAGAGATAACTCTGACCGATGACAATAGTGAACGATTGGTAATGATAGAAAAGTTATGGAAAGAGTGCAAACTGCCGGTGAATCTTAAGTATTCGGAAAACTTTACCTCTCTACCGGTTAACGATTATGAGTTCGATATGAGCTGGAATTTCTCTGCACTTTGGTTTGTTAAAGATATTGAGAGTTTCCTCGCTGAATTGGACAGAGTTTCAAAGAAGATAATACTTATCATCGTACCGAATAGGACTGGTCCCGGGTTTTTAATGCAGAAGATAATGAGCAAGAAGACCTATAAAGAAGTAGTAGATACTGATTCGATAAAATACTCCTGTTTCTCCAGAATAATGAGTAATCTTGGTTGGAAATTGGCAGAGGAGAGGCTGATAGATTGTCCACCCTGGCCCGATATTGGTATGAAGAAAGAGCACTTTCTGAAGAAACTCTATCTCGGTTTTCTTCTCGACAAAGATGCTGATGAGACAAAGGGAACATCGATTATGAGTTTTTATCGTGGAAGGGATGAAAATTTTACGCAACGAATGTTAAAGTATAATGGCCTGGAAAGGAAACTACCAGAAATATTGAAACGGTTCTGGGCTCATCACCATTATTATCTTTACATTAGAAAAACCGAGAGCAGTTAGTGTTGTTTTGTTATTGAACTGCTGTTTCAATTGTTTTATGGAGAAAGGATAGATAAAGAGATTTGATGAAAAGTAAGTTACGAACGATCTTGGTTGGGACAGGAATCGGAGTAATTTTTCTCCTGATCTGGTTCCGCTTTGTTGACATCGCGACCATAAGATACTATTTGCAGAATCTTAAGCTACTTTATGTGCTTATTGCTGCGGCTTTTTATGTCTCAGCTTACTATTTCAGATCGCTTCGATGGAGACTTCTTTTACACCGTGTACAACCGATTTCCCGATCGAAATCCTTCCTGATACTTATGGCTGGAAATTTCACCAATTATATCATCCCCCTGAGAGCGGGAGAATTGATGAAATGTTATTTTGTTAAGAAGCTATATGGAACGAGAATGACGAGTACATTACCTTCCGTATTTATCGATAAACTTTTCGATACAATAGGCATACTCTTTGTTCTCCTGCTCGTCCCCATACTTTCAGTATCTCTCCCCCCCCTGTTGACGATTTTGATATTCATCATTCTGTTAATTCTCCTTATCGGTCTCTTTATTCTCTTTACTGCAATCTATGCTGGAGAAAAGGTGGTTGGTATTCTGAAAAAAATCTGCTTCTTCGTGCCGGTCAGATATGAAGATAAGTTGGATGAAACGCTGTCTCTATTTGTAGATGGCCTTGCAGTATTCAAGAATCAGAAACATCTGATATTTCCTGTAATAATCTTCTCTATTGGAGCAATTCTATTCGA
Source organism: uncultured Candidatus Cloacimonadota bacterium (assembly GCA_964490765.1). Taxonomy (GTDB): domain Bacteria; phylum Cloacimonadota; class Cloacimonadia; order Cloacimonadales; family JAJBBL01; genus CAZBDV01. Next base: position 196,802 of record CAZBDV010000001.1, on the reverse strand, counting down.
CAGCTTTTTCTTTTTTTCCCTGTTTCAGGCTTTCTCTACCGAAGTCAATTACTTCTATGTTCTACTTGGTTATACCCTTATTTATCTATCATATATAATACCACATCCACCAGCTCAGCTGGGGAGTAATGAACTGATAATGACCCTGATATTTGCTGCTGGTTTTGGAATGCAGGCTGAATTGTCAGGGGCTATCATGCTATTTTCACATATCTTGACAGGTTTGATCATCGTAACTATTGGTATCTTTGCTTATAGTTATGCTGGAGTCAGGCTTATGACGATAATGAAGAAAGGAGATGATTTTTATGAGTGATGAGAAGAACAGAATTGCGATGCTTGAGAAGTTAAAGACAGATAGAGAAAGAGTTCTAAAAGAGATAAGAAAGGTTATAATAGGTCAGGACAGGGTGATTGAAGAAATACTGATTGCCCTTTTTGCTCATGGGCACTGTCTGGTTGAGGGTGTACCCGGTCTGGCAAAAACACTTCTGATCTCAAGCCTATCAAAGGCTCTGAATCTTAAGTTTAGCAGAATACAATTTACACCCGACCTGATGCCTTCTGATATCACAGGAACCGATATATTGGCTGAGAGTAAGGCGGACGGTAAAAGATATTTCGAATACATTAAAGGCCCGATCTTTTCCAATGTCATTCTGGCCGACGAGATTAATCGTACACCACCCAAGACTCAGGCTGCCCTTTTACAGTCAATGCAGGAGTATCAGGTGACAGCAGGAAATACAACCTATCATCTCGACCAGCCTTTTCTTGTGCTGGCTACTCAAAATCCAATCGAGCAGGAGGGGACATATCCTCTACCGGAAGCACAGTTGGATAGATTCATGTTCAATATCAACATCTATTACCCCTCTTATGACGAGGAGAGAGAGATAGTGATCAGAACTACAGGTGGCATACCTGAAGAGATTGAGCCTGTTCTCTCAGCCCCTGAAATAATAGAAATGCAGAAGATGATTCTTAGCCTACCGGTAAGTGAACATGTTCTGGATTATGCTGTAAAACTGGCGAGAGCATCTCGTCCTGAATATCCAGAAGCTGCAGATTTCGTCAAGAGATGGGTTAGCTGGGGTGCCGGACCACGAGCTTCTCAGTATCTAGTACTGGCAGCGAAGACAAGGGCAGCTCTGGAAGGTAGAGCGACCCCCTCGGAAGCAGACGTCAGAAGGGTAGCGGCTATTGTTTTACAACACAGAGTTATTATCTCTTTCGCTGCTGAAGCGGAGGGGATGAAAGCTAAGACGGTCGTTGAAAAGATTATTGAGCATATCGATAAGGAAAGATAAGATGGAAATTAATCTGGGTAAGTAGAGATTGAGAACTCTTGTATTATTCTTCCTTCTGCTCATATATTCCACCATCTCTGTAGCGGCTCTAACTATCGAAGAACTGAGATTCTGTTATGAGCGTGAGCTATGGGAGATTCCAGAATCTGTTATCAGGGAGCAAATAGAACAATCTCCACAAGAAATTATACTATATGATATGATGGAGGATATAGCCCTGGCCAGACAGGATAGTACTGTAATAGTAGAAAACCTCGAGTTAAAAGTACTGAACTTGAAAGAACTTGAGGATGCATTCCGACTCTTCACTATATATAGCGAAAATGAAACAGATGAGCTTTCAATAGAATCTAAGAAAGACCAGATAGAACAAATCAGAACTTTTTTCAAATTACCGTCAGAGAGACTGATTCTGGAGCATGCACTAGGCGAGATAGACGAAGAGACTCTCTTTTCTGAGATGCGGGATTTCTCTCACTACCCAGTTCTATTCGATAATTATATTCAGCGTTTTATAGATGAAATTGCAGTTGAGCATAACGATAGCCTGAGAGTTTCTTTGAGCGAAGATTTTCTACTAAAGTTTCCCAATTCCAGCTGGCAGGATACGAATATATATTACAGACTTATCTCGTATCTCAATCTTGAGGAATATGAACGCATAGTAGATGAAATCGACTCGTTTCCCGAGATATCTGCACCACTGGCTGTTCTTCTGGCCGGTCTTCTCACAGATCCAGGTTTCCGCAGTTCGTTTGATGATCAAGAAAGTAGTAACTTGTTGTTCAGAGCAGCAGAGTTAGTTACAGAATCATATTTTCCTGATGATAAGGATTTCGTATCCATACTTTATCAGAAATGGGACCGAAAGTACTGGGAACAGAAGAGAGATCTGCAACTGGCAAAAGTATATTACTATCTTACAATCTCCGCTAAAGGGTTCTGGGGTGATGAGGACAGAATAGCCAGAATTATCGAGCAGCCTGATGAATACTTTTACAGAGGTTTTGCGCTATTGAAATCCAGAGATGTTACCAATAACGATTTCGGAGAAATTGCCGGACAGAATTACTGGCTGGGTAGATTCGCCATACTACTCGATAATGATACCGATCCTTTGAAGACTGCTGAGTATTTCATCGATTGCCTGATAGCCGGAGCACCGCGGAAAAGGTTTGATGCTTCAGCTTTGAGTTATCTCGAATTACTGCATCAGGAAGTGAGAACAGATGATAATATCATGGACTGGAGCCGTAGGATCAAGAACTACAAGGGACCGGTCTTCACCGATATTACTGAAGAAGCCGGTTTCGATGGTTTACGGTTTCGTCGAATTGCCATTGGCGATTATACCAATGATACACTACCTGATCTACTCTTTAACGGTCACAGGCTCTATCGTAATGAGGGAGCTATGTCTTTCACAGAACTGACCGAAGATACAGGTATAGTCAACTACTCATTTACAGGTGGCTTATGGGCAGATTTCGATAAAGATGGCCTGCTCGATTTTGCAGCTCTCTCATCCTCGATCGAAGGACCTGGTAATACACTGTTCAGAAATCTTGACGATGGAAGATTCCTTCCCCTCGATAGTGAAGGAGCAGATATTAACGATTTTGCCCCGACAGAAGGTGCAGCCTGGATAGATTTCGAGAATACTGGCTACCCATCACTCTATACTGCCAGTTATGAACTCTGGCAGGTACAGCACGGTTTTCAGGACCATTTCTGGTACAATAACAGAGGTGTTTTTTATGATAAAATTACAGAGCTCGGTTTTCTCTCACCAGCATATACAAGAGAGCCAGGGATGGCAGGAAGGGGTGTCTCTCCTGCTGATCATAACAATGACGGCAGACAATCAATATTTGTAAGTAATTATCGCTTAAACCGTAACTTTTTCTGGGAATACGAAGAGGGAATGTTTCATGATCGGGCAGCATTAAATAGATTAGCTGGAAACAGATATAGATCTGGTGGAGATTACGATTATTACGGCCATACAATAGGTGCTGCCTGGGGTGATTTCAATAACAATGGCAGGCTGGATCTTTTCATCGCCAATCTGGCCCATCCACGTTTTATTGAATTCTCTGATATCAGCATGCTCCTTCGTAATGATGGACTGTCCGAACGAACTATCGGAGATACAACCATTGTCTATCATAAATTCACCGATGTAACAGAGGAAGCAGGTATTACCTTCGATGAACTCCATTCCGACCCCAACTGGTTCGATGCTGATAATGACGGCTTTTTAGACATTTATATCACCTCGGTCTATGAAAACGACCGGAGCTATCTTTATCTTAACAACCGTGACGGCACCTTCACCGATATCACCTGGCTGTCGGGAACACGAACCTATAATGGCTGGGGTAATGCAGTTGCTGACCTGAATTGTAACGGTAAGCTTGACCTGATCGTGGGTAGTGGTAACGGAGTAAAAATATTCCGTAACGATACGGAAAACGATTTTCGGTCTCTCTTCATCAAACCCTACTGGGATGGTGAGGAGGTGAAAATTTCCACGAGAGAGGAGTGGCAGGAGTCTATGCCCAATTCACCAGCCTTCGGGAGCAAGGTCGAGGTCGAGATCCTACTTCCCGACGGCAGTAGAAGAACCCTGATCAGAGAACTCTTCGGTGGTAGAGGCACTACATCCCAGAACGACCAGTTTCTCCATTTTGGCCTGGGCGAGGGTGAACTGCAGGGTTACAGGCTCTTCCAACCTGAGTGATCTATACTTTCTCCGGAGAATCCAGTGAATGAGATAGTTTAAAAAGCAGAAAAGAGCTATACCATCTGTGGATTGGACTATCCACAGATGGAGAACACAACTCTTTTATCAGTGCTGTTCATTGTTCCCGGAAATTAACCTGTCAACCTCAATTCAGAGATCTGACTCTCTTCAGGATGACAACTCATTCTCCCTTATTCTTTTTAACTTCATTCTCAGATAGGCATTCCTCATTTAATACCAACAAGTGAGTTAAAACAACTTATTTTAACAGGAGCATCTTCTTCACTTCGCGATAATCTTCGGTTGTCATTATATAGAAATAAACTCCAGATTTTACTTCCTTACCAAGATGATTCTTACCGTCGAAAAATAGTGTATGATTTCTCCCTTTTTCGAATTCTCTGTTTGATGCCAGTGTTTTAACATACTGTCCACGTACATTATAGATGACAATTGTGACACTGGAAGTCTCTTCGAGTGAGAATTTGATGTGTGTTCCTGGATTAAACGGATTTGGATAAGCACCTATCAATTCCGTTACTAAGGGAATCTCGGGAATATCATTATCATCATCATCATCATCATAGGCTATCAGGACCGAAACAGGGCCGTGGAAGGCGTTGGAAAGGTCAAGATCTACCGACTCCAGCCAGTAATAATAGGTTGACCCGTGTATGATCTCTTCATCGAGAAATGAATAGTTAGACGGAGTAGAACTGTTATTGGCAATGATAACAGGACCGTTGATCTTTACAGCATCACCAAGATCATTATATTCGGATCGATAAACATTATAACCGAGGACATTGGTTTCTGTCTCTGCCCGCCATTCCAGATTGACTGCGCCGGTTGATATGACTATTGCTGTGAAGGATGATAGTTCTACGGGTAGCGGTACATCAAAATGACAATTCCAGACAAAAGGCACATCTGCTAATACTGGATATCCCAGGCTTGGTCCGTCAGATAAAGTAGCTTCCCATATATAGGGATTATCATCGTACCAGTCAGCTTGCCAGGTAACGTATGTGTTAGTAGCATAAATTTGTACAGCCATCTCGTCCTGAGTCCTTGCCGCACCTAACTTTCCGGAAAGATACAGAATATCATAATTTGTACTATAACCCAGAGAATCGACTCCGGAACGTTCAACACACCAATAACTATTGATTACTTCACCATAACCTGATGGCTCAGTAGGTGGTGGTGGAGTCTGGCCAGGGGCACCCCAACCAATAAGACCACCGGGATGCTGCATTTCTCCTGCAAGTTGTACTACTCTGCTGCTATAACAGTTTTCTACTACTCCACTTGCGTAATTTACACCAACCAGACCACCAACATAATCACCTATAACTGGCCGTCCACAGATAGAGTAACAATTGAGGATATGTCCGTAATTAATACCTACTAAACCACCGACCTGCTGTTCTGCTTGAACCGTATTGGCACTCCAGCACTCTTCAATTTTGCTTCCTTCAGCATTCATACCAATCAGGCCACCCACCTTATCACTATCAACCACAGGTCCAATATTGTAACAGCGATAGATCCAGCTATAACGTTCTAATCCATTCGGCCAGATTAATGTGCTTCCGACTAATCCACCTACTCTGTTATCTCCTGAAACCGTAACTTGATTGTAGCTGTTTTTGATATATGAGATAAACTCATCGTTATCACCAAGAGCGGTACCTTCCAGGATACCTACTAAGCCACCAACATCACCTCCGCCTCCCGAAATATCGAGTTGCTCGATCTTACCGAAAGGACCTGTATAACAGTTCTCGATTCTGGTATTTTTAGCGTGTCCGACAAGTCCACCAACAGTTCCACTCATTGTTGCAATCGATATGTTGTTTAGAGCGACATTCATTATGAATGCGTCCTCGGTTACTCCAAACAATCCACCTATAGTGCTGTTGAGACCAATGATTTCATATCCGTTACCATTATAAGTACCTGTGAATGGAACACTCTCTGTACCAATAGGATCCCAATCTCCTGCGAGAGTAATATCGGTCATCTGGATATAATCACTACTGAGGGTAATGTTACTACTCCGGATGTTATCTAGTTCTCCTGCTGTCCAGATTTCAGTCTGAGCGAAGATATTAACTGTCCCGAGGAAAGTCAGGACAACAAAGATAAATAAAATGCGTTTCATTTTTCCTCCTTCGAATATGAAATTGCAGATTTTTTCACTACAATATGAGATAACCTTGCGTGGTCTAAAGGAGGGGATAATAGTTGTTACTCAACTTTCAGATCAAAGATAAAAATTAAGCGTGCTTCTCAAAATAATAACATAATTACCATCACCAATCCACGCAAGGTCTGCTCAAGGCCAGATAAACAAAAATCTCTGATAAGTACGCATCGTCTTATCCTCCTGATAAATTAAAAAACATCATCTACTGCATACCAGAAAATAGCGGTACCAATTTCTATGTAACAATTAGATATAAGTGAGATAATTTGTCAATCTATATTTCAGTAATAGGAAAAAATCTTAGTATGTTACGACACAAATGAGCATTAGACGATTAGTTGTAATTATCGCGTTGCGTAAATTACTGATTATAAGCACATAGAAGAACGTTTAATCCGTATTCTTGGTATCTGGCCTACTTGTGAGACGTGGGATAGCAGTATAAAAAAATGGAATAGGAAGAGCGATTTTTTCTGCAACCGGAAAGACGAAAAGAAATTTTGACAGCTGAGATTGAGCTTGATTAAAAAAAAAGGCGGAGTCTTCTCCGCCTAGTTTGCTTATGGGCTTGTTCTCTTTTTTTTCTGCTTCAATGCAGAACCATTTATCTCTGACAACAGATAACAGAGAGAAGAGAGTTGGAGAGTTAAGAGCCTTTGACAATTGCTCTCAGATTTGAGATTAAAACATACAAATCCGGAACTCAATCTCTTTTTTGTGCGCTCCCTTTCTCCACATTATCTCTCATCTCCTGTCATCCTGTCTTTATAGTAAATCATATCCATCGTGAAGACGGGTAGCAAATCCTGTCTCCACGAAACTCAATTATCTAATTCTCCTGCCTGCTGCTTTGCTTCCTGCCAGGCTTCGGCAGTTTTTTCATCTGTAAAACCTGCTAACCAGTTAATCTATTTTAGTAGAAGCATCTTCCTCGCTTCTCTGTAACCAGTATCTGTTTTCAAGATATAGAAATAGATACCAGATGTAATGTCTTTCCCTTGATGGTTTTTACCGTCGAAGTAAACGGAATGCTGCCTGCCAGCCTCAAATTCCCGATTCGCTGTCAGAGTCCTGATTAACTGACCTAGATTATTATAGATCGAGATCGTAACCCTCGCTGTCTCATCCAGTGAGAAAGCTATATAAGTTCCTGGATTGAAGGGGTTCGGATAGGAACCGATAAGCTTGGTCTTTAATAGAGCCTCCGGAGAAACAGGATCTTCTTCTTTCTCATTAACCAGGACAGAAATCGGTCCGTAAAACTGGCTTGTCATGTTGGTATCGTAGAATTCTAACCAATAATAATAGGTTTCACCTGAATTAACTTCAACATCTACGTAGGAATAATCAGTTGGAGTGGAACTATTGTAAGCACCTATAAGTTTGTTATTGATCTTTTGAGACTCAGCAATTTCCTCAACCTGGCTACGGAATACATTATAACCAAGCATATGAGTCTCCGTCTCGGCAGTCCATTGTAACTGAACATGAAGATTACCCGTTATGGCTATATTAAATAGCGAAAGTTCAACAGAGGGTGATGAATTATCAAATAGAATCATGTCTTTATCGAGAGACAGAGGACAGTAGATTTCGTAATCGCTAAGGAGATTACATTGATCATTATGATTGGTTGATTCAGGCTCATTATCTGACGACATAGTCGTATAAATTTCAGGGATATTAGTAGTTGCTGCAATAAAATTTATCGACAACATTAAAATCACTACTACAAAGACCATTAAAAATAAACTCTTTTTCATATCAATACCTCAAAATAAATCAAAATAATTGCTAAAACGGGTTCTTAAAACTAATCATTGTTGACAGACAGTAGGATTATTGCTCCTTTCCTATATATATATAAAGAGTCTTTAGATATTAACCTGTTCATGAGTATAATTCAAAAAGTAATTCGGCGAGAATTTTTTCTGAATCCAGATAAATAGAAATCTCTGATAAGAAATCATCTCTCTTATCCTCCTTATAGATAAAATCAGTGTATCATCTTGGGTCAACAAATTCCATAACGTAATCAACAAAACCATATAAGCAAGAAACGAAATTTTGTCAAACATTATATTCTCTTTTAGATATCAAGACTCAAAACTCTCTTACAGGATATTGGTGTAAGAGTATGACTAAGGCATTTTTTTCAGGTTTAAATTTCTTCTGTTCGACTGTAAGATATATCTGAAAGCTTCTCTTAACTCAATTAGGAGCATGGGAGTCGGCACGTTCCGACTCCCATACTCCCTAAAGGTTCCTGATAGATTTTATAGACTTGAATCGCTAGCCTGAAATCACCTGTTTGAATGTAGATTAATCAGAAGTCTATCAGGTTATAATAAACTATAACTACTTACTTATTTGTACTCTTATCTCTATCTAACTTGTATATAAAGCTCAAGGTTATAGAAAATCACTGATGCGGACCGACATTTTCCGGTTTATTCTTCAAAGAATTCATCAGTCAGGCCGGTATTTACCTCGACCTCGTTGATGATAAGCGATATCTCCAGTGTCTCACTCTCCAGCATATTTTTGTAAGCTTCAAAAGAGGAGCCCATCATCTTCTCCATCCTTTCTTTCTCTTCTCCGGACATCTGGGCTAACATCCTCTCCATTTCAGCAAGTCCTGTAAGAGCTTCCTGTCGTTCTTCTTCAGAGAGATTCTGTCCAAGCCCTTCAATAACCACGACAGTCCTGTAAGGAATCAATAAACCTTCGATATCATGATAATCTTCCATTGTGATAGAGGGATGCAATGTGAGGAGCTGGTCTTGATCTCTGGTTTCAACTTCGAATTCCAGCTTGCGGATAATCCATTTTTCGGCATCGATATAAATACGAGCATAATTAATAGAATCTTCATCTTCTTTATGCACTATAACGTGATCATCCATGTCTTCTGTATAGATTACGTGGGTGGTATAACCATCAACGTCAGCTGTTCCTTCGTAGACAGCATTTTCCCTCAGCGAATCATATAGTTCCGGAGAAAAGAGATCACTTTCTATAGAAGCTGCTTCAGTTACATTTGGCATATCATCCGAGGCATATACTGTCTTTGTTTTGAAGAAAGGCCTGCCATTATCGTAATACTTTTTATAGTAGGTAGTCATCTGATCCGTTTTGGCGGTATAATCATCGATATTTGCGATAGAATCCTCATAGTGCTGACGATAGTTATCAATGATCTGTTCAACCGATACATCCCTTTCTGCAGAACACAGGCAGACAGTAAGCGTTAGCAGATAGATGATAAATAGACAGGGAATCAATGTTTTCATAACCGATTTCATAAGGTTAACCTCCATTTTCGAATTATCAGGCTGAATTTTTAATTTCAACCGTTTTTTAAAAAAACGTCCCTTTCACTAAAAGTCAAGAATTTTTTAATTGTGGCCAATTACTAACCTCATTTGATATTGCCCATTGCTCTCCAGATTTAAATCACCTATATCCTTTGGGTTGACAATATTGAAGTGGTTTAATTATTTGAAATATTATGCAGATAACACTCGAATGCGGTCGAGACAGGAAGAATAATGAAAAGAAGAGATATAATTAACATTGCGATTTTATTGGTAGTAGTCCTGATAGCGGTATATCGCTACAGGGTTCAGACATTTACTGAAACCAGGTCACGTTTTTTGATGGATACACTGGTAGAGATATCCTTCAGTGCCAGGCAGCAGAATGTTCCAGCCCTACTGGACAGCACCATTACTCTCATCTCCACTTACGAGAAGAAGTACTCATATTACGATCCTGATAGCTATCTCTGGGGTATCAACCATAGTGAAGATGATAGTTTAACGATAGACAGAGAATTTTTCGAAATACTCAATCTGGCAGAGATATTTTACGAGGAGACCGAAGGTTTATATGATGTCACAATAGGGAGCCTCTCAGAGATCTGGGATATTGATAGGACCATGCCACCCCCTGCTGATTCAGTGAGACTTGCTCAGGCGAATGTCGGTTTCGATAAAATCCGTTACGGTTATTATTCGATTGACACTCAGACAGATGAGCCTCTAGATGAGATAAGTGATGAAAGATATGGCTATCTGGTTCGTCCACCTGGACTGAAACTAAATTTTGGTAGCCTAGCTAAAGGGTACATAATCGATAAAGCAGTAGCATTTGCTCAATCCAGGGGTATCGAATCAGGGCATATCAATGCTGGTGGAGATATACTTCTGTTTGGCGATAGAGGTGGTAACCAGAGAATAGGGATCCAGCATCCTCGTGATAAGAATGATATCATTGCTGTTCTGGAATTGAGTGATACTGCAGTAGTGACTTCAGGAGATTATGAGAGATATTTCGAATACGAGGGACGACGTTATCATCACATCATTAATCCTCTGACCGGTTATCCTGTAGAAAATATCTTCTCGGTAACCGTTATTGCTCCCGATGCTACTCTGGCCGATATGTTGTCAACGGCTGTCTTTCTTCTCCCACCAGAAGATGGTATCGAACTGGTAAAGAGATACAAGGGAGCAGAGTGTATAATCTACTATCAGGATGAAGAAGAGATAGTTTCTTTAAGGACCGAGGGTATCAGGAAATATATGGTTGAAGGTTAAGCAGGCAAATTTATCAGAATTAGAGGAACAGTAAAATGCTCGGAAAAGACATACAGGGATCTAAAGATACGCGGCAGGAGACAATAGATAAGGTCGGAGTAAAGAATCTCAAATATCCGATTGTTGTGCAGGACAGAACTCAGGGATTGCAGAAGACGATAGCAGAAATAGATTTTTTCGTGGAGTTACCTCATTATTACAGAGGAACACATATGAGCAGGTTCATTGAGGTACTTAACAGTTATCATCAGGAGGATCTGATAGAGAATCTACCCAGGATGTTGGAAAGTATAAAAGATAGATTAGAAGCAGACAGAGCTTATATCAAACTGAAGTTTCCTTACTTTATGGAAAAGAAAGCACCGGTTTCCGGCATTCCCTCTATGTTGAGTTACGATTGCGTCTGCATCGCTTCTCTTTGTGAAGACTATGAACTCAATATAGGGGTTGAGGTTCCAATTACCACAGTCTGTCCCTGTTCGAAAGAGATCAGTAAGTATGGAGCACATAACCAGCGTTCTATTGTAACCGTATTGCTCGGTTACAATGATTTTATCTGGCTCGAAGAGATCATTGAGTATGTTGAGTCGGTTGCCAGTTCCGAGGTTTACTCCTTGCTCAAGCGTGAAGATGAGAAATTCGTTACAGAGCAGGGTTACGAGAAACCCCAATTTGTCGAGGATATAGTTCGTGACCTGGCGATCCTTTTGAAGAAAGATCAGAGAGTAACCGGGTTCCAGATATCTTCGGAAAACTACGAATCCATTCACAACCATAATGCCTATGCCTATCTGGAATGGCAAAAGGGTAGTGAATAGGGGAGAGAGATTTACAAATTTTTTTATCTTGAAAGAAAAGATTACAGAAGAAGAAGGTAGAAGTTAATTATATGCAGGAAGAGAAGATTGTAAAAAAGATAGATTCCGTTATACTCGATAACGGATTCAAGGTGATTCTGACACCGCATCACGCACATAAGGTGATATCTCTACAACTGTTTGTCAGGATTGGTTCCTGCTGGGAAGCAGAAGATGAGGCAGGATATTCACATCTGATGGAGCATCTTGTCTTCAAATCGACGGAGAGATTTCCCGCCAATCAGCTTACTCTCCGGGCTTCCTATCTAGGAAGCAATATTAATGCTTATACGGAATTCGACTCCACCTGTTATTATCTTACTCTCTCTTCCAGATTTGGCAAAGAAGGGCTGGAAATTCTGAGTGAAATGGCCAGGAATGCCAATTTTTCGGATCTCGATTTTGCTTATGAGAAGGGAGTAGTTCTGGAGGAGTTGAATCAGTATGAGAACGACCCAGAAGACTTTTTTCTGGAGAAGATACCCAATCTCTACTTTGAGGAGAGCCCGTATAAGAAGCCGATTATCGGCAGCAAAAAATCTCTGTCAGAGGCAACAGCTGACAAATTAAGGAGCTTTTACAGAAAATACTACAGGCCAGAAAATTGCTTCCTAATCGTAAATGGAGATTTTGATAAGGGTGAATTCATCGAAGAGATAAGCCACTATTTTGCTGATTGGAAGACGAGTGACAGGAAAGCTCTAAGGTCCAATCTTGATAGTTTCAAACCATCGAAGACTCTATATCCCCAAAAATTCACCATAGATGCCATGCAGAAGAATATTGGTAAATCCTTACTCGGATTCACGATTCCCGAACTTTCTGATACAAAACCAGAGTCACATACTCTCGGGTTGATAACCAGGATATTTGCTGTGGGAAAGAAATCGAGGTTATACAGAAGGCTCTTTGTGAAAGAAAAGCTAGTTGATCAGATAAGGGTTGAGTCTTTTACCGGTATCTACGACGGTATTTCGATAATATTGATAATTCCGAAAGATAATTCATACGTCGAGAGAATAGTCGATATCTTTCTTGAAGAATACAACAAAATTAGGCATTTCGGATTCAGTATTGATGAAATAGACCAGGCCCGAACTGAACTGCTTCACTCACATCGTTACTCTTTTGAATATATGCAGTATCTCGGAATGAGTCTCGGAACAGAAGAGTTGTTAGGTAACTATAAGCTATTTATCGACTATCCGAAGATTATACGTAGAATCTCAGAAAAATCGTTGCTGAGTACTCTGAAGCGATTTTACAGTTTTGAACAACTCGGGATATTTCATCTGGGTAAGAGTTTTGACTGCAAGAAAAGAATCAGGGATAAGGTCAGAAAACTTCAGATAAAGAAGATCGCAAACGGGGCGACCAGAGGTGAGTTTTACGAGTCTAACCTGATGAGTGGTACCAGGGTTATGATGAAAAGGGTTATCGGAAGGCCCACTATCGGGATTACTGCAGCTTTCCCCGTTTCTCAACTCAATGAAAAGACCGGTCAGAGGGGTATAAATCTCCTCACCTCTATCTTACTGCTCTATGGTAATGAGAAGAACAGCTACGATCAACTGCTGGAATACTGCTCCAGACATGGGATACAACTCGACGTATCAGCTCAGGAAGAGGTTACCCTGGTCAAGATCAAGTGTTTTTCAGAGATGTTTGCTACCAGTCTGGAACTTCTTGGCGATGTGATCAGATTTCCGCTCTTTCCAGCAGAACATTTTTATAACATCCAGAAAACGCTACTCAGTAATCTGGACAGGGCAAAAGATTTCCCCGGATACTATGCTGCTCATCTCTGGAAACGACAGATATTTGGCCGAGACAGCAATCTATTGGAAAAAGAGGGAACGAAGACTACTCTGCGCAAAATTTCTCGCAAGCAGGTAGTTAACTGGTTTAAAGAATATTATAATCTTACCGACATGTCTCTCTCTATCGTTGGTGATTTTGATTTCGAGGATACACTCTTCAATTGCGAAAGGATATTCAACAACGGGCAAACGATTACAGAAAAACAGCCGCAGAAGATGATAATCAATCCGGGCAACTTGATGAGAAAAAACAGATTGGCTCATAATCAGCAAGCAATTATCCATGTCGGTGGTTTCGGCTGCTCCTCGAAAGAGATTGAGAAGAATACTGCTTTTCATCTTTTAGCCTACGTTATTGGTGGTGATATGAGTTCACGTCTCTGTGAAGAATTACGAGAGAAGCGGGGCTGGGCTTACAGTGTTGGATTTGATTTTATCTCGCTGAAAGAGAGTGGGGTTTTTGTTGCAAGTGCTATGGTTGATAAAAGATATAGTAACGCGACCCAGAAACTGATTACCGGTATATTGGAAGATATAAAGAAGAGAGGTGTCACTGAATCAGAGCTGGAAATAGCCAAGAATACGATCAGAGGGCAGAGATTGAGAGCAGAAGAGAGTGTCCTGGGACAGTCGTCAGCTATAGCAATGCTAGATGTTCTCGGTTACGGGTACGACTTTTATGTTAACAGGGAGAAGAGACTGCAGAAGGTCAGAGTCAACGATCTGCAGGACATAGCAAATGAGTATTTTAGGGCTGATTCTCTCTATGTCCATGTGCTGGAGTAGGTGATACTATGCGCCGATTACTTTGTAGATACTGGTAGAGTCAAATATATGTTTTCTGTCGGAATCGATATCGGGTCAAGAAACTGCAAACTTATTCTCTGGAATCGGGAAGAGAGTAGAATCGTCTATAAGATTCAGCTTGATAGTGGAACTACTCCCCAAGAAAATGGAGAAAAGCTGCTTGATATTACTCTTGACTCACATAATCTCACAAAAGATAGGGTGACAATATGTGCTACGGGTTATGGGAGAAAATTGTTGAATGTCAACTACATATCTGAGATCAGCTGTCACGCCAGGGGTGTAAAGACTTTCTTGCCTCAAGCTGCAACTTTGATTGATATTGGTGGGCAGGACTCCAAAGTGATCTCACTCAATGATACAGGAAGCGCTTTGGAGTTTGCCATGAATGATAAATGTGCTGCCGGAACAGGATGTTTTCTGGAAAAGATAGCTGAACTCTTTCAGTTAAAGATTGATTCTCTTGGTGAACTCGGGTTGCTTTCAGAAAAGAGAGTCGAGATAACGAGTACCTGTGTCGTTTTTGCTGAATCAGAGATTATTTCCCTGATTAATAAGAAAGTCAGCAGAGAAGATATCATTATGGGTGTTCACCGTTCAATAGCCCAGAGGATCAGGAATCTACTCTCTATGATTAGTTGGAAACCTCCTGTTGCTCTGACTGGAGGAGTGGCACTAAATCCTGCAATACGTCAGGCGCTGGCAGATGAGTTGCAACTGGATATTATCATTCCTGCAGATCCGCTCTATACAGGAGCCCTGGGGGCAGCACTCTTTGCTGCAGATAAGATCCCTAATCCCTCTGGTCAAAGAAGAATTTCTTGACTTAGCGATTTATCAAAAATAATAAAGTTGAATGCTCTATGCCGGTAATTCTGGTGTCATCTGTTTAGCAGTAGAAAGATAAGTACAGCGAGAATTTAATAGAACCAGTATCCCGGTCAGAAGAGGATTTTAAAAAATATACCGGATAGTCAGATGAGAACAAATATTGGCAGATCGTTTCTTGCGGTTGTTATAACCGGAGTGATTATACTGTCACCGATATATTTAATCTCTGTGTGCTCCAGTTTATCTGAAGATCTTGTGATAAGGTACTCATATGATACCCGTCTGTCCGACATAGACCGGGATATATATCGAGAGGCACTCCTGCTCAGAGATGAAAATGAGTTTGAAGAGGCTCTCAAGCTTCTAAACAGGATCAACAATCCTTACAGCCAGGAAGAGTATCTCCTTCTGCATACAGAATTATTATTCTTATCCGGTTTTTATTCTGAAGTGTTTACATATATTGACAACCTGCCGGGCAGAATGGCTATTAAGCTGTTTGATGAACTGATCGAGTATTATATTATATCCGCCATCAATGAAGACCGTTATGATAAGATTACTGACTTCATAGAGCTTCAGAGGAGATTTTACCCTGATTCGATTCACGACATCTATAAGAAAACGTTATATGCGTTATTACGTAGTGAAAACTATCAGCAGGTTGTTGATCTCACAGATGTCTTCCCCAATGAAATCTATAATGAAGGAGAGAAAAATTTCATACTCGGTGTAGCATACTTCAATCTCGAACGATACAGCATAGCAGGATCCTTTATGGAAAATGTTCTTGCTTCCGGAACCCAGCTTTACCAGGAAGTTGCTTATGAATATCTATCTCTCATATCATACATCTTACAAGCTCCGGAAATGATACCTGACAGTACTCAAAGTCTTACAGATACAGCAAAGAGCAATTTCATAATCACTCTTTTAGAACAGAACATGATCGATGAAGCAAGCAGATTGGCTTTGCTATTTGAAGATGAGGAGATCAGAACTTACATTGATCTCTTCATTGCCTGGGAATCTGGTCATTATAAAACAGCCCAAACGATTATGACTTCCCTGACAGATGAAGAATTTGCCCGTTACCCTCTTTTAAACCTGGTTTCCGGAGAAATCCTCTATTACTCAAATCAGTTCAGGGAAGCAGAAACGAAATTCCGTAAGTATCTATCCTTTGAAGAAATCGATGAAGAATACGCCAATCATGCAATAGGCTATTGTTTCATGGGCTATTACCGTTATAACAGTACAGCGTATTACTGGATAAAGAACCTGGAACCCGCAAAAAGTCTATATGATTCATTAGCTGCAATTAACCTCTCCAAGCTTTATACACATACTGAAAACTATCATTCTGCCAGGTATTATTTTGATTACTACCTCCAGAGATATTCAATTCCTCAGAATGATCATCAGTTTATCCGCAGTTATTTCACAACACTGGAGAATACGGAGGATTTTCCTGCTTATGAAGCGTTTTATGAGAAATACGGAAATGAATTTTCTTCTCAGGAGAGGTTTGCTATGCTAAACCTACTTGGTGAGTATCATCTTGAAGAGGATGAAAAGGAAAAAGCAATCCAATATTTTGAAGAAGCGCTGGAATATAAGAAAGACCATAATACTATCCTTAAACTTGAGAAACTTCGATTCGCACTGGGTGAATATCGTGATTCTGAAGAGTTTGTTCTCTCATACTTAGAAAAGTATCCGGATAATAGATATAATAAACAACTGGCACACGACCTGGCGAAATTCTATCTCAATCAGAACCAGTATTATAGAACGATAAATTTTATAGATAGTTTTCTGGATAGCCTCTCTCCAGAAGATAACCGTGATTCGTTGCATTACTACTCTGCTATGGCATATAAGGAATTACGAAATTCAGAAAGGGCTTTGAATATCTTTCTTAGTCTACATCAGAATAGCGATAATGCCAGCATTAAACGGAATGCCCTGCAACAGATTGAGAGTATTCTGGTCAACCAGGAACCAAGAAAGTCGATCGATTTTCTGGTTGACCTGATCGATGTTACTGATGATGAAGAGATTGGTTTCGACTATTTGAGCGTACTGGCAATAGTCTACGAGCGGGCATTCCTCTATAATCAGGCAAATGAGATCTATCATATGTTATTGGAGCTTGATCAAAGATCAGAAAAAGATAAGCTTTATTACCAGCTCGCAGTCAACAGCATATATCAGAAGCAGTATGAAGAAGCCTTATCCTATATCGAACTGATTCTGGCCACTGGTAACAGTAAATATCATGAAGATGCTCTCTTTCTCTCCAATCTAGCTTACTATTCTCTTGATCAATATACCGAATCGATCAGGACGCTGTTGATTCTATATCACGATTATCCCGACTTCTCAAAGAGATTCGAGGTCATAAGGAATTTGCTGGAGATTCTGATGGAGCTGGAATTGGATATCTTTGCTTTTCATTACCTGCAGGATTATTATCCTGAGGCGAGCAGAACAGAGCAGTTCACTCTAGATAACTACAGTGAAAGGATGAAACAATCGATAAAGGATGATACGGCTTTGCTCTATCAGATAATAGAGATCAGGCAACTACTCGAACAGACACTCAGGACACTCGAAAAAACATGAAGATAGATTACCATATACATAGTGAATTTAGTGCTGACAGCAGACTTGATATGCGAACTCTTATCTGTAAAGCAGTAACAAAAGGATACAAAGAGATTGCCTTTACAGACCATTTTGATTTCCTTCCTTCGGAGCTGGCATTCTATGGAACTCCATCTTATGTAAAATACTCCCGTACTATTGAAAAAATAAGAGAGGAATTTCCGGAACTGAGTATATTAAAAGGGGTAGAACTTGGAGAGTATCACCGGTGTTCGGACTTCGTGGAAGAGGTTCTGAAACACTCCACTCCACCCGACATTCGAATTGCTTCAATACACGTTCTTCCTGACGGTAGCAATGTTTCCGAAACATCAATAGGGAAGATGACAGAATCCGCTATTGAGGATTACTATCTGGAAAACCTTGCTTTAACCAGAAAGGGTGGATTCGATATCCTAGGTCACCTCGGCATCTATAAGCGCTATTTTCAAGAAGAACCTGATGAAAGTAAAGTAACAGGGATAATACAAGATATATTCAGAACTATCATAGATAAAGGCATTGCCCTGGAAATCAATCTGTCTGGTTTAAGAAACTATCTTAGCACGCTTATTCCTTCAGATGTATACCTGAGGCTATACCGTGAAATGGGTGGGGAATTGATAGTAATTGGTTCGGATTCACACAAGATAGACCATTTTGACTTAGATTATGACAGGGGCGTTGAACAACTTATCTCCTGCGGTTTCTCTTATCTGGCCAGAAGAGTTGCAGGGAACTGGGAGATGTTTAGATTGAGGGATTGAATTTTATAACCGGGATTAGTCGTTCTTAAACTCTTTCAGGATGTTTTTCGCGTTATAATGACCCAATCTGGCAGCTATACGGAGATATTGCAGGCTTTCAATATAGTTCTCCTGCAGATAATAGGTTAGAGATAGGTTATTATAGGGTATGGGATTTTCAGGATCGAGTTTAATAGCCCTCAGATAAGCTGCTTCAGCCTCTTCATAGAACCCGAGCATACGATAGCAATCACCCATATTGGAGTAAGAATAGTCATCTTCATCATTGATCTCTATAGATTGCAAATAAAAATCTATGGCAGTATCAAGCTTTCCTTCGAGCTTATAATAATTAGCAATATTGTAATATGCCTGATAGAAGTCCGGCTCTATTTCAATGATCTTGTGATACTCTGATAATGCCTTCTCCCTCTCTTCCACCTTTTCATAAGCGTTTCCGAGATTAAACATAGCTGCTACATAGTCGGGTTTCTCCTCAATGGCTGTTTTGAAAAAATCTATACTCTGCTCGTACTGACCTTCCATGAAATGAGCGTTTCCGATATTGAAAAAGATTTCAGGAGTCAGGAGACCTAACATAATCGCTCTATGATAGCAATCGGCAGCTTCACTGTATCTTTCGAGATAAAAGAGTGCATTACCGAGATTATAAAGACTTATGCTGTCACTGTCATCAATAGCTACAGCTCTGGTATAGTACTCACTGGCTGCATGATAGTCTTCAAGATTGATGTTGCAATTGCCGAGATGGAGCAACGTTTTATAGTCTCTCGGCCACAGTTTAATCGATTGCTCGTAGAATATACGAGCTTGAGCGTAATTATCATCATCATAGGCTATATCACCGAGTAGTTGATATAGAGCAGCATTACGAGGTTCAACAATGAGCAAACGCTGGAGAAGTGGTTGCACTTCTTTCATCATACCGTATTCTATCATCAGTGCTGCAAGTTGACTGTCCATATCTGAAGGATCCGAAAGCCAGGTTGCTGCTTTGAGTGCATAGTCACTTGCCATTGAGTGTTCTTCAATATTGTTGTAATACTGAGCGAGGTAATATGCCAGCTCCGGGAATTCAAATCCCAGGTCGAGTAACCTCTCATAGTATACAACAGCCTTCTCTACTTCTCCCTCTTCTTGCCAGATATTTCCCAGAAGCATTAAGGCATCAACATTATAAGGTTGAAGATTAAGAAGATTTTCCAGCGATTCAATAGCACTCTCTTTGTCACCCTGCTGAGAATATGTCTGATATTTTTTGTTAAATATTTCCACTCTGGAAGGATCTATGGTCAGTGCTTTATTGTAGTATTGAATGGCCTGTTCATAATCTTCTGCTAAAAGTGATATATCTCCTTTATGTATCCAGTGATTGATATTGAGCCTTCTTATCTGGTTGTAGAGCTCAGTTACAACAGCATCAGTAATTAATATCTCTTCTCTGCTCAGGTCCCTTATTACCAGGTTGATAAGACGCATCTCAGAAGCCTGTTTTTCCCGGTAGTTGATTGCTTTCTCTTTCTTATCGGGAGAAGTGATCAATAGTTTATTGACTATCATCTCCTCATCAAGCGAAGTTTTGATCGTAAGATTTAGATTTTTATCTGTTATTGTCTCAGTTGTTACAGAGAAGTTCAGCAATTCAGGTATAAGATAGACCAGTTCAATCTCATCGGTATCTATGATACGGCGAATCTTTCTCGGCTCTTTTTTTATGATCTCCTTCACCTGTGGAGCTAATTGTAAAGAAATCTGATAGACAGTATATTCATAGGCAAAGAGACGGTAATGGTCATGATCGATGTTGGGAATCAGATCGTAAGAATTGTTGCGTGTTATCTCCAATTCTGCTGCTAACGGGAATGTAAGCAATAAGAGTATAAGAATGGAAATCGATTTCATTGATAACTCCCCGTTCTTGTTTCTTATTTTTCCTTGTCTCAGAAACTGCACTATCCAACAACACCAGCTCGAATCAAATCGTGCATATGTAGCATACCAACTGGTTTGAGCATGGAATCAATTACAGGCAGCATAGTGATTTTGAAATCCTCCATCATATTGAGTGCTTCAACTGCGAGAGCCTCGCGCTGTGAGAACTTCGGTTTGGCCGTCATAGCCTCTTCTGCCGAGAGATTGAGTATCTCACCCTCTCTGGACATCAATCTTCTCAGATCACCATCGGTAATGATACCAATTAGAATACCTTCATCATCTACAACGCTTGTGCAGCCCAATCCCATTTCTGTCATATAAGGAATAACCGTCTTCATTATTGCCTGGCAGTGAACTATTGGATTCTCCTTTCCACCATGCATCAGATCACCTACAGTAAGGAGTAATTTTTTGCCAATAGTACCTCCTGGATGAAATCTGGCAAAATCCCGGATCTGAAAATTCCTCTTTTTAATCAGAGCTACTGCCAACGCATCCCCGATGGCGAGTGAGACGGTAGTGCTAACAGTTGGTATAAGATCAAATGGTTCATAACCTTGGGGAACTTCTGAATTCAGTACTACATCTGCATTCCTGGCGAGTTGTGATTCCTTATTACCTGTGATAGCAATGATAGGAAGCTTTAGAAATTTGAAGTACGGTATGAGAGAGATCAGTTCTTGTGTATTGCCACTATATGATACAGCCAGAACTACATCCTCTTTATTCAGTATGCCAAGGTCTCCATGAATACCTTCCGCAGCATGAAGGAAGATAGAAGTCGTACCGGTACTTGCAAAAGTTGCCGAAATTTTTCTACCTACTATTCCAGTTTTACCCATCCCCGTTACTACGATCTTACCACGACAGTTATAGATCAATTCTATCGCTTGTTCAATATTTTCGTCGATCCGTTCTGCAGCTTTTATGATTGCTTCAGCTGCGAGCCGCATCTCTCTCTTAACTTCTTCCTGCAAATACCCCATTAGTTAATACCTTTACATATCTTAGCTAACATTAACCGTTTAAGAACTCCAATGCTAAAGTAACTTCGAAATAAGCTTTCTTATACTCTATCTTCAACCGTCTCATCATTATATCATTACTATATGGTCAATTCATTACGGAGTTCGGTAACTGCTTCATCAAAGGTGTAGCTGCCTATATCTCCCTGTCGGTGTTTACGAAGTGAAAGAGTGTTGTTATCCTCTTCTCTCTGGCCGATAATGACCATGAAGGGGATCTTCTTTACTTCTGCTTCTCTTATCTTATAACCGACCTTTTCATTTCTGGCATCGACTTTAGCTCTGAATCCCTGTCTTATAAATTTTTCACCGATCCGGGTAGCATATCTTTCATAAACCTCGGAGACCGGAACAATGGAAATCTGTACCGGTGCCAGCCAGAATGGGAAATTTCCAGCATGATATTCTATAAGAGTACCAAAAAATCTTTCCATAGAGCCTAAAAGAGCCCTGTGGACCATATATGGACGGTGTGGCTTATTATCTGCACCAACATATTCCATATTGAATCTCTCTGGCAGGTTAAAATCGAATTGAATCGTAGTACATTGCCAGGAACGGTTCAGAGCATCTCTTATCTTGATATCAATCTTCGGTCCGTAAAAAGCACCGCCTCCCTCATCTATTTCGTAAGTGAGATTCTGGTTTTCCAGACCTTTCTTTAATGATTCAGCAGCTTGTATCCATTTCTTCTCATTTCCGACAAACTTCTCTGGTTTTGTAGCGAGAAAGATCTCAAAATCCTGAAACCCGAACTTACGAAGCATATTCAGTGAGAAAGTGATTAACTTATCGATCTCATCATCAAGCTGTTCAGGTGTACAGATTATATGTGCATCGTCCTGAGTAAATCCTCTGACTCTCATCAATCCGTGCAGTACCCCTGAACGTTCATAACGATATACAGTGCCCATTTCAGCATAGCGAATAGGTAGTTCTCTGTAACTGCGTTTATCTGTCTTATATATTGTGATATGAAACGGGCAATTCATCGGTTTAAGATAATATTGATGCCCCTCAACCTCTATGGGGGCGAACATACTCTCATTATAGAAACCAAGATGTCCACTTGTTTCCCACAACTCAGCCTTACCGATATGAGGCGAATTAACAATCTGGTAACCTGCTTCGAAATGTTGCTGCTTCCAGTAATCCTCGATCAGAGAACGTATCATGGCACCATTTGGATGCCAGAGAACTAGCCCTGGTCCGATCTCGTCACTGATAGAGAAGAGATCGAGTTCTTTTCCCAGTTTACGATGGTCTCTCTTTTTTCTCTCTTCCAGATCATGGAGGTATTCTTTTAACTCCTTTTTTGAAGGGAAGCTAATACCGTAGATACGCGCCAGCATCTTGTTTCTCTCATCACCACGCCAGTAAGCTCCTGAAGTCTTCAGCAGTTTAACTGCCTTTATCTTCCCGGTATGGGGTAGATGCGGACCACGGCAGAGATCAACAAAGTCTCCCAGTGTATAAAGTGAGATATCTTCATTAGGAGGTAACTCTTTGAGAATCTCTACCTTGTAAGACTCTTCCATCTTTCTGAATCTGCTCGAAGCCTGTCTTTTGGTCACTACTTCACGTTTGAATGGGAGCCTCTTTTTGATCAATTCTTCTATTCTCTCTTCTATTCTGCTGAGATCTTCATCAGTGAAGGGGCTTCCTTTGTCAAAATCGTAGTAGAAACCTTCTTCGATAGCCGGACCAATGGTGACCTTAACATCGGGGAAAAGATCCTTCACTGCATGGGCCATAACGTGAGCAGTACTATGCCAGTAGATATTCTTGCCCTGTGGTGTGTCAAAGGTGTGGAAGGCGATCTCACCACTCTCTTCGATACCTTTATTAGAATCGATCATTTTCTCATTGAATTCAGCAGCCAAAAGCCTGATAGCGATATCCTTATCGAATTCCTTTGCTAATTCTTCGGGGGTAGTCCCGCTGGGATATTCTTTTGTCATCCCATTAGGGAAAGTTATCTTAATCTTCATGAACATATCCTCTTGTCTCTTATCAATTTTGTTTATCAGTCAATTCATCCCATTATATAATCAATCTCATCAGCTGGTCAATACGTCTAATCAATCTGAAAAGGGGTGTCGAGGTCTTCTGTGTCCAGCATCTGATTCAATCGCCGCGCAGCATTATCAAGTGCTTCTTGAGCCCCTATTCTCTGTCTCAATACCCTTTCCAGAACCTGTTCTTCCAGATAACGTCGTATTTCAAACCACTCCTGTATTGGTGGCTCAAAGGTGGCATGACTGAGCTGATCGTATACGTCAGCCATTTCCGGATTGAGTCTCAGCCTGTTGCTAAGTTGGGGTTCTTCAAAAGCACTCCTACGTACAGGCATATAAGAGGTCAGATATGACCAACGCGCTGTCTGTTTTGTATCGGTAAACCACTTGACGAATTCCCAGGCAGCACGGTGTCTTACT
Organism: uncultured Candidatus Cloacimonadota bacterium; assembly: GCA_964490765.1. GTDB lineage: Bacteria > Cloacimonadota > Cloacimonadia > Cloacimonadales > JAJBBL01 > CAZBDV01. The sequence goes on along the minus strand of CAZBDV010000001.1, from coordinate 172,804 downwards.
TCATCTTCTGTATCGAATATACAGATATTCGTTCCACTGATCACATTTCTTTTTGTATCTCTAACAGGAAGAGCGGCCATCCCTAAAAAGAAGTCGATTCCTGCCTGTTGCATATAGACCGCTGAAACACTGGAACCTTCTACCATAGCCACTTTACTTGCCAGCAGATCATTTTGCCATTCGAAACCTGCTGACAAATAGGCTGTTTGATCTTCATTCAGAAGTGTATTAAGATGCTCAAGCGCTATAACACCAGGTTCTTCATTGAAGCGTGCTCTGCTATAATCAGGAGTCATCATCTCTCCACCCGCCTGGAGCAGGAGGTTCTCAAACATCCATACGCTGGTGGCAAAGGTCGTTCCATATTGGTCCGGAACGCCGTTACCAGTCATATCAATTGTAGCGAGACGACAGATTTCCCGGAACTCTTTCCAGGTTTTTGGTGGACTGTCGGGATCGAGTCCTAAACGAAAGAATATATCTTTGTTGTAATATAGTATCCGGACACTCTTATTGAAGGGGAAAGACCATATCTTGCCGTCTATAATACTGCTATCGATAAAAACCGGGTATATATCTGCAAAATCTTCCTCTCCGAAGTTTTCATCCTGAGCTATCAAATCATCAAAGGGAACCAGAACGCCTCCTGCTACCAGACCGGCAGTCCAGGATTCAAATACCTGCGCCAGATCGGGTTGAGTACCTGCTTGAATTGATGCCATCAGTTTCTGTGATAAAGCGGTATAATTGCCCATGGAAATTGCGTGTATATAAATATCAGGATGCTGTTGGTTGAATTCTGCTATCAATTCATTCAGGGCATCACCTAATGGACCTCCAAGAGCATGCCAGAATTCCAGTTGAGCAGCCCTTTCACGGGGACCACATCCGTATAATAGCAATGTTAGAAGTAGGACAAAATATATGCTATATCGCATCCACAACCTCCTATACTTCAATATAGGCAAACTAAAAAGTGAATGCATGACGTCAATGATTTTTTGGATTGGTAATCAAAGTCTCATTTTTTCACCATACTCATTTCAGTTTGTAGTTCTGCAACTTGTTGAAAACCGGCTTATGATAATTGCTTTCATTATCAGGCAGAATAAATTACTCTGGAGCGTACAGAACACATTTCATTTGACAGAAATCCCCCTCGATATCGTTAATAAAGTAAGATATAAAAAAGCAGGATAGATATGTTAGAGATTATCTTATTTATAGTCGGTTTCTTGTTTCTGGTTAAAGGGGCTGATTGGCTTGTTGACGGTTCCTTTTTTATTGCCAGGCATCTGCGGATATCAAACATGGCAATAGGGTTGACTGTAGTGGCTTTTGGTACCTCGCTGCCTGAGCTGGTGGTCAATCTCTCGGCCAGTCTTAGAGGAGTTGCAGATCTTGCTATCGGTAATGTCTTCGGAAGCAATATAGCCAATATTTTACTAATCCTTGGTGTTACAGCCGTTATTTGTCCTTTACCACTAAAAAAGAAAACGATAGTCTCTGAATTACCATTCACCCTTATTGCAGCCCTTCTGGTTGGCTTTCTGGCCAATGCAGCCCTGTTTATGAACGAATCTTCGCTCCTGCTTAGTCGCTGGGATGGTTTGATACTGATCTTCTTCTTCGCTCTCTATCTGGTTTATATTGTTAAAACATCTAAAGAATTTCAGGAAGAGATCTATGAGAAAGAGACCAGAGTGATGAGTATCAAAAGATCAGTTATACTGATAGTATTTGGAATAATCGGGCTCTTTTTAGGAGGAAAATGGATCGTAGATGGTGCGGTTTACATCTCACTGATTCTCAATCTCAGCGAAGGGTTTGTTGGATTGACAATAGTAGCTATTGGTACTTCTATGCCGGAACTTGTGACATCCGTTATTGCTGCGAGAAAGAAGAATATCGATATCGCCATAGGAAATGTTATTGGCTCGAATATCTTTAACCTACTCTGGGTGTTAGCTGTCAGTTCTTTGATAAAACCACTCCCATTCTGCGCTATCAATAATATTGATATTATGATTATAATTTTCTCCAGTACTCTGATCATCCTTTCGATGGCAACCGGTGTCAGGAATGCCATAGATCGGAAGAATGGTATATTGTTTCTCTTAGTATATCTCGTTTATCTGATATATCTCTTTTACAGGGGATAAATATCAATGACACCTCTTTCTTCCCCGAGATGATAAATTGTATTAGATCATGAGTACAAGAGATCGTGTAATTGTGGGCTTGAGTGGCGGAATAGATTCTGCCATGACTGCCTATCTACTTAAAATGGCAGGTTATCGATTAACCGGTGTCACGATGTCTACCTGGGATGAGAATTACTCTTCTCAGGAAGCAATAAGGAGCGGTTGTTTTGGACCGGGAGAAGTAGAAGACATATCGTCTGCTGCTGAGATATGTCGTAGGTTAGAGATTCCGCACATTGTGATCGATTTAAAATGTGAGTTTCATAATACTGTTCTCGAATACTTCCGTAAAGTTTATCTATCTGGCCGAACCCCGAATCCCTGTGTTATTTGTAACCGGGAGATCAAGTTCGGCTTACTTCCAATGAAAGCAAGAGAACTGGGATACGATTTTGACTACTTCGCTACCGGTCATTATGCCCGAATAGAGAAGAAAGATAGTGGATTTAACATCGCAAGAGGGGTTGATAAGAATAAAGATCAATCTTACTTTCTTTGCCGGTTAAGCGAGCAGCAATTGTCTGAAACGCTTTTACCACTAGGAGGATACCAAAAAGAAGAGATCAGAAAATTAGCCCGGGATTCAGGTTTTGATTATCTGGTATACCGCAGGGAAAGCCAGGATTTTATTGAGACTGATGATTATGGTTTTATCTTTGGCAGGAGAGGTGTAGAACCGGGTGATATTGTCGATAAAAAGGGGAGAAAAATCGGCCAGCATCAGGGCATTATTTATTACACAGTTGGACAACGTAGGGGCCTGAATCTCTCTGGATTGTCCGAACCGTATTATGTTCTGGAAATAGATACAAAAAATAACAGGATCATTGCAGGTGAGAAGAGTGGCTTATACAGCCGTGAATTGATTGCATCTGATGTAATTTGGGCTGATGGAAAAGCGAGAGAAGGAACCTTTAAACTGCAGGCACAGATCAGATTACAGCATAGAGCTGCCAGATGTTCAATCACTCATCTTGAGAATCATCATTATAAAGTCAGCTTCGCCGAACCACAATTATCAATTACCCCGGGTCAGATAGTAGCTTTTTATGATGGAGATATTGTTCTTGGTGGTGGTGTAATTGAAAATCTCAACACCTCTTCTTATAATTAGTGATAATGCATTCTGAAAGTGCCTATCTATCCAGTGATATTCTGGTTTAATGAATTGAAACAATAATTTCTGAGGTAGTAACATTGACCAAAAACGAGTTGATAGCCCTATTGAATACTGCGAGAGAAGAAGACCTTAAGAAACTTTTTACCAGGGCATATGACACTAAACTCCGTTATGTAGGGAATAGAGTCTTTTTCCGAGGAATTATAGAACTGAGTAATTATTGTTCCAGGAATTGTTATTATTGTGGCATCAGGCGTGATAATAATCATATAAAGCGATATGAGATGAGTATCGAGGAAGCTGTAGATTCTGCGTTGTGGGCTTATCGACAGCGATACGGGTCTGTCGTTATCCAGTGCGGAGAGAGAAGAGACCACAACTTTATTGAAAAGATCTCGACAATCCTGAGAACCATAAAGGTTAAAACCTCAGGGAAGCTGGGTATTACTCTTTCACTGGGGGAGCAGAGTAGAGAAGTATATTCTGAATGGTTCAAAGCAGGTGCTCATCGCTATCTTCTCAGAATTGAGACAACTGATGGAAGCCTGTTCCGTAAATGTCATCCTGCAGATCATTCATTTGAGGAGAGACTTGCCTGTCTGAAGATGCTCAGGGATATTGGTTACCAGGTAGGAACGGGTGTTTTAATTGGTTTACCCGGGCAGACAATAGAAAGCCTTGCAGATGATATCATCTTTCTGGATGAATTAGATGTTGATATGATAGGAATGGGGCCTTATGTCATACACAAAGATACACCGTTTAATCGTTACACCGGGGCAATAGATCATCATAAGAATCTGGAATTAGCACTTAAAATGATTGCTGTTACACGCATATATCTGAGAGATGTCAATATTGCCTCAACTACAGCATTACAGGCAATAGATGCCTCTGGACGCGAGCTGGGGTTAAAAGCCGGTGCCAATATCATCATGCCCGTAATAACCGATGTAAAGTATCGTTCCAGTTACCAGTTGTATAATGGTAAACCGAGTCTTGATGAAAATGCTGAGCAGGTAAGAGATAAACTGGAAGAGAAAATCAAAGCAATTGGTGAAGAGATTGGCTATGGAGAATGGGGTGACTCTCCTCACTACAAACAACGCATAAAACGACCAGATAGCAGATTAAGCTCAAGCCCGCAGAATGACGATTGATAACAGAGCTCATCAGTCAGACTTCCGGTTAGTTTTTTCGGAAGAACTCATATAATTCAATTCTTTTAGAATCAATTCTGCCGTCTTTCGGCCAATGCCTTTAACCTGAGTCAACTCTTCGCTCGAAGATTTTCTCAAATTTTCTACCGAGCCGAAATGCTTCAGGAGAAGAAATCTCTTTTCTTTCCCTATTCCGGTGATACTATCCAGATCACTCTTTATAGTTCTGGAAGTCCTTCTTTTCCGATGATAACTGATCGCAAACCGGTGTGCTTCATCACGAATCTTCACCAATAATCTAAGAGCCGAAGAAGAACGAGGCAGGAAAAGAGGTTCTGTCGCATCAGGAATATAAACCTCTTCCATTCTTTTTGCCAGAGAAATCAAAGCTATTTCCGGATAAGCTTTCATTATAGAGAGAGCAGCATTCATCTGTCCCTTACCACCATCTACGATTATTAGATCCGGCCTGTTATCATCATTCACTTTTTTCATGTAACGAGTCAGGGTCTCCCGCATTGCGGCATAATCGTCCTGGCCTGTAACGCTGGTAATTCGAAAGTGCCGATATTCTCTCTTAAGTGGTTTGCCGTTCTCAAAATATACCAGAGATGATACAGTATCAGTCCCCTGAATGGTCGATATATCAACACAGATAATCTTTCTCGGCAGTTTCGGGAGAGCGAGTTTCTCTTTCAATTCCTGTACAGGGAAGATGGTTCTGCTGGCTTTTCTGAGATGACTGAGCCTGATGGTTTCCAGAAAATTAAAGGCATTCTTCCTGGCAAGGGAGATCAGATGTCTGTTCTCTCCTCTCCGGGGAATATGCAATCTGTTTCCCAACCAGCGATTCAGGCTATCGAAGTCTTCCGGTTCAACTGAAAGAAGAATCATTCCTGGCAGATTATCCAGTTTCTCGGCATAGTACTGATTAACAAAAGCACTTAATATTTCACCGATTGTAGCTTTCTCTACATTGTTCAATCGGTAGTTCTCTGTATTCAGTAATCTTCCTCCAAGTATCTTCAGCACTGTAACAACAGCGAGATTCTCTTCTTGATAGGGGGCTATGATATCACGATTCTTTTCGTCGAGGAAATACATCGTCTGTGTCTTCTGTATTCTTTCAAAAGCCTCTATCTGGTCCCGAAGAGAGGCTGCTTTTTCGAATTCCAGCTTCTTACTTTTCTCCTGCATCTCTGTGCGCATCGAGTTGATAATATCCCTGCTTCTACCGTTGAGGAATGATATTACATGATCTATGAGTTTTCTGTAATCTACCTGACTGATCTTCCCGATACAGGGTGCCGAACATTTACCAAGCTGATAGTTAAGGCACGGTTTTTTATATGCCGGCTTCCCGGCAGGAATATTTCTTTTGCAGGTTCTGACTGGTAACAGCCATTCTATTGTGCGTAAAATCTTTCGAATAGATGCCGCTTCGGTGTATGGACCAAAATACCTGGAACCGTCCTTTGCCAGATCTCTGTCGACCAGTATTCTCGGAAATGGTTCCTGGATTGTGACCTTTATAAAGGGGTACTGTTTATCATCCTTCAAATTAACATTGTAACGTGGCCTGTATTGTTTGATCAGATTGGCTTCAAGAAGAAATGCTTCCGACTCAGAATCGGTAATGATATAGTCGATATCGGCTATCTGGCTTATCATCTGGACGGTTTTCGCTTGATAGGGATCATCCTCTTTATGGTTATCAATGAAGTAGGATCGTACCCTGTTCTTCAGGACTAGAGCCTTCCCCACATAGATCACCTCACCCTTCCGATTCTTCATTAGATACACTCCCGGTGCATCAGGAAGCAAATTAATCTTTTTGCTTATCAACGACGAAATCTTCTCCATAAGAGTTCCTTAATCCCATGTATGTATTCTACTTTCAGTAGATATGTGCCCAGATAGTAAATAACCGAGCATCCAATAAGATATACCGAGATCTTGATTATCAGATCAAGTATGTTCTCGACCTTGAACAGGTTTGAAGTGAAATAAACAATAAGAAAGAGGATAAGGCTCATCAGGATTATTTTTAGCACATTATGACCAAGCCTTTTTAACTTAACTTCCGGTAGTTTTTTCTTCAAGACATTCATTAGAACTACATAGTGAACCAGCGAGGACAGGGAAGAGGCGAGAGCCAAGCCTGCATGCTGTAAATATTGCATCAATACTATATTAAGTATAATGTTGAGCAGAACAATCCCTGCTGATATCTTAACCGGAGTTTTGGTGTCTTTATTGGCATAATAGATTGGAATTACAGTTCTCGTCAGACTGTAGAAGACAAGCCCTAGTGAATAGAAGAGAAGAGCCCGATAAGTCATATCGAGAGCAAAAATATCGAACGCACCACGCATAAAGATCAGTCGGATAATATCCTTGCCCAGGACTACGAATAATACAGTGACAGGTAGCATTAAATATACAAGAGTAACCGTACTGAAACGGAGCGACTCTGACAGGTTTTTCCAGTCTCTGGCTGCAGTATAGCGTGAGAACATCGGCAGAACTGCAGAACTTGCCGAGATGCCGATTATCCCGAGTGGTAACTGCATTAACCTGTTGCCGTATTGCAAGGCTGCTATACTACCGGTGATCAAAAAAGAAGCGAGAATGATGTCTACTGCCAGATTCACCTCTCTGATCGCCAGTCCCACTACTCCGGGTATAAACCTTCGCCAGAGATCCTGTAGCCCCTGTCCTTTCATATTAAAATTTAAATGGATCTGATAGCCGATCTTCTTCAATAATGGGAGATTAACTATCGTTTGCAGAATTCCACCAAAGAGAACTCCGAAGGCAAGAACGGTTACCTGCTCTTCCTGATTACCCTGAAAGAGAAAATAAAAGGTGCCAAGAAAGAGAATCATACCGATGTTGAGCAGGGCAGAGGAAAGGCCAGGTATGAAGAAGTAATTATGAGAATTGAGTATAGAGATCAGAGTCGAGGAAAGACCAATGAGGAAAAGATAAGGGAACATAATCCTGGTTAACTTAACAGTTAGAGAATAGCTCTGTTCGTCAAATCCGGGAGCGAGGATCCTGGCAATAAGAGGAGCGAGAATGATCCCGAGAAGCGTTAAAAACGTAAGAAAAAGAGTCAATAATGATAGAATATTCAGAGCAAATTTGATCTGTTCACTGCGTCCCTTTTTTTGCTCCAATTCGTTATAGATTGGAATAAATGCTGCTGAGAGAGCTCCCTCCCCAAAGAGCTTTCGTAGTAGATTGGGAATCTGATAGCCAACCTGGAAGGCATCAGCAACATATGACGCTCCAAAGAATCCGGCAAATATTATATCACGAGCCAGACCAAAAAACCGGCTGATCAAAACTGCCAGAGACATAGAACCGATATTCTTAGCCAGTATCCTGTTAGCCATCATCTCTACTCTATTTTACAATAATCTCTTACAAACCATGCCCTAACACCGGGGGTTAACTATTTTATATATAACTCATAATGAAGTAGTTATGCTATGTAATTTAAAGTAATATGCAAACAATTATGCCTTATACCCTAACTAATCAAGAGACTTCTATGTTATCAATCAACCTTGTCTCGTCAAAAAAAACCGCTAAAGTAATGCGACAGCCCTTTTCTAACTGCGGGAGAGAGGTCAGTGTTCTGCTATCAACAACATCGACATAATCTATCTTGCCGCTTCTGTTTTCTATATACAGGCTGATCTCTGAAATTATCCTCTTTGAATCCACAACCCCTTTACGGTATGAGTCTCTGGCCTGGGTCAGTGCATGATATAGAGAAGCCGCATTTTTTCTATTTTCAGCAGAGAGATAACTGTTACGGGAACTCATAGCCAAACCATCTTCTTCTCTGACAGTCGGGCAGCGAACGATCTTTACCGGCAGATCTAGGTCTTCTACCATCTTTTCCAGGATAACTAACTGTTGATAATCTTTCTCACCCATAAACATATAATCGGGACTTACTAAGTTGATGAGTTTTAAAACTACAGTAGTAACGCCCCTGAAATGTCCTTTCCGGCTTTTACCACAGAGGAGGTTACTCATTCTATCCACCTCGACCCAGGTTAAATGATCCCGATTATATATTGATTTCTCCTCGGGTAGAAAGACAATATCAGTTTGCTCTGCAGCAAGTGATTTCAGGTCACGCCCATGATCTCGTGGATAACGGGAAAAATCTTCGTTCTGGCTGAATTGAGTGGGGTTCACATATATACTGACGATAACGATATCCGTTTTTTTTCTCGCCTCCTCTACCAGCTGGAGATGGCCTGCATGCAAATAGCCCATCGTTGGAACAAAACCTATAGTTTTCCCCGCTTTGCGTAACTGATATGCTTTATCTTGCATCTCTTGTTTAGTTTTTATGATTAACATCGGCTGGTCTCAGATTATCTTTTCTACTTTATTTTCTCTGTTCATAATCAGTATCTTCGGTTTATTCCTGTCGAGTTCTTCCTCATTCATCATTCCATAAACAGCAATAATGATCTGATCACCAGGATATGCTAATCTTGCTGCAGCACCATTAACACCAATAATCCCGCTGTCCCTTTCACCCTTAATGGCGTAAGTGGAAAACCTCGCTCCGTTGCTCATATTATAGACCTCAATCTTTTCAAAGGGCTTGATCCCTGCCTTATCGAGCAGGTCCATATCTATAGTAAGACTTCCTGAATAATCGAGTTTGGTTTCTGTTACTGTAGCTCGATGTATTTTCGCGATTAAAGCAGTTCTGAGCATATAACCTCCATTTATCTCTATTTTTCTTCCAAACATTTCAACTCTAAATACTTGTAAACCAATTTTTATCTCTGTCAATGCTAATTACATTTACTCTACCACTTCCCCTGATAGATTAAACTCGGATTTCTGGTTGATCTATCAAAGTTTTATCAGCCAGGTATCATTAGCCATACATTAAGCAGCCCTATAGTCGGCAGGGTTCCGACTGTAGATCTGCCTATAAGTAGAACAGGGATATAATACTCAGTCCATTATTGCCGTGCTCATTTTCAATTTTATTCCATCAGAAATAATTATCTGAGAAGAAACTGACAGAATTCGGCAGTTGGAGGGTCGAAAAAATATCTATACGACTCGCAGTCCTTTTGTGGGGAAAGGATTAAGATCAAGCGAAGCAAAGTCTCCGTTCTTATATTTATCAACTGCAGCTGCTCCGATCATAGCAGCATTATCCATACAGTACTGGAGATCGGGATAATATAGATTCGCTGAGATGTTAGCTGTCTCCTCCTGCATTAATCTGCGGAGGAGAGAATTTGCTGATACACCACCAGCCAGAACGACATACATGATGTTGTTATTACGGGCAAAGCGTAGAGTCTTAGTAACGAGAGGTTCAACAATAGCCATCTGTGCTGAGGCAGCAATATCTGCCAGATGCTCTTTTATGTACTCGGGATCTTTATCTTCGAGATAGTTGAGTACTGCAGTTTTCAGGCCACTGAAACTGAAATTGTAATTATCTTTTTTATTCATTCCTCTGGGAAACTTAACGAATTGCGGATTTCCCTCACTGGCCAGTTTATCAATAATAGGGCCACCGGGAAAGCCCAGGCCAAGCAACTTGGCAATTTTATCAAAAGCCTCACCTGCTGCGTCATCCTGAGTTCGACCAACTATCTTGAACTCTCTCTGATTGGAGAAGAATACCAGTTCTGTATGACCACCGGAAACCACCAGAGCAAGATAGGGTGGTACCAGGTGGGGATGTGTAAGCTTATTGGCATACACATGACCCAGCATATGATTAACGGCTATGAGTGGCTTAGACAGGCTATAAGCCAAGCTTTTGGCAAATGAGGTGCCGACAAGCAAGCTGCCGATAAGACCTGGATTGATTGCAACTGCTACAGCATCTATATCTTTGATAGTAATACCGGCTTTTTTAAGACAGTCAGCAACCAGGGGCATCAGATATTTTATATGAAGCCGGGAAGCCAATTCAGGGACTACACCGCCATATTGCTGATGGATATCCTGTGTCGAAGTCAGATTTGCCAGAACTCTATACTCGGAATCAACTACAGCAACCGATGTATCGTCACAGGAAGTTTCGATAGCCAGAATATTGAAATCACTCATGATGAAATATCTGCACCCTCTCCGGGGTAAATTCTACTAATTTGATATCGTCAGGTAATCTGAACTGAATATTCGCAAAGTCGTATTCGTAGTCTTCCGGGATACTGATATAAGCAGAGATCATCTGCGGTCTGATGCGTTGAATTCTATCGGCCGGTCCTTCGATTTTAACCGTCACTGCCTGGGGAATGATCATAGAAAGCTTCTCTTGCGGATAGTCAATATTGATCAGGGGAATTGTCCTGGTAATAATTGACAGGCTTTCCAGGGTGATTGAAACTACATCCGGCTTAATACCAAGTATGCCTTCAGGTATCTCCAGGTCAACAGTCAATCCGGCCGATTGTTCAATCATGTCTCTACTTAAGGGGACGGTTGTAATTGACGTTATCTCTGAGACGAGATTATTCGGCCCGACAATTTCGACTTCCTGGGGTTGAACTCCGACATTTCGCTGCTGGAAATAGAATTCGTCATCTTCGGTCATATATCTCAATTCAACAGAAACCTGCCGGATAATACTATGATCGATGACAACCGTTACTCTACGGTTCAGGTGAAATCTTAAACCCGTATTATTCTGTGGTTCATCAAGATAGAGATACTGTTCTGTTAGCGTCAGTTCATTATTGCCGAGACTCAGTTCGTTATAACTAATACTAAGATAATAAAGAGATTTGTTAAACCGGTAAATATCAATACCTCGTCCTTCGACTATTAACTCGATCTCTTCTGGATAAATTTCTGTTACCACCATATCTTCCGGTAGATCAAGGATTCTTATCTCTACAGGAACCTCAGAGCGATGTTCTCGAAAGAGGTTCTGATTGAACCAGATCACAAAAACGACGATCAGAACAATTAGAGGGACAAGTATCTTCTTTACACTCATGGTCTCTGACTCTATTATTGGGGATAGTGCTGTTTAACAATATTTTCGATAAAATCTTCGTCTGGTAAAAAAGGCTCAGTGATATGCCCGGTGCCAGTATTAACAGAATTCCATTCAGTTATTGTGTCTAGAGCATTCTGATTCCTTGCCCAGGCTCGACGGGCTACTCCACCCATAACATCCCAGGAGAGTCCCTTCTTTATTACATCATCTATCCTGGAGCTTCCATCGAGTACGATACCATTACCACCATTGCTGGCACGGCCAATACCAACACCACCACCATTGGAGAGGACAACAAGTGTCATTCCTCTGGCAATATTACCGCCAAAACAGTGGGTTGACATATCGGCTGTAATGTTACTACCATCATATATATTAGCTGTTTCCCTGAATGGTGAATCGGTTCCGGAAACATCATGATGATCTCTGCCGAGCATAACAGGACCGATGATATGTTTCCTCACCAGATCATTGAATTTAAGGGCAATCCTGACTCGTCCCAACTCATCTGCATAGAGTATCCTTGCCTGTGTACCAACAACCAGTCTGTTCTCATCTGCCGTTGCAATCCAATGATGATTATCCCGATCATTAGCATTACGTTTCGGGTCTATGCAATCCAGAGCTGCCTGATCAGTAATACGTAAATCTTCAGATTTGCCGCTCAAACAGACCCAGCGAAACGGTCCATAACCCTGATCAAAACAGATCGGACCCATTATGTCTTCAACATAGGATGGCCAGATAAAACCGTCATTGGTATCATTTCTGTTTTTCGCTATTTCTTTTACTCCTGCTTCAAATACGGAAGCCATAAAACTGTTGCCATAATCCCAGAAGAATGATCCTTTATCGGTCAGATTCTTAATAACGCTATAATGTCGCTGTAAAGATACATTTACTCTCTGTTTAAAGGCCGGATAATCGTTTTGCATCAAAATTCTGCCATCTTCATAGGTGAGGCCTACAGGGGTATAACCCCCTTCATATACAGCATGGCAGGATGTCTGGTCGGAGATCAACTCTATGTTTATCTCCTTCCGGTCAAGATATTCCAGAAGATCGACTATATTGCCGTGGTAGGCAATTGAGACTGCCTTCTTAGATTCCCTGTATTCTTCGATCAATCTGGCAATTTCATCAAGATTACTCGAGACTTTGCTTACCCAACCCTGAGAATGACGAGTTTCGATTCTACTTCTATCTACTTCAGCTATGATTCCTATTCCACCGGAGATCTCAATTGCTTTGGCCTGTGCTCCTGACATTCCACCCAGGCCAGAAGAGACAAACACAATACCTTTGAGATCCTCGTCCGGGGCTATTCCGAGATATTTGCGTCCTGCATTTAAAAGGGTTATGTAGGTCCCGTGAACAATACCTTGAGGTCCGATATACATCCAGCCACCTGCTGTCATCTGACCATAATTCGATACCCCTAAAGCGGCGAGACGATGGAAATTGTCAGGGTTATCCCATTGACCGATAATCAAACCATTAGTCGATATTACTCGTGGTGCGTTGATCGAAGAGGGGAAGAGGCCGAGAGGATGGCCCGAACTCATTACCAGTGTCTGTTCATTCGTCATTGCCTGCAGATACTTTTTGGTCAGCTGATACTGCATCCAGTTTTGAAAAACCTGCCCGGTTTCTCCATATGTAACCAGTTCATAGGGATAAAGAGCAACGTCGAAATCAAGGTTATTATCTATCATAACCTGCAGGGCACGCCCTTCAAGAATGCCTTTATACTCATCGATCGGTTTACCTTTGATATTTCCATCAGGACGGTATCTATACCCGTAAATACGTCCGGTGGTCATCAACTCTTCCAAAAACTCCGGAGCTATCGACTCATGGTGTTCGACCGGTATGTAGCGTAATGCGTTCTTGAGAGCTGTCTTTGTATCTTTTTCCGATAATTTAAAACCTCTATGGGGGGCTCGTCTTATACCAGGCTTAAATTTCTTCGTTTCAGGGATTGTTCTATCGATGCTGAATTCTATCACTTCATTACTCCTCGTATTTGTTTATGTTATGTAACCGGTTCTCTCAAATAGTTCGATCTCGCTCTCACCTAAATATAAATACTCATTGATCTTGTCGTATATCGCTCTTAAAACCTCAGCTGAAATTTCGTTGTTACCACCAACTTTTTGTTTCCTTAAAATGAAGAGTGTGTCGATATAAGAACACTTGACCTCCGGGAGAACATTGGGATCAATAGATTCACAGATGACGAAGGTTCGAGATTTGTTCAAACTTCCATGTGCCTTATTTGCATAGTGCTCGATCTTAATTAGGTCTTCATCATAAAGGTTCTTACAGGTATGGAAGATAAGAAGAGGAAAGGTTATCTCAAATTTCTGATAAGTCTTCCTACCACTGACGCGAAACTGAAAATCGATCTTCTGGGTCAATTGTAGTAGAGTGGGGGATTGTTTATAGTCAAAGCAGAGATCTTTCTCCATGATACTGAGATTATAAGGATTGAAGGTCAGATTCATACTGAAAGATTGCCGACCCCAAACTACCCCCTTGTTGCTCAATATCTTCTGATTGGCAAACAAGGAATTTATAAGATCATCCAGATAGAGAGCAGAGAGAATCACAGAGTTTTTGCGAAAGCCATTTTTTGTGTTCCGATTATATTGATATTTGGGGTTCTCCAGATGCTTGGTAAAGTTGGTCGTTGTTGCAGCAACAACCGGAAAATAATCCTCTTCTTCCGGTGACTTCGCCAGAGACTTCTCCAGTTTGCGGAGCTGAAGAGAAATCTCATTCATGTACATCCGGTTGACTATATTCTTCTCATCTTTCAATATTCTCTGTAATTCATTACGATAGTACATAGACAGTCCTTAAGATTTTTGTTCATCAATATATCAGAGACGATTTTGTCAATCATCTTTTGACTTTAACCTTCATACCAGATGGACTTCAATCAGTAAGTAAGCTATGATTTGAGTGAATGACCTGACTATTCATCTTTTGTCAACCAGCGGTATAAATTATAAGCCAGAATTAAGAAAATAATAATTAATACCCAGCGTATCAATGTTAGAATATCGTCAGATTCGTAAGATCTGATGATTGCGATCAAAATTAGAAGACAGATAGAGAGGATGAGTTGATAAAGACCTTCTTTCACACGTGTCTTTAGATTTTTGCTCATCATTTTACCTCCTGTAGATTGCAGTTTTCTGCGCTCGAACTTGAAGTCATCATTTATTTCTATATGATATTCAACATATTATCCTATGCTGTATTTTCTATGTCAATAAGTTTCCCGGGACTGAATAATTATATTGATTATAGATACTTACTGGCGGTTAACATTTCTCTGCAGGATTAGATAAAATGGTGCTTGACAGGACTAACAGTTGACAGGTTGTTTGCAGAGTATAAAAAATTCGGGTGATAAATATGGGAAGTATAGTTTTTACTGACCTTGATGGAACTCTACTCGACAATGAGTGGAAACTGAGCAGGAAGAATTACGATACACTAGTGTATCTGGGGAATAGAAGAGTTGTCAGAGTTGTAGTCACAGGTCGTTCTCTATACTCTGCAAGAAAAGTCCTGGGTGATGATTTCCCAATCGATTACCTGATATTCTCTACCGGTGCAGGAATTATGAACTGGGAAAAGAAGGAATTGCTGCTGGCACGTAATATCCCCAAAAAAACTGTAAGGGAGTATGCTGAGATCCTGATCGAGAATAAGATCAATTTCATGCTCCACCGGGAGATACCGGAGAGTCATTTTTTCTACTATTACGAAGGGAATGGTACACCACCCGATTTTCAACAACGGTTGGAACTATATAATCCGTTTGCTCAGCCATTCAATTACTCAGCACATGTACATCTACCTTCAACTCAGTTTCTATCGATTCTCCCTTCCAGTAAATTTACTGTGATCAATGAATTTGTGAGAAGTAAAGATCTTATGCTCTCAATAATCAAAACAACCTCACCCTTGCTGAATAGTTCACTCTGGCTGGAGATTTATGCACCTGAGGTTTCAAAAGGCCATGCAACAGATTATCTGGCTGCGATATTAAACTGCAAACAACAGGACTGTATGGTGATCGGTAACGATTTTAACGATGTAGATATGCTGGACCTGTCTGCTAGTAGCTTTGTCGTTGAAAATGCTCCTGAAGAATTGAAAAAACGATATCAAACAGTAGCAGCTAATGAATCAGATGGATTCTCTGAAGCAGTTAATTTGTGGTTAGAGAAGATATAAAAATCATACGAAGATAATGTTCAATCTTCTTTCCAATCTTCAGCAACTCTCCTTCCAGCAGTTTCGTTTACCGTCTGTAAGATTATTCCGCCTGTTATAAAAAAGAACATTATAGCTATCAATGACCAGCGTTGAGAGCCTGTTATCCTCGCTATCTCTCCATAAACAAGAGGTCCAAAAATCGAAGCGAGTTTTCCTGTCAATGCATAGAATCCAAAGAATTCTGTCATCTTGAGCGACGGGGTCAAGAGTGCAAGCATGGTTCTACTGCTTGATTGACTGGAACCAATAGCTATACCGGCCAGGACTCCCACAAAATAGTAATCCGTGACGTCGCGAGAGAAGAAAGCACCTAAAACTACAACTATCCAGATAAGGAGTGTAATCGTAATTGTCTTTTTACACCCAATGCGATCCAGAATATATCCGAAAGAAAAGGCCCCTAGTATAGAAGTCAATTGAGCGATGATAAAGTAAATAATCATCTGTTGTGGTGACATCCCGAACCTGGTTGCTCCGTAGATAGCAGCAAAACTGATTACTACAATAATACCATCGTTATAGATGAAGTAACTCACAATAAAGCGGCTCAGTTGTTTAAAACGGCTGATATTCTTCCAAGTATAACTTATACGGTTATAAGCAACCTTCAAATAATTAGTCCGTTTCGATGGTCTCTGGAATTCTCTCAACCAGAAGAAGGTAAAGAGAGCAAATATTCCGAAAAATAACCCAATTGCTGGATATACCAACCTGATATCAATTTCTACCAAATATAGTGCGAGAAAGAGAGATAGTAATCCCCCTACATATCCTACTCCCCAGCCCCATCCTGAGACTTTGCCCATATTGGAACGTTCAGTAATTTCAGGTAAAAATGAGTTATAGAAGACATTTGCACTGTTGTAACCGAAGTTGGCAATGATAAAAAAGAACATCCCTTTAAAGATATCACCTTCGGATACAAAATAAAGCAGGCTAGTGAAAAGTACACAGATATAGGTATTGATAAAAAGAAATTTTTTCTTCGATCTTGAATAGTCGGCAATAGCACCAAAAACCGGAGCAGATATACCGACCATGAGCATTGAGATACTGACTGCTCTACCCCAGAGAGCTGTACCTAACTCTTCTGAGCCTACTACAACATTCCGGAAATATACACTGTATATCACACTGACGATAATTGTGGTGAATGATGAATTGGCGAAATCATACATCACCCAGCCAAAAACACTCTTGTTTAAACTCATGTTCTGTCACCGATTTGCGCGATATCGATAAAGGGTAAATCCATGCTTTTATAAAGAGATGGGGTAGGAGTAGCAATGAAAATCTGATTGTTACTCCCCAGTGATTCGATTATTGATTTTGCCCTCTGTTCATCAAGATCTGCAAGGACATCATCAAAGATCAGTATCGTTGGATCCGATGAACTGATCAATGAAGCGAGAGATAGTTTCACTGCTATTGCAAGACATCGTTTCTGGCCATGAGAACCAAAACGATTAATACTACTTTTGTTGAGGATAAATTGATAATCATCGAGATGGGGGCCAAGAAGTGTTCTCTGATAACGTCTTTCGTCCTCTTCTAATCTTTGCATCTCTGACCGGAACACCACGAGGAGATCTTTATCAGAGCTATAGGGAAAAGAGAAGTTGCTTCTTATCTCTACTTCTTCAGAGGTATAACCGATACTCTCGTAATGTTTCTGTAAGCCTCTGTTTAAACTCGTAAGATATGAGATTCGCATATCGATAATTTTCACTGCGACATCCGTTAACCTAGTGTCCCAAGCCTGCTTCTCAGTTGACGAATATTCTGTCTTTAACAGGGCATTGCGTTGCTTCAATAACTGATAATAGCGCTTTAAGAGATCGATGTAGGCATATTCAGTCTGAGATATTGCCATGTCGAAAAATTGTCGCCTGGCTTTCGGTGGTCCTTCAATGAGATTTATATCATCCTGAGAAAAATAGACAATCTTCAAATATTTGTAGAGCTCGCTTACCCTTGCTAAACGTGAATTATTAACCTTTATCAGCTTACGGCCTTTTCTGTCCAGAGCAGCTTCTAATAGAAACTTCTTCCCCTTGTATATGAATACTGCTCTGATCTGAAAAAATGGCTGATTTACCCTGATAAGATCAATATCGGTTAACGATCTAAGCGACTTACCGTATGCACAATAAGAGATAGCTTCCAGAAGATTGGTTTTCCCTATTCCGTTCTTGCCGTAAAAAACACTCCCTTTATCATCAAAATCTAGATTTAGGTGGGAAAAATTGCGAAAATCGGTTAATTTTATCGATTTTATAACCAACTTATTTTAATCTCAACGGCATCAAGAGAAATACCGGATGATAGTCTTTGGGCTCTGGCTCATTGTATAGAATCACCTGATTGTTGATAAAGCCACCTTCCGGTTCTCCGAAAGTAATCCTTACCTTCTCCGATTCTAGAACATTCAGTACTGACAATATATATTTATAATTGAAAGCTATGGAAAAAGCAGGACCGGAATATTGATGATCTTCGATTACTTCTGTTGCATCACCCATCTCAGAATTTACTGAATAAAGGGTTATTTTCTCAGCAGAAATATCGAATTTTATACGGAAAAACTCTTCCGAAGCAAGGAGTGAAACTCTTTTTACCGCCTGTCTTAGTGTTGCCTTGTCCATTGTCAGTACATTTTTGTTATCTACTTTTAGTACCTTCTCATAGTCGGGAAATCTTCCAGGTATGATCTGAGAGATTAGAATATAATTGCCGTATCCGAAGATAATGCGATTAGCTTCAAAGAGTACCTTCAAATCAGGATTCTTCTCGTCTATAACCTTTTCAAGGAAAAATAGTCCTTTAGTCGGTATGACATGTTCCAAGTTCTCGGCTAGAACGATACTGTGCTCCTTCTTCACCTCAACTATCTTTTTACCATCTGTGGCAACCATAGTCTGAGAGTCGGGAGTGATTCGCCAATAAATACCGGTAAAAATCGGACGTGTTACCTCCTGCAATACAGCTATACTGCTAATATTGACCATCTTGGCCAGCAAGGGTGCTGAAACGGTAAACGCCTTTTCCAGATCGATCTCAGGCACTTGAGGGAACTGCATGTAATCAGCACAAAGTAAAGAAAAACTGGAATGACTGCAGCGTATTTTTAAATATTCGTTCTCCTGATAAAAGTTAATCGGTTTATCTTCCAGGGAGTTTACTATATCAGTTAAATTCCTGGCCATCACTGCAACTTTACCACTTTCCGCTACCTGGGCTGCTATCTTTACTACAACCGTAATCTCCAAATCTGTAGTTGTAATACGAAGTTGATTCTTCTCTGCGTCAGCTTCAATCAAAAAATTCGTCAATATCGGAGTAATATTCTTGGTAGGTACAATACCCTGTAAATGCTGGATATTGGAAAGCAATTGAGTTCTTTCTATCGTAAAACGCATGATATTTATCCTCTTTTTATAATTTTGTCGTTAATTAAGATAAAAGAAAAGCAAGAGTTAGACACCCTTGCTTTTCTTCTCCGTGATAGAAACTACTTAACTATGTCCTTCAGTTTTTTTCCTGCTCTGAAAACGGGGACCTTTCTTGCCGGAATCTTAATCTTTTTGCGTGTTTGAGGATTGATCCCATTACGAGCTTTGCGCTTGCTGACATCAAATGTTCCAAAACCGACAAAGGCTACTTTCTGACCTTTCTTCAATGAAGTCATTACTCCTTCCATGAAGGAATTTAATGCTGCCCCTGCAGCTTTCTTGGTGATACCAGCATCTGCTGCCATCTTAGCTAACAATTCTTCTCGTTTCATAATACCTCCTCATTTTTTGAGTACATTTCTAACTTCAAGATAGTGATAACTTTGTCAATCAAAAAATCGATCTCTGTTACTTTTTTTTCCTTAATAGAGCTAATTCCAGACAGTCATCAGATTCGAGAGTTTTGTAACAGCAGAATAACCAACAAGTTACGATGGCTGTCTCCTGGTTGACTGAAGCTCTGATTATCAGTCAAAAATTTCCTAAAATCTTAGCCAAAGCAGTGAGACACCTAACGAGATTCGTGATAACATAAGCTCATCTCTGTACAATAATTTATGCTCATACTTTAAATACTTTCTCATATTGCAAAATAATATAATGAACGATTAAATGTACATGGTAACTCAAGCATATTTTTTGTTTACTCAGAAATATATTACTGTATTATAGATGTCTTCAAATGCCCGTTATTTCAGTAGACGACTTCTATGTTTGAAAAAAAGTTTCGTAATTTATCGAAAAAGCTTGACAATAATACAAGGCTGTTTCTAATTGCTACGAGAAGAGAGATACTTGTATTTGCGAGCAAGAGATAGAAGTGATTTTTAATGAGTTTAGAAACTGGAGGAGAAATGGTTTCTAGAGATTTTTTTTCATTTACGTTAACCGTGAGAGCTGGAGCTCTCTTAGTAACAAGCTTTTTTAAATTTTAGGAGGTATATATGCATTGTGGTAAAAGTAAGTTAATCTTGATTTCTATCCATACCCTTTTGGCAATGTTTCTGGTCTTCAGCCTACATGCTCAATTCAGGGGAGGAGCTGGAACGTTATCTGATCCCTATCAGGTCGAAACCAGACAACATCTCGAAAATGTCAGAGACTATCCTGACGATCATTTTGTTCAAATAGCCAATATCGATATTAGTGAAGTAAGCAATTGGGTACCAATCGGAACCAGTGCTAATCCCTTCACAGGTTCATATAATGGCGATGGGAATGAAATTACCGGAATGTTCATTCACAATGAAGTACTAGGACCACAGGGATTATTTGGTGTTACGAGTAACGCTCATATCACAGATGTCGGATTGGTTGATATTTATATTAATACCCCGGCGAGCGAAGTTGGTGGTCTGGTTGGACACGCTATCAATACCATAATAGAAAACTGCTATAGTGTTTCTGGTGATATCGAATCAGAACGTTCGAATTTCTGGATTATTGCTCAGGATTCTAGTGTAGGTGGTCTAGTTGGTCTACTCCAGGGAACTCACAAAGTCAATGATCAATTTATCTCGGCGATAAAAAACAGCTATAATGAAGTGAATATTTATGGTAATGATCGTGTTGGAGGATTGGTAGGCAGTACAGCACCCTGGCCAGGAACAACTGGATATAGCTGGATATATCGTTCCTATAATGCTGGTGATGTTGTCGATAACGACAAAGTAGGTGGTTTGATCGGAATGAATGCTTACGGTAGCTTGATTGAAGAATCCTACAGTACTGGATTAGTCGATGGGAATGATCAAGTCGGTGGTCTTATTGGAGTAAATTATGGTCATGTACTTAACAGTTTCAAGGTATGTGATACCCCAATTTATGGAGATTATGTAGGTGCCCTAGTAGGCTTGAATCTTAACAATGGAATAATTGAGAACTGCTATAGTAATGGAATTGTAGTTGGTACAGGTGATGCAGAACATCCCGGTGGATTGGTTGGATACGGTGGACCTGGAGGTCCTCCTGGTGGTAATAGCTATGGTCAGGTGATCAACAGCTACTGGGATGCAGATATATCTCCCGGTCAATTCCCGTGGTACTGGCCCTATAATCCTGAAGTAACTGGCTATGCCAGAACTACTGAAGAGATGTCTCATTATCCTTATGCTGACAATACCTATGTAGAATGGGATTTTGATGAGATCTGGGAATCAAATGGACCGGGAACAAACAGAGGATATCCAACACTCCGTAATGTAAACTTTGAATATGAGTATTGCCCGGGATTACCTGTTGAACTGGCATCTTTTACTGCCACAATCCTGAATGTAGATTCTGTCAGCTTGTTATGGGTTTCTCAAACAGAGACCAATATGATTGGTTATCATATCTATCGAGGGACTACAAATTCTACTAATGAAGCTACAAGAATCACCAATTCAATAATTCCGGCAACGAATACTTCAAGTACACATAGTTATAGCTTTGTTGATGATAATCTCGCTATTGATCAGACATATTACTACTGGTTACAGTCTGTGGATCTTGATTTAACCTATCAATTCCATGGTCCCGTCACTGTCATAATAGAACAGGAACCTGAGATACCTAATCCTGTATATGTTACGTCATTGAGTAATCCTTATCCAAATCCAATGAATCCTTTCAACCCTGCTGCTACTATTCAGTTTAGTATGAGAGAAACCGGACGAATGGAATTGGCAGTGTATAATATACGTGGTCAGTTGGTTAAGAAATTCGTCGATGGTGTTCAGCCCGAAGGTGAATTCCAGATTACATGGGATGGCAGAGACAGCCAGGGGAGACCTTTGTCTTCAGGCATCTATTTCCTCCGTATGCAGACCGACAACTATCAACATACAAGCAAGATGATGATAGTTAAGTAAGAATTCAATAACAGACAACACAAAAGATAAAAGCAGGAGGCTCGATAAACAATGAGCCTCCTTTTCTTATGCAGTGAGAAGCTGACTATCCCTGGTAAATATTTCGAGAAAACAGTATTTAGACACTTAAAGACAAATAATCTTTGCTGTAATCATTTTATAGCTTATATTTTCAGTATTGATAACTAAGATAAGGAGTGAACAATGGAAAAAGAAGAAAGACAAGGAATGCCTTTATTAGGTGATCCAATGCCTTCGATGAAAGTAGTGACAACACGTGGACCAATGACCATACCGGATGATTTTTCAGGTAAGTGGTTTGTACTTTTCAGCCACCCGGGAGATTTTACTCCCGTCTGTACTACAGAATTTGTTTCTTTTCAAAAACTCTATCCCAAATTCAGAGAATTGAATTGTGAATTAGTTGGTCTGAGTATTGATCAGGTTTATGCTCACATCAAATGGGAAGAATGGATCAAAGATAATCTCGATGTTGAGATTGAATTTCCAATTATTGCCGATACAGGAGCTGTTGCAGAAAAATTAGGATTGATTCATCCAGGTAAAGGAACTAATACAGTCCGAGCGGTATTCATCGTAGATAACAAAGGTCTTATCAGAATAATATTCTATTACCCACAAGAATTGGGTCGTAATATGGAAGAGATTCTCCGAGCAGTCAAGGGGATGCAATTTGCTGATAAGAATCGTGTTGCCTTGCCAGCTGACTGGCCGAAAAACGGATTCCTGGAAGATAGAGTTATTGTACCTCCAGCTAACAGCATTCAGGCTGTTAAAGAAAGAAAGCAAAAAGCAGAAGCTGGTGAGTTCAAATGCTATGACTGGTGGTTCTGCCACAAGAAAATATAGCATTCGATTAATATATATCTAATCCTAGAATAATGCCCGCCGTGCAAAACTCAATTGTCCGGCGGGCTTTTTATTTGTACTGATCATTTTATTTTTACACAACTCTTAGAGGACTTCACCTCAAGCTTTTTACTCTCAGTTATACGGCTTGACAGAAAGCGACCAGAAATTAAACTGCATTTAGTTAATTTTGTCCGAATACGGCATTATGAGCGAGGTTACGGTGAAATCAATAGATTCTAAAGCTCTGGAAGCTAACTTGGTTTTAACAAAACATGATGTATATGATCTGCCCGATAATCATGAATGGCTCCTCAAACAATCAGAAGAATATTACGGGATTCATCAAAGAACGAAAAACTTTTTCAAAGAACTGTATCATCCATATTTGAATGTCCAATATGTAATTGATCTGTTTCAACAAACAATCCTTAATGATCTGTGGTTTTATTTTCAGCTAGGAGAGAGTACAAGAGCGTTACAAGAGATCCTGAGATTGTTTATTGCGATTAACAAACTAAAACTGGAAACTGCACATAAAAAGCGTCTGTTAACAAGTTACTTAGATTTTGTTGAGTCACTTGCTCAGAACAAACGAGATGAATTAATTGATGAAGCTATCAAGTATCTGCTGGACTGGAGTAAGAGAGAGCATTTTCTCTTCGCTTATAGTGGTGCGAAATGCCGTAAGACAGCTTTAGCCTTGCAAACTAATGAAAGGATATCAAAGTTGATGTTTGGTTTTGTCAAAGTTCTCTATCGTAACAGTCTCGAATACTGGGAGGAGAACAGCAACACTATCGAATGGCTTATCTCTCATAACATAGCTCAAAATCAATATGAAAAACTAGACCCAGTTCTGGGTAAGACTTTTTATGACAATCAACGGTCTAAATTAGAGAGAGCAAAAAGCCTGGATGATTTATCAAAGATTCTATCATATCAGGATATTGTCAGCCATTATAGACAGGCAATTGACCTGTTTCTTACCCTGTCCGATAAAATTCAGTATATCTTTTATCTCTTAAGTCTGGATGGTATGGCCGATATATACGAATTCCTCTTATGGGATCTGAATAAATTCTTAAGTGAGATCAGTACTATGGATTCAGAAGAGGCGAGAACAATAATCAATGCTGTATTCAAAAAGCTTCAAGATTTCCGTTCAACTCATCCATCAATAGTACTTGATTGTGTCCTGACAATAGGGAAAGCAATATCTAATACAGAAAATGATAACCTGTTTCAGGAAAGTATCGACCATATTGTTAACATCGGTTTCATTGGCCCGGGCAAAGTAAAGATAGATGATAACTGGCAAATAAGCATTAATAAGAACCATCTGAAGAATATACGAGCCTGGTTCACACTAATCAGTATCGATCCTCTTCGTTTCAAAGATCTTTTAGCAGCTTTAACCGTTGACTTGATTCAGAAAGGTGTCTTTGTTTTTGATACCGATTTGTTTCAAAAAGATGTCAGCAATTTTCTTAATTCCAATATCGAATCTTGTTACATACAAGTAAAGCATCTATTAAGGCTCTTCCCGGTTTTCTTCAATGAAATCGGGGCAGAGGGTGAAATCAGGGAACTGACAACAAATATTGACGAAATGACTAACCGGAATGATCGATTGATGCACTATCTGCGCAAACAGGTCCACATAGAGAGTAATAACACGCATGTTTTGCTGACCGAAAAGATCATTCATTACTGGTATGATCTTGATGCCAAGCACCTGAAAAGTTTGATTCCTAAGGATGTTCTCGAGTATGTAAAACAACGAGATGAACTACAAACCGATACGCATGAAGAGTTCAATGATTTTCTTAAACGCAAGAATCTAAAGATAGATAGTTTGCTTCAGCTACCCAAACAGGAATTCGTCAAGTTATTCAAACAGGAAAATATTGAAGAGAACGTCAACCTGAGGAGAATATACTTGCTGTGCAAACTCTATTATCTGCTGCTGGAGAAATATCATTTTGATAGTTTCGATGTTATCCAGATCTTAAAACGATCTCAATTCTATGCCCAGAAAGATTATGTTCGCTTTTACCGTTCGCTACTGCGAAAAGATTATGAGAGTGGCATCTCTTTACTGTTTGATTATATTAGTAAATTGAACGAAGTGATATTGGATCCCAAGCCGAGCTCAGGCTGGGAAAATATATATCATAAAAGACATATAGCTGCAGGTATTCCTTCTGTTTACGGCCAGTACAGAGAGCCAAAATTCGAAGCTATTGGTCTTATATTCAGAATGGAATCGGTCATAGGAAGACTGATAGAGAGATATATAAAACAGATAAATCTATCTTATATTACAGCTAAGACCCTGAAAAGAATTATTAGAGTTCTGGACATCTTCTACAGAGGATTACAACTTGAAAACATCAATAATGAAGGATTACACTCCACGCTCCATATGCTAAAATTCGGTTACAGGATCACCAATCTCTCCATTGGTCAATACATAGACATATTCAACCGGCTGAAAGACAGTATCAATGAGATTATTAACGAATATTACTACAGGTTTTATGAGTATACACTCTACAAACATATCCATAATTCTCTTCCTGTAAAAGCTGCAGCTAGCACATCAAAGAATACGAATACTGAGAAACAGGTATCTCATTTCAAGGAACGCAAGGCAGAAGAATTCTATAGAGAACTACTGTCCTCTTCATTTCTGGTCCAGGAGATGGATGGTTTTGTTTCCCAGATACTGACATCGCTCAAGTCAATGGTTGATATGTTCACCCGCGAACAGATCGATAAAGTAATGTCTTATGATCCTGATATGCTTGTCGTCTCTCTCACAGAAAAAAATCTCAGATGGGATAATCAGATACTACTTGGTTCTAAAGCTTATTTCCTGAGAAGAATGCACAATTATAATCTCCCAACCCCTCCTGGTATCGTTGTTACTACTGAACTATATAGACATCGCTCAGTAATCCGAACACATCCTCAAATTCACATAGAATATGAAGAAATGATTCAGCAGAACGTAAAGAGATTGGAGGGATTAACTGGCCTTAAGTATGGAGACTATAAAAAACCACTGTTATTATCAGTAAGATCAGGTGCTCCTATGTCCTTACCGGGAGCAATGAATACTTTCTTGAATGTCGGTATGAATGATGAGATCACAGAGAATCTAAGCAAGCAGAAGAATTTCGGCTGGACTGCCTGGGATTGTTATCGACGTCTTATTCAGAGCTGGGGGATGTCCTATGGAATACCTCGTGATGATTTTGATAATTTGATGTTAAAATACAAAAAAAGGTTCAACATAGCTCAAAAAACCGAGTTCAGTCCCGTTCAGATGAGAGAATTGGTATTTGATTACAAAAAGATTCTGGAGCAGTACAAAGTAAAGTTCGAAGAGGCTCCATTTCAGCAACTTAAATCAGCCATAGTTAATGTACTGGACTCCTGGAATTCTGACAGAGCTAAATTATACAGACAAAAATTGAATATTGCCGATGATTGGGGAACTGCTATAATCATTCAGAAGATGGTTTTCGGCAATATTAGTCTAGAATCTGGTTCAGGCGTACTGTTCACTTACTCAGAACGGAGTAAAAATCCCGGTATTAACCTTAATGGGGACTTCACAATCTGCAGCCAGGGTGAAGATGTAGTTGCCGGACTTGTCTATACATTACCCATATCTGAAGAACAAAGAAAAACTATGAGTTCCCAGTCAAAACAATCTACAGAATCTCTGGAAAAACTATTCCCACAGATCTACAACCGTCTGCTACGTTATGCGCATAAACTAATCGAAGAACATGGCTATCCCCATCAAGAGATCGAGTTTACTTTTGAAGGACCGACGGAAGATCAATTGTTTCTCTTACAGACCCGTGATCAGATCATACGCAAAAAAGAAGAATATACCGTATTCAATCTGAATGATAAGGAATACAGGATGATCGGTAACGGTATCGGTATCAACAAGGGAGCAATCAATGGACATATTGCTTTCTCTCATGAAGATATAGAAAAACTGAAACAAGAGAATCTTACCCCTTTGATATTGGTCCGTCCCGATACAGTTCCTGACGATATGGATCTCTTATTTGAATGCCAGGGATTACTCACTTCCAGAGGGGGAGTAACCTCTCATGCAGCAGTTACTGCTTCACATCTCGGCATTATTGGTATAGTCAATTGTCGTGATTTAATCGTCAATGAGGCTCAATCATATTGCACGCTTGGTGATTTGAAACTTAAGGCTGGTGATAAGATTGCCATAGACGGTAATAGTGGCAACATATATCTTGGCCATTATCCGATAGAACACATTAATTACTAAAAAAGATAAAGGAGTATAATCATGAACGTGAGTATGCAGAACAAAAAATTACTCGGAATCAATGGTATGGGTAGAATAGGCAAACTCCTGTTATGGAATCAAATCAGGCTAAAACAATTTGATGGTCTCGTGGTTAATCTTGGGAGAGATGTTGGGAAAAAACTGGATGATTTAATACAGATCATTGAAAATGACTCGACATACGGCAATTTAACAAAATTCCTCTATGGTTTCGGCGGAAAGAAAGCTGAGATTAGAATCCTGGATGAAAACATCCCACTACTGGAAATTGATGGGATTATAGTTAAATTCCTGAGAAAATCACGGGATCCGAAAGATATTAACTGGCTTAAAGAGGGGGTATCAATTGTTGTCGAATGTACTGGCGGTTTTTCTGATCCAACCGTCACAACCAATTCTTCAAAACCTTGTTTGCGAGGTCATCTTGAAGCGGGTGCACTAAAGGTTATTCTCTCTGCACCCTTTAAGATTAAGGATCCCAGCCAGAGCAAACCTCATGATTCTACAACTATGATTTACGGTATAAATCACTCTCAATACAATGCCCAAAAACATCATGTTATCTCGGCCGCCTCCTGCACTACTACTGGTCTTGCTCATATGATGAAACCATTGTTAGATACCAGAGAGACATCGCAAATTCTTACTGCCTCAATGTCTACTATTCACGCGATGACAAATACACAGGCAATTCTGGATTCTGTACCTAAAGCAGGTAGTTCTGACATGAGAAAAAACAGATCGGTCTTTAATAATATCATCATCACTACTACCGGCGTTACTAAAGCCCTGGAACAGGTAATTCCAGAAATATCAAATATCGGTTTTATTGCTGATTCAGTGAGAATCCCTACTAATACAGTATCTTTAATCAATCTTAATATCACTTTCCACTCCGAGACAGACCAAAATAATGAACCGAAAATCACAAGAGAGTTCATTAATGATATCTACAAAAAAGCTGCCAAAACCTCTCAGAAGGACCTCCTGGTATATTCCGACAGGCAAAATGTCTCGAGTGATCTGATAGGTACTATGGCAGCGTGCGTAGTGGAAGGATGTGAAACCCATACACGAACCGGTTTTATTTCTATACCCAGGAAGTCACTCAATACCCTTGGTATAAAGGATGCCGATAATCTGAAATTACCAGTAACACATGCCAAGCTTTTTGGATGGTACGACAACGAATTGGGCTCATATGTCTATTCTCTCAGTAAATTGATAAAACATATAGCTGATAATACTCCTTTATAATGAACTGACATCAGAAGCTGTTATATTTAAAATCAGAGTAATATTGCTTGACTCTGCCAGCCTATTAAATTATATGCGCATAGACTTAAATTAATGAGGTGATTGTGAGTTCTGCAACTGATACAGCAAGAATTTTTAAAGTATTATCGGTAGAGACAAGAGTTAAAATACTGGAACTCTTGAAAGCTAATTCTCTCTGTGTTAATGCCATATCCGAGCTTCTGGGAATTACTCCAGCTGCTGTATCTCAGCATCTCCGTATTTTAAGAGATACTGATATAGTAATCTCGGAGAAAAAAGGCTATTATGTCCACTATCACGTAAATACCAGAACTTTAAAGAGATGGCGTGAATTAGCAGTAAGACTACTTGATAGCGAATAATGATTCCATCGAAGCACTTTGATGACCAGTGAGAGAATATAAGTGAAGAAGTAATATGAGCAAAAAGAACAATAGTTGTCATAATCCGGAAAGACTAAAACCTGTTTCTATAAGGTGTAGTCCCGAGCAGGTTACAGAATTTCACGGAGACCAGAAAGACCATTCTTATAACAGTAATGTTAACGATACATCCAGATTTGAGGACAAAATAAATAGGAGCGAGAAAATACGATAATGAAAATACCAGAGCCAGTGGCGATTAATGCTCGCGGTTTACATAAGCACTTTGATAATGTTCACGCTTTATCGGAGATTGGATTTGATGTATTCAAGGGAGAGTTATTTGGTTTTCTCGGACCAAATGGTGCCGGCAAAACTACGACTATAAACATTCTGACCGGTTTAGCTCGTCCGGATTCAGGAAGAGTGAGTATCGGAGGTATTGATTGTTCAACAAACCATCGCGCTGCTCAGCATCTTATCGGGGTAGTACCCGACGAGAGTAATCTGTATCCAGAACTGAGCGGTTTCGAGAATCTCACTTTCTGTGCATCTCTATATGGGCTAAAAAAGAAAGAGAGGGAATCAAGAGCTCATGAATTGTTAACAGAATTCGGTTTATTGGAAGCAGCAGAACGTAAGTTTGCCGGTTATTCAAAGGGTATGAAAAGAAAACTGACCATAGCAGCGGGAATTATTCACCATCCCGATATTCTTTTCCTGGATGAACCGACAACAGGAATAGATGTTGCCTCGGCCAGACAGCTCAGGAATCTCATATCAGAGTTACATTCGTCGGGTACTACGATATTTCTAACCACACATTACATTGAAGAGGCAGAGAGACTTTGTGATCGAATTGCTTTTATAGTATCGGGACAGATTGTCAAGATAGATAGAGTCGAAAATCTATTACAGACAGTACAGGGCAAACATATTGTACATATATCAATCGGTTCAGATGGGGCTGATATAGAAGAGAAACTCATCTCTGCATTCGGTTCTCATAGATTCTCATTTATCGATAAAGCGAATATTCATATCGAATCAGAAGAGTCAATTCCGGTAGGTTCTATAGTGCGTTTTCTTGAAGAGCAGGGGGTAGAGGTTACCGAAGCAAAAAAAATCAAACCCTCACTGGAGGAAGTTTTTGTCAGAATTACCGGCATCGAAGCTGACGCAATGAGAAAAGATAGGGCAGGGGGTGGTAAATGA
This sequence comes from uncultured Candidatus Cloacimonadota bacterium, assembly GCA_964490765.1. GTDB lineage: Bacteria > Cloacimonadota > Cloacimonadia > Cloacimonadales > JAJBBL01 > CAZBDV01. The sequence goes on along the minus strand of CAZBDV010000001.1, from coordinate 142,572 downwards.
AGACCTGGATCGCCTTATGGAATATCTTTGTTAAGGATATGCGAACTTATTATCTGAAACCGCCCAATGTTAGCTGGGGTATTATCTTTCCCCTTGCCTGGACAGGAATGTTCTTCATTAGATCGGGTAGTGGCCTGGATGATTTATATACCATACTTCCTGGAGTTGTAGCAATATCAATACTCTTTGGAACAACTTCTATGCTTGCTGTTACTGTTACTTTCGAGAAAAAAAACAGGTCCTTTGAAAGGCTTTTACTCGCTCCAATTTCTCTGGAATGGTTGATGATAGCAAAAACCAGCGGAGCTATTCTCTTCGGTATTGTTAATGCCTTTGTGCCAATCTTACTGGCTTCATTTATAACGGATCTGTCACCTATATTGTGGAGTGTTATCATTCCGACAATAATCCTGATCTCAACAACATCTACGCTACTAGGGTTATTCATTGCTGTTGCTGTAAGTGAGGTTTTCGAAGCACAGACTTTTTCAAACTTCTTTCGTTTCCCAATGATTTTCCTGTGTGGACTATTCTTCCCAATCAGTCAACTACCGTTTTTTCTACAACCACTATCCTATATATTACCTATGACATACGGGGCCGACTTGCTCCATAATGCGATTAACAGAGGTAATATACTCCCATATTACGTGAATTTGATCGTCCTGGCAGGGTTCTCTATCTTTTTATTTATGGCCAGTCTATACAATGTCAGACGGCGCTGGATAATTTAAACAGAGACATTTATTGAGCAACTGCTATTTATCTTGTCTTTTCCCACAAAGTAACCTCCGGTGAGTCCTATAGTCGGTGGGGTGCCGACTATATAGCTGCTCAGTGGTAAATTTAAGTAATGCTCTTCGTTAATTAATTGCCTTGACACATAAGCTGAAAATAAAATGCATACTTCATTGGAGTAGAACATTAAGAAGTTGGAGGTAATAATGAAAATAATGGACGACCTGTATTATTCAGAGACTCATGAGTGGGTTAAAGTAGAGAAAGACGTAGCATATGTGGGAATTAGTGATTATGCGCAGAAGGAATTAGGTGATATCGTTTATATTGACCTTCCCGAAGTAGGGAGTTCTGTATCCGCTGGAGAAGAGATCGGATCTATAGAATCAGCTAAAGCAGTAGTGGATTTTGTAACTCCTGTAAGTGGCGAGATACTTAAAGTCAATGATGACGTTCTGGAAAACGTATCTCTTGTAAATGAATCTCCATATGAACAGGGTTGGCTACTGAAACTAAGATTGTCAAATCCTGATGAGATCGAGACCCTTCTTTCTGCCGGAGAATATCGCAAACAATTCAGTGAGTAATTCCTGATATGACAAATACTGAATACAGAAGGGAAAACTTCCTTATTGTTGTTTCTGCACCATCAGGTGGCGGGAAAACTACCATCTGTAAGGCCATTCTTACAAGAATGCCTGAAGTTGTTTATTCAGTATCATATACCACAAGAGAACCCCGTAAGAATGAAGTTGATACAAAGGACTATTTTTTCGTCAGTGAGGAGCATTTCAGACAGTTGATCAAGGAGAACGATTTTTTGGAGTATGCCAGAGTTCACAGCAACTGGTATGGAACATCTAAGTCGTTTATCCTTGACAAGTTTGCTCAAAAAAAACATGTAATTATGGATATTGACCCTCAGGGAGCAGAAGCAATCGTAAAAAGCAATGTCGATGTTGTAACGATTTTTCTGTTACCACCTGATATGCAAACCCTGGAAAAGAGGTTGAGGGAGAGAGATACTGATAATGAAGAGACTATATCTTTGAGACTCAAAAATGCCCGCAAAGAGCTGGAGAGTCTGAAGGATTACAATTATCTGGTTATTAATGATAATCTGGAAGTTGCTATAAAAGATGTCGAAAAGATTATCAAAGCCGAGGAGAATAGGGTAACTCGTTACCAATCTCCAATAGATGTGTTTTATGGAGGTAAAACTAAATGGAAAAAAGACCTATAGTAGAATCCTTTCTGGAAAAGAACAACATGGACTATTTGTATCTGTTGTTGTGTAACCTAGAAGCTAATCGCTTGAATTCCCTTCCTTACTCAATTAAGAAGTCCTTTCCTAAAAAGATAACGGAAATTGCCCTGGAGAACGTAGCTAAAAATGAGATTCCAGACTTCATAATTGAACAAGAGGAAGAGATAGATATGGATGAAGAATAATTGATTGATGACACGGAAATCTCTGCAGCAGTATTTAGAATTATTAGAGAGCTCCGGTATAGATGAGCTCTATTTACCTGAATATGATATTGACTCAAGAGAGAAAGCTGAAAAATTAGCGAATAAACAGGAGAATTACCGTAATTGTCAGAAATGTTCCTTACATAAAAATCGGATCAATTTTGTCTATGGTACTGGAAATCCAGATGCCAGGCTGATGCTGATCGGAGAGGGTCCCGGCTCAGAAGAGAATAAGCAGGGGAAACCATTTGTAGGGAAAGCAGGTCAATTACTGACAAAAATGCTTCTGGCTATCAACCTCCAGAGATCTGAGGTTTACATAACCAATGTCGTAAAATGCCAGCCACCGGGTAATAGAAATCCTGCCCCTGATGAAGTAGAACAGTGTCTTCCCTATCTTAGAGAACAGATTGAAATCATTTCTCCAAAGCTTATCGTATTACTTGGTAAGGTTGCAGCTGTGACACTCTTTGATGTAAAAGAGCCGATGACTATCTTAAGACAGAGACGTTTTAACTATGAGGGTATCGAGACATATGTCACTTATCATCCTGCAGCCCTTATATATAATGCATCATTGAAGAAAGAATCCTGGAAAGATTTACAGAAGATACGCGACATTTATAACAGTATTGAAAAGCAATCATAATAGTAATTTCTATTTAAGGTAACACATTCGGTCTGGTTATACCGGTGAGAGGTTATTTGACAAATTTTACAGGAAAACAGAAAAAATCAAGCGGTGCAGTTTTCAACAAGAAAGCCCATGGTTTAAGAAAGTAATAAGGAGAACAGCCTTGAGAGAGTCAACAGAATTGACCCCTGTAACAGCGAGAAGCTTACCATATGATGAGTCTGCTGAGGCAGCAGTTCTATCTGCAATAATGAACGATTATACTACTGTAGCAAAGAGTATTGTTCAGATTAAAGAGGAGTATTTCAACAAGCCTCAGCATAAGGTTATCTTTCGTGCTATGCGGAATCTGTTTGAGAATCAGATGTCAATTGATACCATCACTCTGCAAAATCAACTTGAAAGTAGTGGACAGCTTGAGAAAGCTGGTGGTAAAGAATATCTTTCACAGTTATACGACTATGTTGTCAGCGGTGCTCATTTCGATTATCATGTTAAAATTGTTACCGATAAATACCTTTTACGAGAATTGATCCTGACTGCTAATAAGATAGTTCAGAAAGCTTATGAAGGGGATCTCCCTACCGAAGATCTGATCGATTACGCAGAAAACAATATATTCAAGATTACCGAGACTTCAAAGATGCAGGGTTTTGTCAGAGCAAGTGACCGAATGACTGAAGTACTCGAGCGGATCGAAGATATAATGAAGAAGGGTGGCGTTGGAATCGGCGTCACAACAGGCTTTCATTCTCTGGATAGAGTTATTGGCAGTTTCAGACCAGGTCAACTTATTGTTATTGCTGCCAGGCCAGGAATGGGTAAATCAGCCTTTGCTTTAAACATTGCCCTTAATACTGCTCTCCGGCAAGATACAGAAGTTGGTATATTTACAATGGAGATGTCAGTTGAAGAGGTGCTACTCCGTATGATTAGCACTAAATCTATGGTATCAATGGATAATATGCTCACCGGACATGGTCTCGACCAGGTTAAAAGGAGGGGTATCATCGAACAGGCAGAGAAAATCAGCAGAATGAATATCTTTCTCGATGATATCGGCACCAATACTCCTCTTGATCTTCGTGCCAAGGCGAGAAGATTGAAAGCAGAGCAAGATGGGCTGGGGTTACTTATTGTTGACTATATGCAGTTAATGTCTTCTCCTAGGCGCAGTGTGGAGAACAGGCAACAGGAGATATCAGAAATATCCCGTAGTTTAAAAATTCTGGCCAAAGAGTTGCACGTTCCCGTGATAGCACTCTCTCAGCTAAACAGAGCTCTGGAAAACAGGGAAGATAAAAGGCCGCGGCTATCCGATCTTCGTGAATCTGGTGCCATAGAGCAGGATGCGGATCTGGTTATGTTTATATATCGTGAGGCAAAGTATAAAAAGACAGAGGATAATGCTGAAAAAGCTTCTATAATAATAGCAAAGAATCGTCATGGTAAAACGGGTGAAATAGAGATGAGATTTGTTGAAGAGAATACAGCTTTTGCCGATCTGGAAAAGTAACGTCAAAAATGAAAGAGAAATCTCTGTTAATCAAGACTGCCTATCAAATAGGCAGCTATGTATCTTTTACTGCTGCTGTTTTAGTCAAGATACCTCGGATTTTTAGACGTTTTTACGAGTTCACTGATCAGTTAAAAAAAATGGGTTACGACTCAATCTTATTGATAACTGTAACTTCTGGCTTTACAGGGCTTGTTACAGCTGTACAGGCTTCCTATCAAACACGTGGCTACATCAGCAGAAACTTAATTGGGGTCGTAGTGGGAAAAAGCACTATGACTGAATTAGCTCCAGTATTGACAGCATTAGTACTCTCAGGAAAGGTAGGTGCAGCAATAGCGGCTGAAATTGGCACTATGAAAGTAAGTGAGCAGATTGATGCAATGAAAAGTATGGGGGTTGACCCATATGATTATCTCTATCTACCGAGAATGATTGCCGGTATTATTGTCCTTCCGCTTCTTACAGTTTATGCTAATCTTATCGGTATTTGTTCTGCATTTATCGTTTCGAATATCAAGTATGATATTAACATCTACACCTTCTTCTCCAACATAAGGCATTATTTCGATCCGATGGATCTTTGGGGTGGCCTGATCAAGACCTTTTTCTTTGGTATGATAATTACATCTATTTCCTGTTATATAGGAAGCAGAACAGAAGGTGGAGCAGAGGGGGTAGGTAAGGCTACAACTTTGACTGTGGTATATTCTTCAATCCTGATATTATTGATGGATTTCGTGGTAGCTGCTGTCCTGTTCGGGGGTTAATAATCAACGATAACTATAACTCATGCTTAATAACAGACTTTTTTGTAGATTTGCTCAAATCAGTATGATAGTTCATTAATTTCGAGAAAAAATGAGGAGAAAGATGAAGAGTAGGTACTTATACCCCCTGGTTTTAATTCTTCTGCTAATTTCGATATCCTGCAGAGATCGAGAAACCGGACGCCGTTCAGAGAGAGAAGATGATATACTAAAGATTTATACTTATGATAGCTTTGTAACCTGGGGCCTGGCAGATCTGACTATACCGGTATTCGAAGAGCAAGAGGGTTGCAGGGTAGTAATTGAGAGTGTTGGTGATGCTGGGAACATCGTCAACCGTTTGATTATGGAGAAGAGAAATCCTCAGGCCGATATTGTTATTGGTATAGACAATACAATGATGAATAGAGTTTTATTCGAGGAACTTCTGGTCTCTTATAGATCAGAAAAGCTGGCTGATATTCGTGAAGTATTACATTTTGATGAAACTTATCATCTAATACCGTATGATTACGGCTATTTTGCCTTTGTTTATGATACCCACGAAATAGAAAACCCTCCAACTACTTTCGGTAACATTCAGGATGGTATATGGAAAAATAAACTGGTCATATCAGATCCTCGCACTTCAAGTCCCGGTTTAGGTTTGCTCTTCTGGACTGTTGCTGCTTTCGGTGAAAACGGCTACTTACATTTCTGGCGTAGCGTTAAAAATAACATTCTTACAGTAACCTCGTCCTGGGATGAGGCATACAGTATGTTCCTGGCAGGAGAAGTTCCTATAGTATTGAGTTATTCAACCAGCCCTGCATTTCATATAGAGCTTGAAGGTACTGATCGTTATCGGGCTGTTATACCGATTGAAGGGGGGTTCATGCAGATCGAAGGGGCCGGTATTGTTAGAGATACCCCCAATCTATTACTAGCTCAGAAATTCATCGATTTTATGCTTTCAATCGATTTTCAGAATCATATACCTGAAACTCAATGGATGTATCCGGTTAATGACAAGGTAATATTACCTGAGTCATTTAACGATCTTCCTACTCCGGAAATAATTCTGAATAATGAGTTAGATCTTGCAAATATTGATACTTCTACAAGTGATCGATGGTTGACACGATGGATAGAGATAATGATAGAATAAACTTTCATATTGCTCTCTTTAACCCTGAAATACCGGCCAATACAGGTAACATTGGTAGAATCTGTGTCGGGTGTCAGGCAAAGCTTCACCTGATCAAACCGATAAAATTCTTGCTGACAGATAAATATCTCAAGAGAGCTGGATTGGACTACTGGGAGCATCTTTTATTGGAGAGTCACGAGAATCTGGAGAATTTCTTTACAAAATACCGCTCCAATAATATCTACTTCTGTACTACTAAAGGAAAACATAAATATAGTGATATAGCTTATAATAGGGGCGATGTGTTTCTGTTTGGCCCAGAGACAAGAGGTTTGCCAGAGGAACTGATAATGTCAAATCCGGATAAGACTATCAGGATACCAATGACCGATAAAATCAGATCCCTCAACCTGGCAAACAGTGTAGCAGTCATTCTCTATGAAGCATGGAGACAGACAGCATTTCAGTGATAATTATTGTTTGTTAGAGAAGATAGTATTAGTCCCGAAAAAATGAAGGAGGTCGATTATTATGCTTCAAGGTTCAATTGTAGCTCTGGTTACACCATTCAAGAATAATGATATTGATTATAATGCAGTAGATCGCCTATTAGAATTCCATCTCGAGAACAAGACAGATGGATTACTGTTATGCGGAACTACTGGAGAATCTCCTGCTCTGGCAGGAGATGAGAAGGAATACTTCATTAGATATGTTGTACAGAAGATTTCAGGTAAGATCCCGATAATGGTCGGAAGTGGCACTAACAACCTTTCTAAAACTATTGCCGAGACCCAGAAAGTACAGAAATTAGGAGCTGACTATGCCTTAGTAATAACCCCTTATTATAATAAACCAACACAGAAGGGTATGTACTATTTTTTCAAGTCAGTATATGAAGAGACTGACATACCGATAGTTATCTACAATGTACCTGGTAGAACCGGTGTTAACATTACCGCTGATACGACAATACGACTTGCTGAAGATTGTGAGCGAATTATTGCCATTAAAGAAGCAAGTGGGAACTTCGCCCAGATAACAAAGATGATAAAGTACTCTCCGCAAGATTTTTCAATCCTGTCAGGAGAAGATATGCTGAATCTGCCAATTTTGTGTTGTGGAGGGAAAGGGACAATATCCGTTACGGCTAATATCGTCCCTGGTAAGATTAAGAGGATGATCGAGCTGGCACTAAAAGGTGATTACGCTAAGGCACAGGAAATTCATATTGAATTGTTGGAACTGAATAATGTTCTTTTTATCGAGACAAATCCTATCCCGGTAAAAGAAGCGTTGCATCTGATGGGCTATATCGAACGTGAGATCCGCTTACCGTTATATTTTTTGGAACCGGAAAACATTGAAACCCTAGAGAATGTCTTGAAGAAACTCCAGTTATTGTAATTTATTGATGCCTTCACCAAAAGATACAACAAAAACTACTTTAATATGTCCTCTAACAAGGAGATTTGAGAGCATTTTTGTCTGTGCGCTCAACTGTCCCAATAAATGTCAGTTGTATATAGATAACATATCTTACGAGCTTTTAGAAGAATACATAGAAACCTATACAGATTATGAAATCAAAGGAGTAATTATGGCTACCAAAAAGAAGATCAATGATACCGACACAAAGAAAATCAAGTATTACTGGATATTAGATGATGATCACAAGATCCAGGAAGTCTCAGAGGATGAGATAATAAACAACCCGAAGGAATACCTAGGTCAGGAGATCTGGGATAAACCACCCAACCAATATGAGATCGTTATTACGTTGAAAAGGAAGAAAAAGAGCTGATTGTCAGGTGATAAAGAATAGGGGAGAGAATCGTGATTTCAAAATCGTGTGGTTGATTTTCGAATAGTGATTCAGTCTCTTCAACTATGTCAACATCCCGATATTATCTATCAAGATGTTAATGACCAGCGATATTCTGAATCGTAAAATAGGCCTAAATAGTATCTCTACAGCTAATCTTGAGCGATAAGCGAAATTTCAAGAGCTGCATTTTTCGGTAGGCGTGCAACCTGAACAGTTTCCCTAGCTGGATAGGGATCACTGAAATAACGGGCAAAAATATTGTTCACCGCCTCGAAGTTCATCAGATCTTCAATATAGATAGTAACTTTCATTACATGAGAAAATGACATGTTTGCAGCTGATAAGATATGGCTAATGCTATTGAAAATCAACTCAGCCTGTTTCTCAAAAGATTTTCCCAACTCTCCAGAAACGGGATCAATTCCGAGCTGCCCTGAAATAAAGAGCATCCCTTTCTTATAAGTAGCCTGTGAATAAGGACCAATAGCTGACGGTGCTGAACTGGTATGAATTGCTTTCATACTTACCTCCTCCCGGTTTAATAATAGTTATTCGACAAAGATTTCTGTATTCTCTTCACATTAGTTAAAATTGCGCTAAGATTGATAATCTCACTATGCTCTTTAACCAAATTGTTGATTGTTGCTTTGCCATCTCTAATTCTGATATCATCAAGAACAATCATAACTGAGGCACCTTCGGAGATAGCAGTATCAATGTGATTACGACTGTCTTTGTCTGTATGGCCGGCAATTACACTGATATCGTTACTATGCAATTCTTGTACAAGCTGAAGCAGGGTTATTTCCAGATCCGGATGGGTTGCCATAACAAATACTTTAAAAGGATTTTCAGGCTCAGTAAAGAGATTCCTTTTATCAAGAATCGATATTAACTCTTCAATACAGGCAGAAAGGCCTATTGCTGAAAGAGGCTTACCTGTGATGCTTTGAGCCAGATAATCATACCTGCCACCACCTCCAATATAGTGAGTTTTTCTGGCATAGGTAAGGGAATATCGGAAAACCAGTCTATTGTAGTAATCGAAATTCATCTTCATTCTGGATTTGACTGTATAGTTAATCATTAAGTTAGACAAAGCCCTCTTAATAAGCCTGAAATTCTCTTTGCAAGCATCACAAAGAAAATCGAATATAGAGGGGCTTTTTTGCCAGATAGATTTGCAGGTAGAACATTCTGCACTCTCAGCTTTAAACTGAACAAAACTATCTCCACAACTATTGCATAAGTCCTGTTTTGATGAATTCCAGTAATTCTTCAATTCTTTTAAAAAGGATGGCCGGCACTCTTTACAACCAAAGTTGCCCAGTTCCACACTGATATCTGTTAAACCAAATTTCTTTAATATATGTAGTCCAAGCCTGATTATCTCTATGTCGATTATGTATGAATCGCTACCCAATGCCTCAGCACCGAATTGATGAAACTGCCCATCTTTATGAGGTTCGTTAACTGATCGTCGAAACATAGGACCAATATAATAGATCCTGTTGACTGAAGTTCCTTCTGATAACTCCTGAAACTCACTAAGATATGTTACAGTTCCATCTGGACGTAAATTGAGCCCTTTATCACAATCAATACGATATAACTTACTGAGCAGGTTATCAAGATCTTTCTTGTCGTCTCCGGAATTATATATCTTCTTAACTACATCGTCAGATAACAAGATTGGCGGCCTGGTTTCCAGATAGTTGAAAAATTTCATTACATTGTGGATTGTAGTCTCTACATAATACCACTTCCACATTTCATTCAACGGTATATTTCTTCTGCCTGTGTTATTCTTCTTCATAATTGAGTCTTAATTTACTTCTTATTCTTGATTTCAGGTAAACAATAGTGATTATAAAACCAATATAATTGGCCAGGATATCAAGCAAGCTAAAGCTTCTCCCGGGTATTAGGATTTGAATTAGTTCAGTAAGAACTGGTAGAATAAGAGAGAGGACAGTAATTTCTTTAACTATCATAGTTTCATCAGTAACATAATAACGACGCATCAAGTAATATAGTAGTGAGAAGAGAAAGTACTGGCCAATATGAGCAATTTTATCCAGATAAGTAACTGAAGGTAGCGGTGATTCCACTGAAGGAATGACAGTTAGAATGAATATCACCGTACTCCAGATGACAAACAAAATAGTCAGTAACTTTTTATTGTCTCTCATAATATTCATCATAATTTGAGGAAGTCTCTGACTGTTTGACACTATGAGAGATCTGGTAGTCCTCCAGTGTCCAGAAAACAGAAAAGGGTGAAGCATCATATTCAGCTTTAACTGGAAGCCTCATTTCATCATCAGTTATCCACAAATATAGAAAACTAACCTCTTTGACAATATTATTGGTCAAAACATCACTTCTCCGGGTTCTGTTATCGGTAATCTGAGAGAACTGAATTCTGTATTTATCTGTCTTCTTTTTATCAACAACATCGTTACCGAGATAAGTTAACTGACCATTCCAGAGATTGTTATTGGCATATACTGTTAAATTCTCTATTGTCGATGCTACTCTCAAACTTAACAAGGCAGAAAAGAAATCCCTGCAGTTGTCTAATTCCATATCCAAAAATTCTTCGTACTCACCATCAGTCCAGGTTAGTAATCTTCCTCCGGAACGATCAAACATGTTTCTCTTGTGTTGGGAAAAGTTTTTCTGCCTTATCATCTTATCGTATTGATTTGGCAGGTAACTTCCACTATATTCTATCTTATAGGTATTGTTAACACGGAAGAGTAGTTTACCAAAAGAAACTGAAGTAGCCTTAACTTCGATAGTTCCTCCATCATCTTTCTGTGAGTCAATTAGATCGACTTCTGTTACTTTCATACCCAGGTATCGGATAGCAAAACTAAATCGATTACTTATAGTCTCAGCTGTATCGATCTCGCTGGAATATGAAAGACTTCCAGTTAGTATAGGTAGAACAACTATCAACAATATGATTCGGTTAAAATTCATATTCTTCTTCTTGTTGTAATATGATCTTGACTGTTTCAATTCTCTGACCCTTTACTCCTGTAACAATAAAAGTAGCTTTATCTTTGTATGCAAGTTTTTCATTTATATTGGGAACTCTGTTAAACCCGTCATAGAGAAATGCTGCAAGGTTATCATATTTATCCCCATCTATCGTGAGGCCCAGTTCCTGATTCAAGTCAATGATATTTAGCATTCCACTGGCTATGAATTCGGTATCTGACACTCTGCTAAGATGTGGAATCTCCTGATCATACTCATCGACAATTTCTCCAACAAGTTCCTCCAGAATATCTTCCAGGGTTAACAGGCCTGAAGTTCCACCATATTCATCTATCACAATAGCCATATGAGTCTTACGTGCTCTGAATAAATTCAGCAGAGTCTGAATACGTGTTTTTTCTGTGACATATATGGGTTTGCGCAACAACTCATCTATTGATTTAGTTTCTGGATTGAGAATGATATCTTTTGCATAGATAATACCCACGAGGTCATCAATGTTTTTTTTATAGACAGGTAATCTAGAATGTCCTGATAGTATGATCTGTTCACTTATCTCTTCCAAACTCTCATCAACTGAGACTGCTTTAATATCGACCCTCGGAACCATTATTTTCTTTGCTTCAATTGAAGTGAAATTGAATATACCAGATATAATTCTCTTCTCGTTGTCATCTAGTGGATGGTATTGTGATTTTGATTCCAGGAGGTTCTTCAGATCTTCTGTAGTAAAACTGTTTTGCACTTCATGTATCTGGTCGGCTCTAATTGAGAAAAGCCTGCCTAACAAAACTAAAAGCTGTATGATCGGATACAAAAGATACTTGAGAGTCTCAAGAAAAAAGCCTGAATATCTAGCAAATTTCTCCGCCTGAGATATCGCATACAATTTAGGTGTTATCTCACCAAAGATTACCAACAGGATAGTCATGAGCAGCATAGATATTATCAATATCCAGGCTGGGAGCTCTTCATAACCCCATAACTGAGTAGCATAATTGACAGTAATTACCGCTGCTATAGATGATGCTACTACATTAACGATGGTGTTACCGAAAAGGATCGTTATCAAGAGATGCCTGGGTTCTTTCAACAACCGTATTATTCGTCGTGACGAAGAATTATCCAGCATCTCAAGTTTCTTAAGCTGTATCTTTCCTAATGAAAAGAATGCAGTCTCTGAGCCGGAGAAATAAGCAGAAAGCATCAGGAACAGAATAATGTTTAAATAGTCAAGATTAACTGTCATACTTCCAACTCCCTTAACTTTACAAGCTGCAATAACTCGGCTTCTCTGGCTTCCATTCTCTGCTTCGCTTCTGTATTGATGTGGTCATAATCTAGAAGATGCAGGACTCCATGAATAAACAGTTTTTTCAGGTCTTCTGAATAGTTACCTTTTCGAGATACTACTCCATCTAAATTAATGATTAATTCGCCTAAATAGGGGAGATTGGGGAACTCACTTTTAAAAGTCAGGATATCTGTAACACTATCTCGACCGAAAAACTTCTTGTTCAAATATCTGATCTCCTTGGCATTGACTAAACAGATGCTAATTTCTTTTCCCGTTAGTTGTCTCTCATTACTTGCTATTTGTGTTAATATATCGGTGAAAGAGAAACTGTCAATAGAATAGGATGTTTTATTACTTATCTGAATATTCGGGGTATTCAATTCTCTTCCTGTATATACCGTTTATGATCGGCAGCATGTAACTCTTAGTAATCTCCAATTCCTTCAATGTTATCGGTGCTTCCGATAATTGCCCATCTAAAATCAGGCGTTGAATCGTATCGTCAATAATTTTCTTTAGAGACTCTTCAGTATGCTGATGCATTTGTACCTTGGCTGTAGATTCAACAATATCGGCAATCATAACAAGAGCAGCTTCCTTGCTTTGAGGTTTGGGACCAAAATATCGATAAACACTTTCATCCTTGATTGGGATATTACTCTCCTTAGCTTTGTTATAGAAATATTGCACTCTGCTATCGCCATGATGTTGTTTGATTATATCTATCACCTGTTGTGGTAATTTGAACTTCTTTGCAAAACTAAGACCTTCCAAAACATGATTCTTTATGTTTGCTGCACTCTCATAAAGCTCCATCTTATCGTGAAGTTCAGTTGCTTTACTATTATTCTCAATAAAGATGTCAGGACTTTCCAGTTTACCTATATCATGATAATAGCTCCCAACCCTGGCAAGCAATGGATTCGCTCCAATAGCCTCGGCAGCACTTTCTGCCAGAATACCAACTGTAATAGAGTGATGGAAAGTGCCGGGTGCTTCCATTGCCATCCTCTTCAGGATGGGATTATTAGTGTCTAATAACTCTAGAAGTATCATCTTCGTAGCTAGATTTAATCTCTTTTCGATAATAGGGGAGATGAGAATCATTCCTGTAATCGATATAGCACAGGATATCAATCCAAACATAATGTAAAGGACATATTCTCCGCTCGATGATGTATGGATGAAATTGATAACCGTAGTCGCAATAACAAAGGAAAAAATAAAATAAACTGACAGAGGTATATAGTCATGATTGTCCTTCATTTTTGTCATTATCACAATAATGATGAGCATGGTGAAAAAGACAATCGAGGTCTCCATAACGTTCCAATTAAAGAAGGGAAGGATGGTTAGATAGGCAATGATATTATAAATAAAACCACCGAGCGGTGTAAAAATCAAGGAAAAAATAAGTACTGTCAGGCCATACGGGAAGATCAGAGTATGTAAAGAAGGTATCATGACTATGACAAAAGCCATTATAGAATTCAAGAATATCAGCATCAGATATATAAGAGTGTGCTTCAAGTCAGTGAAATAATCTGGAATAGCATATTTAAAGATAAGATATCCTATTATAAGAAGTAAAACAGAGAAGACAAAATAAGCTAGTGATGCTATAAGTAGCTCTGACAGTTCGCTTTCCTGCATATACTCGCTATAAGCCTCTTCAAGGGCTTCTAATTTCCGCAGGTCCATTTCAGTAATTCTACGATTTTTTCTAATTATCTCTTCGTTTTCAAGCACTTCAGTCAAGACAAGATTGATTGTCTGATAGGCCTCATGAAGAAGTCTACCTGTTTTCTCCTGATCAATTACTATGTTAGGAGATATCAAATTAGGCAGTATAAATTCCAATACATCTTTCAATCCCCGATCTGGCATGTTGTCTTTGATTCTGGCTATACTCTCTTCAACTCCGTATAGTCGATCTAGTGTATATCTTCTAATCTCAGGACGGGCAAGTTGTATACTTTCTTGAGCAATGTCCTCACTATAGATGCCTATATCCATTATTCTGTTGAGTGATTGGATTAGATGATCATATAATTGCAATCTTTTGTTTTGGTCTTCTAATTCGTCTAAAACATAGTCATTAAGAGTAAAGCCGAATCTTTGATAGAGAGCCTGATTAACTTGTTCCCGATTCCGATTATTTATCTGAGCCAGGATCTCCATGAAGGTATCCACTCTTTGAATAGTGTTGTATTTTATTTCATCGGATACTCTATAAATCGGCTCAATACGCGAAGCAATTAGTTCTCTTTCTCTTTCAAGTACCTCGTCGCTTTTATGGACTGTGAAAGTGAAAGGAGCTATGACATCTCTATCCGCGATCTGGCCAACTTTGAAATTGTAACTGAGAATATCATAACCAGTTTGTAAGTATATAAAGAATAGATATGCTAATAAGATGCAGGCAATCAGTATTAGGAAAATCCAGCTCTGTTTCAATTTATTCTGTTTCCTCTTCCAGATAAAATAAGGGAAGCCCCTTAATAAGAGGCTTCCTTATCTTATTACTATTTTGACATTAAATAATTAGTCTCGTGGAATACGGAGAATCTGTCCTGGATGTATTATGTCAGCATCCTGAATCTGATCTCTATTCTCACGGAATATCCTTGGCCATTCTAAACCTTTACCATAAACTTCGGGATAAGATGCTATTTTCCATAAACTCTCACCCTTATAAACCTTCCAGGAATCTGGTAAACCGCGCGGTATCTTCAATACCTGGTCAACATAAATAAGATTCGGATCCCGGATCTGATCACGGTTTGCTCTATAGATAATACCCCATTTGGAATCATCGTCATAGATATAGCTGTATCCAGCAATCTTCGCCAGGAAGTCGCCTCTAACAACAGTATATGAATCTTCATAATACTTTGGTCTGACTCTTTCAAGATTGGCTTCCAGATTTACTATCTTACGGTTGAGTTCGACAATGTCATTACGAAAATCTGGTGCTTTTGCGACGTTAGTTTCCTTAAATGCATTATACTCATCAATCGTACTGCGAATTTCATTGGTATGATTCCAGAGTTCTGAATCAGACATAGCATTCCAGTTATCTACTTTTCTGTTGTATTCATCCAATTGCCGTTGTGCAGCAGCTATATCATCTCTGGTAATATTGAGTGAAGTAATGATGTTGTTGTATACAACTTCATATTCATCATCTACTTCGGCTATTCTTGATCGAAGATTCTCAATGTCAATCAAATACTGCTCATTTCGAACATTCGCATCTGCTTTTCTCTGTTGCAGATTCAAATACTCCATTTCAAGGTTGTCGAAATATACCCTTCGTTCTCTTCGGCTGAGTTCTTTATACTCGTCCTCTGTTAAATAGGTGAAGTTTGCCATCAAAACAACAGGAAGTAACAGTAGTGCAGCAAGTCCGATAATTATTAATTGTTTCATTCTCCACCTCCGTTATAGACCCAATTGTCTTTCATAATCTTTTAAACTTCTGAGTTCAGCTTCTTTTCGAGCTAACTCTGCTTCTAATCTTCTTTTCTCCTGTAGATTCTGATCTGCAGTTTGCTCAGCTTCTATTGCCTCGTTGAGAGCTGTGTGGTACTGCTCGTCAGTTACTGGCGGAGACATAGCACAGGCACCAAGGAAAAAAGCAGCCACGACTAACAACATCGTTGCAAGTTTTAGAAAACTTTTCATAATAGCACTCCTTATCTTGAAATTTATACTTATCTATAGTCAATAATCGATTATTTTGTCAAGAACTATTGTTATCTGAACCAGAATCAGTCGTATTTGTTTCTTAATGAACAAAACAAAAACAAGATATCTTCAACACTATATATTACCAGGTTCAGTCAACTACTCAGTGGCTTCTACCATATATTACAGAACTAGCGAACCTTCCTAACAAGCTTAAAAAAAGAGGGCTCCTGGGATACGAGTCCTCTTGTTAAATATCTGTCAACAGAGGGTACTAAAGTGTAAACGAAAGTTTTATCTGTTATATTGACCAGGTCACTTTAGGATCAGAATGATTGTTCTCGAAGTGTATCGATTACCAAGTATGAGTTCACAATTGTAGTACCCTGCAGGTAGGTTCTGTCCTGAGTTATCTGTTCCGTTCCACACAATGTTATTATATCCTCTCTTAAAAGTGCCGTTGTATAAATTATTTACGATGTTGTTATATTTATCTCTTACAGTAATAGAACCCATGCCCTCAAAGGCGGTAAAAACTGTGAGTACCGTAAAGAAGTCAAAAGGATTGGGATCTGCAGTAAATTCGATATCCAATTCACCAAGGTCACGCAAATTATCGGTGCTCTTCATATTCAACTGGCTTGTAGCAATTTGAGATGATGCCATCAAGCTTGTGGCTGCGATTATCAGCAACAAAAACTGTAAACATTTTATCACTATGGATCTCTTCATAATAACCCCCTTAGTTATCAAACGAATTATATGCAATTATTGTGCCAGTAATTGCATTCACCTTTATCTATTTAACCTCAGTGTTACCTATCATGGTTACTCTAATACATAAGTACTCCAATCAGCAAAAGGCGTTTCGGTCAAGCAATATTTTGAGATTTGTATTTTACGTCTCCCACTCTGATTTTCTAGCTACTCATCTTACACTTCTTACGGTTAGAGCGTGAAAATATATTTGCCAAAAAAGTAGCGTATATATTTTTGTGTGTAGGGGAATAAAGATGACTGAAGAATTATTAGTAACCTCATCGATAGTTAAAGATTATTCTATGGGAAAAATCAAGGTTAGAGCTCTTGATGGCATAGACATGATAATTAAAAAGGGAGACTTTGTCTCAATAATGGGTCCTTCTGGTTCGGGCAAATCGACGCTGATGCATATTCTGGGTTGCCTGGATACTCCCACTTCAGGAGACTATTTTCTTGATGGTGAACAGGTCAGTGCTCTCAGTAAATCTCGTTTGGCAGCAATACGAAATCAGAAAGTAGGATTCGTTTTCCAAACATTCAATCTTCTGCCTCATCTCAATATACAAAAGAATGTCGAAATACCTTTGATATATGCTGGTGAAAGACCACGAGAGCGGGTCAAAAAATCGATTGCAGTTCTCGATCAGTTAGGATTAGGTGATAGATTAAAGCATCGTCCTACAGAGTTATCCGGAGGACAGCGACAGCGGGTTGCTATAGCGAGAGCCTTGGTAACAAGGCCGGCTATCATCCTTGCAGATGAACCCACAGGTAACCTCGATACAACATCTGGCAATGATATTCTCAATATTATAGAAGAGCTTCATAAAATGGGAAACACGATAATTGTTGTCACACACGATAACAATATAGCTAGCAGGGCAAATAGAATATTGAAAATAATAGACGGAAAATTACAAAAAGATGGCTCTCTCGCTTAAAGAAAGCATACTGGTCGGTTTTTCAGATTTCTGGTCTCGTAAAATACGAGCCATCATAACAATCTTTGCCATTGTTTTAGGAACGATGTCCATAATTGTAGTTCAATCTCTCGTTAAAGGATTACAGGATTCCACCCTTAAATGGATGATGGAACGGGGTGGATTAACGAGAATAGATGTTGGTTACAATTGGGAATATGACAATCCACGTAATCTAAATCGCTATCTTGATCTCAGAGAATTTAATCAGGTGAAGAATCTTATCCCTGAAGCCGAGTATGTATCACCACAGATAACCTCCTGGAGAGGCCAGATAAGCCATGGGAAAAACGAAGTCTTTGGCAACGTTAACGGAGTCTTGCCTGATTATCCTCGAATAGAAGAATGGAAAGTAAGTGAAGGACGCTTTATCACCAATTTAGACATGAATCAAAAAAATGATGTTGTTGTCATTGGGAGTACCCTGAGAGAAGAATTATTCGGTAATCGAGAAGTAATTGGCCAGCATATTACATATCAGAATCGAAGATATCAGGTGATCGGTGTTATGGAGCGGAGGTTTTTTCAGGCAACAACGAGTCTGGGTAGCGATAACATGATGGAGTACTACAACCGATACATCTTCATACCAATGACTACTTTAATCACTAAGACATCAGCGGCTGATGAGATATGGAATTTTACCATTAAAGCTTCAACAATAGAAGAGACTGTTGAACTCAGACAAAAAGTAGAATCGATACTACTAAACCTGAGGTCTGGTGAACCCGTTTTTCGTATAACTTCGGCCAAAGAGATTGCTGATGAAATGGAGAGCGGAACAATAGTTTTTAGGATTGTCTTTACAATCATCAGTATGATTTCTCTGTTTGTTGGGGGTATAGTCATTATGAACATCATGATGGCTACAGTGAATGAACGGACCAGAGAGATAGGTATCAGAATGGCTGTAGGAGCTCGCAGATTCGATATATTTTTTCAGTTTCTCATCCAGACTTTGATAATAACAATTTCAGGCGGCCTGATTGGTATTGTATTAGGCCTTTCAATTCTCGATTTTGTTGGCGAATATATTGGTATAGCAATGAGTGGTGGGACAACAATGGTCTTCGTATCTCTAATTATTGCAGCAACATTGGGATTAGTTTTCGGGATGTATCCAGCAATAAAAGCGAGTAATCTTGATCCCGTAAGATGCCTTGCATATGAATAGGGTTTAAGAGGACAAACTATGAAAAATGTATTAGTTTTTTTCCGAAAGATTTATAGAAAGGTGGTCGATGATGATTTAATGAAAGAGGCAGCAGCTCTCACATTTATCACCGTTCTTAGTTTTATTCCTTTTCTGATGTTGATATTCTTTATTATCCCCGATATCCCGGGACTGGATATCAGGCAGTTTCTTCAGGAAATCTTTCTCTCTATACTTCTTCCTGATTCTGTCGATAAAGCTACAGTCTATGTCACGACACTTCTGGAACAAAGAATGCCCTCAAACATCTTCAATATAATTCTTCTGGTGATAACCTCCTTCAGCCTCTTCAAATTCATCAATGGAACCTTCGACAGAATACTCAATGTCACTGAATTCGAAAGTAAGAGTATCTTTTATAAAATAGCCAAGTTCGTAGCAATGATCTTTTTTGGATTCATATTCATACTCGTGATTTTTTCTTCCACTTCGGTTTCTCTGGTTACCCATCTCTTTGACCTGCCTCTTATCCGAAATGTGTCCTTCATAATCATTCCCTTTTTTATGTTCTTTCTGGTTAATGTCTTCATATATTTCTTCGCAACATCCATTCGGTTCAAGACATCATCCCTCATAATCGGTTCAGCGGTTGCTGCTTTTATATGGATTATCGTAAAGTTCGGTTTTGATTTTTACATCTCAAACCTGACAAATATGGAAGTAGTATATGGGGTAGTAGCGACCCTCCCGATCTTTCTATTCTGGATTTACCTCAACTGGGCGATAATACTCTTTGGTGTTGCCCTTATTGCTATTCTGGAAAATAAGGGGGAGGTTGAAAGAGTTGTCAACAAAGAGGAAGAAGATATGCAAGATAACAACAAGAATGTTACAGATCAAATTAAAAGGAAGACTGAGATATGAAATATGCCCTGATAAGCCTGTCAGACAAGGAGGGTATGATACCCTTTGCCAGTGAATTAATTAATGCAGGTTACCACCTTTTAGCTACTGGTGGAACTGCTCAACTATTGACAAAAAACAATCTTGAGGTCACTCTTATTGAAGATATGACCGGTTTCCCCGAGATACTTAATGGTCGTGTTAAGACACTTCATCCGAAGATATTCGGGGGTATATTAGCCGATAGAGACAATAAAGATCATCTGTTACAGTTAGATAATTTACTGATTAATCTTATAGATATAGTAGTGGTTAATCTCTATCCCTTTCAGAAACTCTTCAGAGATATGGGCAATCATCAGCCTGTCTCCCATGAAGAAATGATAGAGAATATCGATATCGGTGGTGTAACATTACTGAGAGCTGCCGCTAAGAACTACCGTTATATATCGGTATTATCTGATAAAGAGGACTATGATAGCTTTTTGCAGGAATTACGTGATAAAGGGAAGATAAGCAATGACACCCGTCTTTATCTTGCTAACAAAGCTTTTGCCGCTACTTCCGGTTACGACCGATATATCAATATATATCTTCAACAACTCTATAGTAGTGACAAATCAGATCTCTTCTTCTTTCCAGATTGGCATAAAACGGAATTAAGATATGGAGAAAATCCTCATCAAAAGGGTGTGTTTCTCTCTCCGGACAGAGGTAACCTGATTAATCAGATTCATGGTAAACAGTTATCCTACAATAATTATCTTGATATTAATGCTGCACTGAAATTGATTTATAGGTTCAACAAACCAACTGTTGCCATATTAAAGCATACTAATCCATGCGGAGTTGCTTCTGGCAATGAACAGTTAACTGCTTATAAAAATGCCTTTAAGACTGATCCTCTTTCTCCCTATGGTGGAATTGTAATCACCAATCAGAAGTTGAATCTGGAGACTTCCAGGGAGATAAACAATATCTTTACCGAGATAATTATATCTCCAGGATTCTCAGATGAAGTGTACGATTTTCTTTCCAGGAAGAAGAACAGACGTTTGATCTCTTATAACTCAGATCTGCTTGCAAACTGGAGCCAATCAGAGACTTTTGTCAGTTGCCTTGACGGTATTCTCTCTCAAAATATCGATCTGATGCACGATAATGAGGAGAACTGGAAGGTGGTAACCGAAAAGAACCCATCAGAAGAGGAGTATGATTCACTACGCTTCTGCTGGTATGTAGTAGCAGCTTTGAAGTCCAATGCCATCTGCCTCGGCAAAGAAGAAAGAACTTTAGGTCTGGGAATGGGGCAGACCAGCCGGATAGATTCTGCCGAACTTGCTGCATACAGAGCTAAGAAATTCGGTCATGACCTTAAAGATGCAGTCTGTGCCTCCGATGGTTTTTTCCCCTTCCGTGATGGTGTTGACTATCTGGCTGCCAAGGGTATCAGGGCAATCATCCAGCCCGGTGGTTCCAAAGGTGACGAAGAGGTCATCAAAGCTTGCAACGAGTTAGGGGTTAGTATGATCTTCACCGGTACCAGGCATTTTGCACACTAAAAGAGCTACTTGAGGAGAAGCATTTTCCTGCTGAAAATACTGTTTTCGGTTATCAATCGGTAGAAGTATAGACCGGAAAAAACCGGACTGTCTAAATCGTTCCGTCCGTCCCAGATCAGAGTATAAGTTCCTGCTTCCAATCCTTCTGCCAGCAAAGTTCTTGTTATCTGCCCCTCAATATTATATATCTCGAGTCTTGTTTCACTGCTCTCCGGTAGATAAAACTCAATAGTGGTTTCCGGATTGAAAGGGTTAGGATGATTCAATCCTGATACTCTCTGCCGGAACTACTGTCTTCTCTTCTACAGACACAGGAACAGCTACATCTCTCAGATATGGATAACCGTTGTTCATTTCATATTCATGATCAGCAGCACAGACCTCCTGTTATTTCAATAAGAGCATCTTCCTGATCTCCTGAGCATTTTCAGTCTTCAGCCTATAGAAATACACTCCGCTGGCTGCTTCATTCTGTGCACTATCTAAACCGTTCCAGGCTACACTGTGTATTCCTCTGTCATACTGTCTATCGGTCAAAACTCTCACCAGCTGGCCTCTGATATTGTAAATCTCCAGCCTCACTTCCGACGGTTCTTCAATGAAGAAGAGAATCCTGGTATCAGGGTTGAAGGGATTGGGATAGTTTCCGACTATGCGGGTTCCCTCACCGGCTGGCAATTGATAGCCATCTTCTACTGCTGTAATAGTCGGTTTTGCTCTGTGCGTACTCGATTCCAGATAAAGATCACCATGGTCTGCTGCTATAAAGAATTCGTAATAGGTATCATAGAGCAGATCGGTTAAGATGTAAGAATCTATCTCCGTATCGAGTTCGATTATCTCCCAATCTATGGGTGGATCCTGTTTCATTCGGTAATAAAGATAAAGATCGTCAGCCCCTTCATCAATCATCCAGTTTAGTTCTATGCTGTTAGCATCAGTCCCGAAATAGGTCAAGAAGGGCCGAAAGATCTCATCCTCGTACAGGGCGAGATCATAACCCGAATCGTAAAATGCTTCCGCTATCAGGCTTTTATCTTTCAGGTCATCGAGATCATCACCCATAAAGATCACTCCATGCAGAGTTATACTCTCTCCGGGCGGGATATTGATCGATTGAGAACTCGGATCATAAAATCCCTGCATATCTCCATAGATAGTATAGAGAAATCTCGTATCGTTGGGAATTGGTTCCTCATAATGAGGTTCCATTCCCGGTTGCCAGTTTTCCGGACGTAGAGGGTTAAACTTGTCTGGATTGGGATTATTGCCCGTCATAAGCCAGTATTTCTCATTGGAAGTTATCAAACCGGGCAGTGGTGGAATTCTTCTCGGTCGTCTATGATCAGGCCCGTCACCTCGTGTCCAATGCCAGCAGGCAAAATCATTATTCTGATAGGGGAAGATCTTCAGAGCTGCCCAATGAAGAGCATCACCATCAGAATCACGGGTATAAGCAAATTCATACCCTTCTCCAGCATAATATCCGCTTAAGTCGTTCATGGAAACAGCATCTCCATCCCAGTCTTGCGGCCCGATATCACAGTCCATAAAGAATGCCAGAGCAACATCATAAAGGGTATCAAGAGGATTACTGTTATAGATATCAAAGGAGAAGAAGATCATATCGAACAGCTCTTCGTAAGTCCAGGCATAACTTCCCTGCCTGATTGACAGATATAGAGGATGATGTTCGAATGCACCAGCAGAAACACCATCTTTTCTATCTTGGTGCCGGGGATCTCCCCAGGGAGTAAAAGGACTGTAATCATAGTAGAAAGAGGTCATAGTCTCCATCCCGGGAAAATCACCCTGCTCGGGTGAAGTCATAAAGAAGTCGAAATACCCTCCCGGATCTTCGGGAAAGGTATCATCTGAGAGGGAAGGCACACCCAGGATACTCCTGACAACTACATCGAGAGGATTGTAGTTTTGATATTGATCTGGCGGAAGATAATTAGCTTCATAGGGAAAATAAGCCGGTAGCAACTGTAAGTATGAGTAATCACCGTCAAAGCCGACTGATGTCAGGGTATCTACGACTACTACAGTATGTAAGTCAGGGTCGAAACCTGGTGAGTTTTCGGCAATAACATCATTTTCGCTTGCAGGAGGCCATACTTCCCAGAACAGTTTATTGCCATCTTCATCCCGTCTGATCCTCTTCGCCCCGATCCAGACTGAACCCTGATATAGATAGTCCATACCACTATTGGCCGGAAACTCCAGAGAAGGCCATTGGGGACTGTGACTACCTGAACCAAGGTAACCAAAATTACTTACTCGCAGACTGAGATCATTAGCTATATGATGTTGATTGATATCTAACAACCTGCCGCTGCTATCTTCAACACTTGAGCCATAGGCTAAGAATGTTGTCATCAAAATAAGCCCTACTAAAAGGTAACTTTTCATTACACACCTCCCTGTTTTATTGTTTAAGTACCTCCTACTATATATGCTTCACAAATTTGATGGATTCTCGCGCCTTGATAAACTATCTAAATATTTTTACATTACTATTATGTAAACTCACATCGTTCTGTCAATACTTTTTACATTTTAGAACACATTAATCAGTTTTCATTAGTCTAAAAAGACTCCTGGTCCTTCGGTCTGACAATATCTTTCTGAAGAGATGCCTGATTAAAGATTTAGTTGAGTTTAGGTTAGCTCCTGAAACATATTATTTGACAGATGTATATAATTAGTCATATACAATAGAGAGATCGATTTTCGGAGGTGAACAGTGCAGACAAGGATATCAGGAATTACACTTGAGTGTCAGTTGGGTGACATAGTTTGTCAGAAGGATATGACTGCCATAGTCAATGCTGCTAATGCCGATCTGGCACCCGGTGGGGGAGTGGCGGGAGCGATCCATCGAGTAGCGGGCTACAAACTAAATGACGAATGCAGAGAATATGCACCAATAAAGCCGGGTGAAGCAGTGATAACAGGAGGTCATCATCTTCCGAATCGTTATGTAATCCATACCCTTGGTCCAGTTTACGGAGAAGATGAACCAGAGGATTTATTTCTGGCCAACTGCTATCGTAATTCTTTACTCTTGGCGGATGAGAACGGGATAGACTCGATCGCCTTCCCGGCAATATCAACAGGTGTTTTCGGCTATCCGGTTCTTGAAGCATCACGAATAGCCTTCACTACAATATTAGCGACAATACCTCAACTGAAGAATATACGAAAGATTCGCATCGTTCTGTTCAGTGAAAATGATTTCAATGAACACTGCAAAGTTTTAGCAGAATTGATATCCTACAGAGACGAATCAAACAAACAAAAATGATACCTTATCTCTGATGTTTCTTCTGAGTAACTTTGCTTTTCTATTACCTGGAGATATACGGTTCGGTTCAGCTTGCTCTCCAGATTAGTTTTTTGATCTGATCGACATTCATCAGTGCCAAAAATATTGACAGGAAGATAAAGAAGTGACATATATCATTGAGAGAGATTGATGGTTATACAGCAGAGAGCTTCTCTGAGCCTCAGTAGATTTTTCACCAATTCAATCCCGAATAGATTATAGTATGTGAACACATAACTGTATTAAAAAAAGTGGTAAGGAGTCTTCGTATGAAAGATCTATTGCTGAGTAAACCGCTGTTTCTCATCATCTCAATTCTCTTAATTTCTTTGTCATTGTCAGCACAATTTGCTGGTGGATCAGGCACAGTAGATGATCCTTATTTAATTGGGACAGCAGAACATCTTAACAATATCCGTAATTTTTTAACAGCTCATTTTGAACAAACAGCCGATATCGATCTTGATATCCCTCCTTATAATGAAGGGTTGGGCTGGGAACCTGTATCGACTTTTTCCGGCTCTTACAACGGCAACGGCAATATCATTGAAAATCTTTACGTCAACAGGCCGGCTTCGAGTAGTATAGGCCTTTTCGGAATTACAGACGGGGCTGTTTTAAACGATATTGCTCTGGTTAATGTAAGTGTTATTGGAGGTTCAACCACCGGTGGTCTCGTGGGTGAGCTATTCGGAGCAAGCAGTATAACTAATTGCTATCTGACCGGCGAAATAACTGGTGCAGGCAACACCGGTGGTCTGGTTGGCAATGCCCGTTACAATTCAGTAATTGAGAACAGCTACACGAACGCCACGGTAGCTGGAGAATTCCCGACAGGTGGTATTGTCGGAGTAGCCGGACATTTCAATGATTACGGTGATATATCAGGTTGCTTCGTAATGGGACACACCACAACGGTGGAGATGACCAATTCTTTCGTAGGTGGTATTGTCGGCAGTCTCTGGAATTCGACATTGTCAGACAGTTATAATGTCGGCCCTGTAACAGGACAATATGCTGGAGGATTGGCAGCCAGGAGCAATGAAGGAACGATAGTAAACAGTTTCGCTGCCGGATTAATAACCGGTCCGACAAACGATAACCTAGCCGGGCTTGTTGCTCAGACAATAGGAACTTCTCCAATAATAAACAGTTACTGGAACATCGAAACAACCGGCCAGAGTACAACTTCCGGTGGTGGTACCGGTTTGGTTACTACCGAGATGGTGCTGGAGACTAGTTTTAGCGATTGGGATTTTGCTGCTATCTGGCAGATCGTTGAAGGTGAAAGTTACCCCTTCCATCAGTGGCAGGGCGCTGTTCAGGACCATAATTATCCACCGCCACTACCACCTGCCGAGCTTATCGCTCTTGTCGTACCGGGAATAGAATCTATCAGTCTGGAATGGAATGCCCCTTCCATAGGCACACCGCTTTCATATAATATCTATCGGGGCGACGGTGATGATTTCGCTGTTATCGCCAATGTCGAGACAGATACCCAATATCTTGATGACGATGTTGAGTTCATGATCTCCTATAACTATTATGTAACCGCTCTCTATACAGAGGGTGAATCTGCACCTTCCAATACAGTTGTTGCAGCAGCATATTCCGGCTTTGCCGGTGGTGAGGGGACTTTCGATGACCCCTATCTGGTAATGACTGCAGAACATCTCTTCAATGTTCGTTATGAGATGGACAGGCATTATCAACAGATCGCAGAAATAGATCTCGCTGCCGAAGATGGGCCCTGGACCGGCCCTGCAGGATTTCAGCCGATAGGTAAGGGTTACAATATCCCCGAATATGCCTTCAGTGGTACTTATGACGGTAACGGATACACGATAAGCAATCTGTTTATCTCACAGGGGACTTCCACTGTAGGGCTTTTCGGTTTTGCTATCGGTGCTACTTTTAAGAACATCGGACTCGTTGATGTCGATATTACCGGTGGTATGGATACCGGGTCTCTGGCTGGCTATGCTATTTCCGGTACGACAGTTTTCAACTGCTATTCAACGGGGATCTTGTCTGCCGGTTCTCACGGTGGAGGGTTGATCGGCAGGTTCGAAGGTGGCAGTACCCTGTATAACTGCTATTCCAATGTTGATGTTACAGTTGTCGGATCCAATGCCGGAGGGCTCGTCGGTTCGCTTTATAACAACGGAGCAGCTGTATCCAACTCTTATGCTACGGGTAATGTAACTTCCACCTCAGCCTGGGGAGGCACAGCTGGTGGACTGGTCGGTGCCACAGGTGGAAGTGCCGTAATCGACAATACCTTTGCTACCGGTAACGTTTCGGCTTCTGATTCTGTGGGTGGTCTTGTAGGAGAACATACTCAGGGTTCGACAATCTGGAACAGTTATTCTAAGGGCGCGGTATCAGGAGACTTTGATGCCGGAGGTTTAATCGGTGCTCTGGCCTATAATCCCGGTCCGGTAGCAAACAGTTACTGGAATACGGAAACTTCAGGCCAGGCTGCTTCACAGGGGGGAGAGGGCAGGACAACAGCCGAGATGACCTATCCTTATGCTGCGAATACATACCAGAACTGGAATTTTGATATTATCTGGGTTGAAGATATTGAGGGAGATGTTAACAATGGTTATCCATTCTTTACCTGGATGCTGGCAGCACCTCCGGAACCTGAGGTTCCGCTTGTTTCTATTCAGATATCAGACGATGAAGCAATCATCAGCTGGGAGATGATACCTCAGGTAGATGGATACAGGGTCTATTCGGCAAATTTCCCGGAAACTAATTACTGGATCCTAATCACTACTATTACCGACAATACCGTTACCAGCTATATCGATGATACAGTCAGCCAGAAGTTTTACCGGGTTACCTCCTTTATCGGTGACAATGAATCCGAGCAGAGTGAAGTAGTGGGTTATTTTCGTTCGGACACTACCACAGGCTGGAATATGATATCACTGGCAATGGAGTCTGGAATCAGTATGGCCAGTGATCTGGGAACACTCTATTCTGGTTTGATAGATCAAATAGCTTACTGGAACCCGTCATTACAGGCGTTTCAGACAGCAACACTGGTAGATGGTAACTGGGAAGACGATTTCGAGACAGAAACTGGTTATGTCTTGATGATTAATGCCCTTACACCATTTGATTATTACAGTTCCGGATATGTACCTCAAGAATACCCTGTATATCATATCGTTGTCGGAATAAATCCCGTAATGGTTCCATTGGAAAGACCTGAAATCAATATGGCCAGCCATGTGGCTGGAGATATTGGTGGTTACATAATTAAGCAGATATCTTACTGGCATTCAGAGGAGCAGGTCTTTCACAGTGCAGCAAGGATCGACACATACTGGGAAGCAGATTTTCCTGTAACAATTGCGTGGCCTCTCTTGATATATTCTAATCAAGAATTTTACTGGCCAGATCCGGACAGGGATAAAGGAAGAATAATCAACAATCTATCCCCCAATGAGAATTTTAATAAGGAATGAGGTGAAAAATGGGAAAAATTATTATACTGGTCGCTCTTATCTGTCTGCTGACATCATTACCGCTATATACGATTGTTTATCCGAGATTGATCTTGCAGCAATTGGTACTTGATGATTGTGAAATTGTTGAACTTGTGTCTAATACGGGCATTAGCCATTCTGATCTCTATCAGATCGAGGCATTGTTGATAGTTGATGACGAAGTTATTGCCACGGTCAACTCTGAAGACGATGAAACTCCTGTCAGGGCATTAAGAATCGTTCTCTCCGGTGCTGATACGGATAACCCCAGAGTTATAGCAATTATTGATCAGTCAGCTTTCCCAATGATCTGGCCTACAGATTCGATTCTTCGGATCAATATTATCTATACTGAGAATGAAGAAAGTGCCATCAGAGATATCACTATCCCATCAGGATTTGGACCAATCTATCAGTTAGGTGAAGAAGATCAGATGATTGTTCCGCCATATAACCTGGATGCAACTGAGGAGAACAATATTCCGTATATTACCCATCTTAAGTGGAACTATCCCAATCCGTTCAATCCCGAGACGATAATAACGTTTTCACTGAATAAAGAAGAACCTGTGAGCATTATAGTTTACGATATACGTGGAAGAAGAGTAAAAACCCTTGTAGATAAAGATCAGTTCACTGCTGGAGAGCACAGAATAATATGGGATGGCACCAACGAGAGGGGAGAAGCTGTAGCCAGTGGTATCTATTTCTACAAAATGCAGACAGAAGGTTTCAGTTCTGTCAGAAAGATGTCATTAATTAAATAGAGACATAAAATCTATCTTACTTAGCGAAAGAACGGTTTGATAATAAAACAAACCGTTCTTTTTTTCTGCAGTCGATCCTGCATGCTCGGATAATCGTGTTATCGCTCTGCTCTCCTCATATTTTAATTGACAGAATCATCAGCAAAAAATGAATTTTATGGATAATTAAACGATTAGCATTCTTAGTGGACTTAACAGACTGGACAAACAGGACTCAATAATGGGACAGAAAGACAATGGTAGTATAACGAAGAAGAACGATAAAATAGGGAAATTAGAACAGAATCTTGCCAATAGTCATAATGATAATGAGAAGATGCAACTCTGCATTGACCTGGCAGAAACTTGCTGGAGGAACAGTCAGTATACAAAAAGCAAAGAATATGCTGAACAGGTTCTGACATTATCCAGACAGCTACACGATCAGAATCGTGCCGGGTATGCCTATAATTTAATCGGTTTGAACTATATCTATCTCGATAACTATGACAAGGCTCTTGAGTATCTCTTAAAAGCACTAAAAGAAAACCGGGAGATAAATAACACGATTCGTATAGCCGATATCTTGAACAATATCGGTCAGATATACGAGAAGTTGAAAGATTATGATCGTGCTCTTGACTGCTTTCTGGAATCTATCAAGTATAACGAAACCTACCAAAGGCCTTTCAATAACGCCGGAATAATCTATTCATATAAAGAGGAATACGAAAAAGCTCTGGAATATCTCTGGGCTGCCAACCGGATCTCAGTAGAGAATGGCGAACAAAGAAGTGCAGCTATAACTCTCGTCAATATTGGTGATATCTATTTTAAGATGCAGAAGTACGAGAAAGCTCTTACATATTTTCAGGACGCAGTAAAGATGCTCAAGGAACTGGATGACAAATTCATTATTATTTCAGCATATATCGCAATTGGAACAGTTTATCACCAGACTGGAGAATATACAAAAGCACTGGATTATTTAAAGAGAGCTGAAAAGATAGCCTTAAGCATCAAGATAAAAGACCAACTGAAAGAAGCTTACAGGATAATCTCTGAGACATACAAAGATATGGGTGAGTTTAGGAAGGCCTATGATTATTATCGCAAATACACCGAGTTAAAAGACAGGATCTATACCGATGAACTATCTAACAAGATCAGCGAAATCCAGAGCAGTTTTGAGATGGAAAAGAAACAACTCGAGGCTATGAGAATTATTGAAAAAGCATCTCGTTTGGCCTCTATCGGTGTTATTGCGGCAGGAATTACTCATGAAATAAATCAACCCTTGAATGCCATTAAAATCAGTACAGACAGTATTCTATTCTGGAACAAGCGTAACCCGGGAGTATTGCCAGAACTCTTTATAGAAGAATTGAAACAGATATCCGATTCCTCTCAACGCATCGATGAGATCATAAAACATATGAGACTATTCTGGGTCAATCCAGAAATCGATAGATCTGACAGGGTAGAGTTGAACAAGACACTTGAAAATGCTCTTTCACTGATCAGCAGACAGTTGTTCACTCATAACATCAATCTGAAGAGAGAATTATGCACCTCGGAACTCCATATAGAGAGTAACCAGATATATATCGAACAGATCATCATAAACCTGATAAATAATGCTATTCAGGTCCTGGATGCTTGTGACAGAACAGAAAAATATATTCTTGTCAAATCCTATAAGAAAGAATCCCGAGCCTTCATTGAAATAGAGGATAACGGTCCAGGACTTCCCGATAATATCGGTGAGAAGCTTTTTGACCCATTTTATTCAACAAAGAATACAGCTGAAAATATGGGTCTTGGTCTAGCTATCGTAAAGAGAATTGTCGATAGATTTAAAGGGAAGATAGAACACACTAACAACAAAGAGGGTGGAGCAACTTTCTATATAAGCTTCCCTCTGTCTAATTCAGAAACTGAAGAGGAAATATGAACATCCTACTAATTGATGATGATGTAGCAAGTAGACAATCTACTGCTCATTTTCTAACTAATTATTTAGGCCATCAAGTCACTCAGTGTTCTAATGGTGATGAAGCACTTGAACTTATGAACAAAGAAATGTTTGCGATGCTCCTGACCGACATTCGAATGCCCGGAATAGATGGTATTGAGCTTCTGAAGAAAGTAAAATCCAACCCGGAGTGGAAATTCAGCGATGTTGTAATCATTACCGGATACGGCGAGTTGTCAACTGCCATCGAAGCTCTCAGAAACGGAGCATATGACTATCTCCTGAAACCTCTTAATGTAGAGGAATTAGCAGCTATAGTGGAAAAAATAGCAGAACATCAGTACCTTCTACGAGAAAATAGAGAGTATAAGGCTAATTTCGATAACATGCTCCATGAATCAACTAAAGAGATTGAAAACAGGCTGAAAGATCTGCAATCGTTATATGCTGATATTGTTGGAATAGGTAAAGTGGGTATCTTTTCCGATAAGATGAAGAAGATCGTAAAACTAACCGAAAAATACCATAAAGACAGGTCGATTCCTGTGCTTATTCAGGGTGAAACGGGGACAGGCAAAGAAGTTATTGCCAGAATGATACATTACAATAAAGGGGAAACAACTACTCCTTTCATAAGCATAAATTGCTCTGCTATCTCCCCTTCACTCTTCGAGAGTGAACTATTCGGATATGAAGGTGGTGCCTATACCGGAGCAAAATCAAAAGGGATGCCTGGTAAGTTGGAACTCGCTCAAGGGGGTACTATTTTCCTCGATGAAATTGGTGATTTACCTTTGGATATGCAACCTAAATTACTGAGAGTATTGCAGGAAAAAGAGCTATATAGAATTGGCGGAATAAAGAAAATTAAACTCGATGTCCGCTTTGTTTGTGCTACTAATCAGGATCTGAGGAAACTGGTCGACGATGGTAGATTCCGCCGGGATCTTTTTTACAGATTGAATACCGGGTTTATCGAGATTCCACCTCTGAGAGAAAGGAAGGATGAGATCCCACCACTTGCCCAGATGTTTCTCAATCATTTCGCGGAAATCAAGAAAAAGAGATTCAGGATAATAAATAAAAAAGCACTTGATATCCTTATAAATAAAGATTGGCGAGGGAATATCAGGGATCTGGAAAATTCTATCGAACGAGCAGTTTTACTCTATGATGAGGTAGAATTAAAACCTGAACATTTGGAAGCCGACCTCTACTATGAAGAAGAGGTCGCTGAATCACAGGACACTATTCTTATAAAACTGGAAGAAGAAAGCATGCCACTTCAAGAGATAGAAAAAAAGATAATTAGTAAAATCCTTGATCGGTTCCAGGGTAATAAAACCAGAACTGCTGAGTATTTGGGCATAACAAGACAGACACTGAGAAAGAAGATACTG
The DNA here is from genome assembly GCA_964490765.1 of uncultured Candidatus Cloacimonadota bacterium. Taxonomy (GTDB): domain Bacteria; phylum Cloacimonadota; class Cloacimonadia; order Cloacimonadales; family JAJBBL01; genus CAZBDV01. The sequence goes on along the minus strand of CAZBDV010000001.1, from coordinate 110,170 downwards.
GAATAACTGAATTTTATCCCTGATTTAACTGATACGATTACTATCAGTTATCCCTGATCAATTTCCCCCGATTCTATGGTCAAATTCTGACCGCTGAATATTATCTTATCATCACACCCCCGTACTGGCTATTTATTGACCGCCTTGCATATTGACATAATTGCCTCTTATTTCTTTACCTGCCAAGCTGTTAGTCCCAAATCATACTTGTGGCACAGATGTTGCAAATAGCTTAGACAAAATAATTTCGAGGTATATTCAGATGAGTGGAAAGGAAAAATTGAAGATAATGATCATAGACGATGATCTCAATTCACTCCACAGTTTAAGCAGAGCATTGTCTTTACACGGCTATAGTACTGATTATTTTGACGATCCCTTTGAAGCACTGAAAAGTTATAACAGTAGTGATTATGATGTCATCGCTACTGATTACAAGATGCCCGGAATGGATGGCTTAACTTTAATTAAAGCAATCAAGGGAATCAATCCCCAGGCTAAGATCATATTGTTTTCAGGTTATATTGATACAACACTTCTCGACAAAGCGACAGAGATGGATCTGGAAGCTATTTATCACAAACCACTTCCTTTAGAGAACTTTTTAACAAAACTCGAGAGCTTGATGTCGCTGAAGAAGAGTAATCCCTCTTCCTTCAAGCTGATGTCCATGTTCATATAATTGATCATAACAAATAATTATGGAGGCAAAGATGAGAGAGAAAAATCTAATGAAGATTTTGGTTCTGATGTTCCTGTTCCTAAGTGTAGTGATGTTATCATCAGAACCTATCGATTGGGACGGATACACGAGTATCTATGTAGTCAAAGATATCTATGAGGATGGTGATTACCTCTGGATAGGAACTTTTGGTGGACTGGTCAAATTAAACAAAGAGACCGGAGAAAGAGTTGTCTATACTACTGCGAACTCCGGGCTAACATCGAATTTCATAACTGGAATAGCCAAAGATAACGCTGGTAATCTCTGGATAGGAACCGATCATTATTACGGAGATTATTTGATATCACCAGACTATTTTGGTGGATTGCATCTCTGGGATACTGAGGATAACTGGGTTGTATACCAGTCAAATAACAGCCCCTTGCCATCTAACAGTGTCTGTGATGTAGAGACTGATAGTATTGGTAACGTCTGGGTAGCTACCTATTATGGGGGATTGGCCCGTTTATCTCCTGATGGGGAGTGGACGATCTTCAATCTCGATAATACCGAAATGAATTCTATGAATGTAACATCCATACTGATAACAGAAAATGATGAAATCTGGTTAACACTGGATGAATATCAGATAAGCGGAACAACAGACTTTACAGGTGGTGGTGTAGCAAGCTATATTGATGGGGTATGGACGGATTACTTCGATATTATACCGAAGCGATATGATACTGTCAGGTTCTGGGATAGTGATATCTCTGCAGACGGAACAATCTGGTTTGCCGGTGGATATGACAGCTATTACTCTTATGATGGTAATGAGTTCATCTGTTATGATTTTCCGTTCGAAGAAGAGTTGCAGTCTCTTTCTTCAGGCAAAGAGTTTGTAACAAGTTCCCACAGATTTCCTAATCATAATCGCTCACGAGAATTGCCGGAGCTTAAAACAACAATGAAGGATGGTAATTTATTCTCTACAGGACGCAATAATCCAGAGGAAATGTTAGAAGGTTCGGTAAACACTATTACCCTCGATAACTGCGGAAATCTCTGGTTAGGAACAAGCCATGGTATTGCCATGTTTAATGGTGATGACTGGATTTTCTATGATAATTACAACAGCCCCATCGCTGAATACAATATTTCAGGAATCTATCCGATTTCAGATGACAGAATCTTGATAGCGAGTTCATTCTATGGGTTATATGTATATAACAACGGAATCATTGAATTGATGGACATATCAGACCCGGAATCAGGATTAACTTGCATGAATATCTGGAGTGTTAATGCTGAACACTCCACACACGCCTGGATAGGTAGCGGATACAACATTCTCAACAATGGAACTGGTGGCTTAACAGGATACGATGGCGAAGAGTGGGTAAATTACAGTTACGATTCCATTGCTAATTATCTGGTCAATGATATCAAAATCAAAGATGATGTGATATATCTGGCTACGGGTAATGATCACCACCATGGTGGAGTAGTTTATAATGACGGTACGGGATGGACAGCTATAAATTACACCAATTCAAATCTGGAACAATTGTATGCTGCAAGTATAGCTGTCGACAGTCAGAATAATATCTGGATCGGTAGACCCGATGTTGCTTATGGGGGTGTCGCTTGTTATAATGGTAGTAGCTGGACTCATTATAATAGTATGAACTCTGGACTTTTGACAAATGAGGTCTACACAGTTGAGGTCGATCCTCTGACAGATGATCTCTGGGTTGGAACCAAGACGGGATTATACAGATTTGATGGTACAAACTGGAGTATCTTCCATCCAGGCAATACACCTGCATTACAGACTGGTGAGATCTGGAATCTTTACTTCGATGATAACAACATCCTCTGGGTAGGTACTCTGATAGGCCTTACCAGTTATGATGGTACAAGCTGGAGAAATTACAATTCTGTTCTTCCAGTTCTTGGTGATGGTTCTGTAACCCCTGTTAATTCAACAACAATGGATGAATATGGTCGTATCTGGCATGGTACACTAGGTGGTATAGTTCTCTTCGATGGGGAGGATGTTGAAATCTATGATGGAAGCAATAGCCCACTGCCATCAAACTGGACCCTGCATATATCATCAGATAGGGATGGCAGAATGTGGGTCGGTACTGCAGTTACAGGCTTATATACATTCACCTATACCGGAGATGTATCATTCGTTGACGATATCATCAACGAGGAACAGGGTTTCATCCTGACTCAGAACTACCCGAATCCTTTCAATCCAGAAACTACAATATCCTTCTCGATAGAGGATAGAGATGCTGTTTCAGTGGAGATATTCAATCTGAAAGGTCAGAAAGTTAAGACATTAGTTAACGATCAGGTTTTAGATCCCGGAACTCACAATATCATCTGGAATGGTAGAGATAACCAGAGACGGCCGGTAAGCTCAGGAGTCTATTTCTATAGAGTATCATATCAGGGTCAGTCTCAGACTCGAAGAATGATGATGATAAAGTAAACTACCAGCTTCCGAACCGGTTTTTACCGGTTCGGGACAATTTAACAGGAGGAAAATAATGAAACAAATATACACTATAATAAGTCTGATGATAATGGCTGTAATCTGTTCATTATTGACAGCCCAGGCTATCTACTGGGAAGAGAACTTTGAGATTGATACCGGTGAGTGGGATTTAAATGGGAACTGGTCGATTACAGGTAACAGTTTAAAATTCAATTGGTTTCCTGAAGCTGCTAACTTTGATATGTCTGCTACATCACCGTTGATTTCTCTACCGGCGAACACAGATAACATAAACATCATCCAGTATGTTGATCAATTCGAATTCGATCAAGATGGGGAATTTTTCGAGATAGCAGTTTTACACAATGGTGATACAGAAGTAATCTGGCTACATACAGAAAATGAAGATTGGGGTGAAATAGATGGTAGCCTGTTTACTTATTCACTGGCTCAATACAGCGGAGAAGACATACAACTTCGTTTTCGGACAGCAGGTGGATCAACCTATAATATCAATTCGTGGGATATTTATTATATCGCAATCGAAGCCTCTTGTGATAATGATCTGGCTTCTATAGACATTTCTTGTGATGTCAATCCCACAATTGGCATTAATGTCCCGATTGATATCAGAGTAAAAAATGTTGGGTTGAATGAACAGGATAATTACACTGTATCCCTTTATCAAGCTGATGGCTCCCTGCTGGATTTTGTCGAAGCAGATATTAATATAGGACCAGGAGAGGAAGTAGAATTTACACTCTACTGGACACCCATCAGTGGAGGTTCTTACGAGTTTTATGGTGAGGTAGAGCTACCTGGTGATGAGAACAGTGCAAATGACCAGACTGAGCTACTAACACTTGATGTACCCAATCAGTACGATATCACCCTTTTAGATTTCATCGTGGAAGATAATCTCAATGTAGGTGAAGAGGCGGAATTCATTCTGCATATTGAGAATAGTGGTTCAAATTTAGTCTCTGCTGCAGATTTAACTCTCGTACTCATGACAGAAGAAGGGGAATATCTCGATTCTTTTTCTCCCTTTATCGGTTTCGTGCAACCGGGAGAAGATGTTTTCTATGAACTGTATTATACTCCTGACACTATTGGAGAATTAACCGTCATTGGAGGAGTATTATATCAAAACGATCAGAATCTTGAAGATAATATGAGTGAACCTGTGACAATCAGTGTCTTTGCTCCAAACAGCACGTTGTTAGATATCGGGCCAACCAATTTCTGGAGTCCTGTTCCGTTTAATTTTGGAGGACCTAACTCTTATTCACAGATGATATATCTGGAGAGTGAATTATCTGCTACCGGGTTTATTGATCTGATTGGATTCGTCTATGATTTTAGCGATGAAGTCAATGATAGTAGAATAAAAGTCTACATGGGAGAGACCTCGCGAAATAGCTTTGACAATCAGTTTGTCGATATCGACAGTCTATCGATCGTATTCGATGGTTATGTAGATTTTGCTACCGGACTCAATAATTGTTATCTTATGCTCGATAATCCCTATTATTATGATGGTGGTAATCTGATTGTAGCTATTCATCGAATATACAACTGGCACGACAATCAGGGGATACGACGATTCAATGGTGGTTTTATTGATAGTGAGCGGACGATATCTATTCAGGACGAAGCATTGATAGACCCCCACGATCCGGGAGAAAATTACCCCAGTAGTTTCCAGGTGAGAACCAAATTTGTTTTTAACTCATCAGGAGTTGGAGAACTGACTGGATATGTAAGCGATTCTTTCAACAATCCCCTCGAAAATACTCTCGTTTCTGTTACTAACAATACAAAGACAGCCCTGACAGGCTCTGATGGTTTGTTCTGTATCCCGATGCTTTACGAAGGGGATTATACCATAAAGATCTCAAAACCGGGATTTGTGGAACAGTTAATTGATGATGTGACTATAATGGATAACCAGACAACTGATCTGACAGTTTCGTTGAATGAGAGTCCAGCAGCTAATAATCCCCCCTCAAACGTAAGTGTCGAGGTATTCCAGCGCAATAATATCAATATCAGCTGGGATGAAGTTACGTTCAGGTCAAACCGTGATCTCGTTGGATACTATGTCTATCGTAATAATATGCGAATCAATTCTGGTCCCATTATGGAGACAGCGTACTCTGATAACAATCTCTCTGTTGGTGAATACCAGTATTTTGTCACCTCATTCTATGATGATGGCGAATCTGTCGCCTCTGAAATTTTGAATATTGAGGTTACAGATATGTATATCCCCCAGATTACCCGGGTAACACAGATCGAGAATGAAGAAGCCCTGCAAATCAACTGGAATATCATTCTGCGAGAGAGCGGACATCGTGAATCGATTTTGAGAAATCTGACCGGATTCAATCTCTACAGGAATGGCGATTTGATTAATGCAGAACCGATACCTGTCATCGAACCCTATGGATACATAGACTATTCGGTTGAGAACCTTTGTGATTATCAGTATACGGTTACAGCAATATTCGGTGACGAGGAGTCTGAACACTCCATTCCTTATGATTTTTATTCGATGTTCTCCCCTCGTGATGTATTTGGCATCTGTATGGGGAGTTATATTGAGCTTTACTGGACTCCCCCCAGTGAACCAACTGCTGGTGATCTTATTGGTTATAATGTCTATGATGCCATTGAGGGAGATCTGTTAATCAATTCCGAACTGATTACAGACAATACCTATATTGTCGAAGATGTTAATCCGGGTCAGCAGTATGGTTTCTTTGTTACTGCAGTATACAATACCGGTGAATCGATAAAAAGTAGTATCTTCTACATTACAGCATCTGAGAACGAACTTTATCCACCCCAGAACTTAGATGGTAACGTCGACTATTCAGATGTTATTCTCTCTTGGAATAGGCCGGTACAGAGCGGTGTCTGGTTACACTGGGATAATAATGAAATCGGAGGAAATTTCAGTATGCCTGAGGGCGAAGATTTCATTGCTGCTGTTAGATTTGATGAGTGGGATTTACTCTCCTTTGATTATCATGAATTGAGAGAGATTGCCTTCATGGCTAATGAAGCCACGGCAGATTATACGCTAATTATATGGCGTAGAGATCTCTTCTTACCTGACAGTCCAATGGAGATTAAACATATGGAAGAACTAACTGATATAGAACCAAATTCCTGGAATTTTGTCAGATTAGATGATGTATTAGATCTGGAAAATTACCAGGAACTATACGAATTCACTATTGGAATAATGTATAGTAATTACACAGGTAATCCTGCTGTTTATGATACCGGTAGCAACACTAATTCAAAATCCGATTTGATCTTTACAGTTGATGAAGAAGGAAACTTAACTGATTATGATATCGATGCAAACTGGAAGATCAGAATATACTGGTATCAACTGGAAATGATAATCCCGAATATTCCATATACCGGTGTAATGTCTAACAGCAGGGTACGTCCTGCTACTTTGAGTAACAGAGCTGAAACATCTTTTGAGAAGTCGGTGAGAGATAGAGAAAAGAGTTTAATGCTCGATAACAGAACCTCGACCAGTCCACATCTCTATCTTATCGGTTATAACCTCTTCAGAGATAATGAACTTATAGCATTCATTCCTCATTTTTATTCAAGTTACATCGACCAGGAGCTTGCAGATGGAATTTACGATTACCATCTCACTGCTGTCTATGAGTTCATTAATTTCAGCGAATTCTTTGAATCAGATCCGACAGAAACGCTTACCATAGCTGTAGAAACAGTTGATATTAAAGAAACAAGCAACTTGCCATACATTACCGAACTGAAAGGAAACTATCCCAATCCGTTCAACCCCGAGACAGCGATTAGTTTCTCACTTAATGAGAGATCGAATGTCCGGCTCGAAGTTTACAATATCCGCGGCCAGCGAGTTGCCATGCTGGTAGATGATGAGTTGCCGCAGGGTGAACATAGAGTGGTCTGGAATGGTAAAACAGACAACGGTAACTCTGTAGGTAGTGGAGTTTACTTCTACAGACTGACCGCTGATAACTATATCAAAACGAGGAAAATGATGTTACTGAAGTAGTCGTCAAGTCACACAAAACCCTCTCCGAATAAACGGTCTGGCTCTTTTCGCCAGACCGTTTTACTTTGTATTTGACATTGTTTATTGCGGTTCAGATCTCGATTTCGTCTCCGGGTTGCATAATAAGGCATTCTTTCCCTTTAGCGGCTAACTTGTCTTTGAATTCCTGTGGATCGGCCTTGATGATCGGGAAGGTATTATAATGCATAGGAACGGCTATCTTGGGATTTGTCAGTTCAACCGCTTTCACTGCATCGTCGATACCCATTGTAAAATTATCCCCTATCGGGAGTAACATATAGTCTACAGGGGTCATTTCACCTATCAACTTCATATCATAAAAAAGACCGGTATCTCCAGTATGATAGATACTCTTCTCTTCGATAGTCAGGATTACTCCCGAAGCTTCACCTCCATAATGATTATCAGGTGTCATACTACCGTGATGGGCAATGGTAAATTTTACCCGGCCAAAGGGAAACTTGTGACTCCCCCCGATATGCATATTGTGAGCCTTGAATCCCTTGCCGGCTACATAGTTAGCCAGTTCATTCACACAAATGAATAGTGTCCGGTTCTTATCGGCTATCTTAAGAGCGTCACCCAAATGATCACCATGACCATGTGTTATGATAATATAATCGGCACTCACTTGATCTGATTTTATGGGCGCAAGTGGGTTATTGTCGAGAAAGGGATCAAGTAAAATCTTCTTACCTCCCTCAGTAGTGATTATAAATCCTGCATGGGATAGAAATCTCAGTTTCATAATAATCTCCTTAATCATCTTATTCTAATTCGCATGACAGCCTGATACAATATAGATGAGCCTTTAAAATCTATTAACCACGATGGGAGTCGGCCCGCGCCGCCTCGTATCCTCCTCAAAAGTCTCTTAATATATAATAAACTGATGAGTGCCATCATGCAACAATTTATTGAGCTTCATAACATAGTCTCTGTTTCTCATTGACAAATGGAAGGAGGTAGGTTAAAATATGGAATATTGATGAATAACAACTATAATCAGAAAAGAGGGTATATGGCAGAGATAGAGAAGAGAGATTTAGAAGACAAGAAATGGCATAGTATTGAAGTAGAAGAAGTAATAGATGAGTTAAGGAGCTCTCTGGAAAAGGGCTTGAGCCAGAATGAAGCAGAGAAACGGCTGGAAGAATTCGGGCCTAATAAGCTCCCGGAAGGTAAGAAACGAAGTGCCCTGATGCGCTTTCTCGCTCAATTTCATAATATACTAATCTATCTATTACTATTAGCATCCCTGGTTACTGCTCTTATGGGTCACTGGATAGACACATTTGTTATCCTGGCTGTTGTCTTGATCAATACAATCGTCGGTTTTATTCAGGAAGGTAAAGCAGAGAAAGCGATAGAGAGCATCAAGAAAATGCTCTCGCTGGAAGCGCAGGTCATAAGGGAGAGTCATCGCAAGAAGATAGATGCTACGGATCTCATTCCGGGTGATATATTGCTGCTCAGTTCAGGAGATAAGGTACCGGCAGATATCCGTATTCTGAAGGCAAAAAAATTGCGGGCTGAGGAGTCGATATTAACCGGAGAATCTTCTGACGTAAGCAAGAAACCAGATAAAGCAGAGGAAGATGCCGGGCTTGGAGATCAGCATTCGATGGCCTTTTCCGGAACCATGGTTACGAGTGGTGAGGCTACAGGGATCGTGATAGCCACAGGAGAGAAGACCGAGATAGGAAAAATTTCCCGGATGCTCGGAGATGTCGAAGAGATCACTACTCCATTACTACAGAAGATAGACCGTTTCGGGAAAATGCTCTCTGTATTCATTGTCGGCCTCGGTGCAGTAGTTTTCCTTATCGCCAATATAATAAGAGACTACGCTCTCTTCGATGCGATAATGGCAGTTATAAGTATTATCGTAGCTTCCATACCTGAAGGGTTGCCAGCTATTATGACTATTACACTTGCCATCGGTGTTCAGAGAATGGCCAGACGGCATGCGATCATAAGAAAACTCCCGTCTGTCGAAACTCTCGGTGCAGTCAGTGTAATCTGTTCTGATAAAACAGGAACCCTAACAAGAAATGAAATGACCGCAAAATCGATCATTACTTCTGAAGATATCTATGAGGTTCAGGGAGTAGGTTACGCACCTGAAGGTAAAGTGACGAAAGGTGAGAGTGATGTCGATATCGAAAAAGAGACTGTTCTGGAGCTACTGGCAAAGAGTATCTCGGCCTGTAACAATTCGGAGATCAATGAGACCGGTGATGGAGACTGGAAACTGGAAGGAACCCCTACAGAAGGATCGTTGAAGACACTGGCCTACAAGCTCGGGTTAGAGGATTTCAATCCGAAAAGGGTGGATACTATTCCCTTCGATTCGGAGTACAAATTTATGGCCACCCTGAATGAGACTGGTGGCAAGCGATACATATTTGTTAAAGGGGCTCCGGAAAAATTACTTGAGATGTCCAGTAAACAGCTTTCTTCAGACGGTGAAAAGAAACTCGATAAGGATTACTGGCAGGACAAGTTCAAAGAAATTGCTGAAAGAGGGGAACGGTTAATCGGAGTAGCTTATCGAGAAGTAAGTAATGATAAAAGCACTGTAGATTTTGATGATGTCGAAAATGACCTAATGATGCTCGGCCTGATAGGCATAATTGATCCACCTAGAGAAGAGGTATTAGAGGCAATCAAAGAATGCAAAGAGGCTGGAATAAGGGTGGTTATGATTACTGGAGATCATGCTATCACAGCCCAGGCTATTGCAAAAGAACTGGGAATTTCAGAATCAAAGGAGGTTGTTACCGGTAGCGAGCTGGAGGAGATGAGTGATGACGAACTGAAGAAGATTGCTCGAGATCATAATGTCTTTGCCAGGACTTCGCCCGAACACAAGCTGAGATTAGTCAAAGCATTACAGGCCAACAATCTGCTCTGTGCCATGACAGGTGACGGTGTCAACGATGCACCTGCCCTCAAACGGGCTAATATCGGGATAGCTATGGGTATCAAAGGGACTGAAGTTGCCAAAGACTCATCGGAGATGATACTTACCGATGATAACTTCGCTTCGATCGTTAATGCGGTGGAAGAGGGGAGAACCGTTTATGACAATCTTCGCAAAACCATACTATTCTTACTGCCTGCAAACGGAGCAGAAGCAACTGTAATTATAGCAGCAATACTGTTCGGCCTGACTCTGCCGATAACTCCAGTCCAGATTCTCTGGGTGAATATGGTTTCCGCCGTTACACTTGCACTTTCACTCTCAGTAGAACCGATGGAGCAGAAGGTTATGAAATTACCACCCCGTTCACCCGATAAACCTATTCTGGGACCATATTTCATCTGGCGAGTTGCCTTTGTTTCGCTCCTGAGTGGTGGAATTACCTTTATCATGTTCTGGAGGAATTTTCTTCATCAGGAACTCTTTGAAATAGAAACAGCCAGAACCGTTGCTGTTAATATGCTGGTGGCGGGACATCTATTTTATCTCTTTACTTGCCGCAAACTGTACGAATCGAGTATCACCAAAAAGTTTTTCGATAATAAATACGTCTTTGTTGCCGTAGGAATACTACTCGTCCTGCAGTTACTCTTTACCTACCTGCCTGTGATGAACAATCTCTTCGATACCAGGCCTATAAGCCTTTCTGAATGGCGTTTCCCTCTATTAATCGGATTAGTTGTCTTCTCTCTGGTTGAAGTGGAGAAGTTAATCATCAGGAAATTCAAGAAAAAGGAGTAGGTTAGATAGACCGTATGAGTAACATCAGAGAAAAATCTCGTGACCAGGTTATACTAAATAAGGTGGAGTACCCTTTCCGCTTATCTATATTCCTCTCTCTTATTTTCTCTTTGTTTCTACTCTTCTCATGTTCCAGGGTTACAGGCCCGGAAGAGGCAGCAAGAATAGAGATTAACAATCTGCTTGATGATATCGAAGAGGCTGTTTTACTCTACAATCCTGAAGTTATTATTGACATGCTTCACTACGATTTTCTGCACAATGGAAGAGATAAATATGATCAGTCACTTATCTGGTACCAGCGTTTGCTAACATTCGATACAATGTATCTTCAGAACAGGACGGTAGTAATTGATAACTATCTGGCAGAAGCAACCTTCGAGATGACCTTGATAGGGAGTGATACAACCCTGGTAACTCAGGAACCCTCTTCGGAATTTGGTGATATATCCTTTTTTGTCCGTGAAGATGGAAGATGGCAACTTTACGGTAATCAGAGATATTAGCCCGAAGAGACTTTTCTTGAGCCTTTAGTTTCCTTTATGATATTATCCATAATTAAGAAAGATATCTAAGAACAGATCAACGAAATAGGCATCACCTCATCGCTTATTATATAGAAATCAGAGAAGATTTATGTTCTGTTCAGGTTTTTCTTGACACATCGAAGTTAAGAAAGATTATGCTCATTATTCATACTTCACTAAAAGGAACATAAGAATGGAAAAGACACTAATAGACTACTTCATATCACTGGTGAAAATTGATAGTGAATCCAAACAGGAGAAAGACCTAGCCTGTAAACTTAAATCCGACCTGGAAGAATTGGGAGCTACCGTAAAATTTGATGCTGCCAATGAAAAGACCGGAGGCAATACAGGTAACCTTATTGCCTCATTTCCCGGGACACGGAACTCAAAACCTGTTCTATTGTGCGCCCATATGGACACTGTAGTGCCTGGTAAAGGGATCAATCCTGTCATAAGTGATGGGGTGATCAAATCTGACGGAACTACTGTTCTTGGTGCTGATGATAAATCAGGTATCGCTCAGATAATCTGGGGAATAAAGGAATTGTTAGACAATAATGAACCTATACCCCCGATCGAGATACTCTTTACTATTTCTGAGGAAATAGGTCTACTTGGAGCAAAAAACTGCGATTATAACCTGCTGACAGCTAAGCAGTGTTATACCTTTGATTCTCATGAAGTCGGTACTATCATGAATGGTGCCCCTTCTCAAAATAACGTTAACATTACCGTTCACGGCAGAAAAGCTCATGCCGGAGTTGAACCTGAAAAGGGGCTTAATGCTATTAGCATAGCAGCTGAGGCGATTGTTAAAAGTCCAATGGGCAGGATTGATGCAGAGACAACCTGTAATCTCGGTATCATATCAGGTGGTGTTGCTACAAATATCGTTCCTGATTCGGTTGAGATCAAAGGTGAGGTCCGTTCACACAATGAAGAGAAGCTAGATAAAGTAACATCTGAGATATGTGATACCTTCAATAGAGTTGCTTCCAGGCATAATATCAACGGAAATCAGGCCAGAGCTGAATGCCGTGTTGAGAAGAGCTATGCAACCTTCTACGTAGAGGAAAATGAACCGCTTGTAGCACTGGCCCGTCAGGCCTCTCAAAATCTTAAACTCCCAGATATAGTGCATCGGGGAGGCGGTGGTAGTGATGCCAATATCCTCAATCAGCATGGTATCAAGACAGTTGTTATTGGAACCGGCATGGAGAATGTTCATACCCTGCAGGAGTTCATTACGATATCTTCACTCGAGAATGGTACCCTATGGGTTAAGGAACTTTTGCGCCTATACAGGTGAGTATCAGATTGATGTTGAATATAGCATTGATTGGTTACGGGCAGATGGGGAAGATGCTGGAAAAACTGGCCCCAGAACATGATTGTCAGATTATTGAAATCTTCGATCCTGGACAGGATGAGTACAAAAAAGAAATTACTGCCGAAACTCTCCGTAATGTAGATGTTTGTATCGATTTCTCGCTACCGGAAGCAGTCTTAAAAAATATCGAAACTATTGCACCACTGAATAAGAATATTGTCATTGGAACAACTGGATGGCAGAATGATTTGCAAAAAATCAAGGAATTGGTTTCTCATCACAATATTGGTCTTATCTTTGCTGGAAATTTCTCGATTGGAATGAATCTCTTCTTCCTGTTCACTCAGTATTGTAGTAATCTCATCTCGCAGACAGGGGTTTATGATGTTTTTGGCTACGAACTGCATCATAACAGAAAGGCAGACAGCCCTTCCGGGACTGCCCGAGATCTTGCGGATATAATTCTCTCCAATTTCTCCGACAAGGAGACTGTTCAGTATGATAGGGTAAACCGCAAAATCGGTCAGAAGGAATTACATTTTGCCAGTATCAGAGGAGGAAGTATCCCTGGAACTCATGTTATCGGCTTCGATTCACCGTTCGATTCTATTGAGTTGAAGCATACAGCCCGAACCAGAGAAGGATTTGCAGTAGGTGCATTGAAAGCCTCTCACTGGATAAATAAACGCAAAGGATTTTTTGAATTTCGCAAAATATTTACTGATCTTTTAGGGCCAGAAGAGAACACATAATAAAGGAGAGTATGAAAGTGAAGCCGATTTCGATAGAGTTCAGCAAGATCCAGGCACAGGGAAACAGCTATATCTATATCGATTGTATAGAACAGGAACTCCCGAATGTTAATCTCTCAAAGTTAGCCAGATTCGTTTCTGACAGGCATAGAGGTATAGGTTCGGATGGAATGGTAATTTTGCTACCCGATGATGAAGCAGATACATTGATGAGAATCTGGAACGCTGACGGAAGTGAAGCAGAAACTTGTGGTACTGCTCTGAGGTCAGTTATGCTTCTTCTCTATAAAAAAGATAACTCAAAAAAGAGAGATTATAAGATCAGGATTGGCTCCGAGATTATTCAAGGTAGTATAATCGAGAGTGATGATAAATTCCAGACTAAAGTCACTTTCAAAAACCTGAGAATGATCCTTCTGGGCCATAATAAAGATGATGATGCAGTAGAGAATCTGATCAATATCGACAGATGGATAGGACTTCCTGTGTCGGTCGGCAATCCTCACTTTGTCATAATCGATAGATTTCAAGATTACAGTGCAGATATAACACATCCTGACCTGATACAGACAGTAGGCCCGATGATCCACCATGAAGGTACTTTCCCCGATGGAGTTAATGTCGAATTAGTCAAAATCATCAACCCCCGTAAAGTGGAGGTAAGAGTCTGGGAAAGAGGAACGGGAGAAACATTAGCCTGCGGTTCTGGAGCCTGCGCAGTGGCTTATGCCGGACAACTTCTTGGTTTCCTGGATACTGAGGTTGATGTCAAGTTCCCGGGTGGAACAGTGACTATAAACTTAAATGATAAAGGGACAGTCTGTAGTCTCATTGGCCCGGTAACTCAGATCTGTAACGGAATACTGGAATACCCCTTCAAGTAATTATGAACGGAAAATTCCTTGTCCTGGGCATTCTGCTCCTTGTTGTTCTAACCAGTTCTCTGAATGCCAGCTCACCATGGTTTGGCAAGGATAAGGTAATGCATTTTATTGCCAGTGCTTATATAACTTACTGGACTTACGGCGTGAGCTATGATGCGATAGGAGAGTCTAATCAAAGTAGTCTGATGTTTTCTGTAAGCTTGACAACAATAGCAGGTTTAAGTAAAGAGTATAGTGATAAAAAGATCGGTACAACCGGTTTCAGCTGGTATGATATGGCCTATAATGGAGCGGGTATTATTGCCGGTTTGATATTGATAAATAACTTGAGGTAATATGGAAAATATCGGAAAATTTCTACTGGAGAAAAGACAGGCAAAAGGTCTTAGCCTTGATGAGATCTCAGCAAAAACGAAGTTACATCCCAATATCATTAAAAGTATCGAAAGGGATGATTTCTCTAATCTTGGTGGGACAGGTTATACAAGAATTATCATAACTACTTACGGCAAGGTGTTAGGGCTCAGCCAGAGTGAAATTGACAATCTGATGAGCAAAGCTCCGAAGCAGGAGCACTGCATACCCCGTCAACCAAAAGAGGTTTTAAATCCGCCGACCATCTTGATTCACAAAAATCTGATCCTCTTTGTACTTCTCCTTATCCTTATTGCTATACTTACTTACACTGTTGTAAAGCTATATCAGTCAGAAAAACTGACTTTCCCCTTCAGAACCAGAGGTGCATCTGAAGAGATTATAGATGAACCTCTTCCAGATTTGGAGCTTGAGGAAGACTACCTGGACGAATCAGGAGTGATAGAGCCCCTGCTTGATGACACAGATGACGCAGAGATAGAGGCACGAGCCATTGAAGACGAGGAAAAATTATATACCACTACAGAAGATGAGCAAGAGATCAAGTTTAGTTATATAACTGATTGTAACGATTATCTGTCAGAATATATGATCCTGAGTACCATTCATAATATTTCAACTGAAGATGACCTTTTTGATCTGTATATAAGATCCTTCTGATACTACCCGTCATTCCTGTATCCCGAATTCATGAGTTCAACCAATAAAACATACTCCCGAGTTGATTTTCATAAATTGTTACCGGCTGTCAACAAACCTTCCCGATATACAAACAGAGAGATAAATTCCCGTTATAATTTCCCTTCAAAGGATAAAGTCAATTTCTGTCTCGCTTTTCCCGATCTCTATGAAGTCGGATTTTCACACCTCGGTTTGAAGATCCTCTATTCAATCCTCAATGAAGAAATTGATGCAACAGCCGATAGAGTATATGCACCTTGGCTCGATTTTGCCGAGCAATTGAGAGATAAAAAAGTTCCTCTATTCTCCCTGGAAAATGGGGTTGCTCTCAAGGAATACGATGTTATTGGCTTTACTCTCCAGTCCGAACTGACCTATACCAATCTTCTCTTTATGCTTGATCTGGCAGATATACCAATCTTATCAGAGGAAAGAAGCGAAGATGACCCGTTGATTATTGCCGGTGGCCTCTGCTCAGCCAATCCCGAACCTCTTGCTATATTCATTGACCTCTTCTTTATTGGAGAGGCTGAAGAGGGAATCATCAAAATCAAGAATTTGATTAAAAAAGGTAAAAATGAAGGGTGGAGTAGAAAACGGATACTGGAGAATCTGCATACTATTGATGGAGTTTATGTTCCCTCTTTGTACTTATATACTGAGAAAGGACTGAAGCCGCTTTCAAATGATTATCCCTCAACGATAAGAGTCCGAAAGTATAATGACTTTGCCCATGGTAAAACCTATACCAAACAGCTTATATCCTGGCAACAGGCTACACATGACAGATACATAACGGAGATAATGAGGGGCTGCAGCCGGGGATGTCGTTTCTGTTTTGCTGGATTTTATTACCGGCCAGTAAGAGAGAGAGCGGTCGAAGATATTACGAAACAACTATTGACTGAAGTAAGAAAAAACGGGTGGGAAGAGGCTGCTCTTCTCTCTCTCTCTTCAGCAGACTATACCTGCATCAAGCCGTTATTGATCGAGATATACTCACATCTTGCCGGTTATGAAACAGAACTGTCACTACCCTCTTTGAGGGTCGATAGCCTTGACGACGACATTCTCAAACTAATGAACTCTCTACGTCAGAATGGGGTCACTATTGCACCAGAAGCGGGCTCTCAACGGTTGAGGAATGTCATCAACAAGGATATCACAGAGGAACAGATACTGGAACTGGTTAAGCTCGCGACCGCCAACAGATGGAAGATACTGAAGCTCTATTTCATGATCGGATTGCCTGGTGAAACCGTCGAGGATATCGAAGAGATCGGTAAATTGATCGATAGGATTGTGCAACTGAGTGGTAATAGGTTGATTATTAACATTACCATCTCACCCTTTGTTCCCAAACCGCATACACCTTTTCAATGGGTAGAGATGCTACCCCGTGATTTGCTTTTAAATAGGATCTATCAGATCAAGAAGAGATTAAGCAGATATAAGAGAATCAAAATCAAATACCACGACGTTGATACCTCTTTTCTGGAAGCAATTATATGTCGAGGCGACAGAAACACCGGAAAATTAATACTGCAGGCCTATCTGAACGGTGCTGTGTTCGACGGTTGGAATGAGTCGTTTAATCTTGAATTCTGGTCCCGGAGTGCCGAAACCATTGGTATAGATCTCAGGGAATGCATCCGAGAACTGGATGTAGATGCAGATCTCCCCTGGGATCATATAGATAGCGGCGTAACAAAAAAATTCCTCCTCTCTGAACTGGAAAATGCCCGGAAGGAACTTGTTATCGAAGACTGCCGGCATGGTAAATGTACCGCTTGTGGAGTCTGTGATGAGGAGCTTAAACCAGTTTTTTCATCTTATGCACAAAAACCTGTTCTGATTCTTGAAGATAGGGAGCGGAAAAATGTTCCAGGTTTCCCATATCGTATTAGATATGCTAAAAAAGGATTGTTACGCTTTGTCTCTCATCTTGATACCCTGCGTATGATGCATCGACTCTTGCGAATGAGCGAATTACCAATCGTATATACTCAGGGGTATAACAAACATCCAAAAATTCAATTCGGCCCTCCATTATCTGTTGGTATAGAAGGCAGTAATGAATTACTCGATATTGAACTGAACAAACCGCTTAAGCCAGCAGAGGTGTTGGCTGCTTTATGTAAAACTCCGATTGCTGACTGGGAATGGCTTGCAGTTAGCCAGCCAGATCTTGATGAGTTGCCGAAGTTGGAAAATTATCTGTATGAAATGTGTGTGATCTCTGTTCCTGAAGATGAGCTGTCTCAGATGAAAAGAAAATTATCCGATTATTTTGCCAGCTCGCACTGGATGTTCAGTAAAACGAGAAAAGGGAAAACTCGTAACATTGACCTGAGGGACATTATAAATTCAATGGAGCTAGAAGATAGAAGGCTCATTATAATGAAAAAGATATCCGGTGCCAGTATCTACGATATCCTGGCCTCAGTCTTTGGTATTGCTCGGGAGAATACAGGACGGTATCAAATAGAGAGAGAAAAATTATTGACGGTAAATAAATCTCATCGTTCTGGATGAAGATATAATGTGAGGCTGGATGAACTCCACATTGATAAAAAGTGATATAGAATTGAAAGAGTATTCCTCCTTCCGGATAGGGGGGAAGGCAAACCATTTTGCCGAACCAGTAAATTGCGAAGAATTGATACAGATACTCGATTTACTAAAAAAAGAGCAGTTAAGGCCTTTCTTTTTTGGGTTCGGGTCCAATCTTCTATTTCCTGATCACCCCTCAGCAGACAGTTGCTATATCTCCTTGCAGAGATTGAATAGATTCAGAATACATGAGGGACAGTTTATTGCCTCCGCAGGATTGCCCCTCTCAATTCTATCCATCATCGGATTAGTAGCCAATACTGATCTTTTCGACTTCACATATCTCCTTCCTGGTAGCATTGGAGCAGGCATTTATATTAATGCCCGCTATTTTGAGAGAGAGATGGCCGGGATAGTTAAAGAAATCGAATATCTCGATTTAGAAGACATCGGAGCGGGAAACAAAACAATCAGTGTTGAAGAGTGTGAATTCAGTTATAAAACATCCATTTTTCAGAGAAAACCCTGGCTGATAACCAGAGCTCACATCCCTCTCCCAGCTGAAATTTCAAACTCAAAGAACATAATGCAGCAGATCCAGAAATTTCTAGACAGCAATGTCACTTCTATTTCTCATCTGACAAACTTCTACCGCGCATTCCATAAGTTAAAATCGCTTGTTAAAGTACCTGATGATAGAAGAGAAAGATTCGTTGAGATCGAACAGCAAAGAGCAAATTACAGACATTTTGATTACCCGTCTGCCGGCTCAATCTTCAAGAATAGTAGAGAACTCGGGAAACCAATAGGTCTGATAATAGACGAGTTGGGCCTGAAAGGTCTGAGGAGTGGTGCAGCAGTGATATCTCCATATCACGGCAATATAATCATTAATAGAGGAAATGCCCGGGCAGATGATGTTATCAATCTAATTGACAGGATGGCCGATGCCGTTTTCAAGGTTTATAGAATACGCCCGGAACCTGAAATCGTTATAGTAAGATAAAAAAATAGATAGGATAGTTACAATGAAACGGTTACTCATAGTATTGATGGTTCTTGTTGCAGTACAAATGCTGGCAATAGAACCGAAATTTCCCAAAGATCCTGCCATATCGCCTGATGGTGATATGGTATGTTTTGCCTATATGAACGATCTCTGGCTTGTCCCTTTTGCAGGGGGTGAAGCGAGAAGAATTACAGTTTCTGAGGGGAGAGATCATTCTCCTGCTTATTCTCCCGATGGGCAATGGATAGCCTTTACTTCTGACAGAGAGGGTTTTAGTGGAATCTATATCATCCCTGCTGAAGGAGGACAGTCTAGATTGCTCTCCAGAGATGTCCCCAGTGCCAGCGACTGGTTTAATGACAGTCAGAGCATTCTTGGCACACGAAATGAGATTCAGACTGGAACAGGTTTTTACAGGGTTCCTGTCAATGGAGAAAGACCAACAGAGATTACCCCTGTCGGAAATTTCTTCGCCAAACTCGACAGAAATAATGAGAAGATTGTCTTTAATATGCGGGGTATGCCTTACAGACCTGCTTATAGTGGTAATATAAGCGGTGATTTATGGGAGTATGATATCTCTGATGATTCATATAGAAGATTGACTGAAACGATCTATACAGAACGATATCCGGTATATTCACACATCAATCCTTACATCTACTATGCAGCTTCTGATGGTAAACTGTTTCAGCTTTTCAGAGCAGATAACTATGACTTCGAAAATGAACAGCAACTGACTTTTTTCGAAAATTGGCCAATCAGGGATATTTCTATAGCCAGGACAAATGATCGATTAGTTTTTGAGAAATTCGATTCCATATATCGTTATGACCCCTTCGTCGGAGAAGCAGAGAAGATTGAGATAACCATCAAACAGGACTTCCTTGGCAATTTCCAGATTAGAGAAACTTATACCGATAAGATGGATAAATTTGCAGTATCTCCTGATGGTAAATTGATCGTTTTCTCATACAAATTCGACCTCTTTGCCATACCTGAAAAAGGGGGAGAGGTCAGACAGCTGACATTTGACAAGCGGGGTATTGAAGATATAGTCATACTACCCGATAACAGGACAGTCTATCTCTTGATGAGGGATCAGGGATATCCACAACTCTATCGGCTTGATATACACAAACCGAACGAGATAGTCAAAATTCTGTGGTCAGAAGGCAAGTACATTCAGCACATATATCAACTCTTCAATAACTTCCTTGCCATCCATTATGAGATTGGGGAAGACAGGTCAAAATTAGCCCTTCTGGAGACCAATACAGGCGAAATAATTGATATCATGAAAGAATTTCCTGTCTCATCACGTTTCATTGCAGTAACCCCAGATGCAGACTATGCCTTCTATGTGACTACCAACCCGCAAGTCTGGACACGACACCTGCATCTCTACGATATGAAGAATCATACCAGCACACCATTGCTGAATAATGCTGGATATATAGGTAATCTTTATCTCGGCAAGGATTTGCGTTCACTCTTCATGAATTGGGACAGTGATCTGGTCAGGCTTGATCTGCTACCTATACCTGATTTCTATCAAGAACCGGATCATTGGGCAGAAATTCTGGATACAGCTGACCCTGATAACCAGAATAGTGAACCAAAAGATGAAGAGAGGACATTTAAGATAGAGTTTCAGGGTTTAAGAAGCCGCTTGGAGACTGTCAGTTCCCGGCCTGGATTTAACTTTGTCGTTCATATCTTATCAGATTCTACCCTTTATTATATCAACAGCAACAATAACAACCATTCTCTGAGAAAAGTCGATTATTATGCCCGCAATGATGAAGAGATTATCAACTTCTCCGGTCGATTGAATTACTGGCAGTATCAGGAATCCAATGATCATTTGTATGCTATTCTTGACGAAACGTTATATAAAATCAATCCGGCAGCTAAAAGGATCGATACGGTCAGTAATGAAATAGAGTATGAATACAATGAACTGGAATTGAACAAGAGGGTATTCGATGAACTCTGGGTTGAATTCGGCCGGAATTTCTATGACCCTCAAATGCATAGCAATAATTGGGACGAAATGTATACAAAATACAGTCCTTTCGTCGATTACAGCTATACAACAGAATATCTGAGCAATGTAGTAGATGAGATGATCGGAGAGGTCAATGCTTCCCATACCGGCTTTTCCCCCCGCTCGGATAGAGATATAGAAAGAATAATGACAGCCTATACCGGAACTATATTCGACTACAGCAGAATACCCGACGAAGGTATATACCTCAAAAAAGTGTATCGTCATTCTTCCCTCTATCAGGCTCATGGCATAAGAACTGGTGATCTTCTGCTACGGGTTGACGGGAAACTTATAACTTCTGAAACGCCGGTGATGGAACTATTTTCTGACAAAATCGACAGAAAGATAAAGCTGGAATTCTTAACAGCTGGTGGTCCGGTAGAAGCTGAGATAAGAGGATTGAACTATGGGGAACAGTATAATCTCTATTATGAAGATTGGGTCGAAGACAGAAGAGAGATCGTTGATAATCTATCTGATAACAGGTTAGGTTACATCCATATCAGAAGAATGAACCAGACCAGCCTGCAACAATTTATAACCGACCTCTTCGCTGAGAACTACGATAAAGATGCTATCATCATCGATGTACGCTTCAATGGAGGAGGTAACATCAGCCGCCAGTTACTCGATATCCTGACACGGGAACAGAGAGCATTTACAACCAGAAGAGGTTACCCTGACAAGAAGTTCAAATCACCAGGACAGATATGGGAAAAACCACTCATCTTGCTGATTAATGAGAACTCCTTCTCCGATGCCGAGATATTCCCCATACTGTTTCGACAGCTCAACCTGGGGAAGGTTATAGGTATGCCAACAGGTGGAGGAGTTATAGGTACTACCCCTTACCAATTGATGGATGGTTCTTCGATGAGATTACCCCGAACAGGATGGTTCACTATCGATGGAGTCAATATGGAAGGGACAGGTGCAATGCCAGATATTTTAGTTGACCATACACCAGAACAAATAATACTAGACGTTGATATTCAGTTACAGACTGCTATACGTATTTTACTAGACGAGTTAAAAGAGTAAACAATACTCTTTAAAATGAAACCAAAAAAACTGGGAGGTTATTAATGGAAGAGAATCAAAATCAGCCACAACAGGGCAACCAAAATGAACGAACTATGGCAATCCTGTCCCACATTCTTGGCTTTTTTACAGGCTTTATCGCACCTTTGATCATATATCTTGTGATAAATGGTCAACCGTACGCAAAAGAACAGGCTAAAGAGGCCTTAAACTTTCAGATTACCGTCATAATAGCAATGATTGTTTCAGGTATTCTGTCAGTAGTTATAGTAGGCCTTTTCCTGATGGCATTAGTAATTATACTCGATGTAGTATTCTGTGTCATTGCCGCTGTTAATGCCAGCAAAGGGATAGATTATCGTTATCCGATCTCAATCAGACTCATTAAATAATAAACATCAGATATTATTTAGCTGAGAGGAGTTATCCAGTTCTCACTTAGAGAATAGTAACTCCTCTCGATTATTTTATCCAGGTGAAGGATATATTCCCTGATAATAAATCTTTTAGCTTGATTCAACGGCATTTATATCAGCAGGTTGAATTTGCTTAATCTTCCAGAAGATATTCTCCTCTTTCTTTTTCCAGCTAACACATACGGTCGGAGAAAGTCAAATTGTTATTGACATATGTCCACCCTCAATTTTTTCTTATAAACTATGGCAATTATCGTTAAGAAATTTGGCGGGAGCTCAATAAGCACAATAGACCAGATTGAGAAACTGGCAGCCAAATTAGTACAAGACAGGCAGATGGGTGATCAACTGGTCGTAGTTGTATCAGCAATGGCCAGAACGACCGATTATCTCTTTTCTTTAGCCTATCAGATCAGTAATAATCCATATCAACGTGAGCTGGATATGCTGGCAACAGCAGGGGAGAGGATCAGTATGTCTTTATTGTCAATAGCCCTGCATAAGAATGGTGCACCGGCGATATCCTTTACCGGCTCTCAGAGCGGAATTATTACAGATAACTGTCACGGTAATGCCAGTATAATAAATGTTAGTGCTTTCCGGATCAGGGAAGAGCTGTCCAAGAACAAGATCGTCATAGTAGCCGGCTATCAGGGTGTCAGTCTTGATAAAGAGGTTACAACTCTTGGCAGGGGTGGTTCAGATACGAGTGCAGTAGCACTGGCAGGTTACCTCAAGGCAGCCAGTTGTGAGATATACACCGATGTTGAAGGAGTATATACAGCCGATCCGAGATTGTTCAATAATGCAAAGCGGTTCGATTGTATAGATTACGACAGGTTGCTTTACCTGGCCAGAGCAGGATGTAAGGTTATTCATCCCAGAGCAGTCGAGTTTGCTATGAAATACAATATCGAACTGGAAATCAAATCCTCTTTTATAGATGCTCCAGGTACTAAAGTAATTAAGGAAGTAGATATGGAAGAAAAAGAAATAGTAGCCATTACCGGCAGAAATCAACTTATTTGCTTCGATTTAAAGCTGATAGAGCATTCAGCAGGAGCAGTTATCTCCACTTTCAAGAAGAACAATCCAGAGGTTATGGAATTTGCAGTTACTAATCCGGATAACTTCCGGATACTTGTCGAGAAGAAAGATAGAGAACTGCTGGAAAAGAAACTGAGAGAGAATGAGATCTCAGATTTTAAGCTCAAAAACAACCTGAGTTCTATAACATTCACCGGCCTGAGATTGAGCAGTGATATGGAACAGCTGGCAGATATTCTGAATACCCTCAGAGATAAGGGGATAGAGGTCTTCTGGCTTACCCGTAATCATCTCGGCTATACAATCTATCTCAATATCCCTGATTCACGAGAGCTTATCGAACTATTTCATAAACGGTTTGTTGTTGAAGAGAATTCCAGTATAAAAAAGTAAATAGATACACATTATTATGGAGAAATGATGGAAAAATATTTAGTAACAAGTGCACTCCCTTATGCTAACGGTCCACTTCATATCGGGCATATTGCCGGTGCTTATCTGCCAGCAGATATCTTTGTTAGATATCTCCGACTTCACAAACAGGATGTTGTGTTCATCTGCGGAACTGATGAACATGGTGCACCAATATCGATTCAAGCAGAAAAAGAGGGAGTAAAACCCAAAGATATCGTAAATCGTTTTCACGAAAGCATTAAAAAGAGTTTTGATGGACTTGATATCAAATTCGATAACTTCTCAGGTACCGACCGGCCTGTCCATCATAAAATGGCTCAGAAGTTCTTTCTGAACCTCCTGGAACAGGGATATATCAATGTTCGCACCAATGAGCAGTTCTATTGTGAGAACTGTCAGCGTTTTCTTGCTGACCGCTATGTTGAAGGAACCTGTCCCTATTGCCATAAACCTGGAGCAAGGGGAGATCAGTGTGATGCCTGTGGTAAATTAATGGATACTATAACATTAAAGGACCCGAAATGCAAGATATGCAATGGGACGCCGATTGTAAGAGAGACCTCTCACTGGTTTCTTAATCTCCCGGCATTCCAGGAAAAACTGAAGCTATGGCTCCAGACTAAAGCATACTGGAAAGAAAATATCCTCCGTTTTATTCTTGGCCTGCTCGATGAGGGACTTAAAGAGCGAGCTATAACAAGAGATATTGACTGGGGTGTGAAAGTCCCGCTTGATGAGGCAGAAGGAAAGGTGCTCTATGTCTGGTTTGAAGCACCTATTGGTTATATATCATCTACTGTTGAGTGGGGAGAAAAGATTGGTAAGCCGGAACACTGGAAAGATTACTGGCTGGATAAAGATACTAGATTGATCCACTTTATCGGTAAGGATAATAATGTTTTCCACGCTATCTTCTGGCCTGCTGTATTGATGGGGCAGAAGGAGGAGTATGTTCTTCCTGATGATATTCCAGCCAACGAGTTCCTTAACCTGGAGGGGCGCAAGATATCAACCAGCCAGAACTGGGCTATCTGGGTAAATGATTTCCTTAAAACCTTTCCTGGTGATCTACTACGTTACTATCTGGCTATCAATGCCCCTGAATCAAAGGATAGTGATTTTAACTGGCGAGAGTTTCAGGACAAAAATAATAGCGAACTCTCTAATACACTGGGAAATTTGGCCAACAGGGTGTTCGTCTTCTCATTGAAATACTATGCTGGCAAGATCAGAAAACCTGCCCAGTTGAGTCAACAGGCCAAGAAAATATTGCAGGAAGCAGAATCATTACTGGATGAGATAGATCAAAGTTTTAAATCATATAGAGTTCGCAGAGCAACAAAACTGATCATGGATATTGCCCGAACAGGCAATAAGTATTTTGATGAGCGAAAACCCTGGGAAGGGGTAAAAGCTTCCCGCGATGGGGCAGAGGAGACACTATACGTCTGCCTTGTACTGCTCCAGTACATATCTGTTGTGCTCTATCCTATTATTCCGGGGAAAATGAGTGAATTACGCTCAGGTATGAACTTGAGAGAGATTCCTGTTTGGAAAGAACTCAAGGAGATTTCTGATACATTCAGCATCAAAGAGTCAGATCCTCTATTTCCGCGTATAGCGGATGAGGTCATATCCAGGGAAATCGAGAGACTCTATTCCAGTGCTCAGACCAACGATAGAAAAGAATTAGAACATAAAGATATCATAGAATACCGGGATTTTCAGAAGATGGAGATCAGAATTGCCGAAATCATAAAGGCCGAGGTAGTCCCTAAATCAGATAAACTCCTGAAATTGATCGTTATGACTGGTACTGAAGAACGCCAGATTATAGCAGGTATTTCCGGTCATTATAAACCGGATTCCCTTATAGGTAAAAAGGTTACAGTTCTTGTTAATCTCAAACCCCGAAAATTATTCGGCCTGGAATCTCAGGGTATGATATTAGCCGCTGCCGATGGAAACAATCTCTCCATTATTGTTCCAGAAACTGATATACCATCAGGTAGTGAGATATCCTGACAGCCTGCAACCAATGAACAAAAAATTCCATTTAGAAACATATGGATGCCAGATGAATGTTTCTGACAGTGAAATAGTAAGTTCTATTCTTCTCAAGAATGGCTTCATTTTGGCTGACTCGATCAATGTAGCAGATATCATTATCTTCAATACATGCTCAGTGAGAAAACATGCAGAAGATAGAGTTATTGGAAGAATCAGTAACGAGATGTCGCGTAAGCAGATCAATCCCGAATTGAAGATCGGTGTCATCGGCTGTATGGCACAAAGACTTGGAGAGAGAATGAAATCCTTCTCTGATGGAGTAGATTTTGTTGTCGGTGTGGACAGATATCGTGAGTTACCCTCAATAATTGCCAATTCCTTCCAGAATGGCGTTTTTCGCGCCGAAATCACTTCAGACGACATAGAACTCTACAGTGAGTTCAAACCACTCAGAAAAGATGATTTAAACGCCTTTATCACAATTATGCGTGGTTGTAACAATTTCTGTTCGTACTGTATAGTGCCCTATCTGCGTGGTAGAGAGAGAAGCAGGCCGGTTGACGATATTCTGGAAGAAGCATATCAGGCAGGCCTTGACGGCTGTAAAGATGTTACACTCCTGGGACAGAACGTTAATTCCTATAACTGTAAAGGTGTTGTTTTCTCGGATCTTCTGTGCAGATTAAATGATATTGAAACTATTGAGAGGATTCGCTTTGTAACTTCACATCCAAAAGATCTTTCAAATACACTTGTAGATACGATGGCTTCCTGCTCAAAAGTATGCGAGCATGTCCACCTTGCGATGCAGTCAGGTGATGACCATATTCTTCGCGCTATGAACCGCGGTTATACTTATTCTCAGTACCTCAGCAAAGTACGGTATCTAAGAGATATTATTCCCGATATAGCTATCACAACAGACCTTATAGCGGGCTTTCCCGGCGAGTCTGAAGAACAATTCTCGAATACACTTATGGCTATGCAGGAGATACAATTTGACTTCGCCTTTATGTTTAAATATTCTGCAAGAGAGGGAACTTCTGCCTTTAGTCTCTGTGATAATGTTCCTGAAAAGCTTAAACTCGACAGGTTAGATAGAATGATCACTTTACAGAATGATATCACATTGCAAAAATACAGAGCGAAGATAGGCAAAACAGAAGAAGTCTTCGTCGAGAAGATAAGCAAAAAATCTTCTGAAGAGCTTTCCGGTAAAACAAGAGATTACAAAATAGTAGTTTTTCCTGGACATACTGATATGATCGGCACATTTCAGAAAGTAGAAATAGTTTCAGCCACTGGCTGGACATTAAAAGGTAAATTGATAACCTGAGGATAAAAATCAAAAGTGAGATACTGGGAGAGGGCAGTATTCTTCTCCCGCCCACATCATCTGATAAGACATATTATGTAAACCAGGTGATAAGTATGCTATCTCACTGAAAAGAAATGAAGATACGGAGTTATAAAATGAGAAGTATGACAGGCTATGGAAATTGGAATTACCGTGATGAATTCTATGTCGTCGACGTTGAGATCAAGAGTCTCAATCACCGTTATCTCGATATGCAGATCTATGCAAATCATGAGATAAGTCATCTGGAATGTGAAATCAAGAAGAAGCTATCAGAACGGATCAAGCGGGGTAAAGTCCATGTCTCTATCTATGCCAGCAGTAAGAAAGATCCGGCTCTGGAGCTGGACAGGGAGTTATTGAAAGAGGTAACAAGGCTCTATCGGGAGGCTTACGAGCACATCTCCCCCGACAGGCAACCCAATCCGGACGAGATTATGAAATTTGAAGGGATAATAACCCGGCAAAAGGGAAGGATCGAAGATGAGAAGCTGATATCTCTACTTTATAAGACAATAGAATCAGCGCTGAAAGAATATGAAGAGATGGCTGTAATTGAAGGCAACAGAACTAAGGATTGGCTGGCAGAGTCGATGCAGAGGATAGCAGCAGAGTTAAAGCCGATCGAAGCGCATATTCCAGACCATCGTAACCAGTTGAAAGCTCGATTACAGAAAGCAGTAGGGGATTTAACTTCTACCCCTGCAGAGAGTGAAACTGAGAAGAGATTGATGGTAGAACTGGCGTTATATATAGATAAATATGATGTAAATGAAGAGATTGTCCGTTTGCGCGACCATCTGGACAAGATGAATCAGGTCTTGACTGAGGATGGTCAGGAGACAGGCAAGAGGATGAATTTCATAGTTCAGGAGATGCATAGGGAGATTCAGACATTGAGCTCAAAATTCAATAATATCACCGTATTCCCTTCTATTCTGGCTATAAAGGAAGAGATAGAAAAGTGCCGGGAGTTGATTCAGAATGTCGAATGACCAGGAAGTAATATTAGAATGGGAATCTTTTCCTTTCAGGGAGAATCCGAAGAAGTCACTATTTGTGCTGATCTTTTTACTCGCTATGTTCAGCTTTCTATGGTATCTGACGATAGTATTATGGGAGATGCCGCTCTTTTACATACTCGGTGTTGGTATTCTCCTGTTCGACCTTCTCCCCTATTTTATTCCGACACGCTATGTTATGTATGAAGAGAGGTTTCTCGTCTATTATTTCTTCATCAAGATTGAACGTAAGTATAGTGATTTTCGCTGTTTTTATACGGATCAGAAGGGTGTTATGTTAGGAACTTTTGTCAGACCCCGCTGGCTGGATAGATATCGTGGCCAGTCACTCCGCTATTCGGTAGATCAGAGCGAGAAAGAAGAGTTGTTACAGTTACTGCAAAGAAAGATAGGAAATAGAAGATAATGGCAAAAAAGACTCGTAAGGCTGAGATCGAATCCAGAGTATTAGAATTTTTAGATAGCCACAAGAATAACTACTTTTCACTGAAGAATTTGAGCCAGTCACTCCATCTCCGTAAACACGAATATAAGATACTGCAGGAGGTGATGAACAAACTCAAGAGAGATGGAGAAGTTGTACTGAAGAACAGACAGTTCGGAATCAAGACCTCTCCCCAATCGCAGATGGTTACTGGCATTTTTGATGCTGGTTCTCTCGTTAGAGGGTATTCTTACGCCTTTGTGAAATGCCCCGATGGAGATATCTTCATAGATAGCGAAGATATAAGCAACGCCTATCATAATGATGAAGTACTCGTTGAGATCAAATATAAACGTCGTGGTCTTCTCTACGGCAAAGTTATGAAGGTTAACAAACGGGCTAACGACTACCTGACAGGTAATATAGACCACTATCAGGGGAAAAATTACTTCTTGCCCGACCTGGCTATGATTCATACTACCTTCAAGATTACTGACCTTAACAATGCAAAAAAGGGTGATAAGGTACTACTGAAGATAGAAGATTGGGGTAGTCGCGAGAGTAACCAAAAACCTGCAGGAAAGGTAACAGAAATTCTGGGTAAGGCCGGGAATACAAGAACCGAAGAACTCGCATTGATAAAACAATTTGACCTGCCACTCGAGTTCCCTGAGGAGGTTATCGGCGAAGCAGCAAAGCTGGATGAAGTAATCACAGAAGAAGAGATCCAGAGAAGAAAAGACTTCCGTAACCTCACTACCCTGACAATCGATCCCAGCTCAGCCAAAGACTATGACGATGCGATATCATTAGAGATAAAAGACGGCAAATATGTATTATACGTACATATAGCTGATGTAACACATTATGTAAGGCCGGGTAACAACCTTTTTAATGAAGCAGTTGAGCGCGGTAATAGTTTTTACTTTCCTCGATCTGTGATTCCAATGTTACCGGAAAGATTATCCAACAAGATTTGCAGTTTAAGGCCGGACGAGGACAAACTTACTCTCTCAGTAGTTACTACCTTCGACAGAAATTACAATATTGAAGAACAGTATGTCTGCGAATCTCTGATCCGTTCTTCTGCCCGTTTGAATTATGAGGAAGTAGATGATCTCTTCGAGGAGAGAGAGCATACCATTCCTTCAGAAATAGTGCAAATTCTGCTCGAACTCCGCAAACTGTCGGAGGAGTTGAGTAAGAGACGTTACGCCCGGGGTTATATACCTTTCGATATGCCCGATACAGAATTCGAATTCGATGAAGATGGTAATCTTAGTGGCATAACGAGAAGCAGGGAGACAGAATCGCATAAGCTGATAGAGAACTGTATGCTTTTAGCCAATGAATATACAGCCGAACTCTTACACAGAAAAGGCAAAAAAGCAATTTACAGAATTCACGAGTACCCCGATGAAGATTCGGTCCGTAAGATTCTGGATCTTTTAACCTATTACCGTCTGAAATACAAAAAGAATCAGAAGACCCAGAAACTGATCCAGGGCCTCTTAACTTCGATGCCCAACGAAGAATATCATCGGGTTTTCGATCCCATCATACTGAGAAGTATGAAGAAAGCGAGGTATGACACCGAACCCATTGGACATTTTGGCCTGGCAACAAGATACTACACCCACTTCACCTCCCCAATCCGGCGAATATGTGACCTGGCAGTGCATCATCTGATCCGTCAGCATATATGGAAACAGAAGTACGGTGCTGACTTTCAGCCTAACACAATCAAAGAAATTGCCGACAGAGCTTCGGAGCAGGAGAGCCTGGCAGATAATGCAGAACGAGAGACCTCTTACCAGTTCATAAAGCTGTTTATGAAGGATAGAATTGGTGAAACTTATCAGGGATTGGTAGTCAATATGAACAACAACAATATAATAGTGGAATTGAATGATCTTCCGGTATCGGGGATCATTCCCCTCTCATCTTTGAAAGATGATAAATACAATTTCTACTCTCGTTACATGGAACTGATCGGGAAAAGGGGAAAGAGGGTTTTCCGGCTTCTTGACAGATTAACCGTTAAATTGGAGAGAATTGATTTTGACCTGATCTTTTCGTTAGTTGAGTGAGATTGATATAATGGAACATACTCGAAGAATGGGAGAAGACAGGATCAGTAGATTATTGATCCGTTTCTCTATTCCGGCAATAATGGGAATGACTGTCAATGCTATATATAACGTTGTTGACAGGGTATTTATTGGGCAGGGTGTCGGCCCATTAGCACTGTCGGGCTTGACCATTGGTTTCCCCATCATGCTGGTTATCATGGCATTCAGTATGTTGATAGGACTGGGAGCTACAGCTCTGATCTCTATCAGGCTGGGTGAAGGCCGTAAGGGTATAGCAGAACTGATCTTGGGTAATGCTGTCACCCTCTTTGTTGTCTTTGCACTTGCTATCACTGTAATCGGCTCGATCTTCCTCGAACCATTACTGACATTTTTCGGTGCCAGCAGCGAGGTTCTTCCATACTCCAAAGCTTATATGAGGATAATTCTTTTCGGCGCGGTATTTATGAATATCGGTTTCGGAATGAATAACTTCATCCGGGCTGAGGGAAATCCCAACATAGCAATGATAACAATGTTGGGTGGAGCGATTATCAATATCATCCTTGATCCGATATTCATTTTCGGACTGAATATGGGGGTTCAGGGAGCAGCTCTGGCAACAATTATAGCCCAATTCTGTGCTGCTTTATGGGTGTTTTCCTATTTCTTCGGTAAAAGGAGTACTCTCAATATCAAGATCAGGAATTTACTTCCTAAATGGTTTATAATAAAGAGTATCATAGCGCTCGGTTCTTCTTTCTTTATGATGCAAATGGCATCCAGTGTTATCTGGCTGTTCTTTAACCGCACTCTCGCTCATCACGGTGGAGATATTGCCATTGCTGCAATGGGTATTATTCATAGCCTGACTATGTTTATCCTGATGCCCTGCTTTGGAATAAACCAGGGTGTACAACCGATAATAGGCTTCAACTACGGTGCCAGAAAATATAAGCGTGTAAAAAGGGCTCTACAGAGAGGCATACTATTCGCTACTGGTGTTTGTGTTACGGGATACATCGTTATAATGCTCTTCCCTGCACAACTTGTATCGATATTCAGTAGTAATAATCAGGAATTGATTGATATAGCATCTACAGGATTGAGGACGTTTCTTTTCCTATTGCCTATTATTGGATTTCAGATTGTCTCGACCAGTTATTTTCAAGCTACAGGGAAACCAGCTATGGCAATGTTCCTCTCACTCTCCAGGCAGGTCATACTTTTACTCCCGATACTGCTCATTCTCCCCCACTATATAGGAGTTAGAGGTGTCTGGCTCTCTGCACCGCTGGCCGATATCGGGTCTGTAATACTGACAACTATATTTATCCTGCGAGAAATGAAGAAACTGAACAAGAAGATAGAATATAGTAAATAATTAAGTTCATTTGCCCCTGTTTTAAACGCTCCCCCACATTTTTCAGCTTAACCATTGGGAAGAACTATAGTCGGCTCACTACCGACTATAGTACTTCCTAATAGATGATGCAAATCAATACTGCGATTTTCTTTCCCTGCAGCAAGGAAAATCAGTTCAGTCACCAATCCGATTCAATATAAGCCGATTTAGAGCACGATCTCAGATCAACCGGGGTGTTTATATATCCCGGGCTTATTTCTTCACCTAAACAGTGAATAGAGAAGCTGATGATCCCGGTGCGGGTTTTTATGAAGGTTGTTTCAGATAGATAAACACCCTTTGTTTTTTACCAATTCTCAGCTCTAAGACGGAAATGGTGATGGATTGTCAGTCAGGATAGTATGTCAGGTAAGTAGTTAAAGACGTTATGACGATAAATGGTTACATAAATTTATTGACAAATTAGGTACCCGATAATTTCTTTCCCAAATTCATAAAATGCCAACTGAGAGGAAACCATGACAAGAATTAAATTGGTTTTGATTATACTCTTGATGCATATTTCGGGCATTATGGCCACCACGCCACTTACCTTGGAAGAGAGTATCGATCTTGCTCTGGAGAACAACAAAGAATTACTGGCAGAGGAGCAAGGATACGAAGCGGCCAAATGGGCGCAGCATAATGTCTTGAGCAATTTTTTCCCGCAGGCGAGTTTCAATGCCAGAGCCGTAAGAATAGACGATGAAACTTACAACAGGGCTACAGAGGTCCATAAAATTCCCGTATTCGGACCCAACAATATACCCACAGGTGACTATATCCCCTTTTCTGCAGCCAGTATGAACGGCCTGTACCGAACGACCTATAATACAGGTTTTACTGTGCAACAACCGATCTTTAACGGCGGCAAGATCTTTCTGGGATACCAGATAGCGAGATTGGCCCGTAAACAGGCCGAGCAAACGGTTACAGAAAGAGAGAATGACATCAGGCATCGGGTTGCAGACACCTACCTCAATATACTGAAAATGCAGGACCTTAGCGAAACAGTTGATAAGAATATCACTTCGGCCAGTGCCAACCTCCATAACGTTTCTCATATGAAAGAACTGGGAATGGCAAAAGAGAGTGATGTCCTGCAGTGGCAGGTTAGATTACAGGAGTATCGAACCACACAACGGGAGATTGATTATACGATCGAAATACTGCTCGAGCACTGGAATAGTATGCTCGGTTACCCTGAGATCCTATATCATCCGGAAGCGATTGATCTCGCAAACTATGACGAAGAAATTTCTCAATATGCTGCCTTCGATCGGGCAGAGATCGAGGACTTTGTGGCTGATAATGTTGAATCACTGAAAAGATACAACCCCCAGATACAGAACATCGAGCTCACCAGGGATATAGTCAGAAAGAACTATTCAATGGCTAAAGGTAACTTTTTGCCCAGCCTGAATCTACAATTCAGTTATGAACTAGAGAACGACGATAAGCTTGATCTTTCGGGTGACAGCAACTGGAACCTGGCGGCGGTATTATCCTTTCCTCTGTTCAAAGGGGGAGCTAATTATACTAACCTTCGCAAAGTAAGAGCTGAAAAGCGACAGACAGATCTTGCTACATCAGCAATGGAAGATTATTATATCATTGAAACCCGCAGAGTCTCCAAGCAACTCATAACAAATGCTCTGCAGGTAGAGAGTAACCAGACTGGGCTGGAATATGCCAGAGAGAATTACTATATACTGCGTAATCTATTCGAGCAGGGAATGTTGACCAGCAGTGAGTTTCTCGATGCAGAGACGATGCTTTTCGTTGCAGAGAGTAACGTAATTTCGGCCTATTATGACTTTATCATAGCAATTTATGAGTTAAATAAATATAGAACCTTAAAGGGGGATAGATGAAAAAGTTTCCTCTCCTGATAATCCCTATAATAATCTTTACACTTGTTTTCGGTTGTTCACGTGATGAAGAGCAGCACAATAACACACGTACTTCCGCTATTGCAGAACGTAACGTAAGAATTGCAGAAGCTGTTCGTAAAGACTTTTATGCCGGAATTGAGACGACCGGCAGGATTCAATCCGATGTTTATGTCAATATTGCCCCTTCAATTAACGGTAAGATCGATAAGATTCATGTCCGGGAAGGTGATGTTGTCAGCAAAGGTGATCTACTGTTGGAACTGGACGATCTCAATCTTATCCAGGCTGAACAGAATTACCAGAATCTGGAAAGAAATTACTGGAGAATGAGCGAACTCTTTCGTAATGATGCAATAGATCAGCAGAGTTTTGAGGAGATTGAAACAGCTTATCAGATAGCCAAACGTAACTTTGAGTATGCTCTGGAGAATACCAGAATCAAGGCACCTATCGATGGAAAGATTGTTACAATTGCCCTCAAAGAGGGCGAAAATTACACACCGATGTCTCTCCCTGCACTGGTAAAGATACTGTCTCTGACCAGGATGAAGGCGGTAACACAACTCTCAGACAGAGATTATGCTCGAACAGAGATCGGTATGAGAGCTACGGCCAGAGTTGACGCTTTACCCGATAAAGCGCTGGAGGGATATGTAAGTTTCATTTCCAGCGAGGCTGACCCTTATTCTGGTACCTTCCGCTGCGAAATTATTATTGAAGAGGAGAACTCTATTTTAAGGCATAATCAATTCACCAGGATATTCATCTCGACTGATGAAGTTAAGAATGCAGTTGTAGTACCAGCTGCAGCAATATTGAACAACAACACAGCATACGTTGTCAAAAATAATCGAGCTATCAGAAGAGAAGTGGAAACCGGAATTTCTTCAAATATTGAAGTAGAGGTTATCAGCGGTATAGCAGCTGGCGATCAGGTAATTATCCTTGGTAATATAGGCCTGACAGATAACTATCCGGTCAATATCATCGATTAAGAATGGGTTGATTTGATAGTTAATAAACTGATTCAGAGAACAGATAAGATTTACATTAGAGGTTAAAGGATGAAAATCCCGGAATTTTCAGTAAAACGTAGAGTAACTATTATGATGATGACTGTTTTGATCATCATCCTTGGTGGAATATCCTTCTCCAGGCTTGGCCTGGAACTCCTCCCCGATATGGATTATCCTATTGTCTCCATAATGACATCGTATCAGGGGGTATCACCTGAAGATATTGAAGAATCTCTTACCAGACCGATAGAACAGGCAATTGCTACTGTCAGAGATATCAAATCCTACGAATCATTCAGTATTGAAGGTTATTCGGTACTAATGGTAGAATTCGAATGGGGTACTAATCTGGACTTCGCTGCACAGGATCTGCGCGATGCAGTAGATCAGATAGCGGGCTATCTACCCCGGGAGGTGTCCAGACCTCTGGTTTTTAAATTCGATATTGCTCAGATACCTGTGATCAGTTACGGTGTTATCGGTGATATGAGTGGCCAGGATCTCCTTAAGCTATTAGAAGATGAGATATCAATACGGCTTAACCAGTTGAGCGGTGTCGCATCTGTCACTGTTATGGGTGGTGAAGAGCCGGAACAACAGATTATTGTTGATAAGAACCGACTCGATTTTTATGGAATCACACTGGAAGAGATCGTAATGGCTGTTGGCTCAAGCAATCTCAATATGGCAGCAGGTCATATCCAGAATCGTAAGGATGAGTACCTGCTCAGGACTGTGGCTCTATATGAGGATCTGGAAGATATACGCAACACACCGGTAAGGATGACTCAGAGCGGGCAGATAATCTATATTAGAGATATCGCTAGGGTTGAAGAAGGGATAAAAGAGAAGCGTTATAAGCTCCGTTCGAATCAGCAACCTACAGCCTATATGTGGGTTTCCAAAGAGGCTGGTGCTAATACACTGAGAGTATCCAGCCGGATAAAGACTGAGATAGAGAGAATCCAGGAGGATTATGGCGAGCAAATCAACTTTCATGAAGTTATGGACCTCGGACTCCCGATTCAGAACGTTACAACAGGAGCTGCTTCCAATTTACTGATCGGTGGGTTACTGGCTATATTGGTCATGTTTCTCTTTTTGAGAAACTGGCGCCCTACCCTCGCTATCTCTTTTGCCATTCCAATTTCTGTTGTAGCAACCTTTGTTGCCCTCTATTTAGCCGATTTCAGCCTTAACCTTATGACGATAGGTGGCCTTGCGCTCGGGGTTGGAATGCTGGTAGATAATTCCATAGTTGTGATAGAAAACATCTACAGGCATCTTGAGATGGGAAAATCGAAGATAAAATCTGCCGCAGATGGTGCATCAGAAGTAGGGCTTGCTATTACAGCCTCAACCCTGACAACAATAGCTGTATTCGTACCGATGGTTTTCAGTGAGGGGATTACCGGTGCACTGGTCAGGGGGTTAGCTTTGACGGTCGCCTTTTCACTCTTTGCCTCACTTTTCGTTGCCCTGACTATCGTACCAGTCTTTGCCTCCTACATTTTCAAAACCGATAATAGCGCTACACCGGTCCAGAAATCTAAAAAACTGTTCGAACGGTTCAAGAAGCATTATCTAAAGATTCTCAATAAACTACTAAGGCATCGACGGGCAACTCTGGTTACGGTTGCAGTGATATTTTTCTCTTCCTTTGCCCTCCTCTTCGTTATCGGAACCGAGTTCATGCCCGAGCAGGATATGA
Source organism: uncultured Candidatus Cloacimonadota bacterium (assembly GCA_964490765.1). Taxonomy (GTDB): domain Bacteria; phylum Cloacimonadota; class Cloacimonadia; order Cloacimonadales; family JAJBBL01; genus CAZBDV01. The sequence goes on along the minus strand of CAZBDV010000001.1, from coordinate 73,174 downwards.
TCTTTCTGATTATGAACCTAAAACTCCCGATCGGATCGGCTTTAGAAGAGACAGATAATGTGGTGAGTCAGGTGGAACAGGTCTTCCTTGAGACTGAGGGTATAATGAATGTTATGTCTATCATAGGCCCAATGGAAGAGGGGATGATGGACACGAGTAACCCCCAGGACGTGAACGAAGCCCAGATTGTAGCCAGACTCTATCGTATGAAAGATCGCCGATCTTCAAGTGAAGAGATTCGAGAGAGAATTAGAGAGAGATTACCGGAGATCGAGGGTGGCGAATTCCATTTCCTCTCTATGGCTGAGATGTCAGGTGGATCTTCTAATCCGATCGAGATCAAAATATTCGGTAGAGACCTTTCTCAGCTTGCTGATATCGCAGCGAGAATTGAGAATCGTATTGCAGACATCGAGCATGTAACTGATATAACCAATTCGATGCGAGATGCTAAACAGGAAGCCCAGATTGTAATAGAAAAAGAGAAAGCCTATCAATATGGCCTTACTACCGCTCAGATAGCTTCCACTATCCATACAGCAACCCTGGGTTCTTTTGCAGGTGTCTACAGGCGTGCCGGTGAAGAGGTTGATATACGGGTAAGAATGGATGAGAAATACCGACAGACGGAAGCAGATATAATGCAACTCAATATTCCCTCTCCCCGTGGTTTTACCATCCCGTTGAACCAGATCGCTACTATAGAATACTCTCAAGGACCCATCAGAATATTCCGGGAAAATCAGACACGCAAAGTTACTGTAACAGCAGGTATAACGGGTACTAGGAATGTCGGTGGCGTAGTGGGTAATGTCAGGGATGGTATACAGGATATTATCAGCGAACTACCTTCAGGTTATTTTATCGAATTCGGTGGTACCTACCAGGATATGCAGGAAGCATTCAAGACTCTCGGTATCGCATTGATCCTGGCTATTGTCCTTGTCTATCTCGTTATGGCTTCGCAGTTTGAATCACTCAAGCAGCCCTTTGTTGTCATGTTCACCATTCCTCTGGCTGCTATCGGTGTATTCCTGATCCTCTTCTTCACCGGCATAACCCTTTCGGTTGCCAGCTTCATCGGTGGGATTATCCTCACCGGTATTGTGGTGAATAACGGTATTGTTCTAATTGATCATGCTAATCAATTACGCCGTGGTGGCATTGAAGATCATAAAGCTATTCTGCAGGCCGGTTCGGACAGGCTCAGGCCTGTTTTGATCACAGCTATAACAACAATTATGGGTATGCTGCCAATGGCGCTAAGTACTGGTGAAGGCGCGGAAATAAAAGTGCCTATGGCTTTAACTGTTATCGGTGGTTTGATTACAGCCACATTTTTCACCCTGTTGATTATCCCGGTTATCTATACGGTTATAGAAAAGATCAAGTTCAAAGAAATACCGGAAGATATCCTGAAACCAAAATCTGAGAGCTGATTGATCAAGTAGATACATTCATAGAAAAAAAAAAGGGTAGTCGAGCGACTACCCTTTTTTATTATATACGTTTCAGAGACTCTGAATCCTGACTGCTTATTTTATAATCATAACCCTGCGGTTGATGACCTCTTCTTTACCGATCATGCGGATGAAATATATACCACTTCCAACCTGCCTACCGTTGTTCTGCTTTAGATCCCAGCTCAGCTTCTCCTGCTGGCCTGCCTGAGTTTGAGGTTGCAATGTTTTGACAAGCTGTCCTTTTATGTTATAAATCTCGATCTGAACAGGTCCCGAATCTTTTCCGAGCTGTAGATTAATTGTCAGAGACTTGCTGTTTCTAAGGCCGGGATTATTGAGAATGAAGGGATTAGGATAGATCTTCATATCAGTAAACAATTCTGCCAGATCATCACCAGCTGAACTGGTAAAAGTGTACTCATGTGTCAGTACTTCACCAGGTAGAGATCCTTCTTTATAGGCCCTGATTTTCAATATCAGATCGGCGATAATCTCTATCGGCTCACTATAGAGCAACGATTCAGTGTCAGGCTCAGTCTCATCAACAGTATAGAAAACAGACACCTCCGGATCATCTGTTTCGATAGTAACCGTAACCGTATGGTCATACTCTCCACCCGGGGGATCAATTATTGGATCCGATGGAGAGGGATCGATGGTAATATGAACTGCTTCGGAAGGTTCCGATTCTCCTAAATCGTAAACAGCAGTTACATAATAATTATGTTCTCCGGCAGCGGAAATCAGAATATGATATTCATTATCCTCTACAGGTTCGGGATTCAAAAGTGTGTAGTCGTCATCCTGGTCAATAGCCTGATAAATATTATAACCGAGAAGTACAGGTAGTTCATCTTCTCTTTCTTCCGGCAACTCCCAGGTCAGATGTATGTACTCCAGATCAAGTTCATAACATAGATTATCGGGAATGATAATAGGCGGTTCTTCCTGAACAAGGGGTGGGAAGGTTATATCGTCAATCCATACTGCATCCTCACCTCCAGAATTAGAAGCATTCTTCAGATAGAGCCAGCGGAATGTATATGTGCCCGGCTGCACTTCATAACTCTCATAACCCCAATTCATCTCTCCCGACCACTGTCCAACAACTGTGGTATTGATAAAGAACCTGAGGAAATCGTAATGCTCTTCTGTCGAGACTTTACGATAAAAGGATATGACACCCGGTTCTGCAACTTCAAGTGTAATGAATAGTGTGGTTATGCAGCTATCATCTGCCTGGCCACTTCTGGCTGAGTAGATACCGGAGTTCGATTCATCGGTAGTAACATACCATTCTTGGACTCCGGTGCCTGCAGTAGTGAACTGCCAGTCATATCCTGAAAAGTCTCCACTTTCGAAATCTTCGCTGACAGGAAGACCAGTTGTAAACGACCAGACCTCACCCTCTGTCGTTCCATTATCATTCATAGAATCAACCTGCCAATAATAGAGAGTCTCTGATTCCAGATATTCGCTAATTTGGTAAAATGCCTCTGCTGTTAGATAACCACTGACCAGATTAGTCGGCGGATTATCTGTCCCGAGAGAGAAAAAGTAACTCAAGGCACCACCACCGTTTGACCAACTTAAAGTCGGCATGAGAGCAACGCTATCCTCTCCATCTGCGGGATTGGGATGTGTTGCCGGGTTGGGTGGATTATCGGCCGTTACCATATTGATGGCAGCCAGGGCATCTACCCGGCCAGAACCGAATGTATTACTCTTAGTTGTGGATAATGGAAGAGCACTTGTCTCCAGAACCTCGGATACCTCTTCCGGGAGCATTGTCGGATCTTTTGAAAGCAAAAGTGCTATTACTCCGGCATTATTGGGGGTTGCCATTGAAGTTCCGCTCATCAATCTATATCCGTTATTGTTATAATGTACCAGTGATTTTATATCTACACCCGGTGCCACTACATCAGGCCTGATCAATCCAATACCGGGATTGTATCCATAGTCGTTGAATGGCGGCACATCCTGCCAGGTAACTGGACCTCTGCCCGAGAAATTGGCAATATTATCGGAAGCATCGGTTGCACCAACAGAAATTACAGCAGAAATACCACCAGTTAGTGTTTGATCGGGATGTAACCAGGGTGGCGGGCAATCTCCCGGAGTCCTTATATTACTCGGGATAGGGTACATATACTGTTGATTACCCTCATTCCCTGCTGCTACTGAAGCGACTACTCCGGCTGTCAGTGCATTATTCATCGCATTACGGAATGATACTCTGTCTGGATTCCAGGCATGTAGCCAGCCTAATGACAGACTCATCACGTCTGCTCCATTAGTTACGGAGAATTGAATGGCATCCCATACTCCACTCTGCTGGCCATTCCCACCAGAATCGAGCACCTTTAACGCCATTATCTGGCTTGCTGGAGCTACACCAGTCTGTGAACCTGAGGTCCCATCACCAGCTATTGTCCCGGCACAATGTGTTCCATGTCCATGGTCATCCAGGGTAGCGTGAGTATTGTTAATAAAGTTATATCCATGGTTGGGATAATCATCATGAGTCCACATACGATCGACTATATCTGTATGGTTATAATTCACTCCAGTATCCAGAACTGCAACTGTTACACCTGCACCTAAAAATCCCTGATCCCAGACATCTGGCACATTCATCAGATTAACATTGTAAACGATCTCTCTACCACTGCGATCAGTTTGAACTTTAATATTCTCTTCGTTATTTTCATAGTCATTATCAAAGCCTATCAATGCAGGCCTGAGAGGATCGTATTCGATTCTGTCGATATCTCCTCTCCTATCGAGTAACACCAAAGCCTCTCCAACGGCATTGAGACTGATAACATTGGTTATCCAGAGAAAACGGAGTTCATCTACCATTCCTTCGGCTTCCATATCGAGCAGAATATTTCTGATCTCAGACTGACTCTGTTCACTGAATGAACTCAGAACCACTATGGTAGTTGCCCGTCTTAAATCCCGGCTTAAATTACTTACCCGGTCATAAAGCAGTTGTGAATCATACTGATCCTTCATAACCACTATCACAGGCAACATCTCTGTCGGGTCTTTCAAATCCCTAAGAGCATTATTAAGATCTGCTGTCCCCTTTTCCAGGTTGAGGGCAGATATCTGGCATATTGCCAGTAGCATCAGCAGTATTAACACGTGTAATTTTCTCATTAATCTCTCCCTTAATCATGGAATGCAGCTATCAAGCCACTTCCACTCTATTTTTCTTCTATTTCTATTTTGATGCATTTTGTGTTCCAAAAGTTGAATAATATGAGGTTTATCAGACATTGAATTGCTTCAAAATAAACGGTTTTGTCGATTTTAGGACCTGACGTAACTCTCTTAACACCTCAGGATAAAACTCACCAGTCCATTCATTCATGAATATTTTCTTGAACTCTATTGCTACTGCACACACACGATTTCCATAGTTATCATGAATCCAGCGAGGAAAATGTCCACCAGGAAATTTGATATTGATTCTCACGTCCAGCCTTCTCCCCATAAATTCGTAAGATGTCAGACGTTCCCGTAACTGATCAACCAGAGGAAACCATTTTTGTGGCATATTGCTGGTCCCGAGTATTATCTCCGGATTTTTTGCCGGGTCATCGAGCGGTTCGTCTGGCCCTCGGCGGTGATGGTTATACGAATGAATATCCAAAACACAGAACGAACTGTAACACTTGAGCATCTCTTTAAAAAAGAGTCTCACCCTTCTGTAAAAGATATCGTAATGAGTCAGACAATTTTCTATCAGTTCCTTATCTGGTAGTTCTTTACGGACAACAAGACCCCAGGCATCACCCGGGTCGAGATAAAAAGCCCTGTCTCTGGTTCTGTTCAGGTCGTATTCGAACCTTGACCTATTCTGCACAATGCGGTTTACTCCTATTCTGGTGAAGTATCCGGTTCGTAAATCCTCTTCCCTGGCTCTATCATCCTCAGGGAGTCCGCAATTATCTTTGACAGGAGTAGAAAGAGAATGACCGTTATGTATTGCAGTACATACAAGCGGCTCGGAAAAAGTAAAATAGAATTCTGTATCCATCATCATCCTCGTTAAATCAATCGACTATAGTGAAAATAGCAGTCAAGGATTTTTATTACTTCTCTCTATCAGAACCAGACAGTCACACTCTCAGTGAATAATTAATATTGACTATTTATCCCCCTTTTTTAATATCTCTTAAGAAAGTAAAAATCATAGGTGTAACATATGGAGATAAAATTTAGAGATGTTGGTAGAGGGATAGTGGAAGCGAGAGCAACGGTAGAGATGGCTCCGGGAATCTTCATCAACGAAATAACTGTAGTAAAGAAGGGACGTGATTTTGATATCGAGGTGCCGCAGAAGAGTTTTAAAGGTAATGACGGCAAGATACACTTTATCGACATAATCACCTTTGCCAGTGAAGAGAAGAAGTTAGTCTGGCAGTTAGAGGTTAAAGAAAAGTTTTTGGAATGGCGCAAAAAGAATAAAAATATCCTCGTTTATGAAAATAAAGACTATTAAAAGGGGAGTATGGAATCAACTAAGAAAGTCAAAGAGAGAGTATTTCTAATCGGTCTATTTACAGGTAAAGAGAAGAGAGATGAATATGAACGAACTGTTGATGAATTGGAGCATTTAAGCAGGACGGCAGATGCCGAGGTCCTGGGAAGATTCGTCCAGCATCTCGAAAAACCTAACCCCTCAACTTATATCGGCAAAGGAAAGATAACCGAGATCAGCAATGAAGCGAAGAAGAAGGATGTCGATACCCTGATCTTTAATGATGAACTATCACCGGCACAGGCCAAGAATATTGCCCGCTTAACCTCCTGTAATGTAGTTGATCGGACAGAACTCATCCTCGATATCTTTGCAACACACGCCAAGACAAAACAGGCCAAGATGCAGGTTGAACTGGCAATGTTACAGTATAACTATTCCAAACTTCGTAACCTCTGGCAGCATTTTTCAAGGATAGAAGGTGGTATCGGAACTCGCGGTCCCGGAGAAACTCAGATAGAGTTAGACAGAAGAGAGATCAAAAAGAAGATCAATATACTGCAGAAGAGGATAGAAGAGGTTGAGAAACATGCTGTCCTCAAAAGAAAGAAGAGAACTGCTCTGAAAAATGTATCTCTGGTCGGTTACACAAATGCCGGTAAAACTACTCTCTTTAACAGGCTTACCGGTGAGAAACTATATGTTGCAGATCAACTCTTCGCTACTCTGGATTCAACCACAAGAGCGGTTTGTAATGATAGTGATGATAAGATTGTCATCAGTGATACTATCGGATTTATCAAGAAACTCCCCCATAATCTCATTACTTCCTTTCATTCAACACTTCTCGAGGTTACTGAAGCTGACCTGCTACTACACGTTGTTGACATATCGCAACCCGATTTCGAGAACTATATCCAATCAGTTAATGATGTACTGAAAGAGATTGGAGCATTAGACAGAGATATCCTTTATGTATTCAATAAAGCCGACCAGCTAAGAGACGATCTTAATGCCAAATTGATCCGTAAAAGATTGATGATGAACTATCCTAACTCAGTTTTCGTCTCAGCCAGATATGATGAGAATTTCGATGAACTGCTCTCCCTGATTTTTGGCTTTTTAAAGAGCCAGAAAAGAGATGAAGTGCTTCATATTCCGCTGGAGATGAAAAAGCTGATCCGGTTTTTGAAAGAACAGACTGAGGTCTTAGAAAAACAGATTGACAAATCAAATAGAGAACAAATATTGAAAGTAAGGATTGCTAAAGAGTTATCTCAAAAAGTGAAAAAACAGATTGAGGACTATAAGTACCTTAAATATATAAATGAATAAAAATAAATCGGAGGAAGAGATGATTAATGATTTGAATGAGATTTTATCGACCAATGCCAGAGGTATGAAGAAATCGGAGATCAGAGAATTGTTGAAGTTAACACAGGATCCTGAAGTGATTTCGTTCGCCGGTGGGCTTCCCTCTCCAGAATCTTTCCCTGTCCAGGAGTTGTATGATATACTATGTGATATTATGAAGAATGAAGCTCAGGTCGCTTTACAGTATGGTGCTACTGAAGGGGATACTCTGTTGAGAACCCTTCTGGTAGAACGCTATAAAAAAATGGGCTTGAATATCTCATTAAAGAATGTGATAATTACGACAGCATCACAACAAGCGCTTGATCTGATCGGTAAGATTTTTATAGACCGTGGTGACAAAATCATCGTTGGCTTACCCTCCTATTTAGGTGCATTGGGTGCTTTCAACAGTTACGGTGCTGATATGGTAGGTATCCCCCTCGACGAACACGGAATGAGTGTAACCAAACTAGAAGAGGTTCTTAAAGATCTGCAATCAGAGAATAAAAAACCGAAATTCATCTATATTATTCCTGACTTCCAGAACCCTTCTGGTATTACCATGCCCAAAAAGAGAAGATTGGAAATTATTGAGTTAGCAAAAAAATACGATGTTCTGATTATAGAAGATAGTCCATATAGAGAGTTGCGTTTCGAAGGAGAACCGGTAGAGACAATGTACCATCTCGATAATAGTGAACAGGTAGTTATGCTGGGAACATTTTCCAAGATCTTTGCTCCTGGATTCCGTATCGGCTGGGTAGTTGGCAATGAACATATTCTTGATAAGATCGTAGTTGCTAAACAGTCTACAGACCTCTGTACACCACCCTATACTCAGCGTATTGCTGCCAGATACATCGAGCAGGGATTGTTAGACAGCAATATAAAAAAAATTATTGACCTCTACAGAGAAAAACGTGATGCTATGCTGGAAGCTTTCGAACAGTATATGCCAGAAGGGGTAACCTGGACCAAACCGGAAGGTGGTCTGTTCCTGTTCCTGACCGTACCGGAACATATTGATACTGGAGAGCTGTTTTTAGATGCTATTAAAGAAAAGGTCGCCTTCGTAACTGGTTCCAGCTTTTACTGTAATGGCAAAGGCAAAAATACGATGAGAATCAACTTCTCTTATTCTGCCAAAGATATGAATATAGAAGGTGTTAAGAGATTGGCAAAGGTTATTAAATCTTACCTTTGATACGAACCATATTTAAAGGAGTGGAAAATGAAAGATGATGTTAAGGATCTAATCAAATACAGAGAGCTGTCCAAATACTTAGATCTGATTCCAGGTTTTATTCATAATATGAATACACCTTTAATGAGCATTTCCGGAAGAATCGAGCTCATAAAATTTAAGATCCCCGATCTGCAGGGTATAGATCAGATCATGCAGCAGTTAGAAAAGATCAACAACACAATCAATGTCGTCAAATACATGATAGAGAAAGACAAGATCACTGGTAAACAGAAGATCGACATAGCTACCTTTATCGACATCTTTGATCAATTCCTGAACCTTAATCTCACTTACAAGCACAAGATCAAGCTGGAAAAGGAGATAGAAGAAGACAGTACGATAGAGGTCAGCCCCTTCAGTCTCTTGAATATTCTCTATGAGATTTTTGATAACTGCATTGAACACATGGAAGATGGTGGTACTGTTAAACTCAAGGTATACCGTGACGGTACTCGTGTATATTTTGAGGTATTGAGAGGTGGCCAGAACATATCTGACGAGGTAGTTAAAGCTGTAAATGCCAAATCTGCTCCGAAGATAGAGAGTGATAAGCTAGTCGATGTGCTTGTTGCCAGAACATTATTAGATGAACTAGAGGGTAAGATAAAGATCAAGAATAAGCCAAACGGCGTTGAATATCTGTTCAATATCCCCAAATAAATTCTGTTGATAGCGCTAACTCATAAATCACTACTATTAGCATAAAAAATACCCCCCACCATTCAGATGGGGGGCTTTTTTTTAAACCACTATACTGATGAGCTTGTTCTTAACTATCACTATCTTTCTTATCTTTTGGTTATCGATGAATTTCTGGACATTATCAACCTGGAGAGCCAGCTCTTTTATCTTATCTTCGCCAGTATCTGCTGGAACGGTTATTCTTCCCCGAACCTTACCCTGTACTTGGATCACATAATTGATCTCATCCCGTTTCAGGTATTTCGGTTCCCAGACAGGAAATCTGTAATTGTGAATCATCTCGCCAAATCCGGCTTGCTGCCATAGTTCTTCTGCAATATGAGGAGCAAAGGGATAGAGTAGTCTCGGTATAACAAGACACCCCTGAACAAAGGCGCCTTTTTCATCGTCGGTCAATTTGTCTGGTTCTTTTACTGCTGATATGTTATTGAAATGCTCCATGAGAGCTGCGATAGCTGTATTGAACTGCATTCTTTGTTCGATATCTTCGGTAACCTTCTTGATCGTAAAATGAGTTGTATAGAGCAGCTTGCGTGATTGTTCGCTGATCTCCCCGATCTGATGGTTTCTGAATTCTCTGATCAGGTCTTTATTATTGTTGAAAAGCCGCCAGATTCTATTCAGAAAACGAAATGCACCCATTATTCCTTCATCACTCCACTCAACGTCTTTATCCGGAGGTGAAGCAAAAAGCATGAAGACACGTGCCGTATCGGCACCGTATCTGTCTATGATGTAGTTGGGATCTACGACATTACCTTTCGATTTTGACATCTTGGCACCGTCTTTTATCACCATCCCCTGAGTCAGTAGCCTGGAAAAAGGTTCGTCACCACTTAGCAGACCGATGTCACGCATAAACTTATGAAAGAAACGGGCATACATCAGATGCATACAGGCATGTTCTATGCCACCTATATACTGATCTACCGGAAGCCAGTAATCTGCTTTCTCTTTGCTGAATGGAACCTTATCGTTTTGAGCATCGGCAAAGCGGGCATAATACCAAGAACTGTCGAAGAATGTATCCATTGTATCTGTTTCTCTCTTTGCCGGTCCGTTACAGACAGGACAGGTTGTATTAACCCATTCCTCTATAGAGAGTAGCGGATTCTTTCTCGTCTTCCCTACTTCAACATTCATAGGTAGCTCTACGGGTAGTTCTTCATCCGGAACCAGAACTGTACCACAATCTGGGCAATGAATGATTGGTATTGGTGAACCCCAGTACCGCTGACGTGAGATCCCCCAGTCACGCAGCCTGTAGCTCACTGCATATTCTCCATATTCTTTTTCGATCATCCAATCTGTTATTGCTTTCTTGGAAGCTTCACTCTCCATTCCGTCGAACTGGGCAGAATTAGTCAGAAAACCCGAATCAACAAAAGCTTCCTGCATTACTTCCAGATTCAGGTCTCTCTTCTCGTTCTGGATCACTATTTTCATTGGGAGATTGTACTTCTTGGCAAACTCAAAATCTCTCTGATCATGAGCTGGAACTGCCATTACTGCTCCGGTTCCGTAATCCAGTAGAACGTAATTGGTAATCCAGATCGGTATCTTCTCACCATTAACAGGATTTATGCAATAATGTCCGGAGAACATCCCCTCTTTTGTCGTATCTTCTGATGTTCTTGCGATCTTATCCAGATTAATCACCTTCTGACAGAAGGCATGAAGTGGTGATGCTGGATCTGTTTCGTTCAGCCACTCCATAATATAGGGATGTTCGGGTGGAAGTGCCATATAAGTACAGCCAAAGATCGTATCAGGCCTCGTCGTGAAGACTGAAATCACTTGATCAGAATTCTTAACAGGAAAATTGATGTTGGTCCCTTCACTGCGCCCGATCCAGTGAGTTTGCATGAGTTTGACTCTTTCCGGCCAGTCGATAACTTTAGAAAAATCGAGCAGTTCTTCAGCATACTCAGTTATTCTTATGAACCACTGTTCCATCTCTTTCTGTTGCACCGGAGATTCACAACGCCAGCATTGTCCCTGTTCGACCTGTTCATTGGCAAGAACAGTCTGACACTCTTCACACCAGTTGAGATAGGCCTTCTTACGATATACCAGCCCCCTCTCATAAAGACGTTTGAAAAGCCACTGATTCCACCTGTAATAATCGGGTCGACAGGTACTCACTTCCCTATTCCAATCGAGGCCGAAACCCATCCGATCAAACTGCCCTCTCATAGTATCTATATTATCTTCCGTTGCTTTACGGGGATGAGTTTTATTCTGTATAGCAAAGTTTTCTGCAGGAAGTCCGAAAGAATCATAACCCATTGGCTGCAGGACGTTGTAACCCTGCATAAGTTTATAGCGAGTTATAGCATCTCCAATCGAATAATTAGAGACATGGCCCATATGTAACGCTCCGGAGGGATAAGGAAACATAGATAAGACATAATACTTCTTCTTATCCGGTTTCTCTTCTGTTTTAAACAGTCCTTTCTCCTGCCAGTACTTCTGCCATTTCGGTTCAATCTCGTTAAAAGGGTATTCCATTTCTTCCTCCATTATCCCCATATTTCCTAAGAAGTCATATTTTAAAGCTGAGTTGACAACGTCAATTGTTTTTCTTTAAGAAATCGCGGTTAGTAATGACTCAATCATCATTCTAACTCATCTCGAATTACTTAATTTGTTAGCCGAGAAAAGCAGGGATTCAACTACTAAGAAACCGAGAAAACGATAGATGTTTTTCTTTTCTGGGTTGATCTACATAACACAATATTGAGCTTACTGCAGACAGAAATACCAGATTGTTGGCAATAAAAATGAGGACAGACTTAAATGCTGCCCTCGATTAAATCGGTTTATATTTAGATGCCTGGTTCGGTAGTTAAGAGTCAATCTCTGCTTTGATTCTCTCAATCTCCCCTTCGACCATATTTCTTATTTCCCGTAACCTCTCTTCTGTTTCTGCTTCGAAACGTAGGGTTATTACCGGTTGTGTGTTAGAAGCTCTTGCCAGTGCCCAACCATCAGGAAAAGTTAATCTCATACCATCAATATCATTTACATCATGTCCCTCTTTCTGGAAATGTTCTCGTACTCTTTCTACGATCTTGAACTTATTATCCTCTGTGCATTCATATTTCAATTCCGGGGTATTATACATCTTAGGCTGATCTGCAAGCATCTCACTAACTTTCTTATCCGATTTGGCTATAATTTCGACGAATCGACAGGCGGCATAGATGGCATCGTCAAATCCCAGATAGCGATCATAAAAGAAAATGTGCCCACTCATTTCACCACCCATCTTGATATTATCTTCTCGCATAATCTTTTTCAGCAGAGAGTGACCGGTTTTATACATGACCGGTACTCCACCCTGTTTTTTAATATCATCGAAAAGATTTTTTGAGCATTTAACATCAGCTACGACCTTTTCACCAGGATATTCTTTCAGAAACTCCCTGGCAAAGATATTCAAAACCTGATCACCGAAAAGCATCTCCCCCTTTTCATCAATTATACCAATTCTATCGGCATCACCATCCAGTCCTATTCCGACTTCTGCATTTGTCTTTTTTACTGATCTGATAAGGTCTTGCATATATTCTAATACTGTAGGGTCAGGGTGATGATTGGGGAAAGAACCATCCATCTCGCAATAGAGCTCGACTACATCACAACCGATTCTTCGTAAAATATCCGGTAATATGGGACCACCGGCACCATTTCCAGCATCGACAATCACTTTTACTGGGCGGGAAATTTTGATGTTATCAACCAAATAGTCCTGATAGATCTGAACCATTCCCGGAACACTTCTCTGTGAGCCAATACCCTCTATAAAAGAATTTGACTTTATAATGTCATAGATTTCCAGGATATCATCACCATAGATGGAAGCAAGCCCGATATTCATTTTAAAACCATTATATTCTGGAGGGTTATGACTACCTGTTATCATGACTCCGGCATCGGTTTTCAAATGATGTATTGCAAAATAGAGAACCGGGGTAGCTAAAATTGCCACATCAAGTACTTCACATCCAGAATCCTTCAAACCGTTAGTGAACAATTTTTTAAACCGGGGAGTACTCATACGAGCATCACCACCAATAGCAACTGATTTGAGATTTCTTCTCCTCAGATAGGTGCCAAAGCCTCTACCCAAGAGATAGACTGTATCATCCGTCAAATCTTTATCTACAATACCTCTGACATCATATTGCCGAAATATCTGCCTGTTAATCATCCTTCCTCCTCAATCTGTATGATAATCTGTGTAATATGCTAAATCACTGACTTTGCAGAGATCATCTCTCTGCCTTGAAAGTTGCATTTATCTTATCAACCAATTTTCGTAAAGCTATACCACGATGACTGAAAATATTCTTTTCCTCATCATCCATCTCGGCGTAGGTTTTCTTCTTACCCTTTACCTGAAAAATGGAATCATAACCAAAACCTTTATCACCACGTTCAGTTTCAGTTATCTCCCCCTCTACTATTCCTTCTGCTACCAGTGGTTCCAACCCTGTTACATAAAAAACTGCAACGGTAATGAATCTGGCACTCCTGTTAGCTTTGCCCTTCATAGATGATAGCACCTTATCCCGATTCTCGGAATAGGAACAACTTACACCTGCATATCGGGAAGAATAGATTCCCGGTTCACCGTAAAGTGAATCGATAAAGATGCCTGTATCGTCAGCAATCGTTGGTAATCCAACCACATCAGCCAGAATACGGGCTTTTTTCAGGGCATTGCCTAAAAGTGAATCTCTATCTTCTTCCACCTCCGGTAAATCATCATAATCGTATGGAGTGACAACTTTGATATTAAGATGTTCAATCAGTGCTTTGATCTCTCTGATCTTATCACTGTTTCTTGATGATATGAAAACCTTCATCACGCTACTCTAAATTTCCGAAGAATACCTTTGATCTTTATCAGTATCCGGTGGCTGACCGCTTTGTTAGCAATATCTATCACATTTCTTACTGTCAGGATAAAATCACTTCTGCCACTCCAGTTAGCAAGGATAATCTCCTCATCGGTCTGTTTCATGATCTGGTCGAGAGCGAATACAACAAGAATCAGATCATCTACAAAACCAATAACTGGAATGAAATCTGGTATTATATCTATTGGGAGCATAACATAGGCAATCACTCCTAAGATAAAAGCTTTTGTCTGATTGGTCACTCTATCTTCCATCAGAAGCCGACAGAGCAAGATAAAGAAGTCAGGAAGCAGAAAGAGATAATCACTTACCTTTTTGAGTTTCTTCTCTTCAGTTATCTTCCCAGCAAATTTTTCTCTCAATTTTTCATAAAACAGAAGCCTTTTTGTCCCGGGATCGTGAATAATCTCCTCCTTTACCTTCTGTAAATCTTCTTCGATAACTTCCTGTACAGCATCTTCTACAATCTCTTCTTTTATAGCCTCTACATCAACTATCGGTTCTTTCTTTTTTCTTGGACTCATAGAAACCTCCTTAATAAGGTCAGATCAGGTCTTGCAAGAGACCTTTGGTTTTTTCTGTCAACTGCAGGTATTCCTGCTCTTTAGCTCGCTCTTTTTCTACTACATCCTCTCTGGCATTATTCAGGAAGCTATCGTTAGCGAGTTTCTTCCTTGTTTTGGCCAATTCAATCTCTGCTTTGTGGAGATGTTTTTTGAGACGTTCTCTCTCCTGATCGATATCTATAATACCACTAAGAGGGAGAAAGATCTCCATCCCGTTAACCACAGCAGCAATTGATTGTTGAGGCTTATCACAGTCTATTCCTGCCTGCAGATTAGATACTCGTGCCAGTTTCCGGAAATAATTCTCATAATTCTCCAGTATTGCTGACTGCTCTCTGTTAACAGCACGAATGATAACATCTACCTCTTTTCCGGGCGGGATATTGACCTGCTTACGGAGGTTTCTGATCGCTATTATACTCTCCTGAATAAGGGTCATTTCCTCATCTATTTTGTTATCGATCAATTTTTTATTCGCTTCAGGAAATCGAGCTACTATAAGGGCTTTCTCCTGTATTAGAAAATACTCTTTCAGGTTATGCCAGACTTCTTCCGTAATGAATGGCATCAGAGGGTGAAGAAGACGCATAGACTGTTGCAGTACATCTAAAAGTATATATTTTACAGTCTTTTGACTAACGAGATCTTCGTTGTTATACATCCTCTCTTTACTTAACTCCAGATACCAGGAGCAGAACTCTTTCCAAATGAAATCCTGTAGCAACTGCGCAGCATCGTTGAATCTAAGATTCTCATAATACTCTTTTACCCGGTTTATTACGACATTCAGCCTACTTAATATCCACCTGTCAGCAAGTTCCATTTTCAGTTCCTTGCTATCTGGTAATCCTTCGATATTGACAATATTGCTTACAATGTAGCGGTAGGCATTCCAGATTTTATTACAGAAGTTTCGGCCATTCTCCAGAACGGTCTCAGAATAATATATATCTGCTCCTTTGGGTGAGTTGAAAACCATGCTGAACCGCAAGGCATCAGCACCTACCTGTTCAATCAGATCAAGAGGATCAGGTGAGTTACCGAGTGATTTACTCATCTTTCGTCCCAGCTCATCCCGAACCGTACCGTGTAGAAGCACTGTTCTGAATGGTATCCTGTCACAGAACTCCATAGTTGACATGATCATTCTTGCAACCCAGAGATAGATTATCTCTGGTGCTGTAATCAGCAGATCCGTAGGCAAAAAGTATTTCAGATCCTCGGTCTCATCAGGCCAGCCCATAGTTGAAAAGGGCCAGAGCCATGAGGAAAACCAGGTGTCGAGTACATCTTCATCCTGTCTGAATATCTCTCCCCCACACTGGAGACACTTTTGAGGTGGTTCCATTGCTACTACCATCTCATTACAGGTTTCACAATAAAAGGCTGGAATTCGATGGCCCCACCAGATCTGACGGGAAATACACCAGTCACGAATATTATTCATCCAGTGCATGAATACTTTTACCCAGCGCTCTGGTTCTAGCTGGATATCTCCACTTTCTACAGCATCAATGGCCCTCTTTGCTAGAGGTTTCATCTTGACGAACCACTGTTCAGAAACATAAGGTTCAATAATCGAATCACAGCGATAACACTTTCCGATAGCAAGCTCGTGAGGAACGATCTTTTCAATAAGATCTTTCTCCTGAAGCAGTTTTACCAGCTTTTCACGACAACTAAATCTATCCATACCGGCAAATTCATCACCAGCATTCTCATTCATAACACCTTTCTCATCCATAACGACTACAAGAGGAAGATCATGTCGTCTGCCAATTTCGAAGTCGTTCGGGTCGTGTGCTGGTGTAATTTTTACAAACCCACTGCCGAACTCTTTATCGACATAATCATCTGTTATAATGGGTATCTTCCTGTTTACAAAAGGTAAGGTTACTGTTTTACCGACCAGATGTTGATATCTCTCATCTTTTGGATTGATCGCTATAGCTGTATCACCTAACATAGTTTCAGGCCTGGTAGTAGCAACAGTAATATAACCGTTCTCATCGGTTAGAGGGTATCTGATATGCCAGAGTGAACCCTGCACATTTTCGTGTTCCACTTCATCATTGGAGAGAGCACTAATACAACGTGGACACCAGTTAATGATATACTCCCCTTTATAGATCAAGCCCTTTTCATAGAGTCGAATAAAAACCTCTTTTACTGCTCTGGAGAGCATCTCATCCATAGTGAATCGCTCTCTGCTCCAGTCGCAAGAAGCTCCTAACTTCTTCAACTGTTCTAATATGGTCCTTCCTTTCTGATTTTTCCAATCCCATAACAACTCAATAAGACGTTCGCGCCCTACCTTGTGTCGGTCCAATCCCTTCTTGTGTAGATCTTTCTCAACCATATTCTGAGTAGCAATGCCAGCGTGGTCGATTCCGGGTAACCAGAGGGTAGGCAAACCAGTCATTCTCTTATATCTGGTAGCAATATCCTGCAAGGTTATGTTTAGAACATGACCAATATGTAAAATTCCTGTTACATTGGGAGGTGGCATCAATATGGTATAGGGTTGTTCCTCTTTTTCAATTTTCGGAGTGAAAAACCCCTCTTCTAACCAGTAGTTGTACCATTTCTTTTCTATATTCTGCGGGTTGTAAGTCTTGCTGATATCCATTCCCATCTCTTTAAATTACTCCTTCCTCTTTAATAACATCGATAAAATACTCATGAGCCAGAAAGGCTAATCTCGGTAGTTCCTGCAGAGAAACGTACTCTGCCTCTCCAGCATCATCACCAGCTTCAAGTTTACCCCCTTTCACTCTCATCAAAAAACCGAGAGAGAGTACTTTCTCATATATAGGAGAGGTACCATCATAGTAGCCGATAAATCGTTCAACTTCTCCATCTAATCCGGTTTCTTCCTTCATTTCCACCACTGCTGCCTGTTCCGGACTCTGATTTATCTCAATATATCCACTCGGTAAAGCCCATTTCCCTATTTGCGGTTCAACGAGACGCTTGATAATGACAATTTCTCTCTTATTACTCAAGATAACACAGGCTACTGCCGGAACAGGGTTCTTATAGAATGTCCAGCCACAGTTAGCACACTTTTTGCGGAGCTTACCCTCTACGTCCCGGACAAAATCTAATTTGTTGCCACAGCGCAGACAGAAATTTACTCCTTCATAGCTCTTTTCTCTTATTTTCATGATGGTAAGGGTTTTGAGAAAAATGTTTTGTGTCAAGCTCGATTTAAACTCACACTGGTAAAATTACAATTTGACATCAGGCTCAAGACAATTATCTTCTTCAGAGGAGAATTAATGTCGAAGTTGCTGATAGTAATAATCATACTCATAGTAGTATCCACTCTTTTTGCTGAGCAGGTTATCTCGCTCGAGAAAGCAAAAGAAATACTTATTGAGAATAATCCTCAATATTTAGCTAAAGCATCTGCACTGAAAGCTGCTGAATGGGAAATGAGAGCGGCGCTCAGTGCAATGTTTCCCTCTCTCAACCTGCAGGCTGGATATAATCATCTGGATCCCAAACCTTTTACCACTGCAGCAGAAAATTACTCTCTTTCTTATGGCTTCAGTGCAAATCAACCACTCTTTATGGGAGGTAAATTATGGCTCTCTTACAAGATGAGCCGTGATGCTGTAAAAATTGCCCAAGCAGATCTTGAAAATACAAAGCTCAATCTGCTGAGTGAACTGGAAGAAGCTTATTATAATTACCTACTCACAGACGAATTGTACGAGATCAATCTTCGGGCCCTGGATATAGCTCAGCAGAATCTGGAAATTGCCGGAACCAGAATGGAGACTGGAACTCTTTCCCGGGCCGATTATTTACAGTTCCAGGCAGAACTGTCTACCAGGGAGGTTGATCTATTACAGGCAGAGAAAAACAGACAACTCAGTTCCCGTCTGCTCCAGAATATGCTAAAAATAGGTGATTTTGAAATTCAACCGATTGATTTCACCCTTTATGACAGATTAATAGAGTTCTACCAAAATGTTCAGGAAGCAGAACAAGAAGAATTGAGGGAAAGACTAATAGTTTACGGCATGGAAAACAATCCTCTTTTGATCATGAACAGAACACGTGAAAAAATCAGCGAGAAAGCCCTAAAGATATCAATCGGTAACTTTTTACCTGCTATCAATCTGTCTGCATCACGCAACTGGAATAACAATTACAGTGGAGAGAGGGAATTCGATGCAACAACGACCTACATGATTTCAGTCTCCCTGCCGATGTTTCCCATATTTGACAACTACAGTTCCTATCGTAGTAGACATTACTCTAATCGTCAAACAGAACGGGAGGTTGAATCTGCTGAAGATAATATAAGAGTAGCAATCGAAGCGGCATTCTATTCCGGAATTTCCTCTGCCAGGACTATTACTTCTGCAGAACTGGCTTTTGAGTATGCAGAAGAGACTTACAGAATGATGGAAGAACGCTTTCAAAATGGTCTGATATCTTCTCTGGATTTGATCAGTGTTGAACTTCTTCTGACTGGTAGTAGCCTCAATGCAACCACCAGCAAATACGATTTTTTAAAAAACCGATCTGCTCTGATGCATCTGCTCAATATTGACGATGACGACTTTTTCTGGTGGACATTAATCGAGAATTAAATTGGGCAGTCCTAATGTTTCAGACACGGTAATGTGATGGCAATTTTATGAGTATGAGAATCCAGTTAAGAGATAAGGATAGAAAATGAAGAAGTATAAACGAGTTACTGATTTAGTGCGAAGGAGTTTTAACCGTCTGAATTTACCAATAGCTCTACTATTGATTGTGTGGTTGTTGTTTTTAGCAGTCGGTTGTAACAGAAGATCACCAGCAGAACGCCCCACCAGGGAAGATGTTGCAGTTCCGGTGATAGTGGAAGAGGTTGAATTACGTGACCTGGCAGAGTTTATCAGGATAACCGGCAAACTGGAAGGTATTAGAGATGTAAATATGGTCAGTGAAACTACAGGGCGTATTTTAACTTTGAATAAGATACTGGGAGACTGGATAGAAGAGGGAGAAGAACTCGGAACTTTGGATAATGAAGTATATAGAATAAGATTGGAACAAGCTCGGGCAGCTCTGGCATCTGCTAATGCTCAACTGGAGTCAGCTGCTATGAGTTATCGGACAACAAACCGTCTTTATGAATCTGGTTCTGTTTCTCAGGCTGAATATCAACAGGCTCTTTTCGCCCACCAATCAGCTATTGCACAGAGAGATGGTGCTGCTGCAGCCCTGGAATCAGCACAAAAGACTTACAATGATTCCAGACTTCGTGCCCCGATATCCGGTTATATAACATCACTAAACCTGAAGGTCGGAGAGACCATTTTCCCTAATACCCTGATAGCTGGGATTGTCGATTATAGAAAACTTCTGATGAAAGGTAGTGTCAGTGAACATAATATTCAGGCAGTCAGAAAAGACCAGGCAGCTTTTATTGAGTATCAGGGCGAAGAATTCTCTGCGTCAGTCAGAGGCCTCGGTATGAAACCTTCATCTAATTCAGCAAGTTATCCGGTTGAAATAATAATGAATAATGACGAGGGGAAACTCATTCCAGGCATGGTAGTATCCGCCAATATCAAGGTTAATATCAATGAATCTGTTATTTATACAGATACCAGCAACATACGTTCTCGATACGATGAACATTTTGTCTATATAATTGATGAAGATAACCTGGCCAGGAGAAGGAAGGTAACCAGAGGAAGAGTTATTAATGAATTCACTATAATAATTTCGGGTTTGAATGTTGGAGACCGGCTAGTAGTGGAAGGGATTGATTCACTGGAAGAAGGTTCCAGAGTGAATATCAGATCTTGAGGATCAAAATAGATGTCGATAGCAGATATTTCAGTAAAGAACCCGGTATTAGTTAATCTCATTGTTCTTCTTATATTCGTGGTAGGGATCTATTCAATGATCATGTTGCCGAAAGAGGAGATGCCTCAGGTTGATTTCGGCAGCGCGGTTATCATTATTATGTATCCAGGTGTCTCTCCTGAAGAAGTAGAACAACTGATAATAGAAAAGATCGAGAATCAGATTGCCAATCTGGATGGTATCGATTATATCCGCTCTCGAGCCGAAGAAGGCCGAGCTACTGTTCGTATTGTCTTTGATCCGAAAGTTGATCCCGATGAAGCTTTTGACGATCTGGTAGCCGAATTGGGGAAAGTTACCGATCTCCCCTCTGATGCTTTCGATCCGGTTATAAACCGCATAAACATGCGAGAAATTAACCCGATCGGCCAGATCACTCTCAGCGGAGATTATTCACCTAATGCTATTCGAGAGATATCTGAACAACTAAGAGATGGACTACAGAATATTGAGTATATAGCCCGTGTTGATGTATATGGAACCCGGGAAAGGGAGATTTGGGTTGAGGCGGATGCTGTCAGGCTGGAACAATACGGCCTCAGTATCAACGATCTATCCGAAAGCATTCGTTTAAGAAATATGAACTTCCCAGGAGGAACAGTCCGAATTGGAAGAATGGAGTATATTACTCGAACCGTTGGACAGTTCAATGATCTGGAAGAGATAGCTAGGCTGGTCATACAGAGTGATGTTGAAGGGCGGTTTATCCGCTTGCAGGATGTAGCGACTATCCGAGATACTCTGGAAAATGTAATTACTGTCAGTAAATTGAATGGTAGAGAGAGTGTCAATATGTCACTCTATAAGAAAGCTGATGGAAATATCATCTCTGTAATGAACAATGTACGGCAATATGTTGACGAATTTCAAAACACAATTCCAGGATTGGAGATCGCAATCAGAAATGACGGTTCAGAAGATGTAAAAACAAGCCTGCTGACTTTAGGCAATAGTGCACTGATTGGAATAATTCTTGTATTTCTGACACTCTTTATCTTTCTCGGCTGGCGGAATGCTATCCTGGCAGCCTGGGGTATTCCCTTCAGCTTTCTGCTGACATTTACCCTGATGATGCTGGGTGATATAACGATGAATCAAATGACCCTGTTCGGACTAGTACTTGTGCTCGGTATGATAGTTGATAATTCTATTGTTGTGATAGAAAACATGCACCGACAACTTGAGATGGGTTATTGTCAGAAGACTTCTGCTATAGTCGGAACCAAAGAAGTAATGATCCCAGTCATTGCTTCAGCCGCTACTACGGCTTCTGCGTTTCTCCCTCTTTTATTGATGGAAGGGATTATGGGACAATTTATGCGAGTCTTCCCTCTTGTCGTAACTGCTGCTCTTTTCGCTTCTCTATTTCAAAGTCTCTTTATTCTGCCTGCCCATCTCTCAATCTTTACCAAACCATTAAATGAAGAAAAGAAAAAGAGCAGGATCTTAAACTACCTTGTCACAAAGTATCGTCGTATACTCATCTTTTTACTAAAAAACCGGATTAAGAGCTTGTTAGTTTTTATTGCTCTGTTTCTTATTGCTCTTCTGATAATGCTGTCGGGAATGGTAAAATTTGAGTTCTTCCCTCAACCTCCTGCCACAACAATTACACTCCAGTTTCAGACACCTGATGGTACTAATATTGAAGAGACAAACTTTATTGTCTCTATGGTAGAGGATCATATTCTTAATATGGAAGAGAGTATTGACATCAAATCCTTAGTAACAACTGTCGGCTCAATGCGTACAGAGAATAGAATGGAGCGAAGAAGCTCCTACTCCCAGCTGGCAATTGAATTGATCGATTACCGAGAAATGCGATACACTCATGATGATATCAGAACTGCTATCAGAAAGTATATTGATACACTACCCGGTATTTATCTTTATAATTTTGATGTCTTTCGTTCCGGTCCTCCCACTGGTAGAGATGTCGAGATTCGTATTCGTGGAGATAATCTGGAAAGGTTACAACAGATCTCCGATGTCGTTCAGAATGAGTTGGAAAACATTCCGGGTGTTACAGATATAGCAGACAGTTTCATCGATGGAAAACCGGAGATTAAAATTGTCCCTATACAGGACAGACTTGCTCTTTATAATCTCTCTGTCTCACAACTGGCAATGTACATAAGAACAGCTGTAACCGGTTCTACTGTCTCAACATATCGTGGTGACGGCTTTCAAGAATACGACATTGTGGTGAAGATGCAGGAGAAGTTCGTTGAAGAGCTCAATGCTCTAAAAAACATCACAATCAGGCCAATTGGCAGTTCTCCCATACCACTGAGTAATCTGGCTACCTTTGAATTCGACACTGCTACTATTGCATCGATTGATCATTATGATAGAAAGCGTGTAGTTACAATAACAGCTAATACAGGCTTTTATGAAGTGAATGGTAGAAGAATTCGCAGAACTCCCAGTGAGGTTACAGAGATTCTGGCAGGAAGTAGATTGAGAGGAACCGAAGGTTCACTCTCGGGATTTGAAGCCAGATTCTCAGGCTACCAGATAGAATTCGGTGGTGTCCAGGAACAACAACAAAGATCCTATCAATCATTGTATCTGGCTTTTGCAATCGCACTTTTATTGGTGTATACAATTCTTGCCACTCAATTCAGATCGTATGTCCAGCCACTTATTGTGATGATGACCATCCCATTTGCTTTCATAGGAGTGGTTTTCGGTCTGGTTATAACTCAACTACCCTTTTCGTTAAATACATTCATTGCTGTTATTGCCCTGGCTGGTGTTGTGGTAAATAATTCTATTATTCTGGTGGATTTTGTTAACAAAGAGAGAGTAAAGGGTGTTGATCGCTGGAATTCGCTAATAAATGCAGGTTCAATAAGACTTCGTCCAATATTGCTGACTACTATTACTACCATTATGGGCTTGATTCCTATGATGTTAAGTACTGCTCGATCTTCAGTTGTCTGGAAACCAATGGCTGTCAGTATCTCCTTTGGTCTTGCATTCGCTACTGTTCTGACTCTCTTCCTGATACCAACAATATACTCACTACTCGATTCCTTCTTTGGTAAGTTGAAGATGACCCGATTCAAGACACATGAAAATATCGAAGAGATAGAATGTAAAGAGGAGATATAATCTTCTTATTTTCTTGAACCATAATATAATCTGTAGCAATATAGAGATACGCTAGTAAGATCGTAATGAATAAAATCAAAATTAACTATAAGAACAGGAAAGGAGACAAAATGAAAAAGCCTCTGCTATTATTCTGGCTGTTTCTCCTGACTGCACATCTGCTGATAGGCTCTCAGATGTTTGTGGTGAGTGAGATGTTCACTGTGTCATGGTGCAGTGGATGCCCAGCAGCGCGGTCGGCGTTGCGTCAAATGTATGAACAAACTGATGAGTTCCCATACTTGATCCCCTTAATCTGGCAGGGTGACGGTTCACATCCTAGTCCTAACTTCACATCCCGATTCGGGCTTTATGGTGGTCAATACGTTCCACATTGCCAGTGGGGTGGTACAATTGAAGTGGTGGGAGCAGACTACGGAGCATATATAAATGCCTATAACCAGCTCGTTGATTTAAATAGCCCCATTGAGCTCGAACTCGATCTAACACTGAACGGAGATAACGAATTGAACATTGATGCCGAAGCGGTTATGACAGCCGATATCACAACCACCGATAACAATATTCTTTTCATCCTCACTTATGATCTGACAGGTACATTAGATCCTGACTACTTTGCTTCAGTCAAATCCTATAATCAGCAACCGTTTAACCTTGTCACAGAAGGTGAGTCGGGAGTATACTCTCATACTTTTACCCTTGATCCTTCCTGGAATCACGAAAACCTACTTGCTGTAGTCATAGTTCAGAATCTGGTAAACGGAAATGCTCCCATACATCAGGCTGCAGTTGCTTCTCTTACTTCTGAGGATTTACCCGCACCGACTGGATTAACCGCTCAAGCTGGAGATGGTATTGTTTTACTGGAATGGAATGCCCCGGATTATCGACAGGAGCTTCTCGGATTTAATCTATATCGTGACGGTAATCTTATAAACACGGAATTGATTCCAGAAACAGAATACACTGATACTGATGTTTTCAATGGTATTTCCTATGAATACTATGTTACTGCTGTTTATGATGATGGTGAATCAGAAGCATCAAATATAGTTGAAGCAACACCAGAACAGTTGATCCTAAATCCACCTCAAAGTCTAATCTATACCGTCTTGAGCAATGGAGATGTCCTGTTGGACTGGGAGCCTCCCGAAGGATTAGAACCACCAGATTTGATCCTTTTAAGACAGCACTCAAATAGTCAAGAAATGGCTCAGATAGCCTATCAAAGAGATCTGTCAGGTTATAACATCTATAGAGATACTGCACAAATCAATTTAGATCCGTTAGTATCAACAGAGTATCTTGATGAAGGGCTATTACCTGGAACCTATACCTATTATGTTACAGCTGTTTATGATGAAGGAGAATCAGAACCTTCAAATAGTGTTGAAGTAACTACCACCAGCACAGAGAGTTTAACAAACCCCTCATTACAGATTGAGCTTCTTGGTAACTATCCCAATCCCTTCAATCCTGAAACACGCATAACATTCTCACTGGATCGCAAAGCGAGAGTACAGATACACATCTATAACCTTAAGGGACAATTAGTCAGAACATTGCTGGACAGACGCCTTGATACAGGATATTATTCTGTCATCTGGAATGGGCTGGATGATAGAAATACACCAGTTGTTAGTGGTCTCTATTTCACTGTTTTAGAGACAGAGAATAGCAGGCAGGCGAAAAAGATAATGCTCCTGAAGTAGACTAAGCAAAATCTATTTACAAGGTCTCCCGAAAACGTATTTCGGGAGGCCTTGCTCTATAATCATAGTAGTATCGATAGCATCTAACCTGCCAATATATTGCCTCAACAGAGTTCCTGAAAACCCATTCACCGTAAGTTTGAAGCAATAACAGATTTATCAGATAACATATCTTGACAGATTGAGTTCTATTTTGATAGTTTTGAATCGGTTAGAGGAAAATATGAAAAGGGTTCTCGGGTTACTCAGTTGTTGTTTGATTCTGTTAGCTTCGTTATCGGCAACACAAAAATATGTCGTTGCGGAACTGTTCACTATGACATGGTGTGCTTCATGCCCTGCAGCGCGGTCAGCGTTGCATCAGATGTGCGATGATGAGGAAAACTTTCCCTATCTTATTCCATTAATCTGGCAGGGTGATGGCCTGCATCAGAGTCCAGGTTATTCGATGAGACAAAGTCTGTATAACTTCTCAGTTCTACCTTACACTCAGTGGAATGGATCTATAGGAATCTCTGGAGTTGATTTCCCGGCTTATATAGATGCCTACAACCAATTAGCTGCAACTGTAAGTCCGGTAGAGATATATCTTTCTTTGACAATTAATGGAGAGGACGAAATTATAATTGAAACTACGACTATTATGACCGGTAATGTTACTACCACAAACAACAGAATTGTGTTTGTCATAACTTATGATCTCACCGGAGTTATGGATACCGATTATTTTGCCTCAGTTAAAGCATATCATGAAGAAAATTTTCTTCTGACTACGGCAGGAGAATCTCAAACCTTCAGCCATGCTTTTCCTTATCAACCTGACTGGGAACCTGATAAACTGCAAGCAGTGATTATCATCCAAAACATGGATACCGATAATCCGATTGTGCATCAGGCTGCACAGACTGCTATATCAATTTCTGAGCTTCCAGCTCCAGAAAATGTCTCGGTAAATATCATAGACGGAACCGTTCACTTGAACTGGGACATCGTCAATGATGCTAATTCTTATCACATATTCTCCTCAGTAAATCCATATACCGAAGATTGGGAAGAGCCAATTGCTTATACCGATACCAATAATTATTCGGAACCAGTCTCTAACCATAGATTCTTTAGAATTGTAGCTTCTACGGCTGAGATTTCTGATTGACGCCCTGATATCAACCTTTTCAAAACATCGTTTCTGTTCATTTCTTCTCCATTAAGCTCCTTCCTTCAGCCAGTTTTCAATTCAATGTATTAAAGAGTCAAAGTTGAGACGTAAATATTGATTGACAGGATTAACAACTTTTCGTAGATAATCGATCAAAAGTTTTTTTTATAATACCTTAGTCAGAGGTTATAATGATGTTTGTATATTTTGATGTATTGTGTTCACCTGTATTGCTTTCAGCTAGCTCTTAGATAGCAACAGAGAAGTTTCCCTGGATGTGGAGGTTTATATGAAGTATTTACCTTTATTTTTTTTATTTCTTAGCTTTAATGTTCTTCTCTCAGCTCAGACTGCAATTCCACCATCATCAGGCGATGGGACAACCACATCCCCTTATGAAATTGCTGCATTGGAGAATCTTTACTGGTTGTCAGCAAATGATGATATAGTTCCGGACCCTGATAGGGTAACCCGCTGGTCGAGTCACTATGTTCAAGTAGCAGACATAGACGCTACAGAAACATTAACCTGGTTCGATGATCAAGGTTGGGAACCTATTGGTTTTTACTTCAATGCAGATAATACAATTAGCTTCTCTGGCTCTTATAATGGCCAAAATAACACAATCGATGCGTTATATATCAATCGACCCACAAGGAACAATATTGGCCTCTTTGGACGTATAGAGGGTGCTCAGGTCAGCAATCTGGGAGTAACCAACCTCAATGTTACAGGACAGAACTCCGTGGGTGGACTGACAGGGCAAAGCAGAAGTAATTCGATGATAGACAATTGTTACAGTTCAGGAAATGTCTCCGGCTACTCTCATATTGGTTGTTTGGTTGGATACAATACCAGTTCATCGACAATAAGTAACAGTCACAGCTTAGGAACCGTCTTCTCTACAGGCAATAATACTGGTGGTTTACTGGGTACTAACTCTTCAGCAACGGTAATCGACTGTCACAGCAATGCCGGAGTAAGTGGTTACTCTTATGTCGGAGGCCTGGTTGGCTGGAACAACACTTCGGCTCTGATCGATAACAGTTATAGTGTAGGTGATGTCAATGCTGAAGGTCCTGCCGGAGGATTAGCAGGAGTAAATCAATACAGTTCGATAATTCAGAATAGTTATAGCACAGGAGGAGTTATCTCATATGGTTGTGCGAGTTGCGGATCTGTTAACTCTGGCGGTCTGCTGGGGATGAATCAACTCAATTCGATTGTTAGAAATTGTTATAGTACGGGCACAGCAAACGGTAATGATAATGTTGGTGGTCTGGTTGGTGAAAATATCGGTAACTCATTAGTTGACAGCAGTTATAGTACGGGTAGTGTCGTTGGTACGGGTTTTTACGTTGGGGGATTGGTCGGTAACAATCAAACTTCGCAGATTACAAACAGTTATGCTGCAGGATCAGCAACTGGATTCTGGCGTGTTGGAGGTCTCACAGGCGGCAGTGCAGGTCCAGGTTCAGCTATATCTTACTGTTACAGTACCACTTTAATTACTGCTAATTATGATCCCGGTGGCTTGGTAGCATACGTCTCTGGTGGCTCAGTAACAGGATCTTATTGGGATATGGAATTTAGTAACCAGTTGATTTCCGCAGGTGGTGAGGGGAGAACAACTGCCCAGATGACCTATCCTTATTATGCAGATAGTTTTGTAGACTGGGACTGGAATGAAACCTGGATTGAGGATCCATCCTATGCAAACAATGGTTATCCCTACCTTTCCTGGCAGAATTTTGAGTACCTCCTCTATCCTCCTGCAAATCTTAGCGCCATTCCCTGTCAAGGATCAGTAATTCTTAACTGGTCAGTTCCGATCAGCGAAGAACTTCCGGTCCTCGGATATAATATATATCGTGATGAAGTCATTATTAACCTGGAACCATTAATCGAGCTTACTTTTGAAGATTTCGACGTAATCAATGATGAAACCTATGAATATTTTGTGACTGCTCTATATTCCGAGGGTGAATCTGTAGCATCAAACATTATAGAAGCTACCCCATATACTTATGCCCCACCTGGTAATCTTACCGCTACTCCATTTCATGGACTTGTTCTGCTCGAATGGGAATCCCCTGAAGAACAGGAATTTAGTCTGCTTGGCTATAATGTTTATCGTGATAATCAAATGATCAATACTGCAACTGTTATAGATACTCTCTTTTCGGACCAGTCCGTTACTAATGATGTTACCTATGAATACTTTGTTACTGCGCTGTATGAAGAGAGTGAGTCAGGAGGATCGAATATTGCTGTAGCAACCCCCTATTCCCTGAATCCTCCTCAGAACCTGGCTGCTATTTCTCACCAATTGAGTATTGAATTAGCCTGGGAAGAACCTCTGTTTCAAGATCTCGAGGTAGCGGGCTACAATATCTATCGTAATGATACTATTATTAATCCTCTCCCGCTCGAAGATTTGACTTTTACCGATGATGATATCGAGAATGATGTCTACTATTCCTACTATGTTACTGCTATCTATCAAGAGGGTGAATCCTCTGCTTCAAACCTAATCGAAGCTATATCCTATTCACTTACACCTCCACACAGTCTGATAGTGATTGTAAATAACAATGCAGTATTACTCAACTGGGAAGCTCCTTCGAACCCGAATTTAGATATTCTTGGATATAATGTGTATAGAAATGAGTTTGTACAGAATGATTCTCTTATTACTCTTACTGAATACGAAGATATTGAGATAGAATATGGTGTCACATATGAATATTATGTTACTGCTCTTTACACATCTGGTGAATCAGATCCTTCGAATTTTTTTTCTGTCACTCCATATTTGACACCTGCTGCTCAGTCTCCTTCAGCTGGTGATGGATCACCAGAAGATCCATACGTAATCTCATCGTTGGCTAATCTCTACTGGATAACGGCAAGTAATGATATTGTTCCTCAACCGGATCAAACTATCCGCTGGGCAAGTCATTACATTCAGACAGCAGATATTGATGCTGAAGAAACCACGGTCTGGTTTGAGGGACAGGGATGGCTACCAATAGGAGAGAACTTTGATATCTTTTTCTCAGGTAGTTATGATGGTCAGGATTATTCAATTGATGCTCTATATTGCAACCGCCCGCTTAGCGAATATATCGGGTTATTCGGAAGTATCAGATATGCTGAAATTAAGAATGTAAAGCTGACAGATATAGATCTGACAGGTGGCACATATGCAGGAGGACTTATAGGCAGAAACCGATATTCGCATGTAAGCAACTGTTATACTACAGGGTATCTGCTTGGAAATACTCACGTTGGTGGCCTGATCGGTCGCCATTGCAGCAGTTCTACTGTTAGCAGTTGCTACAGTTCAGTTATAGTAAATGGGGTTTCGCTTGTTGGCGGATTGTCAGGTGAGAACACCGGAGCTGCAATCATCTCGGATAGTTATGCGACGGGGACAGCTACTGGAACACACAATGTCGGTGGGTTGGTTGGTAACAGTACTAATGCCACCATAACCAACTGCTACAGTACAGGATATGTCAGCGGAGAAAGCATTGTTGGTGGTTTACTCGGTTATAATGACCTGTCAATCATTAACAATTCTTACTGGGATATCGGAACATCCGGCCAGATCGAGAGTGCGGGAGGAGAAGGAAGGTCAACAGAGGACATGACTTATCCCTATGGTATTGATGCCTATAATACCTGGGATTTTATTGACATCTGGAGTATAGATCCCCTTTATAGAAATAATGGTTATCCCTTCCTGCAGTGGCAGGGTTACATAACAGTATTGAACCCGCCTCAGAATCTTATCGCTACCACGTATCACCTCTATGTGGAGCTTAACTGGGATGTCTCAATGGAACAGGGTCTGGCAATCTCAGGCTATAACGTCTATCGCGACAGTTTGATGATAAATGAAGAGACAGTAGTCGATACAACATTCATCGATGAGAATGTTGTATATGATGTTCCTTATGAGTATTATGTTACAGTATTATATGAAGAGGGTGAATCAGAACCCTCTAACACAATCATAATAACCTGTTCAATGCCATCACCACCGACGGTTGATTTTTCTGCTGATCATATGTATGGAGTCGAACCATTGACAGTGGTTTTTACCAATGAAACAGAAACGGGAGAAGGTGAAATTGTTTCGTGGGAGTGGGATTTCGGAGATGAAAATGGATCAACAGAACAAAATCCCCTACACACCTACTTAACTGCAGGAATTTATTCAGTTTCTCTCACTGTTACTGACGAATTCGGTTTTAGCTACTCAGAGATAAAAGAGGATTATATCACTGTCGTAACAGGTGAACCATTCATAAGTCTCTTATCTGAGGAAACTATCGATTTTGGGACTGTATATGTAGCTAATCAATCCGAATATCAGACCATCGGAATCAGCAACATCGGTAATAGCACCCTTATAATAGATAGTATTCATTTCCAGGATGTGCCTACCCATTTTACATTCAGTCTTCCCGAAGCGAGGACAATAAGCCTGGAACCTGAAGAAGTTCTCAATATAGAAGTCTGTTTTACCCCTCAGACTGTAGGAACCATTCTTGATACTCTCTACATCGTTAACAACTCAAACAACGACCCGATCCTCACCGTTGAGCTTTCTGGTATTGGTGAATACGTCCCCCCCATGCCACCGGATAATATTACGACAACCATTATAAATTATGATGCAGTGATCAGCTGGGATCCAGTTACGACAAATATATACGGGCAGCCTCTTGAACCTGATTTCTATTTCGTGTTCTATAATGGATCAGAAGATGTCGAAGGTGAATACTACTATCATGGCTATACATTTGGAACAGAGTATATTCATGAACTCGTCGCTATGGCTGCTAACCATATGTTCTACTATGTTATAGCAGTAAAGTTATACGAGCAACCGGCAAGAGAAAGAGATTCTCTGACCCGATTACTGCAAAGCAGGCTGCAAAAAGGGATGTCAGCAGATGAAGTCAGTTATATACTTGATGAGTTGATAAAGGTTCGTTGAGATTACTCAACTTGACCTTATGGTAGTATGGGAGTCAGCTAAAGCCGACTCCCATACTACATATCAGTTCACCTTTCAAAAGTAGGAAGTTTTGAACATAAATGAGTATGGACAGGAATGGAGTTATTGAAATATCTTGAAACGGGTGAGGATATCGATTTAGCTGTGGTTAGCTCTTATTTTAGGATAAAAGATGATTAAGAAGGGGGAGTGAATGAAAAGAGCTCTTTGTTGCTTATACATTTCAGTGTTTATTTATATCGCGCTGTGGGGTAACTGGTCCGATATCAGGAAGAGTGCCCTAACAGTCGATAATGAGATTATAATTCGCTACGAGAGTAGTTATCAGGACGAAACGATTCATCAGATGAGCCACTATACCGATCAGGGCTGGATAAATTCTGGTGTGATTAATTTGACCGATAGTACATTTCAGACTCTCACTTCATTCGACAATATAACAGAAGAGGCTCTCAGCTTCAGAATCGAAGATGATGATAACATCAACATTATTCCGGGCTTTACTTATCAAATCCCAGGCAGCCTGAGTGACATGACTCTACTCTCTCAATATCCTCGTAACACCGAGATAACAGACCATCTCAATCTTGCAGGTGAGAAGATGCTATTCTCCGACGAAAGAATATTCTTTGCTCTTACTAATTACGGTGGTGGCTTTCCGATTAGTGGTAGTCTATTCACCATTTTTTTTTCCTACACTATCAGTTTATTTCCTGAAACTGGCGGTGCCCCTGAATATGTTTATTCCCTGATTTACACTGTTGACCTTTTAGGAATTATCAGTCCGGGTCTCTATAAAATCGATTCAGAGACAGAGGATTTGACACTTATAGGTTCTGTTGTTACCAGTATCGATAATACTAATAATACTCTGTACATCTCCTGCCTGGTCGATGATCTGATGAATGATGATGATTTTGCTAATGTTTACTCACCAGATACGCCTTTAAACGTTGTTGCTATGACCCAGAAGATCTCCAATTTCGGTCAGACAGTAACAATTATGGATGAAGGTAATTACCATATTGTTTACCTACAAAAACAGACTCTGGTACCAGCAGTCAATACAGAACCTATACTCAGTAATATAGTATCTAATGTAAATGATGGATTAACAACCGTCAGCCTTGACTATTTTGATGCTGAAGCTAATTTCCCTCTTACTCATGAAATAGAAACTGATACAGGCTCTATCTATCAATTTCAATCTTACGGAACTGATTTTACAAATATGGTTATCTTTATCGCTGCTTCCAATGAGGATTGGAGCTCAGCAACTATCAGGTTTAGTGACAATGATATCGATTTCGTTGAGCATGATATTTTCAATTCCAAACCGCAAAGACCGGACAATCTAGATATCGAATTGATAAATAATGATGTCCTGCTAACCTGGGATGCAGTTACTGAAGACACGCTGGGTAATCCTGTTACTGTCGACCATTACAGAATCTTCTACAGCATAAGCAATCCGGCAGAGGATGGATTTATCTTACTGGCTGCTCTTGTTGAAGAGACAGCCTATCTTCACCAGCAGGCCGCAGAAATCTCAGACAGAGCTTTTTATCGTATCGTTGCTGTAATGGAACAATAAAGCTTCTCAGAGTGTATTTTCTCTATCGAGGCAAAAAGATATCTTCCCTGCTCAAATACTAAAAATGACTTCACAAAAAAACCGGGATAAGAATAAGTTGCCTTGAGGTAACTTATGGTTAAAGAGGACTTGATTGACAGCAAGCTCAAATCTGTTGAAACAATAGAAGAGATGGCAGCTAAATTACGCGCCTGGGACAAGAAAGTGGTCTTTACTAACGGTTGTTTTGATATCATTCACTCAGGACACGTGAAATATCTCTTTGAGGCAAAAAGCCTTGGAGATATATTGATAATTGGACTGAACAGCGATAACTCTGTGAAGCGATTGAAAGGAAATAGCCGCCCGATCAATCGTCAGGATGACCGTGCTTATGTCCTCTCCGCCCTTATAATGGTTGACTATATTGTTATATTTGAAGAAGATACGCCATACGATCTAATAAAGAGGATTAACCCAGATTTTCTCGTCAAAGGTGGTGACTGGCCTGTAAAAGATATTGTTGGTTCCGATATCGTTCTTGCCTCAGGTGGAACAGTAAAAAGTCTTCCCTATCATGCGGGTCATTCAACAACCGGGATAATCGAAAAAACTGAAGGAGAGGTAAGAAAGAAATGATAGACAATGAGCAAAAACTTCAGGAAGATGAGATAGCTATAGTTAAAGAGGTAGGAGAGAAAGGCGTTCTGGTTCAGATGAAGCGTAAGGGTGCCTGTCGTTCCTGCAGTCTGAATATGCTTTGTATGGGTGGTTCAGACAAAGCTGAATTCAGATTGCAGAGTGACCTATCATTGAAACCGGGTGACATAGTCAGGCTGCACATAAGTCCTGAATCGCGTCTTATCTCCTCGTTTCTTATCTTTATCTTCCCTATTTTCATGATGATCTGTTTTTTTCTGCTTTCCAGATATCTCATTGGGACAGGAGAAAGTTTAGCTATTGTTATTTCTCTTTTCGGGCTGTTACTGAGTGGTATAATAATCAAGTTGTTTGACAGGTTGAGTTCTAACAAGATCAGTGTAGAAATTGTTGAGAAGGTTGAACTATGAAGATACATCTTAATGAAATGGTGTTTTATGGATATCATGGGGTTCATCCTGAAGAACGGGTATTGGGACAGAGATTTATCGTCAATCTGACGATTGAGACAACTCCAGAAGAAGATAGCCAGATCAAGCATCTTCACGATACTATCGATTATACCAAAATCTATGCAGAAATCAGACACACGATGGAGAAGAAACAATTCCACCTGCTGGAAGACTGCGCCAATGAGATACTTGATACCATGTTCAAGCATTTTCCTAAAATAGTAAAAGCTGAAGTGAGGATAAAAAAACCGTCTGTTCCGATTAACGGATCTCTCGGTTCTGTTGAGATAGAGATGTCCAGAGGGAGATAAATGGAGATCTATCTTTCGCTCGGCTCCAATGTTGGAGACCGGAAGAAGACGATACTTACAGCTGTAGAGTTGCTGGCCAACACACCCACATTCGAGAATATCCACATCAGCAATTTCTATATTACCGAGCCTTACGGTCTCTCCCGGCAACGTGACTTTGTTAACTGTGTCTTAAAGCTGGAAAGTTCGGTATCGGCAAGGGAACTGCTTAACAGAATACAAGAAATTGAGTTGAGACTCGGACGCACGAGAACGGTAAGATGGGGTGAGAGAACTATTGATATAGATATTCTGTTTTTTGGGGACAAGATCATTCAGGAACCCGATCTGGTTATTCCACACCCCGGGATTCAGAAGAGAAGTTTTGTTCTTAAACCACTGTGTGAACTCTGTCCCGATCTTATCCACCCTCTGCTTGGCAGGACTATCAAATCATTATGGGAGACCATCTCTGATGAATCAGGCTCACTTTGGGAATTATGATCAGGAAATTTTTCCTTGAAATATAACTCTCTATAAAAACTATGGTTCACACCTTTAGAGAATAGTACTGGGGAGGATAAAAATGCGGAATTGCGGTGCAATAATTCTGGCAGCAGGCAAAGGAACTCGAATGAAATCGGAACGGCCGAAGGTAATCTTCAAACTTGCCGGGAAAGAGATGGTCAGACGGGTAACCGAGACTGCATTAAAGGTCAATTGTGATCCCATCGGGATAGTGGTTGGCTATCAGAAAGAGCGAGTTAAAACTGCTATTCCACAGAATGATAAAATAAGTTTTGTTGAGCAGATAGAGCAAAAGGGAACCGGCCATGCTGTCATGGTCTGTTCGAAACTCTTTGCGGGATTTGAAGGGAACCTGTTTATTCTCTGTGGTGATATCCCACTCCTGAGTGAAGAAACTTTGGAAAAGTTGCTTACAACACACCGGGAGAATGAAGCTGCCTGTACAGTCCTTACAATTAAGCTGGAAAACCCGGCTTCATACGGCAGAATAATTAGAGATGAAAATGATCGGATTGCAAAGATCGTCGAATATAAAGATGCAACGAACCGAGAACGAGAAGTAAATGAGATCAACACAGGAATTTACTGTTTTAACAGCAAACTCCTCTTTAATGCATTAGAACAGATTGATAATGATAACAGGCAACAGGAGTATTACCTGACTGATACACTCGCTATTCTTAACTCTATGGGTAAAAAGGTTGTTGGTTTGATTACCGACCATGTCGATGAAGTAACAGGTATCAACTCCCAGAAAGAATTAGCCAGACTGGAGATGAGTTATTATGCCAGGATTAGGGACCACTGGCTGGCTAATGGAGTTAGCATAGAAAACCCTGCTTCTATCATAATCGGTGATGAGGTCAATATAGAACCGGATGTTGACATCGGCAGCGGTACAATCATCAAAGGAAGATCAAAGATAGAGAAAGGTGTATCTATCGGCCCTTATAGTTATCTCGATAATACCGTAATTGGGGAAAACACCGAATTGAAAGGTTATAATGTTGTTATCAACAGAGAGATACCAGAAAACTCCGTTTTGAAGTATCAGGAAAGGAGAATTGATGAGTAAAAATCTCTACTCACCCTGGCGTTATGAATATCTAATGGCAGAAAAAGCTGCAGGATGTATATTCTGTATCAAACCGGAAGATGACGAAAAGAGGCTTGTCTTGTATAGATCAGAACATTCTTTTGCTATTATGAATCTCTATCCATACAATAATGGACATATCATGGCAGTGAGCAATAGACACGTAGCCAATCTGAACGAATTAGAACTGGATGAGTTACACGACCTCTTTACCACAGTCAGATTATGCGAAAAGGTACTGACAAAAAGGTATAAAAGTGATGGGTTAAATGTTGGGATCAATATCGGCAAGGCAGCAGGTGCCGGAGTTGATGATCATCTTCATGTCCATATTGTTCCCCGCTGGTTTGGAGATGCAAATTTCATGTCAACCATCGCTGAGATCAGAGTTATACCGGAAGATTTCGAACAGGCATATAAAATGCTTAGAAAATGTTTTGAAGAGTTTTAGATTCAATTGATCGCTATGACATTCTCTTTCATTAGAATCGGAGTGGTAATAATAATACTATTGTTAAACCTTCTTGTTTCTTGTAAGAAATCTCTCCCGGAAGAGATCGATATGCTTCCCGCTATTCGAGTGCGCATCCTCAATGGTTGTGGACATCACAATGCAGCTTCTGAATACAGTCGTTATCTTACCCAGTATAATGTCGATGTAATTGGTATTGGTAATGCCGATAAATTTATTTATGATAAGAGTATCATTGTAGTTAAGAGAGACGATCAACAGGATCTGGAACGGTTGAAGAGTTATACGGGAATTGAACGGAGCGTTTATGCGATAAGTGAACGCACTACAGAATCATTTCATATCATTCTCGGTAACGATTACAGGACATACATGGAATAGTCTTGACTTACAAACAGAATTATTAAGAAGGAGTAGTATGGACGAATTAAAGGTTAAAGTTGACCAGTTTAAGGAATGGATCAGTGAAAAGAAAGGTGAAGATATAGTTGTTCTCGATGTCAGAGGAAAATCATCTTTTACAGATTGGTTCATTGTCTGTAGTGGCAATGGGGAGATACACACAAAAGCTATAGCAGAACATCTTATAGAAAAAGCCAGGCAGGAAAAGATCTATCTCATGGGTTCAGAAGGTATGAGTAATGCCAAATGGATACTTCTGGATTTTGTTGATGTTATAGTTCATATTTTCGATATACCAGTCCGGGATTTCTATCAACTAGAAGATCTCTGGAGAAAGAAACCGATTAGAAATAACAGTTGAAGGGTGGGACTTCAGTATGATAAAAGATATAATTATTAAGGATCTCAGGATCGCCTGGAAGAAGCTTGGCTTTGAGTATTCTGACGAGTACTATGTAGAGATTCCTAAAAATCCCGAGTATGGTGATTTTTCAACTAATGCAGCACTGGTTAATGCCCGCAGGAATAATATCAACTCAAAAGATATGGCCAGAAAAATTGCCGATCTTCTTTCCAAGAAGAAACATTATAAATCTGTTAAGGTTGCCGGTAACGGTTTTATCAATTTCGAGATTGCCAGCAATCAATACTACAAAGCCTTGAAGGAGATAACCACCAGTGGAGAAAACTATGGCCAATCAGAATACGGTAAAGGCAAAAAAGTACTGATTGAATTCGTCAGTGCCAACCCGACTGGCCCGCTTAACGTAGTTAATGCCAGAGCAGCAGCTTTCGGAGATATCCTCTACAGAGTTATGAACTATGCGGGCTTTCAGGCGAAAAGAGAGTTTTACATTAACGACGCTGGTAATCAGGTTGACGTTCTGGCTGAGTCGCTGGAGATGCGTTACAGGGAGGTGATTGGCGAGAAGATAGAAGAACTGCCACCCGGCACCTATCAGGGAGAATACATAATCGAACTGGCCCAAAAACTAAAAGGCAAAGAGGGTTCAAAAATAATGCATTACTCCGAAGCAGATAAACTGGAGAAGATGAAAGAATTTGCTTTGGAAGAGATACATCAGATGCAGAAAGAGAGTCTGGAACGGTTCGGTGTAGAATTCGACAGCTGGGTTTCAGAGAAAATACTCCGAACCCAGGGTGTTATCGAAGAGGTTTTGAGTTATCTTGCAGAAGCCGGTTGCACCTATGAGAGTGAAGATGCTATCTGGTTTGCCTCTTCTAAATTCGGTGATGAAAAGGACAGGGTTTTGATGAAATCAGATGGCGAAATCACATACTTCGTCCCTGACCTGGCCTACCATCTGACCAAGTACCACCGTGGCTTCGATTATATGATCGATGTCCTGGGTCCTGACCATCACGGTTATGTCCCCCGTCTCAGATCAGCAATCAGGGCACTTAAATTCGACGAGAGTAAACTGGAGATCGTCTTCCTACAGCAGGTGAACCTTTACGAGGGTGGTGAAAAGGTCAAAATGTCGAAAAGAACAGGCAAGATAATTACTATGGATGAACTAATTGACGAGGTTGGTGTCGATGCAGCCAGATTCTTCTTTCTGGAAAAGAAACCAAACGCCCATCTCAATTTCGACCTTGAACTGGCAAAGAAAAAAACAAACGAAAACCCGGTCTATTATTGTCAGTATGCCCATGCCAGAATATGCAGTGTATTGAAAAAGGCTAAAAAAGAAAAGCTTTCCCTGAAAGATTTCAGTGATAATGACCTCAAGAAGCTGAAAAAAGAAGAAGAGATGGTGATTATTAAGAAACTCCTCGACTTTTCTGATCTTGTTATCACTGTTGCTGAAACACGAGAACCTCATAGATTGGCTTTCTATACCTACGACCTGGCATCACTGTTCCACAAATACTATCAGAAATACCAGATAGTGAACAGTCAGTATCCTGAACTTTCAAGAGCCAGACTGTATCTGATTTCTGCTATCAAAGCAGTACTAAGTATATCCTTCAATCTCATGGGTATAAACGCTCCGGAACGAATGACCAAAAAAGAGACATCAGTAAGGGGCGAAAGCACCACCAAGGACATGAAGATAACCAAAAAGGCTTCAGAAAAAGAGAAACTTGCGATGACTAAGAAAACAGGGTCAAAAAAAGCAACAGAAAAAACCAAAAAGAAAACAACCACTGAGAAGGACAAGCCTCAGAAGGAAACCATAAAAAAGGGTACTGAGCCTGCATCTAAAAGAAGCAGGAAAAAACAGGCATCAACGGAAAAACAAGTAGACAAGAAAACGAAAGGAGTCGAATCGGCAAGAACAGAATCTGCTGACAAAAAGAGTTCTGATCCCAGGAAAACAGAAAGAAAGACCTCATCTACCCCTAAGTCAAACAGCAGGACAGATAAGAATAAAAAACCTGCCAGTCCTTCAAAAAGCGGAAAGAAAGCTACCTCGAAAAAAACGAGCCCTAAAAAGACTACAACCAAACAGAATAAGACTGAGATTCAGAATGAACCAGGCAAAAAGAAGACAGCCAGTAAAACTACCAGAGGAAGTAAGAAATAGTGAGGTAGAGATGGATAGAGTAATCATTCTGTCTGATACACATAAAAACCAGAAATTATTACGCCAGATCCTGGAGAGAGAAGCTGCAGGCTCGAACTATATTTTCCACCTTGGCGATAATTACGAGGATCTGGATGAGAATACAGACCTGCTCGAGAATAAGAACATCTATAAAGTTCCTGATATCTTTCATCCCTGCTATCTGGATGGGTCAATCCCGCCAATCCAGGAAGTAATGATCAAGAACTGGATTTTCATACTCGTTCACAATATTGATGACCTGCCTGATGTTGCGGCAAATCAGAAGATCTACTGCTATGGACATAGTCACAAACTCGATTTCAGACGCCTGGATGGTTCTTATTATATCAATCCTGGACATTTGAAAGATGAC
This sequence comes from uncultured Candidatus Cloacimonadota bacterium, assembly GCA_964490765.1. Classification (GTDB taxonomy): domain Bacteria; phylum Cloacimonadota; class Cloacimonadia; order Cloacimonadales; family JAJBBL01; genus CAZBDV01. Next base: position 33,105 of record CAZBDV010000001.1, on the reverse strand, counting down.
TGGGATAAAGATCGCCCTGCCTCCTACTCAACATTGGAAATTGAAGTAGATAAGATACTGGTTAACTTTAAAGATAAGAAGGGAACAGTAATTCAGAAACATATCATAGATCGTTATGAATAACGCATAAGAGAGTTAGCCTTTATGAAACATAGCAGGTCTCTCTGTGTTTATTTGTGTGTAACAACTAACCATGTTCTAGACAGATATTTTTCTGTCTGCTTAGAGCATTAATTAGATTTCTTCTATAGCATACAGGTTACATTCTGGAGGTAATTGATGGATATTGAACAACTTAACGAACGAATTTACGAAAAGAGTAAGATATTAGAAGATATTCAGAAAGAAATCAGAAAGGTTATCGTTGGCCAGGATTATATGATCAGACGTATTCTCATCGGCTTGCTGGCTAATGGACATATTCTACTTGAAGGTGTTCCCGGATTGGCAAAAACACTGGCGGTGAATACTGTATCCAGAACTTTTAACGCTTCTTTTAAAAGGATTCAATTTACGCCCGATCTACTTCCTGCCGATCTGACAGGGACAATGATCTATAATCAAAAAACATCTGAATTCTATCCCAAAAAGGGACCTGTTTTCGCCAATTTCATTCTAGCAGACGAGATCAACCGAGCACCTGCCAAAGTTCAATCTGCCCTTCTCGAAGCCATGCAGGAGAAGACAGTAACCATAAGTGATCACAGTTATGAACTCCCTAAACCGTTTCTGGTAATGGCCACACAAAATCCTCTGGAGCAGGAAGGGACCTATCCGCTTCCAGAAGCTCAGGTAGATCGTTTTATGCTTAAGCTGATTATTGAATACCCAACAAAGAGTGAAGAGAAAATGATTATTGAAAGAATGGTTCCTGACACACCTATCGAGGTAAACCACATCATAACTCCAGAGGAGATAATTGCTCTCAGGAACGATGTAAAAGAGATCTATATGGAAGAGAAGATCAAAGATTACATCCTGGATCTTGTCTTTGCCACCAGAGAACCGAAGACATATCCCCGATTGAAAGAGTTGAAGGACTTGATAGATTATGGAGCTTCTCCTCGGGCATCAATTTACCTAGCTCAGGCTGCAAAAGCAAATGCTTTTCTGGAAGGTAGAGGATATGTAACTCCAGACGATATAAAAGCTATAGGAAAAGATATCCTTCGACACAGAATCATTCTTACTTACGAAGCAGAAGCAGAACAGATCAATCAGGACAACATAGTCGACCGACTTTTTGATGAAATTGAGGTTCCCTGATTACTAAATCAAATCAGCATGAAAGATTGATCAGTATGAATACCGGAGAAATTCTAAAACGTATTCGTAAGATAGAGATAACTACCCGGAATATCGTTAACGAGATATTTTCGGGCGAATATCACAGCCTCTTCAAGGGCCAGGGGCTTGAGTTTGCTGAAGTAAGAGATTACCAGCCTGGTGATAGTTACCGACAGATTGATTGGAACGTCTCAGCCAGGATGGGACATCCCTATATAAAGGTCTTTTCAGAAACGAGAGAACTCAATGTTATTTTTGTTGTTGATTGTTCCGCCTCTACCCTCTTCGGAACTCATCATTACCTGAAATCCGAATTCCTGACCGAGATTACTGCCGTTCTTGCTTTCTCGGCCATCACTAATAACGATAAAGTAGGTTTGCTGCTTTTCTCTGACCAGATAGAAAAATACATCCCACCACGGAAGGGTAAGAAAACAGCACTCCGTATCCTGCGTGAAGTTCTGTATCATCAGCCTGAATCCAAGAAGACAGATCTTTCCAATGCATTACGCTATCTCTACAGGCTTCTGACTAAACGAAGCATTGTCTTCATCCTTTCTGATTTCTTTGACAGAGATTACGAGAATGAGATGAAGATTCTCGCCAAAAAACATGATGTTGTAGCAATTCAGATAATCGATAAAGCAGAGTTGGATCTTCCCAAAGTCGGTCTACTTCATCTCTCTGATCCGGAAACGGGATCAACCTTCTCTGTTAATACATATAGCAAACGTATCAGAACCGAGTTTTCCCGATTAACAGGAGAAAGACAGCAGGAGATTATAGATAAATTCAAGAAGATGCGCGTTGATCTGATAACCCTTAAAACAGGCGATAATTATGTCACCGAACTTATGAAATTTTTTAAAAAGAGAATCAGCCGAAGGAATCGATAGTGCATTATGAAGACAGGATATAACTCGTTGTCCAAGCTTATCCCGAAGATTAACCAGTTATCAGGATTTCTACTCTGGATTACACTCTTATGCGGTTGTATGCTTTATTCTTTACCCCTTCTGAGTGTTGAACCCATTATCGAACAGGAAATGACCCTACCTGAACAGATTCTGATCGGTTCACCACTGCAGCTTAATATTCTGATCACTACTAATCTGCAACAGGAGGTCTTTCACCCGGTTAAAGATACACTGGGAGTTTTTTCTATTATCGGAATACATAAGAGAGAAACCAGGGAAGATGAAATACTGCTATCCAGATTCACTTATCAGATAGCTCCTTTTGAAACTGGAGAGCAGAGATTTCCGTCACTCAGTTTTGAGATCTTCGACCATGAAACCGGCAATATAGAGATTATCCGTTCTCAACCTGTTGATCTGGTAGTTAGCTCTGTCCTCATAGATGAAGATATGGAACTCAGAGATATCAGTGGGCCGTTGAAACTCCGTCTAAGTTTCTGGGACTATATTCTGCCAATCGCCATACTTATTCTTCTGGCTGGGATCGTTATATTGATCTGGAAGAAAATATCTGGCAAAGTAAAAATATCAATACCAGAGATAGAGATTGATCCTCGTCCACCCTATATCAAAGCACTGGAATTGCTTGAAGGTTTAAAACAGGATAGACTACTTGAGAAAGGGGAATATCTCGATTACTATTTTCGATTATCTTATATACTTCGTTACTTCCTGGAACTAAACTATAACTTCAATGCCGTTGAGATGACCAGCAGTGAAATAACTCAACAGATTGAAAACCTGCCAACTGAGGAGAGATTAGAAATCAACAGATTCCTTAAAGAGACCGATATGGTAAAATTTGCCAGATTTGTTCCCTATGTAAACAAAGCGTTAGAACATACCACCTGGCTAGAAAATTATCTGAAATCTTTCACTCACAGATTATCTGAAGATAAGCCAGATGAGAGGTCCTGATGCTGGAATTCGTCTATCCGAAATTGCTCTGGTTTCTTCTACTCATTCCGCTATACATTCTTTATGAGTTATTCATAAAGGATAAAAAGAGAGCAAGGATTAATTTCAGCAGACTCGATATTTTGAGAGAATCAGTTCATAATAGTAGTATAATCCGTTTCTTCCCCCTGATAATCAGAAGTCTTTTAATTGGCTCGCTGGTCATTGCCCTTGCCTATCCGAGATTAAAAGACAGGCAGGAGATCATTCGTGGCCGGGGTATTGACATAATTCTGGCGATCGACGTCAGTGGTAGTATGCAGGCACTTGACTTTAAACCTGATAACCGCCTGGAAGCAGCCAAAAGAGTAGCTCTTGATTTTGTTGAAAACAGAATGAATGATCGAATAGGAGTAGTTGTTTTTGCTCCTCATGCGTTTACCCTCTGCCCTCTTACTACAGACTACAGTCTTCTGAAACATCTGATTTCCAGTATAGACTTTCCTGAAAACGCATCTGGCACTGCTATCGGTATGGGTCTGGCTACAGCTGTAGCCAGACTTCAAGATTCTGATGCTGAATCTAAATTGATAATACTAATAACCGATGGTGTCAATAATACCGGAGAGATAGATCCGATAACAGCAGCACACCTGGCAGAAACATACGGAATAAAAATCTACCCTGTAGGTATTGGTTCGGAAGGCTTGGTAGATTTTCCCTTTCAACATCCCGTATTTGGTACACAATATCGGAAAGTCCAGATCGAATATGATATGGAAACACTGGAAAGAATCGCAGATATTACCGGTGTCAATCAAGCCTGGGAAGCTACAAATACTGCTGAGTTCGAACGAATCATCAGGGAAATTGATTCACTCGAGACGAGTGAATACGAGATCGAACATTACTATCGCTATACTGAGATCTTCAGCTGGCTTCTCTTGCTGGCTTTCTGTCTGCTGACTCTAGAGTTTCTCTATAGAACCCTTTTCCATGTCGAGTTTCCATAGATAAGAACTTAATGATAAATGTATAATGGTAAACAACATAAGGTTAGATGAGTCTCGAATGAAGCAAAGAACCAAATTAGATAAAAAAGAACGTATTATAGGATAATCTGATTATGAACTGGGCTACTCCTAACTTCCTTTTGTTCTTGCTGATGATACCATTCCTGATCATACTGCTCGGACTGTCCAGAATCTGGCAGCAGAAAAGATTTTACCGGTTTGCTGAACAACGATTCTTCAATTTCTTTCTCTCTGATTTTTCCAGATTCCACTGGAATTTAAAAAATATCCTGCTGATTCTGGCTCTACTTTTCATTATTATTGCCACGGCCAGGCCACGCTGGGGACAGGATGTTCAGATTATTGCCAAAGAGGGCCTTGACATAGCTCTCTGTATCGATACATCTAAATCAATGGAAGCAACTGATATCCGCCCAAATCGCTTTCAACGGGCTAAAGATCACATCTCATTATTTATCGATCAATTAAAGGGAGATCGGATTGCTCTTGTTCCCTTTGCTGGTGAAAGTTTTGTGCAATTACCCCTGACCGATGATTATCAGGCTGCCAAAATGTTTCTGAATCTACTCGATACCGATACTGTTCCTGTTCCGGGAACCAATATCGGTTACGCACTCGAGACTGCTGCCAGCCTGTTTCATGAACCTGATAAGAATAAGGTAATAATATTAATCACTGATGGAGAAGACCTTGGTGGTGAGGGGATCACTATGGCAGAAAAAATTGCTGAAGAGGGTATAATAATCTATACATTAGGAGTCGGTACTACTGAGGGAAGCCCGATCCCGATCAGAACTCCCGAAGGAAACATTGAATACGCTAAAGATGATGCCGGTAATGTCGTGGTTTCCAGACTTGATGTTGATACTCTTAATCTCATATCCAGAGCAGGAGGAGGTAGATTCTATCATGTTACACCACACCAGGCAGAAATCTTTGAAATCCTCAGAGAAATTGAAACTTTAGAAAGAGATAAATACGAAGCGAGAGACTATGTCCGATATAAAGAGAGATATCATTACTTTGCAGCTATAGCTCTCTTGCTTATCTTACTCGAATCATTGATTCTCTATAAGAAAAAAGTACCGAAAGTAAGAAATTTATAAACTACAGGTGTGTTTTATACTAGGACTGATGAGATATAGGAGCGGTCAGAATGAAACTAATACTCGTTATGATCTTTCTGGTCAGCATGAGCAGTTTATCGGCTATAAACCTGACCTACGACAAGGTTTTGCGCAATCTGAGAGGCATAAAAGCATACGAAAACGAAGATTTTACAGAGGCACAACGTGAGTTTGAAGATAATGTAATTAATCATCCCGGTGAAGGCCCATTACATCTCAATCTTGGTAATACTCATTACCGGGCAGGTAATTTAGATGCAGCTATTACTGAATATTTAAGAGCGTTGCGCGACGAGGAGTTCCCCAACAAGTCGAATGCCTATCATAATCTTGGCAATGCGCTCTTTGAACAGCAGGAGTATAAGGAAGCTCTGCAGAGTTATAGAAATGCCATGATAGCTGATCCGGACAATTATGATGCCCGTTATAATTATGAGTTGACTAGATTAATGCTTCAGGAGATGTCGGAAGAGACAGAACAACAACCAGAGTCCGGAGAAGGTGAAGACGAAGATGAACAACAGAATCAACAACAGGATCAGATGGCAGATGCAGAACCTGATGATTCGGATGAAGGTGAAGAGGCTGAGGTAGTTCAGAGAGATGAAGGAGAAGGTGACTCACCTCAGGATAGCGACCCTGATCGTCAAAGAGAATTAGAAGAAGCTGAAAATATCCTTCGTTCACTGATGGCCAGAGAACGAGAGCTTTTACAGGAAGAACGTGATAAAGAGAGAAAGAGTCTGGAATTGAAGGGAAGATTCTGGTAAGAATCTTAATAATGCCATAATTATGGATCAAATGTCTGATTAGAGGGAAATCTTGATAAAAATAACTGGTTGGTCGATCTTCATACTGATAATTACTCTGAACCCACTGATGGCTGCTGATTTATCGATCAATGCTTACGTTGATAAAACTACCATTGGACTGGATGATGTTCTGAGGTTGACTCTGGAAGTTGCAGGAGAAAATGCCGGACAGATTGGGCAACCTGAACTTCCAAACATATCTGGTTTTACCAATATTGGAACATCTACTTCTTCATCCTCATCCATTTCGATCGTCAATGGCAGAATGACCAGATCAGTGACGAAAAGCTTCATATACACTCTCAAACCAGAAGTAAATGGAGTTCACCTCATCCCCCCTATATCTTTACAGCATGATGAACAAACCCTGACCACTAATCCAATCAGAATAACAGTTGTAGAGGGAACGACACAACCACCACCAGTAGCCAGGCAGTTCAGTGATCCAGCACCCGATCAGGGTCAAATAGCAGATAATCTCTTCATAAAAGCAGAGGTTTCAAAATCAACAGCCTTCCGTGGTGAACCGATTGTTGTTCACTATCGTCTTTATTCCCGCTATGACCTGGCTAATCTCTCATTTGTCAATGAACCGAACTTCACTGGTTTCTGGAAAGATGACATCTTTTTTGCCAATAGAATGAATTTCCAGAGAACCAATTATCAGGGTGTTATGTATCAGGTGATGACGCTCCGAACTGTCGTCCTTTATCCCAATCAGACTGGAACCTTAGAACTTCCATCACTGGAAATCAACGCCGAGGTCATTGTTCGTCCAAGAACATTCTTTGATTTTGACTCTACCCGAAGGGTTAATGTTTCAAGTGAACCGATGAGCTTCAATATTAGAGAATTACCAGTTGAAGGAAGACCTGAACACTTTACAGGAGCTGTCGGTAATTACAGGATCAGCTCTGAAATCAGTAATCCTGACCTGACAGTCGGAGACACTTTTACCTATACCATAACAATTACCGGGAACGGAAATTTAAAGCATTTTGATTCTCCATCATTCCCACAACTCCCCTTTATTCGTCTTATTGATCCGGAGATTGTTACGGATGTCAAACTTGAGGGAGAAGTAGTAACAGGTAGCAAGGTGATTCGCTACCCTGTTATAGTTCACCAGGAAGGAGATTTCACTATACCACCACTCTCATTTACCTATTTTGATTCAACTAGTAATAGTTATCAGACCATAGAAACATCATCATATCACATTGCTGTTGCACCTTCTGATATGAGGATTATCCCTCATACAGTAGCACAACAGGACGTTATCACTGAAGGAGCTGATATAGCTTATATTCACCGTTCGGTAAGACTGAAACGCCCCTCTCTGCTCATTCACTCATATATCTACTGGATATTCTGGATCCTGGCAATTCTCACAATCCCATTAGCTTGTTATTATAGAAAAGAACGTGATAGATTGACTACCGATGCGAGTTATGTCAGGCAGAAGCAGTCGCGAAAAATACTCCATAAATACTTGCAGAATGCTACACGAGCAGCGAATAAGGGCAATCTGGAATTCTACAGCTACGTTAATACTGGACTGAGCAATTATCTGACTGATATTTTGAAGATCGCGAGAGGAAGTACAAACGAGAGAATCATTAATGAATTGGAGAAACTATATTATCCCGCTGAAACGATACAGAAATTGAATGAGATAATCAATCGTTGTTTAGAGGCCCGGTTCAAGCCAGGTGGATTTGATAGTAGCAAGATTAGTGAAGATTACGAAAAGGTCAAAGAGGTAATCGCTATGATTAGCCGACAATATCGAAATGGAAAGAAACATCGCTGATCGTTTGAGAGTTAATATTATGAGTGTAAGAACGAACGCCAGAAGAAAGATCATTACAAAGACTGCTCTATTGATCTTAATCGTTGTTTTCTTTAGCCTGATATCCTTAAAGCTCTCCGCATTTTCAGACCAGGAAGAAGTGTTTCAAAGAGGAGTAGAGGCCTATGAAGCTCGTAATTACGACCTGGCCCTGGAGTCGTTTCTCTTTCTGGTAGAAGAGGGAATAGTAAATGCTGAGCTTTTTCATAACATTGGTAATACTTACTACCGCCAGAATGAATTGGGCCTGGCTATACTTAACTATAAAAAAGGGTTGAAATTACAACCGAACAACCGCCTCCTGAAAAATAACCTCAATTATCTTCTTGCCCTAACCAAAGACAGACAGACGACAGAAGAGACTAATCCCTTCCTTCTGATCCTGCATAGAATCGTCTTTGCACTCTCACTGAACAGCCTTTTTCTATTAACCCTGTTTATTATTCTTCTAATAGTACTTGTAATTAACACTCTGATTATCTACTATAAGAATAATGAAAGAACTGTTCCGCTCTTTATTCTCTCCCTACTTATAGTTCTATTTCTGCTATCAGGGACAGTGTCTCTATATCGCTGGAGAGATTACAAGGATGATTCGGAAGGTGTATTGATATCGAGCTCGACTACAGGATATAGTGGCCCGGCAGAAGACTATACCAACCTCTTTACAATTCACGAAGGTATGATCATTATAGTAAACATAGAAGGTGAAGATTGGAGTCAGATAACCCTCCCCTCCGGAGTTACAGGTTGGATTCGCAATGATTCTTTCAGAAGAGTTAAACTGGAGTAAGAGACTGTGAGTAATTATTCCTGAGAACAGATACTACTCTGATAAGAGGAGAGGTGTGAATTACTCCAAACCCTTTTCTTGTGGATGTCAGAGTAACAAAATCAACAAAAAAAGATTGACAATAAGATAACTACATCTATTAAGATAATCTTAGTTATATTGATTTACTTATGAATTTCTGATACATAATACGGGAGGAAATTATGAAGCTAAAAGGTATAGTGATACTGTTTGTTGCAGGACTGATAATCTTAACTGCTTGCTCTTCAGGGAAAAAAGAGAAAGCTCCGACACCTGTATTTGAACCTGATTGGTTTGGCCTGCAGGGCGATCCAGACTTTGTCTACACTTACGGGCAAGCAGAGAAGGTCAGCCAGAACGCTTCAGAGCAGGCTGCCTATGCTAATGCAATGCAGGAAGCTGCTCAGTATGTCGAAGCTCACGTTCAAAGCATGATCAAAAATTATACAGAAGAGGCGGGGGTAGAAGATCCTCAGGTGCTTGCTCTGACGAGCAGTGTAACCAGAGTAGTATCTAACGCAAAATTCTCCGGTACTCAGATTTCCAGACGTCAATCATATGTAACAGATGAGAACAGGTATAAAACTTTTATCAGAGTCAGCATTCCGAAGGATGAAATAGATCGCAGTCTAAGAAACCAGATCAGAAACGAAGAAGCATTATATAATCAGTTCAAAGCCTCTCAGGCTTTTCAGGAACTTGATCGTGTATTAGAAGAGCAGAAATAGGCTTTTCGTTAATAAAGATACCGCCCTGAATTCTTAAGAATTCGGGATAATACTCGTAGCATATAAAAGAGGGGGTTGATTACGGGTATTTTAAGAAAACACCCTTATTCTGTTTCCATTTCTATGGTACGGATTCGCTTTGTTAATCAGGATTTTTTAAGCCGAAAAGAAATTGAGAGTAAGATATATGTGGAATTATTATATCGAATCAGTGCAGGGGGGTAAAAGCCTTGTTAATCAGGATTATATTTCAGTCAGTGAACGAGACAATACTGCTCTTGCGGTTTTATGTGACGGAATGGGGGGAGCAAGAAGCGGTGAAGTCGCCAGCAGGCTCTGTGTTAAATCTATTGTAGACGAATATCTAGAAGAGTATAATCCGGCTTATAGTGGAGAATGGTTAAAAGAACTGGTTCAAGAAGCAAATCGTTTCGTACACGACTATTCGATTATTCATACTAAATGTAGTGGTATGGGGACAACCTCTGTTGTTCTGTTGATTACAGAAGACAGGGGTTTTATAGCGAATGTTGGTGATAGCAGACTCTACAGATTCCAGGATAAGAAGTTTAAACAGATTACTGAAGATGACTCTATGATCTGGGCATATTACAAACAGGGCAAACTGAAGAAAGAACAACTGGTCAAGCATCCTTCTGGCCATGTTCTGACAAAAGCAATTGGCCTGGAAAGGATGATAGATTTCAAAATACAGAAGATTACTCTGGGTAAGAAGGAGCTCTTTCTGCTCTGTTCTGACGGATTAACAGATTTTGTTACTGACAAAGTGATTAGTACCATTATCACAGAGAATGAGAGTCTGGAAAAGATAACGAAAGAACTGATCAATAAAGCATTGAATGAAGGATCTAATGACGATATCTCCATCATTCTGTTATCGAACGATATGAAGTGAACCGGTCTTTATATTAAGAGATAAGATCTCAGCATCTTCACTTTACAGAAAATTAGATATTTTAGACTTTACTGTTCGTCTATATTTTAAACAGATTGTCAGAGTATTTCTTTAAGTGCAGTTCCCAGCCTGGCGTAATCTTCTTCCCGATTATAGAGATGGGCACTGATCCGAAGTATGCGTCTATCTGTATTATAAAGGTTCGTAATAAATGATTCGATCTTATACTTTTCGAACAGAGAGAGGAGTAGTTTGTCAATTCCAATTAAAGGGTCCTTTTCTCCTCTGGAGTTCAATAAAAAGGTTACCATGGAACCGGTCATCTCTTCAGGAGTAAATATCTCGAGGTCAAGCATCTCTCTGAGAATATCTCTCCCTTTAATAACCAATTCATGATTCCGTTTCATTATCTCCGGCCACCCGCCCTCTACACTCTCTGCCAGATGCTTTATAGCAGGTTTGACAGCACAGCATGACAGATAGTCAATAGCGGTCCCTGACCAGAAGAAAGAGTTATAGAACTTTTCTCTGACATTATCTCCTTTGCGGAAGAAGTTACTTATTATCGACGGTATCATATTCTCCTGTCTGGCAGGATCAACATACAGGAAAGCTGCTCCTTTGGGAGATGAGAGCCATTTATGACAGTTCCCGGTATAGTAGTCGGGAGCAATTATATTCAGGTCGAGAGGAATCATTCCAGGAGCATGTGCCCCATCAATAAAGATCGGTATACCATAAGCTTTTAGTTCTCTACTGATCTTTTCTACCGGGAGAATAGTTGCCGTTTCACTGGTAATATGATCGATAAAGACAAGTCTGGTTTTGTTGTTCACCAGTTCCATATGTTTTGCAACAATTTCCTCGCTCTTACAGGCGGGAAAGGGAATTTTAGCAATACGAAGAACTACACCTTTATCAACAGCAAGATGATTAAGAAGATGGCGGCAGGATTCATAGATCAGATTATTGGTAACAATCTCATCACCTGGCCGGAAAGTGAGCGAGTTAATAACTGCATTGGCGGCAGTAGTAGCGTTTCTGATGAACACCAGATTATCGACAGGAGCATTGATGAAGCCAGCAAGATATTGCAGAGATTCAGTCAGTAGCGGTTTCAACTCCAGACTGAAGAATCTAGTAGTCAAACTTTCCATTCTCTTCTGTAGAGCAATATGATAGTTAAGAACCTCTCTGGTACAAGCTCCAAAGCTGCCATGATTAATTGCGGTATAATTTTTATCGATATTGAATAATTGGGGATAACTTTTCATCTTTGTTCTCAGATCCTGTTTAAAGAAGTCTTATTACATCTGATGATTCAGGTTGTTAAAGACAGGGAGAGGTTCGAGCCCCTCCCCTATTTGAATCAATCTTAAGCTATTATTTGCTGATTATATTCTATCCAGTTAGAATGTAGTTACATCAACGAAATTGAAATCATCAATCAGCATTGTTGGCACAACTATCTCTGGACGGAGTTGAACCGGAGGACCGAGGGCGAGAATCCTTTTTGTTACATCGTGTAAAACCTCATTCCAGCGGAAATTGGTCAGGGAATGCTGGATTTCTCCATTCTCGAAATAAAGAACACCATCACGGGTCAGGCCTGTCCATTCACCTGACTTTGTATCTACAGGACGAATATACCAGAGGTTATTGACAATGACACCACGCTCGACCTGTTTCATCATATTCTCTTCTGTGGCATCTCCTCCATCGATAACCATATTGAAAAGCATCGCAGGTTTGATTTCCTTCTTTCGGGCATAATATCGATCAACCTGCATTTTTTTTATTACTCCATTTACTATCCAGTCTATGTTCTCGGTCGGTAAACCATCAGGTGTAAAAACAGGAGTTTCTATTTTAGGATCGTTAATGGTAGAATGTATCGAAAAATCTTTACCAAAGAATTCCTTACCGATCTGATCAGTAAAAGGAGTCATTCCTTCATCAGCCTCTCTCAGTCGAAAGATCCAGAAGAGGTATAAGAACCAGCTTAGAACAGCTTGAGGCCTTAATATTACCGGTATTCTTCCAATCTGGCCAGGCTGTGGTTCCTGTAAAGAATCAAACTGGCTGTTCAATTGGCTGATCATCTCATCTATAGAGAATTCGGCATAGTCGGAAAGAGCACGATATACCTTAGTCTCGACTCCACCCTTTTTCATCGTCATGGAATGGGAGAAGGAGGCAGATTCATCATAACCTTCGAAACCGTTACCGGTCTGCATAAAGTATTTGGTGACATTCTTTTCCGATATTCCCGAGACTCTGGCATCCCTGCCCTCAGCATTTCTGATACATTCAACTATATCATCGACTATCTTCTCTACCTGTAACTCAGTAGTAGCTCTGTGTGGATTGATCGGTTCACGTAATTCATGAGCGTTTTCAGAGGGGACAAATTCGGGATCGGGTTTATTAAGTCGAGCAATATTCTCCGCTTTCTTAACCAGGTTTTTCAGACTGTCATCATCTGTCTGATTGGTCGATGCGGTACCGGTTTTGTTATCGAAGCTTACATCGAGCCGAATGGTTATATTCGCTCCGTTGATATGTTGAGTCACGGCATTCTGGGCAAAGCGAGTTCTTAAATCGTCAGTTCTGTAGATCTGTAGGGTAAAATCATCTGCCTGGCACTGTTTCTGGATCAATTCTGCTGTCTTTTTCATCTCCTCTTTCATTGTGAACCTCCTACCCTGATATTACGGAAACGGGCTGTTGCACCCCCATGCGTCATTATTCCTCTCTGACCTGGTTGCCCTTTACCACAGTTAGTCACTCCGAATGTTCGGAAGAAACGTTCATCACAGATAGCATCAACACTATTCCAGAACTCCGGATTGTTCGATTTATAAATTATCTTTTTCAGAGGACGGATCTTTTTCCCATTTTTTATCTCCCAGAACATATCACCACCAAATTGGAAATTTACCCGGTGCTGATCTATCGAGAATGTCCCCTGTCCTTCGATATATATCGCATCTTCTGTATCAGCAATCAGATCATTGGGTGAGAGTTCCTTCTCCCCCGGTTCCAGATAGAGATTGGGAATACGGTTGATAGGGAAGTCAAAGTAATGTGTTGCCCTGTTACAGCCACGGCTCATCTCTAAGCCGATCAGAGGTGCTGTGTCGCGGGTTGTTCCGTATTCTTGCAAAATCCCCTCTTTGATCAGATACCATTTCTGGTTGGGAACACCATCGTCATCGTATCCTGCAGTTGCTAATCCTCCCTCCAGTGTATTATCGGCAACGAAATTAACAAGATTGCTTCCGTATCGGTAATTCCCAAGTTTCTCGGGAGTAGCGAAACTGATTCCTGCAAAATCTGCCTCCCAGCCGAGAACTCGATCTAATTCTGTCGGATGGCCTACAGATTCATGCATGGTCAATGACATATGAATAGGATCGAGAATGAGTGTTCGCCGTTCTTCTGACCCTAGACTGTCTGCTTTCACCTTCATTATTGCCTCTTCGGCTACTTTTTCAGCCTTCTCTTCCAGGTCGAGATTATCTATATACTCCCAACCGCTGGCTACCCCACCTTCACGGAAGCTTCGAGACTGGCTGTCTTTAGCTGTAACTGCTGTAGCCTGAAATGTCGGGTCGATATAGACAGTACTTATATCGAGTCTCGTTCCAAGTGTGGATCCGAAGAGTTTCTCATTTTTACTGGTCTCCAGAACAAACATTGCCTGCTTGATCTCATTATATCCGAGCATTGTTTTATTGATCTCCAGCATTAGTTCCACCTTCTCTGATAGAGAAACGGAGAAGGGATCTATATAACAGGGTGTCTGATAAGAGTCGATATATCCCCTTTCATGAGCCAATTTCAGACCATCAGCATGTTTAAGGCGGCCTGACTGCTCAGCCAGACCGAATGCCCGCTTGACCGTTTTGATTACTGAATCTTCACTAAATTCATTACTGTGGGCAAAACCCCAGGCACCATTCTTGAAAATACGGATACCGTAACCATACACTTCCTGCATCGATGTATTCTTCATGCTGAGATTACGGAGGTATATGAGTTCACGTTGAGTTCTCTGAATCCGGATATCGGCATATTCGGCACCCAGAGATAGAGCTTTCTCCAGTGCTAATTCCAAATACTTCATCTTCTCTCCTCTGGTATTTTATTAAAAAAAAGTATCACTTTCACCTCAGAGATGTCAAGCTAAATAGCCGCCTGGAATTTTATTTTTAATAATCAGAGCTATTATACAACTTCAGGTAATAGTAATCTTGACAGGATGAGCCTGAAGAATTTATATATGTTAGTGATGAATTCTGAAAATACAGGGGGACACCTTATGCTTGGTGCAATAGCAGGAGATATAATCGGTTCGGTGTATGAACACAACCAGATCAAGAGTAAGAAATTTCCGCTTTTTTCTCCAAAGAGCCGTTTTACTGACGATACGGTTCTGACTGTTGCTGTTGCCAGAGCGATTTTGGAAGATGGGAATTACTTGCATTCGGTTCATGAATTGGGCAGACAGTACCCTGATGCAGGTTATGGTGGTTCTTTCTTGCACTGGTTAGCGTGCGACAACCCTCTTCCCTACAACAGCTGGGGTAACGGTTCCGCAATGCGGGTCAGTCCTGTAGGCTGGGCTTTTAACGATCCGGAAAAGATAATGATCGAAGCGGCCAGGTCAGCCAGGATTTCACATAATCATCCGGAAGCAATAAAAGGGGCCCAGGCTACTGCTCTAAGTCTTTATCTTGCCAGAAGCACTCACGACAGGGATAAGCTAAGAAAAGAGATAGCCACCCGATTCAGCTATAATCTGGACAGAACTCTTGATGAGATCAGAAAGAGCTATAGCTTCGATGTATCGTGCCAGGGAACGGTTCCCGAAGCGATTATCTCCTTTCTGGAATCTGATTCTTATGAAGATGCGGTTCGCAATGCTGTCTCTCTTGGTGGGGATAGTGATACTCTGGCCTGCATTACTGGTGGAATAGCAGAAGCTTATTACGGACCACTTGAACCAAAAATACTTGATGAAGTCCTTAGCAGGTTGAACAGCGATTTGATAGAAGTCATCCTGGCATTCTATGAACGATACCAACCCCAGATGTATCGATAGGAAAAATTTAAGAGCGAAAAATGCAGAAACGCAAGGAGCAGAATAACAAATCAACCTTTACGGCAATCCTGTTATTCGTCACTGTTATACTCCTTATAATCATTGGTATTTACCTTAATTTGCCCGCCAGGTTATACAGTTCAGCAGAATGGATAGAGAATGGTGGCTGGTGGGGTATTCTTCTTTTTGCTGCTTTACACCTGATAGGGAGTATCATTGCAATTCCCGCCTCCATAATGGCTCTGGCAGGTGGGTTTATCTTCGGGTTGGGCAGAGGTATAATAATTGTCTCCATCTCTTCGACGGTTGGTGCGACTGCAGCTTTTCTCATTGCCCGTTATCTGGCCAGAGACTGGATAGAAGGTCAGATTGAGAAACACCCGAAGTTCAGAATAATTGACGAGGCTATCGCTAAAGAAGGTTGGCAGGTAGTAGGGTTGATAAGACTCTCCCCCATTATTCCCTATAATATTCTCCATTTCATCTTCGGATTGACCCGGATAAAAATACACCATTACATCTTAGCCTCATGGATAGGGATGTTACCGATGACTCTAATATATGTCTATGCAGGATCACTTGCCAGCAACCTGGCTCAAGTAACTGATAAACCGTATTTCGCCTACTCATACCGCAACTGGTTATTTTATATTCTCGGTTTTCTGCTTACTCTTACTGTAACACTCTACATCACCAATCTCGTGCGTAAAGAACTGAAGAAAAAACTGGAGAATGTTAAAATCAGAGATCAATAACTCTCATCTGTAAGCGTCCCTGATATCAACCCTGATAGATCAGATATTCTCTAAGCATTTCTATATGTCTGAAAGGTAGTTGATTGAAACATCTACATGCACTTTCTCCTTAACGATTACTCTTTGACAGAAATGAGGCAGACAAATATTTGTTTTCTTAAAAGAATAATAGAGGAATGATAATGGAGGAAATCAGTACCGGCCTTGATCTGACGCAGGGAAGTCATATTAAGAACCTGATCAGGTTATCTCTGCCTATAATGATCTCGAATTTCATGCAGACCTTCTACAATCTGGCTGATACTTTCTGGCTGGGTAAACTGGGAGATGGTGCAAGAAATGCAGTCTCCATTGCCGGTATAGCTTTTCCACTTATCTTTTTCTTCGCCTCGTTCGGTATGGGGCTCGGAGTTTCAGCTGTCGCCGTCATTTCCCGTCTTCGTGGCAGTAGAGACTACCATAAGATCAGAGAGTTTACCGGTCAGTTCATGCTCGTATTTTTGATTATCGCACTTCTCTTTATCGTTATCAGTCTATCAACACTCGGTTACTTTCTGGAACTTCTGCAAACTCCGCCTGAAGTTATTGATCTCGCTAAGAGCTATATGCGAGTTACAATTATGAGTATCTTCTTTATGTTTTTCTTCCTCGGATATCAGAACTTTAACCACGCTCTGGGTGATACAGTTACCCCGATGAAAATTCAGCTGGTAACATTGACCCTTAACGTTATTTTAGACCCCTTTCTCATCTTTGGCTGGTGGATATTCCCCCGCTTCGAAACAATGGGTGCTGCTTATGCAACATTCTTATGCCGGCTGCTGACTGCTATACTCTGTATCATATACTTCAGAAAGAAGACACCCAATCTGATCCCGACAAGAGCTGAACTGAAGCCTGATATCAGCAAAATCAGGACGATCTTGAAGATCGGAATCCCCGCGTCGATCTCCCAATCAACCATCAGTGTCGGCTTCCTGGTCCTGCAGGGTTTCGTTAATTCGTTCGGCACGGTTATTATCAGTATTAATGCCATCGGCAACAGAATGGTAAGCCTTTTTATGATGCCGGCAATGGGCCTCAGTCACGGACTGGCCGCAGTTGTAGGGCAGAATCTGGGAGCTAATAACATCAAAAGGGTTTACAGAAGTATTCGGCATACGGTTGTCCTGGTTCTGATCATTATGGCTAGTGGCGGGGCAGTGATGTACCTTTTCGGCGCTGAATTAACGAAATTCTTCATAAACGATCCGGAAGTCATTGAAGTCGGTAGCCGAATGTTCAAAATAGTAGCCGTTTCGGCAGTATTTTTCGGTATCCTGTTCGTCATGATGGGAGTTTTCAACGGATCCGGCCAGACGGTATCGGCTATGATGTTCAATATTTCCAGATTATGGGTTTTCCGGGTTCCTCTTGTCTTTATACTTTCCGGAAAGCTGACAGAAATCTCGTTTCTACAGATCTCCATAATCGAAGACCTTCTCCATTTTGTTTCCAGGCCTCTGGCTGCTAACCCATTCGATGCTCTCTGGTGGTCGATGCTCTTCAGCAACATTATGGCTGCAACACTCGCCTTGATCATCTATAAACGGGGGAGCTGGAAAAAGGTTCAGGTTAATTGATAGTCTTATGGTAGATAAATCAAAAGAGATACCGTTTATAATCACCCTTTCCTACCTGGCAGGCTTCATCTTCATCCGCCTGAGTGTTTTCATTGCCGGAGCTGCAGAATCGGAATTTGCCCAGGCTGCCAAGATGGGTGAGCTACCGGGTATAGATTTCTATATTGGTCAAAATATCATCCTCTTCGGCTATCACATTCATCATTTCTATATTGGCATAGCCCTGATCGCTCTGGCTGGATGGCTCTCTCTTGTTGGAACAGATATACTGTCCAGAAAATATCTCGCTATAATGTACGGGGTCGGACTCGGGTTCTTCTTCGATGAGATAGGACTCCTTCTGACCTGGGGAGATTATTACAGCCAGTTATCATATTTTCTGACTCTCTTTCTTGCCGGTGTTTTTCTCAATATCGTCTTCTTCCACGATTTCTGGATTAGCGTCCGAAACAATGTCGTCAGATCGAAGACACAATCATTTCTCTGGCGGACAGTAATCAAACACGATACTTTTCTCAACATGGCAGATAACATAAGTAATGTTACCGGTAAGACAAGAAAAACAGGGCTGATATTTACCGGATTACTCTATATTTGTGTAGCTGTTCTGGTCTTTTACTATCCCCAGACCCTCAGATACTGGGTATCTTTGATCTTCTTCATTCAGGGTATCGAATATCTCGCCCAGTTTATTACTTTCAAAGGAGGTAATAAAAATGAACAATAATGAACGAATCAGCTATCTATTTACCGGCCTTGCCTATCTGCTGGTCGGGATTCTCGTCCTTACCCAGCCGAGATTCCTCTACTACTGGATCGCAGGTATATTTCTCATCCAGGGATTAGTATCACTCGTCAGAGCACTCTTCAAAGAAAAAGATTAAACTCACTCATCTCAATTTCTGATAAACACTTCTGTAATCTCTAACCAGCCTATCGACAGGTCTCTATCGCTTTACCCCAATCCAGACAGAACCGTCCTTGTTGACAGAATTATTCTTGACATCACTCTCTGAAAGGTGTAATAAGATAGATTTAATCGAGTTGAAAATAATGAGTTAAGTTACTGATGAACAATAAAGAAAGAATATACAGGAGGAAAAGTAAGACACCGAACATTGTGTCGAGCAGAACAGTTATGAGTAATCAAAACAATGAATCACTGGATAAGAGAATTAGAGCACTGATCTTTGATTTGGATGGAGTATTGACTCAGACTCAACAGCTTCATAAATCGACCTGGAAAGAGATGTTTGACGCCTTTTTTCAGGAACACCATCCCAAACAGAGACCTATGAATGACGAGGATTACGTTGTCTATGTTGACGGGAAACCACGTTATGAAGGGGTTAAAAGCTTTTTAAAGTCGCGGGGAATAGAACTCCCTTACGGCACTCCTCAGGACCCACCTGATAAGTTGACAATCTGTGGTCTGGGTAATCATAAGAATGTCCTGCTACAGAAGAATATTCAGAGAGATGGAGTGGAGACTTACGAGCCGGCCATCAAGAAGTTGAAGGAGTGGCGTAAGCGTGGTCTCAAGACAGCAATTGTATCCTCGAGCAAGAATTGTCGCACGATCATCGAAAAGGTGAATATAGCAAGTCTGTTCGATGTCAGGATTGACGGAGAGGTTTCTGCGGAACGAGGTTTAAAAGGGAAACCAGATCCCGATATATTTCTGGAAGCAGCCAGAGACCTCAATATTCCACCAGAGAACTCGGTAGTTTTCGAAGATGCTATATCGGGAGTTCAGGCCGGCCAGAAGAGTCATTTCGGCTTAGTAGTCGGGGTAAACAGATTTGATAATGGAGAGGCTTTGCTGGCCAATGGAGCCGACATTATCATAGACAGTTTCAAAGATTTGCGCCTCTTTGAGAATCAGGTAATAGAGGAATATTTTAACCTCCCCAGACCACTCGTATTCGGTCAGAATTCGACTATCTGGAAGAAATTAGAGGAGAGAGAACCTCTATTCTTTCTGGATTATGACGGGACTCTTACTCCAATCGTCAGCAGGCCGGAAGATGCTGTCATCTCAGAAGAGATGAGAGATACACTCCGGCAGGTAGCAGATGCTTTTACAGTAGCCATTATCACAGGCAGGGACACTCAGGATGTAAAGGATTTCATTCAGCTTGACAACCTGATCTATGCCGGAAGCCACGGCTATAGTATCTCCGGGCCTGGCGGATTGTTCAAGGAACATGAAAAAGGAGAAGAGATTATCTCAGAACTCGATAAAATTGAGAAGGAACTCGAGAAAGAGTTTTCCGGGAAAACTGAAGGTGTTCAGGTAGAACGAAAAAGATATGCTATAGCGGTCCACTACCGTAATGCCCGGGAATCAGATGTTTCTATCGTTTACGATACGGTTAAGAGAATGCTCGAAAAATATGATGGATTCAAGCAGGGTGAAGGTAAGAAGGTGGTCGAAGTAAAACCGGATATAGACTGGCATAAAGGAAAGGCTGTTCTCTGGATTTTAGATGCTCTCGGGCTCGATAACAGAGATAGATATCTGCCAATCTTTATTGGTGATGACATTACTGATGAGGATGCCTTTCGCACCTTAAAGGATGACGGACTCGGAATCCTCGTCGGTACTCATGGACAGGAGACTGATGCACATTATTCACTGAAGAATGTTTTCCAGGTGAAGGAATTCTTCGAAGAGATAATGAAGAAACAGAAGCAAAAAGAGAGGTGATGAGAAGTTTATGAAAGATGATTGGATTGTAGAATACAATAAATGGGATCCGAAAGACCATCCTTTACAGGAAGCATTATGTACGTTAGGAAACGGCTATTTCTGCACCAGAGCAGCTCTTGAATTTGCCAGAGATAACGATTACAACTATCCGGGAACCTATCTTGCCGGTGGTTATAATCGCCTTAAATCAATCATAAAGGATAAAGAGATAGAGAATGAAGATCTCGTGAACTGGCCGAACTGGCTCTATCTGACTTTCAGGATCGGCGACGGAAAATGGCTGGATCTATCTAACGTTGAGATACTGGAATACAAAACGAACCTTCATTTAAGAGAAGGTCTTCTGGAACGTAGGATCAGATTCCGGGATGACAAGAAGAGAATAACTACGCTGGTAAGCTATCGGATCGTCAGTATGCACGATTATCACGTTGGAGCAATAGAATGGACTCTAACGCCGGAAAACTGGTCAGGTACTATTACGGTTCGTTCGGGAATAGACGGTAATATCATCAATAACAATGTCGCCAGATACCGGCAATTAAACCAGGATCATATCGAGGTCCTGGAAAGAGATTCTTTTGCTGACCAGAATATTTTCCTGCTCAGCCGCACGAGACAGTCAAAGATTCTAATCGCTCAGGCGGCCAGATTACAGGTCTATAAGAATGGAGATGCACTTGAACTTCAGCAGAAAGTTATTAGAAAGAAAGGATTTATTGCCGGTGATATCAAGATTAAATGTAAGGAAAAAGAGTCGATTAAGATCGAAAAACTGGTCTCACTTTTTACCTCGAGAGATTTTGCAATAAGCGATCCACTGACAGAAGCAAAGACGAAAATCCAGCGGATTAAGTGTTTCCCATTTCTCCTGACCAAACACATACTCTCCTGGTCACAATACTGGGAATATGCCGATATAGATCTAAACTCGCATTTTGAGGATCAGGTAATCCTGAGGTTACATATCTTTCATCTCTATCAGACGGTATCCAAAAACAGTATCGGTTATGATATCGGTATTCCTGCCCGAGGATGGCACGGTGAGGCATATCGCGGCCATATATTCTGGGACGAGATCTATATCCTCCCCTTTATCAACCTTCATCATCCGGAACTGGCTAAATCTCTCTTGATGTATCGCTACAGAAGATTGCCAGAAGCTTATGAAGCAGCCAGGGAGATCGGTTGTCGAGGAGCTCTGTTTCCCTGGCAGAGTGGCAGTAACGGTCGTGAAGAGACTCAGAAACTACATCTAAACCCTAAGTCGGGCCGCTGGTTGCCGGATGTATCACATCTCCAGTATCATATCAATTCTGCCGTCCCGCTCAATGTCTGGCATTATTACCAGAGTACCGGAGATATCGACTTTCTGGTTGCTCACGGCGCCGAGATAATAATTGCCACAGCCCTCTTCTGGTCTTCCATTGCTAATTACAACTCCGAACGAGGACGCTATGAAATCCATAGAGTAATGGGGCCTGACGAGTATCACACTCACTATCCTGATTCGGATGAACCCGGTTTGAATAACAATGCCTATACCAATATTATGGCTGTCTGGGTTATTCAGCGTGCTCTTGAACTATTGCAGGTTCTGGATAAAGCTACCTGGATAGATCTGGAAGAGAAAATCGGATTCACTGAAGACGATATCGAATTATGGAAAGAGATCACCCGCAAGATGTATGTTCCCTTTCATGATGGAGATATTATTATGCAGTTTGAAGGTTTCGAGCAACTCGAAGAACTCGATTGGGAATACTATCGGGAGAAATATGGTGAACACTTACGTCTTGATCGCATCCTCGAGAGCGAAAACGACTCGCCAAACCGCTACAAGGCGAGCAAACAGGCTGATGTTCTGATGCTCTTCTATATCTTCTCATCGACAGAACTGGAGAAATTGTTCAAAAAGCTTAATTACGATTTCGACCCTGAGAGTATCCCCAGAAATATTCGATATTACGAAAAGCGAACTGCGCACGGCTCTACGCTCAGTCAGGTAATACATGCCTGGGTCTATGCTCGGTCACACAGAGAATTATCCTGGAAGAGTTTCAAGAAAGCATTGATGAGTGACTTCAAGGATGTTCAGGGTGGAACGACTCACGAAGGAATTCACCTCGGAGCTATGGCGGGAACGATGGATCTCATCCAGCGATGCTATTCCGGACTCGATATCAGAGACAATGTTCTCTGGCTGAATCCCAGTCTGCCCAAAGATATCCAGTCGATGAAATTTCACGTCCGCTTCCGCGGACACTGGATATGTCTGGAAATAGATCATCAGAAATTAAGGATCAGATTCGATAAAGGATGGGCCGATCCCGTTACTATAGGTTTTAGAGATAAAACATATCTCTTCAAGAAGAACGATACCAAAGAGTTTGAACTATAGGGGGTAACAAAATGAGACTTCTGATTGTTTCCAACCGCTTGCCGGTTGCAGTCAGCAAAAAAGAGGGGAAATACAAGCTCACAAAGAGTGCCGGTGGCCTGGTTTCCGGTTTGAGTGATTATCTTAAAAGCCTGAACAGCTCACAGTCGGAGATCGATGACTTCATCTGGATGGGCTGGCCAGGAATGTCGATAGAAAAAAATGATGAAGATTTGATCCGCAAAAAGATCAAAACTGTTTTCAAGGCGGCACCGGTCTTTTTCTCGCAGGAATTGATGGATAAAGTTTATCTCGGTTTCTGTAACAAGACAATCTGGCCTCTGTTCCATTACTTTCTCAATTTCGCCCGTTTCGATATGGAATACTGGCGTCTCTACAGAAAAATGAATGAGATATTCTGTGATGAACTGTTGAAAACTATCAAGCCGGATGATATCATCTGGGTTCACGATTATCATCTGATGCTGCTTCCTGCTCTGCTGCGTGAGAAGATCTCCAATCCCATCGGTTTTTTTCTGCATATTCCCTTCCCATCCTTCGAAGTTTACAGAACTCTCCAGAAAGAACCGAAAGCAGAGATCTTGAAGGGATTGCTCGGAGCAGACCTTATCGGCTTTCATACTCACGATTATACACAGTATTTTCTCCGTTGTGTCCTCCGAATCCTCGGAATCGAAAACCATATGGGTGAAATTGCCTTTCATAACAGAATAGTAAAGGTCAGTACCTTCCCCATGGGTATCGATTACGAAAAATTCAACGGGATGAATGTAGCTCCATTCCGCTCTACAAAGCCTAAGGGAAAGGAGTTGAAAGTTATTCTCTCTGTCGACCGCCTTGATTATTCGAAGGGGATTGTCAATCGTTTGGAAGGTTTCGAACTCTTCTTGAAAAAATATCCGCAATGGCATAAAAAGGTCTATATGAATATGATAGTCGTTCCCTCCCGGACTGGTGTTGAATCTTACCAGGAGATCAAGTCCAATCTCGATACACTGGTTGGCAGAATCAACGGAGATTATGGGAGTATAGACTGGACTCCGGTCATTTATCAATATACCTCGTTACCCCACAAAGAGTTGATCGCCCAATACAGGATGAGTAATGTCTCTCTACTAACTCCACTTCGTGACGGTATGAATCTCGTAGCGAAAGAATATGTCGCCTCTCTTACCGATAAAAAAGGGGTGCTTATCCTGAGTGAATTTACCGGAGCAGCCAAGGAGTTAAGTGAAAGCATTATCATAAATCCCAACAACATCGATGAAATAGCTGATGCTATTGCAGAAGCTCTCACCGTTCCTGTTAAGAACCAGATCAGATACAACACGATAATGCAGAAGCGCTTGAAACGCTACAATGTTACCCGCTGGGCAGATGATTTTGTCGAAAGGTTAAATGAAATACATCAGATTTCATCCACATCCTACGCTGGAAAGAGATTTACGCCACAAGCCAGAGCCGGTATTATCAGGAAGTTCAGAAAAGCCGTGAATAAGATTATCGTTGTGAATTATGATGGAATTCTGATCCCCTTTGACAAAGATTTTCGGCGTTCCACACCCTCTCCTCAATTACTGAAGTTGTTGAAAGAGCTGGTAATGAAAAGAAAAGCTGATATTGTTATCAACAGTGGCCGAAGCAAGAGCTATCTCGATAAATGGTTCTCGAAACTGAAACTCAATCTAACCGCTGAGCATGGAACCTGGATCAAAGATGCCGGTAGCAGGAAATGGCAACTTTTAAAACCACTCTCCACCGAATGGAAAGATGAACTCCTGCCGGTTTTCGAGGTTTATACCGACCGGCTACCCGGTTCGGTAATAGAAGAGAAAGAACTCTCACTCTCCTGGTATTATCACAAAGCAGATATCGAACAGGCCTCATATATCGCCAAGGAATTGGTAGATAACCTCCTTTCAATTACACTCAATATGAACATTCAGGTATATCACGGGAACAGAGTTATAGAGGTTTATCATTCCGGTATCGATAAGAGTGAACTGGTAATGCGCTGGTTGGACAGAAAGAAATACGATTTCATCCTGGTAATCGGAGATGACTGGTCCGATGAAGTTCTCTTTCCCACACTTCCGAAAAATGCCTATACACTAAAGGTCGGTAAGATCTACACTGAAGCCAGATACATGTTAAAAACTCAGGAAGATGCACTTTACTTGTTAAAACAACTGAACAGAAACTGATATTTTCAGGGAGTCCAGATGATACCACATATTTATCTCAAAAAATTCTATAAACCGGCTCTAATTCTTCTGCTTGCTATATTCTTACGCTATATTGCTGCAATGATCACTTCCTTTCCGGAAAACCTTCTGCAAATTTTTCATACTATTGGCACGATCCTGCTCATTGCAGGAATAGCCTGGATTATTATCGCTTTTGTTAACACCATCAAGAACAACCTCTTCAAAAAGTATGATGTCGGAGCTGCAGATAATCTCCAGGCCCGTAAAGTCTATACCCAATACAACATCATTGAGAAGATCATAATCTTCATCGTCATAATTATTGCCGTAGCTACTACCCTGATGCTCTTCGAATCGGTCAGAAGTATCGGTGTAAGCCTGTTCGCCTCTGCTGGTATTGCCGGTTTGATTATAGGCCTCTCCGCCCAGAAGGCTCTGGGCTCGATCCTGGCAGGACTGCATATTGCAATAACCCAGCCTATCAGGCTCGATGATGTGGTCATCGTCGAAAACGAATGGGGCTGGATCGAAGAAATCAACCTGACCTACGTCGTCGTCAGGATCTGGGATAAACGCCGACTGATCGTCCCATCAACCTATTTCCTGGAAAGAACTTTTCAGAACTGGACGAGAACCACTGCCGACATTCTCGGAACGGTCTTTATCTACACCGATTACACGATGCCGATTGAACCACTCAGAAAAGAGCTTACCAAGTTGCTGGAAAGCAATCCTAACTGGGATGGAAAAGTAAATGGTTTGCAGGTCACGAACGCCAGAGAACAGGTTCTGGAATTGAGGGCACTGATGAGTTCTGACAGTTCCCCCAAAGCCTGGGACTTAAGAGTTTTTATCAGGGAAAAATTGATCGAATTCATCCAGAAAGAATACCCTCAATGTCTACCACGCACGAGAATAAGTCTGGAAAAAAAAGCAGGTGAAAAACCACAATCCGATTAAGATACTCACGTAACAAGTTTATATAAATCCTGTTTCATTGTATCGTTTCAACAAAATGGGCCAGTAAATAATTCTGGCCCTTAATTTTTTTTGTGTCTCTCCTCTCCTTATCGGATCATGAGATAAGATGTGATTCAGCGATCGCTATCAGTCTCTTTTCCTCTGTCGCATCCTTTCAGATTCGATTCTACGATGATGCTCCTGTAAGGCTCCCTCGCCCTGCCAGAGTGGTGTCCCATCTCGCTCTCGAAATCTGAATTCTTTCCCTTCAAAATTCATGTTGCAGGCAGCAATATCAATCTCTTTTATACCCTCTTGCTGATAAACAAAACCGATAACCTCAGCCTTCTTGCCTGCCTCAGGTTTCAAACCGATCTTCTCTCTGTAATTATGGTCACCAAAATGGATCTCATATAAACCCTCTTCTGTCTCAAGAAACCATTCTTCTTCATCTGTTTTCAGTACTCCAGATACTGTCTTGAGCTCTCCCAGTTCAACGAGTTCACGACCCTGAAGACGGGGTTGAACTGCTTCACTGACTTCTGATAGTTTCTCTGGAGCATTTTCTTTCGCTTTCTCCATTATATCAGCAGCCATCAGTGTATAAGCACCAATCAATAGAACAACAAGCGTTATTATAAAACTAAATCTCTTCATTTTCCTCTCCTTATTCGTTGTTATCCAGTATGACAACTTCATCTATAAAATACTCCTGATTATTTCCTTAGCAATAGAAATATTTCTCTATCTCACTCTCACACGCTCCAATAGTTAAACCTGAAATTTCTATAACTTCTGAGCACTCCCGTAGTCAGCCTGAGCCGACTACGATGCTCCCCTCTAGTTGATTAACAATTCCCTCTCACTTTCTAGTTTTCGATTGATTTACCTATAAAAAAGCGGTTGAGGAACAAGTCCTCAACCGCATTTGATGGTTTAAAACCTTATTGACAGCTTGACACCATTAAGCTTTTTTGTAATAAGGCTTACAAAGTCATAGTAAAAAAACATTACAGGGAGTCAAGAAAAAAATGAAAAAAAAATATCGCCTTGGTGTGGATATGGGATCTACTTCCCTGGGCTGGTGCATGCTGGAATTAGACAATGATAACAAGCCTCTGGATGTAATTAACATGGGTGTCAGAATTTTTCCTGACGGAAGAGAAGACAAGAGTAAGGAACCACTTAGTGCGAAACGAAGATCATACCGCGGAATACGGCGTAATCTAGACCGTTATCAAAGCAGATTAAAAAGACTCTGGAACTATCTTGATGAAGTTAATTTTCTGCCTGCAGACAGACGTCTACGAGACCAGTTGCTTATGAAAGATCCTTATGAAATCAGAAAAAGGGCTCTTGATGAAAAAATTTCTATCGAAGAGTTTGCCAGAGCAATGATACATTTAGCTAAAAGGAGAGGCTTCAAGAGTAATAAAAAGACGCTTTCAAAAGACAGCGATAGTAACAAACTTACTGAAGCAATAAAGAATCTCAAAGAACAACTGGCAAAGCATAACTCTCGGACTGTAGGAGAATATCTCTGGTTAAAAAATCGAGACCTGGAGAAAGATAAACAACATATGAAGAATCCTTTGAGATTCCAGTACAAAACCGGACTAAGTGAAGAGGATCGCATTTTTCCTACTCGGGATATGATCGAACACGAGTTCGATTTGATCTACGATAAACAGGCTGAGTATCACAACTGTCTGACTGATATAGTAAAAGAGAAAATCCACAATATCATCTTCTTCCAGCTTCCTATGAAACCACCACTGATTGGAAGTTGTTATCTCGAACCGGACGAGAAGAGATGTGCTAAAGCAAATCCTTTCTTTCAGGAATTCAGGATCCGACAGGATGTTAACAATCTGAGACTGGTTCATATTTTCGACTCGAGTACCCAGGAGTTAACACCTGAGCAGAAAGAAATTATATTCAATCATCTGAATACTGTGACCAAGGCTTCTCTTGCCAGCTTAAGAAGAAAAATCCTCGATAAAAAAATCGCTCCTGATTATATCTTTAACATCGAAAGTGACCGAAAAAAGGATTTAAAAGGAAATGATGTCAACAACAGAATGCTGAAAAATGAAATCATCGCTCCAGTCTGGGAAAAGCTTTCTCTCGAAGATCAGGCTAGAATCATCGAAATCCTTACCCTCGACCAGGATGATGAGATAACAATTCGTGAACTGAAGCAACTAAACTGGCTTAACCTTACACCAGTTCTGGCAGATGCCTTTATGGATATTAATCTCCCCGATGGATACGCCAGTATCAGCCAGAAAGCAATCTCCAGGATCCTTCCTCTGATGCGTAAAGGCTTGATGTATTCCGAAGCCTGCGAAGTAGTTGGATACAAACATAGTGATGATTATCCCGGAGTAGTGTTCGATGAAGGTAATCTTCCCTATTATGGCGAACTACTTAAAAGAGAAGCTATCCAGTTGCAACGCATATCTCATGATAGTAACGCTGACAAATATGGCAGAATAAATAACCCTACCGTCCATATAGCACTCAACCAGTTAAGAAAGTTGATTAACACTCTGACAAAGAGATACGGAGCACCAGAAGAGATAAACATCGAACTGGCCAGGGAGATAAAACTCTCCAGAGAAGATAAAGAAAAACTTGATAAGATAAGAAGTGAAAATGAGAAACAGAACATAAGAATAGCACGTGAACTTGCAGAACTCGGGATAGCAAATAACTATGAGAACCGCACTAAATACAAGCTCTGGGAAGAATTGAACAAAGATCCGTTGAAACGTTGTTGCGTCTACACTGGAAAACAGATATCACAATCTGAACTCTTCAGCCCTGAATACGAAATTGAACATATACTCCCTAAATCACATACATACGATGATGGAATACCTAATAAGACAGTCTCCCATCGTGATGCCAACAGATACAAAGGCGAAAGAAGCCCCTTCGAAGCATTCGGGGATAGTAACGATGGTTATAACTGGCAGGAGATAAGCCAGAGAGCACTCGAATTACCACCTAACAAACGATGGAGATTCCTCGACAACGCTATGGAGAGATTTGCTGATGAAGATCAAGTATTAGCCAGAATGTTGAATGACACCAGATATATGTCACGTAGCGCCAAAAAATACCTGCAGTATGTAGCAGGTAAGGATAATGTCATTCCTGTTACTGGTAAACTGACCAGTGAGTTAAGAAGAAGGTGGGGACTGAACAAACTCCTCTCAGATATCGAAGACAAAAAAGAGAGAAGAGACCATCGTCACCATGCAATTGATGCTTTTGTCATAGCCCTGACGACAAGATCATTTATAAAGAGATATGCCTCGACAGTAAAAAATTCGAAAGAGAGATTTATTGAAGGACTCGGCTTACCCTACGAAGGCTTTGATTATAACACGATGAAAAAGAAGCTCAAAAACATAAAGGTATCTTATAAACCAGACCATCCAAATCCGGCTAAATTGAGAAAGAGAACACAAACTGCCGGTCCATTGACTGAGGAGACTGCTTATAATCTTTTTGATATTGATTCCCAAAACTCAAAATTCGGGCTGTTCTCACTGAGAAAGGATATATATGATGTAAAGCAGAAAGATATCGAGAATATAGTCTCTCCTGAGATTCGTAAAGCACTGGCTGAACTAATTGATTCTGCTAAAGAGAGGAATCTTGACTTCAAAGATTTGTTGAGAGGATGGGCCGACGATAATAACGTTAAAAAAGTCAAAATGCTCTTCAAGAAAGATCTGAAAACTATGGTGCCCGTTAAGGATAAACACGGAAAAATCTATAAGTACTATTCATCAGCAGAAAACCTCTATGCTGAGATCTATTGCCCTGATCCTGAAGATGACAAATGTAAATGGCAAATAGAAGTAATCAACAGCTATAATGCACATCAGCCCGGTTTTTTGCCGGAATGGAAACAACTATATCCTAAAGGTAAACTGATAATGAGAATCTATAAGAATGATGTGATTGCCTTTACTAACAAGGAAGGAGAAAGAGAACTGAGAAGAATTAGAAAGATGACTTCATCGGGTATTATTTATCTGAGAGAATTACATGTTTCTAAAAAAGACAAAGGGAAAGAAGATATTGGTGAAGCTTTTTCGGTTAACCAGCTCCACCTGAAAAAAGCTGCTAAAGCAGGGATAGATATCACAGGGCGTCTTCACGATCCAGGAGCGGAGAGATAGGAATGTCAGTTCTGGAGATCTCAAAATCAGGAATATCTCTCTCTGTCAGAAGTGGCTTTTTGCTCCTCAAAGATAACGGTAATGAAGAGAAAATACCACTCGATGACATAGACTGTATAATCATGAATTCTTATGGAGCAGCTCTATCAAATCGGACACTTATCAGATTGTGTAATCTGAACATACCACTTGTAATATGTGGTAGTAATGCTGTTCCTATAGGGATTTTACAGGCTAACAGTGAAAATGTCTATCGAAAAGAGAGAATCCAGAGTCAAATTTCAGCCAGATTAACCCTGAAAAAGAGAATCTGGCAGACTATCATCAGAGCCAAAGTTTTAAATCAAGCTACCTTACTACAAAAACTCGGCAGGAACTATCGTGATATTGCCCTCCTTTCCGAAAGAGTTAAACCTGGAGATAGTGAATATGTAGAATCGATATCTGCTCGCTTATACTGGAAAAGACTCTTCGGCCAATCTTTCAAGAGAGATTTCGATCAACCCGGGATAAATGCTCATCTCAATTATGGATATGCGATAATCAGAGCTGCATTCTGTCAGAATATTACAGCTGCAGGAATGTTGCCGGAACTGGGAATTCATCACAAAAACCTGATGAACCCTTTCTGCCTTGCTGATGACCTTCTGGAGCCATACAGGCCATTTGTAGATGAAATCGTTCAAATGATGAACTTGAACGAAAAATCAGATCTAGTCCCGGAAAATAAGAGAAATCTCATTTCAATACTGGACAAGCAGATAATATCAGACAATAAGAAGGTGCGACTCAAAACCTGTATCACTGCAATTGTGAATGATCTGGCTTATTCTTACAGGATTAACAACAATCTGCTGAAATATCCAATCTTAGAATGATTATGATTTCAGGATACAGACTTATGTGGATGATGGTTATGTTCGACCTCCCTGTTGTAGAAGCAGACGACAGAAGAGCTGCTGCTAAATTCAGAAAATTTTTGGAAAATGAAGGATTTCTGATGAGTCAATTCTCCGTTTATGCCAAGTATTGCGGTGTTAGAGAAAAAACTACCAGTATAAGAAAAAAAATCGAACGAAACATCCCTGATAAAGGTAAAGTGAGTATCATTCTTTTTACCGACAAACAGTTCGGAGATATCATCCATCTTTATAACAGAGAAAAGAAAAAATCAAAAACCTCTCCCGATCAATTGATGCTCTTTACTGAAGATTGATGATCTCAGACTGGAAAGCACAGTCAGGGAAAAAGACGATCGAAGAATACAACAGGAGTATAGAAGACAATATAAGAAGAGCTGGGCAGGGATTATTGATCCAGGCTGTAAAAACCTGCATTTGTATTGTTTAAGGCAACACAGTACGGGCAAATTAGGTAAAAGATATCTACTGACAATAGTCGACCTGAGTAGCAAAAAAAAATAATCAGTCAGGACATGACTTATGAGAGGGATATTTTATCCAGGCAAATCAAGTCTTTAAGGGCTATCCAGTTAAAAAGGGAGGAACGATTATGAAGAGAGAAAAGAAATTGTTTTTTGACCTGGGATTCACAGTTGAGGAAATCCTATACGGAATGGAAACTAAGGATGATCCATTCTGGGATTATAGAACGATAACCGGGGATATAATAGAAGATGAATACGATATAGAAACCGAACTCGCGATGATAGGCAGGTTCAAGATCCATACTCTCTGGATGGCAGGGCTGTTTAAGGACGAGCAAAAAAGTGATGTCCGGAGGATAGACAATGAGTTGACCCAAAACAGCTGGAAATACATACGTGGAGTAAAGGGGATGTCTTCGAGCCGGGTGGAGGAGTTTATCGGTTGGTTAATGGAGGCTGTTAATAAAGAGGACAGGGCGGATAGAAAGATGCAATCAGTCTAGTGTAGATAGTTTTTTTAGGGTCATTTCAACCGCTAATTTGAGGAAGGGATTAGGGTCTCTTCCTTTTTCTTTCATATTTATAGCGATTACCCAGGCAGCTGATCTGATGGCCCTACTTTCAATATCGGCTTTTTTGGGACGGTCCTTCCTTCTTATCTTTTTTGCCTCCTCCCAAGCGCTTCTAATGTTATTTTTGGCAATGCCTTTTCTTCTGACCCACTCTCTGATCGGAGCGATCGACGGCATATGGGGTTTAATGCCTTCGTGCAGATACTTACCGTAAAATGTTTTCTCGTTGACCTAAACGATAATTTTAACTGTTTTCTCGTTTTGGTATTGACTGCTGCTTTTAAAGTGCCGGAAAGAATCATATTGTCGTTTTCTATGATATCAATAGCGTTGATCTTAATATCATCAGCGAGCGATGCATTATCCGTTCGACTTTTTTCAGGAGTTCCTTTTGTAATTGATCAGGCATTAACGAATAATTGATATTCTTTGCTAAAGATTAATGATCTAAGACCTGAGCGTCATAACTGTCTGCTAATAAGACTGTTACGACGCCCATAGTCTATATGCATAGTGTTTGGTGTCAAGCTGTAACCCTCTGCGTAATCTTTGGCATTGCAGATCCAGTCTATATGCATAGTGTTTGGTGTCAAGCTGTAACTATCTCCTTCAGCTATTGTGTCTCTGCATTAGTCTATATGCATAGTGTTTGGTGTCAAGCTGTAACGCGTTTTCGTAACGCTTATCTGTCTCCGGTAGTCTATATGCATAGTGTTTGGTGTCAAGCTGTAACTTGTG